>CAIVPR010000126.1 GCA_903907865.1 uncultured Acidobacteriia bacterium
CCCGTTGCTGGCAGTTGGCGCACCCCAAACATCCAGGTTGCCAGGTTCCGCACCAAAAGTCCAGGTCCGAAGCGAAGTTTTTTCAGACTTTTTTCGCCCGGCACCTTCGCATGGCAATCCGCGGGGCTGAACTGTTACGGCAGACTGCTGGAGGTACGAGGACGAGTTCCGGCTAATCGGATCGCCGGATCTTCCCGAAGGCAATCCCCTGCGGCTACACGGAGATTCCCTCAAACTTCCTCGACTTGCGTTGATGTCTGTGATCGTTGGCTGCAATGGAGACTACGGCGCTGTTAGACAAATCATCGATAGACACGCTCCCAGCCTGCGCGTCAGCCAGATCGTCAGAGCTCCTACCGAATATAGGCTGGCGGTTGCCCTGGCGACCGAGGAATATCGCGAACGGAGAATGCTCTCATGGCCGATCTGACTTTCAGTGCTGATCAAGCAGCCGCAGCAACAGGTCGGGACGAGCCGTCGGCCAAGCGGAAAACGGCCGATACTGGTGCCATGGCACAAAACGTTGACGCGGCTTTCTGGCAGGGAGCACGGAAGCGATACAAACGACCGATATAATGGTCCCCGTTGATGCCGCTCCTGCGTAAAGCGCTCCTGATCTTCGGTGCAAATCTCCTGCTGCTTGTGGTCTATGGCCAGCAGGTGGGCAAGCCAGAGCCCCGCGCAGCCAACCCCGCGCAGTTGAATCGAGTCCAGTTCACCGAAGTTGCGTCACAGTCCGGCATCACCTTCCGCAACGAAAACGGGGCCTCCGCCGAGAAGTACATGGTGGAGACGTTCGGTTCCGGCGTCGGCGTGATCGATTTCGACAACGACGGCCTGCCCGATCTGTTCTTCGCCAACGGAGCCGACCTAGCCCACGGCAAGCCATCGCCGGGCAATGCGCTCTACCGCAATCTGGGGAACGGGAAATTCGCGGATGTAACGGCCAAGGCGGGCGTCGCGGGCAATGGGATGTTCGCGACCGGCGTGACCGTGGGCGACTACGACAACGACGGTTACCTGGATATCTATGTCACCGGCTACGGCGGCAATCAGCTCTTTCGCAACAATGGCGACGGGACCTTCAGTGAGGTGACTGCCAGGGCGGGAGTGGGCGGCGGCGGGTGGAGCAGCAGCGCCGCCTGGGTGGACTACGACCGCGACGGCTACCTGGATCTGTTTGTGGGACGGTACATCGAATATGATCTGAAAAAGGCGCCGTACTGCGGCTATCACAAACCGGGCTACCGCATGTATTGCGATCCGCAGCAGTTCGACGGGACACCGGCGTTGCTCTACCACAACAATCGGGACGGCACGTTCACGGAGGTCGCCCGCAAAGCCGGCGTGGCGAATCCGGCCGGCAAGAGTTTGGGGGTAGCCATCGGCGATGTGGATGGCGATGGCTGGCCCGATATCTTCGTTGCCAACGACGGTGTGCGCAATTTCCTGTACCGCAACAAGGGCGACGGTACCTTTGACGACATCACCTATGGTGCCGGAGTCGGATTCGACATGAACGGCAAGGCTCTGGCCGGGATGGGCACCGAGATCGTGGACCTTGATGGCGATGGCCTGCCGGACATCTTCTTCACCGCGTTTTCGGGCCAATACAACCCGATGTACCGCAACTTGGGAAAGCTGCTTTTCGAAGACGGTACGGTCAAAGCCGGGTTGCCGTCCAGCGTGAAGACGCTCGGTTTCGGAGCCAAGGTCTTCGACTACGACAACGACGGTTATCCGGACATCTATGTCACCAACGGCCACGTCACGGACAATGTGACGCTGTACGACCCGAAGCTGTCTTACCGACAAGCCGACCTGCTTTACCGGAACTTGGGCGGCGGTCGTTTTCGCGACGTTTCGGCGGAAAGCGGTCCGGCGCTCCGTATCCAGCACGTGGGCCGGGGCCTGGCGGTGGCGGATTTCGATAACGACGGTGCCGTGGACGTTGTGGTCAGCGATGCCGGCGGGAGCCCGCTGCTGCTGCACAACAACGGGGGGAACCGCAATCACTGGATCTCGATCCGTGCCCGCGGCCGCGAGAGCAATCGTTTCGGGATTGGCGCCAAGGTGCGGGTGACCACCTTTGCCGGACCCGGACTAGCCGGGGGCCGCACCCAGCTGCGGGAAATCAACCCTTACGGTAGCTACCTCAGCACCAGCGATACGCGTTTGTCATTCGGGCTGGGCAACTCGACGCTTGCCCGCACTGAGATCGAGTGGCCCAGCGGGAAGAAGCAGGTGCTGGACAATGTTCGCGCCGGACAGGTTTTGCTGCTGGATGAGGCGGATGCGAAGGCCGATGCGAAGCGCTGAGAGCCTCGGGTATAATCTGACCGTGCTTCGGCTCCTGGTATTTCTCCTGGCTTCGATTTTGATGTGGGCGCAGCCTCCTCGTAGCGACAGCCAGGGCGCGCAGCTCGGTGCAGCCGCGCAGCACATGCAACAAGGGAAGACCGACCTTGCGATCCGCGAGTGCAAGAGCGTGCTGGCGACCGATCCGCGCTCAGCGCCCGCACACATGCTGCTGGGACTGGTGTATCTTTCGCAGGCATCGACTGCGATGATGGGTGAGGCCAAGGCGGAATTGCAGCAGGCGCTTGATATTGATCCGGAGCTTCTGTGGGCGCGCTTCTACCTAGCTCGGCTCTATCTTGACCTAGGGCTGACGGAAAAGGCACAGGAGCAACTGGAGCGGGGTCTGAAACAGAGTCCTGGCTTGCCTCATCTTCTTTCGATGCTGGGTGAGGTCCGGCGCAAACTCGGAGATCCCCGCGCCTCCCTGGAATTGAACAGCAAGGCCTTGGCCGCAGACGCGACGATGACGCCTGCGCACTATTTCCTGGCGCTTGCCTATGTGGACCTCAAACAGGAAGACGCCGCGATCGCCGAGCTCGAAAAAGCCACCCACTCAACGACCGTCACCCCGGAGATGTACAATGCGTTGGCGTCGTTGTACCTCAAGAAACAGAAGTTCACCGAAGCGGAAGACGCTAGCCGAATGGCGATCGCGCTGGACCGCTCACGTCCGGACGCGTACCTGACCTTGGCGCGGGTCTATAACGCCCAGCACTTCAGTGACAAGGCGCTGGAGGCTGTGCGTGCCGCGTTTCCTGATGGCAAGCAGTTCCCGGCGTCGGAGTATTACCAAGGACTGCAGGCGGATCTCGCGGTGGAACGCGGCACCGCGTATGCGACAAAGAAAATGTACGCTCAAGCGATCAAGGAGTTTGCGCGCGCCCTCGATTTCGATCCGCTCCGCGCCGTCGTGCATCGGCGTCTGGCGGAACTTCAGATGCAGACTGGGGACCCTACCGGTGCCGCTTTGCATTCGAAGGAAGCGGACAAGATCGAGAAAAGCCAAAGGTAGATCGAGTAGGCATAGTAGGGCATCTTGGACGTCGTGTTGTGGGAAGTTGCGAAGCTGGTTCAACTAAGCCGGATTGGCGTGGGTGTCCGTGGTAACGCGGGACGGGAAGATCCGGAAATCTTGGAAATTCGAGGTCGCGACGTTCGCGCGCTGCTGACGGCTGTAGGGATGGCTTGATTCCGTTAAAACGGAAGTTTAGGCCTTGCTTGGGAGGGGCTGCGCTAATCGGTGGTGCACCGGTTGGGTGAACAGCCGCGCATCGCTCGAACAAACACTCCCTTGCGGTCGCGGCTCGGCAAGATGGTGATTGCGCAGAGCCACGAGCGCCAGGGAGTGCCGGCGGCTGCGCTAGGCTTTCGGCTTGGTATGACTGGACTACAGGGCCGGGTGATCTTGCTGGGTCGGCCTTCCGTTATCGCGACCTGAAAGGTCGCGGCGGGCAAGAATGGAGAACCTTTGAGGTATCGCTCCAGTGCTGGAAAGCGGCGGTCTGGCCCGTTTTCGACACCGAACTGGATCCGGCACTGCGCCCGCTGTTCCGGGTGGACATGAGGGCGCCATCTCGGTCGCGGGCATGCCACTTACGGAGTCAGGGCCGCCCACTATGAAACCCTGCGTCAGGCGCTGATCTGGACTTTGGGACGAGTGTTGGACCGGGAATTTTCGGCAGGCGCCCGTGATGCGTGGGACGAGACTCTGGCGGTGATCGCCAAAGAGATGCTTGCCGGCGCGAAAGAGGCAGGGCAACCGATTCCGGCTGAACCCCTCCGGATAGTTCCCGTCGCGGATTTGATTGCCGGGGCGCGTCGCGGGAGTGCGTCCGCCACGCTTGCCTGCAGTGCAAGTCATAACTTGGCAACCGGTCACAGAACAGTCCAGCAATTCGTGTCTGATAAACTCTCGCTGGACCACCCAAGAAGGAATTCCAGGATGAACAGAAACGCAATCACCGCCGCGCTCGCGGTCTGTCTCGGCTTCGCGCAGCTCTCGGCCCAGACACCGCCTCCTACCGCCGACCCCTATGCCAACAATGCCGACGCGGGCAAGCTGCAGTTCCCGCTGGCAGCCGCCGCTGGCAAGGACACAGATGCCATCAAGACGCCCCTACCGGGAGGCGTGAACAAGGGACCTGTCGATCCGGCCACTTGGAAGTACGGCCCCACCTATGACGTGGCCCCCGGCACCAAGATTTGGAACCCCGTGATGCTCAAGCTGAAGCGCGGGGAAAAGGTTACGGGCGGCACCGTGTTCGCGGGCACCGATCCGGCCATCTACTGTGCCATGGCCAACTCCGGCTACGACTTCATCTGGACCGAAATGCAGCACTCGCCGCGCGACTGGGAATCGGTTGCACGCATGTGGCGCACCTGCCCGAACGCCAAGGCCGTTCCGGGCGTCCGCGTGGCCTATGCCGACGAGCGTGAAATCCAGCATGCGACCGACGCAGGCGCACTGGTGGTGGTGATTCCGACGGTTGACACGCTGCAGGAAGGCATGGCGGGTCGCGACTGGACATTCTTCCCGCCGCTTGGCAAGCGCAGCCTCGGCGGTGGTCAGGCGTTCGAAATGTGGGGGAACGTCCCCGGCGGATACCGGAACACGGCCAACGACAACATTGTGTTGATCGAGATGATCGAGACGATTGAAGGAGCCAAGAACGCGCGGGAGATCGCTTCGATCCCCGGTGTGACTGCGGTTTTCGCGGCCAGCGGGGATCTGGGGAATTTCTCGGGTTACAAGGAGGGTTCGCCGGACTACGAACGCCTGATCAATACCGTGCATGACGCGGCTTTGGCGGCGGGCAAGAAGCTCTGCGGACCGTTCAAGTGGCGCGACCGGCCGGATTTCACTTGCTTCCAAAATGGGAGCGAGACGGCGGCGATCGCGCGCGGCGTGGCTGCGGAGTTGGGGAATTTGAAGGACACGCAGGCCAAGCCTGAGGCTGGGCCGTTCGCTCCTGCTAAGAAGTAGCGGGAAGGACAGTAAGGGACGCTCCCTGGCGGTCGCGGCTCGGCAGATTATTTTGATTTGCCGGGCCGTGATTGCGGGGGTAGAGACTTGCGCCTGCGGCGCATGAGGTGGCTGAAAGCCCGCCGCGCGGGCAATATTGCCCGCCCACGGGCGGAGGCGTGGCAAGCTGCTAAACGGGGAGCGGGAACTTCCGGGGAGGAGTGGCGTCTATCCCATCGAAGTCGCAAGCGAATCGACTTGACCGGTCCATTCGAAAATACCAACCGCTCGCGAACGGGGAGGTTTCCTTGTTCACCCAAACGTTCGTAGTCCCGCAAACCCATGCACGGCGTCCGATTTTGATGGCGACGTCGTTCACGATTCAAGCCACCGCGGTCGTGGTCCTGCTCGTTGGACCTCTAATTCGACCGCTCACGCTGAGCCCGGACGATATGCGGTTGCGTCCGCCGCAGCCATTCTTCCGAAAAGTCACGCTCGAGACGCCAGCGCAGACGGTTACGACCACAAAGGCTGCGACGTCTGCCGCGCACATCGTCCGTCAGTTCTTCCACCCGATTGTTGCCCCGACCAGCGTTCCCCGGAGCATTTCCACCATCGTCGACGCGCCGGAATTCCAACCGGGCGGCCCGGTGGGAACAGGTACGGGAAACTTCGGCACCGACTTCGGCAACGTCCTGTCCCTCCCGGAGCCCAAGCCTGTCCGCACGGAGCCGAAACCGGTGCAGCGGGTGATCCCCGAGGTGCCCAAGGGCCCGATCACGGTCGGAGGGTCAGTTCAGGCTGCGAAGCTGGTCTTCGGCCCGAGACCGGCGTATCCGGCGTTGGCACGTGCCGCGCGGGTTCAAGGCGTGGTAAAGCTACGGGCCGTCATCGCCACCACTGGCCAGATCAAGAATCTGGAACTCATAGGCGGCCCTCCTCTCTTGGTGAAGGCCGCCTATGATGCGGTTGCGCAATGGCGCTATCAGCCGACGCTGTTGAATGGCGGGCCGGTTGAGGTGCTTACGGAGATCGACGTGATCTTCACGCTGTCCCAGTAGGCATCTGTCCCTGTCGGCTACTGGGGCGTCTCGCCGGGAGGCGGCGCGTTCGGGTTGAAGGCACCCCGGCCGCGGCCGCCACGTCCGGCGTTTGGCGGCACCCAGCCGTCGTTGGACGGGCCGTTCTGGAAGAACTTGGAGTCGCTACTCAGCACGTTCCCTTTGGCGTAGAGGGCGCTGGCTTGGCCGAAGATCTTCCCGGCGCGCAGGACGTCGTCGTGGACCTTCTGCATCATGGCTTGGTACTTGTCGTCTGTCTGCTTGTAGCCCGAGAACGAGCTGAGGTCGTTGTTGCCGATGATGACGACGTCCACGCCGGGCACCGAGGCGATATCGAAGGCGTTGGCGACACCGGTTGGGGTCTCGATCATGATGGTGACCAGCATGTTGTCGTTGATGGTCTGGCGGTAGGGACCGGCGAAGCCCCAGATGCTCATGGCCTGGCCCGATCCCGCGCTGCGGCGGCCGAAGGGCGGGTACTTGGCCCACTTGACGCCTTCGCGGGTGCGGTCGACATCGTCAACGGTCGGGATGATGACGCCGAGCGCGCCGATGTCGGTGGCATGCTGGATGTGCCACTCCTGGGCGTCGGGGAGGCGGATCATGGGTGTTGCCTCGACCTTCGGGCAGGCCGCGATCATGGCTTCGACGTCCTTGAATTCGAGGGTGCTGTGTTGCATCTCGAACCAGGTGTAGTCATAGTGCTTGGCGGCCTCGCAGTAGGCGGCGGGGTCGGCCTTGGACTGGGTGAAGCTGAAGACCTGCTTGCCGTCGAGCAGCTTCTGTTTGGCGGTATTGTAGAGCTTGGGTTTGGCGGCTGGGGCGGCGGCCTGCTGGGCGACCGCGAGGCCGCAGACGGCCAGGACGACAGCCGTTCCGAGGGCCGCATTCCGTAGGATAATTTTTTGAGGGTTCATGGTGGGCTAGTATATCCAAATTTGAGGCCCGTGTAACCCCCCTTTCTTTCGACAGGAGATTTGCAACGATGATCCAGATGACCCGTAGGGACTTGTTCCAGTCCGCAGCCTCGTTCGCGGCGGTTTCGGCCTTGAATGAGCAGAGCATGAATGCGCAGACGACGCCGGGGCCCGGCAAGCTGGGCATCGCCATCTTCTCCAAACATTTGGAATTCCTGGAAGGCGAGGAACTGGCCAAGGGGCTGCGGGAGACGGGCGCGGACGGCGTCGATCTGGCGGTGCGCAAGGGCGGCCATGTGGAACCGGATCGGGTGAAGCAGGAACTGCCGGGGTTGGTGTCGCTGCTGCGCAAGTCGGGCTTGGAAGTGCCGATGTTGACCACGGATATCGCGGACGTCGACACGCCGCACACGGAGGACATTTTGGCGGTGATGGCGGAGCTTGGCATCCACCACTACCGGTGGGGTGGGTTCAAGTGGGCGGACAACACGCCGCTCACCAAGCAGATCGAGGAGTTGCGCCCGCGGGTTGCCAAACTGGCTGAACTGAATCGGAAGTACAAAGCGACGGCGATTTACCACACGCACTCGGGAGTGGGACTGGTGGGGGCGGCGATTTGGGATCTGCATGAGATTTTGAAGGGCATGGACCCGAACGCGGTCGCAGTGAACTATGATGTGGGGCACGCGACGGTGGAGGGCGGACTAGGCGGGTGGATCGAGAGCTTCCGCATCACGGGACCGTACCTAAAGGGCGTCGCGGTGAAGGATTTCGCTTGGGAGAAGAGCCCGAAGGGCGTCTGGCAGGCCAAGTGGAAGCCGCTGGGCGAGGGGATGGTCAACTTCCCCAAGTTCTTTGACATGTTGCGCGAGGCGAAGTTCTCGGGCCCGCTGCAGTTGCACTTCGAGTATCCGCTGGGCGGGGCGGAGAACGGCAAGAAGAAGGATCTAGGGATGAGCCGCGCCGATATTCTGACCGCGATGAAGAAGGATGTGGGGATCCTGCGGAGGCATCTGGTGGCGGCAAAGCTGGCGTAGGTGGGGAGGGACGCTCATTTGAATTCGCCGTGCACCCCCGTGACGGAATGCCCCCGTCCGCGTCAGATTTGGTGTGGACGGAATTATCGATTCCCTGTCCAGCAATAAGCAAGAGGTGAGATTGAGATGGTTTTGAACAGGGTTGCATGGGTCTGTCTTGGCGTGTCGGCGTGTCTGGAAGCCCAGACACCGCCCCCGGCTCCACAGGCTCCTCCAAAGGTGCTAAGGGGACGGTCGGCCACATCCTCTCACGCGTTGCGTGGCTACTTGGGTGTGGGCGTCGTGGACATGTCGAGCGAGCGGGTAAAGGCGCTCAAATTGCCGGACGACTCCGGCATCGAAGTAACGCGCGTGGAGGAAAACAGTCCCGCATCCAAGGCGGGCTTGCAGCAGGGCGACGTGATCGTCGAAATCAACGAAAAGAAGATCGACGGCGTCGAGGAGTTTGTCGGAGCGGTGGCCGAGTCCAACCCAGGCACAAAGGTTTCGCTGGGGGTGTGGCGCAAGGGCGGCAAGCAGACGCTTTCGGCGACGCTGGGGTCGAGGCCCGTGCCAGTCTTCAGCATGAACGGACCGGACCCTTCGGGGTGGCTGATTTCGCCGCCGACCGCGCCGATGCCGCCATCCGTGGGGGATGTTTGGGGGCTGACGGGTCAGGCACCGAGGATCGGTTTCGAGGGCGAGTCGCTGACACCCCAGTTGGCCGATTTCTTCGGCGTGAAGGAAGGCGTGCTGGTGCGCACCGTGACTGAGAAGACGTCCGCGTCGAAGGCGGGGCTGAAGGCGGGCGACGTGATTTGCAAGGTCAACGGGACGCCGGTGTCGAGCACGCGCGAAGTGTCGGGGATCGTGCACGCGGCACGGAAGAACGTCACATTTACGGTGATGCGCAACCACAAGGAAATTACCCTGAACGTGGAGACCGCGGAAAACCGGTTGGCGTCGCCGGAACGCGAAGTGCTGTAGTATCGGACTTATGGCGTCCAACGGTGTGGAACTTTTGATTCAGGAATGGGAGCGCTCGAAGCAGGGCGCACGGGATTTCATCGAGGCGATGCCCGACGAGCATGTCGGGTTCCGGCCCGTGCCGTCGGTGCTCTCCTTCGCGGGGCAGTTCCTGCATATCGCGGACGCGAACTACATGTTCGCCTCGGTCGGATGCGGGATCCCGAATCCGAATCAAGGGCAGAAGTCCGAGGAGAAGCCGGAGTTGCAGTCCAAGCAGGCTGTGCTGGACTTTGCGACAGCCGGGTATGACTTCGTCATCGGGGCGTTGCGAAACCTGGACGGCAAGTCGATGGACGAGGAAGTCCAATTCTTCAAGTGGACGATGCCGCGCCATCTGGTCTTTTCCAAGGCGTTGGAACACCATGCGCACCATCGGGGCCAGACTGCCGTCTATTTCCGGCTGGTTGGCCTGAAGCCGCCGAGTGAGAGGTTGTTCTAATGCGCAGCGCGGCGTTGTTGCTGTTGGCAGCCGGGTTGTGCGCGGCCGGGCCGGTGGTCGAGGTTCAGCGGGCACCCGGTGGGGGGATTCAGCCCCAAACGGTGCTGAAGGATGGCGTCCTCCACCTTGTCTATTACGTAGGCGAGGACAAGGGGGACCTGTTCTATGTCCGTTCCTCCGACTACGGCAAGACGTATTCGAAGGCCATGAGGGTGAATTCGACGCCGGGTTCGGCTATGGCAATCGGCAATATTCGCGGCGCACATCTGTCGGTGGGTCGGAACGGGTCCGTACATGTGGCATGGAACGGGTCTGGAAACGCGCTGCCGAAGAGTCCGGCGGGGCAGCCGCCCATGCAGTACTCCCGCATGGTGCCGGGAACGACCGGGTTCGAGCCCGAGCGCAACTTGATTGGAAAGGCTTGGGGCGTGGATGGCGGGGGATCGCTGGCGGCGGACGACTCGGGCAACGTGTACGTCTTCTGGCATGCGCCGATGCCAGGTACGAAGGGCGAGGAGAACCGGCGCGTGTGGGTTGCCAAGTCGACTGACGACGGCGCGAGCTTCGCGGCGGAGAAGCTGGCGTTCGACAGTCCGGTTGGGGCTTGCGGCTGCTGCGGGCTGAGGGCGTCGGTGGACTCGGTGGGCGTTGTTCGAGTGATGTTCCGGGCGGCTGACCAAGTGGTCCACCGGGACATCTGGCTGCTAACCTCGACCGACCATGGAGCCACCTTCACGGCGGCGGATGTCTCGCAATGGAACATCGGGGCGTGCGTGATGAGCTCCGAGGCTTTCGCGGACGCGCCGGGCGGGCAGTTGGCGGCGTGGGAATCCGAGAAGCAGGTATTTTTCGGCAAGATCGATTCGAAGACGGGCGGGGTTCCGGCACCGGTGGCGGCTCCAGGCGTAGTCGGGAACCGGAAGTATCCCGCGCTGGCCGTGAACGGTCGGGGCGAGATTCTGTTTGCCTGGACCGAGGGCACGGCTTGGAAGCGCGGTGGCACGGTCGCGTGGCGGATCTTCGATCAGAGCGGAAAGACGATGTCTCCGGAAAACGGGTCCGCGCCGGATTTCCCGGTCTGGGGTCTGGTGGCGGCGTTTGCTCGTCCCGACGGCAGTTTTGTCGTGGTGTATTAGGAGTCGGTCTGCGGCTCTTGGAGTTTTCGCTCCAGTGCCAAGGGATGCCGCGGTTGATAGAGGCCGACCTCGCCACCACCCGGAAGCGGGATGCGGGTGACCGCCCCCCACCTTGCTTCCTGCACCTCCGAGCACTGAACGCCTTTCGCGGCGAGTTCGGCAATCTCCGAGTTGAGATCGTCACAAAGGAAGTACAAATGGTGCCCGTCGGGGTCTTCAGCAGGATGCACGGCCACTTCGGCGGGAGGCAGCGCAAAGATCAGCCACCCGTGACCGGCGTCGACTGATGAGAGGCCGAGGGTCTCCCTGAGGAAGGCGCGATCTGCGCTTGCGTCCTTGCTGTAGATGACTATGTGGGCACCAAAGACCATTGCTATTCCTCCCGATCCATCCAACGGACTGTTTAGAGAATTGAGTTTAGCAAGCCAACCTTGCGGCACTGGTCTCGCCTTTGTAGGCTTGTACTAATGAAGATCAAGCAAGCACGTGATGCCGTGCGGGCCGCAAAATCGATTGCAGTGCTGACCGGGGCCGGGGTCTCCGCGGAGAGCGGCATCCCCACGTTCCGTTCCAACGGCGGCTACTGGAAGACCCACCGGTTCGAGGATTTGGCAACGCCCGAGGCCTTCAAGCGAGACCCGAAGTTCGTCTGGGAATTCTACGAGGAGCGTCGGCGGAGCATGGCCGCGGCCAAGCCCAATGCCGGGCACGTGGCGCTAGCGGAACTGGAGTGGCGGGTCCCCACCTTTACGCTGGCGACCCAGAACATTGACGGACTGCACGACGCCGCCGGTTCGCGCAATGTGATCAAGCTGCATGGCGACATATGGGTGCTGCGATGTGTGGCGTGCGGTCGGGAGCGGGAAGATCGGTCCCGGCTGGAAGTGCTGCCGCCCCGGTGCGGGTGCGGTGGAATGCTGCGTCCGGGTGTCGTGTGGTTTGGCGAGATGCTGCCGGACGGGGCGATGACGCGCTCCACAGAGGCCGTCGTAACCGCCGATGTCTTTCTGGTGGTTGGCACATCGGCGCGGGTGTTTCCAGCGGCGGGGCTGATTCCCTTGGCGGTACAGTCGGGTGTGACGGTGGTGGAGATCAATCCCGAGGCGACTGATTTCTCGTCAGAAGTGAATTACATGCTGAAGGGGCCCGCAGCGGAGATCCTGCCAGCGTTGCTGTAAAATCAGTCGGGAGACAATGGTTGCATGGCCCGCGACAAACAGCTACTTGACCGCATCCGGGAGCTTGAGGCGATGAACAGCGCCCTGCAGGACAAGCTCGACATGATCTATTCGATTCTGGCCCCCGACTACGAGGAGCAGGACGGGATGGATGACGACGATGATGATGACGGGAATCCGGGGCCAAGGCTGGTGCAGATCGACCTGCCACCGAAAACCGCTTAACACCAAAGGTCTGGGAACACCAGTACCAACATCTGAAGTCAAACACGCCTTCGCCGACCCGCGACGCGGGGGAATTGTAAAGTTTACGTAAATTCTGGCTCGTGCGACTCTTAGAGCCCCTACCCACTTCCAGGGTGAGTCTATACTAGACTCGTGCTAGGGGATTCGAGAGGGGCAGCTTCTCTCTGTTTCATCTTTTTCTTATCGGCCACGTCCGCCGTTGCGGAGACGCAATGGGTGAAGGCGCGTCTGGGCTCGTTTGAAACGATTTCGGCTGGAGGCAGGAAATCCGCCATCCAGGCGCTGGGGCAATTCGAGCAATTCCGCTTTGCCCTAGGCACCGCGATGGGAAAATCCGACCTCCGTTTGGATCCCCCGATTAGAATTGTGGTCTTCGCCAATGCGAAAGAAATGGCAGCCGAGGAGTGCGCCGGAATCCGCCAAGGCCGCGACCACCAGATGGCCTGCACAGTCGCAGAAGGGCAATTGGCACCGGAACTCGTGCGGGAACTGACTCGCCGACTGCTGGTCGAGAACTTCGGCAGCCTGCCGCCTGCCACCGAACGGGCGCTGGAGACATTTTTTGGCACCGTACAGTCGACAGGCGTCCACGTCACCTGGGGCACTCCGCCTCCGTCGTCCGAACGAACCCGAGAGTGGGCGCTGCTGCACAGGTTGATCGTGCAGCCCGACTATTCCGGACGAGCCCACATCTACCTCCACAACTTGGCGCAGGGCATGGATTCAAACGGTGCGATCCGGTCCCTCAGTGAAGATCCGGCAAAATTCAATGCGGAGGTCGACCGCTATTTCGCGACCGGAAAGTTTGAAAGCGCGGCGGGACCAAGTCGCCCATTGAACCCAGACCGCGATTTCTCCACGACAAACCTGACTTCGGAGGAAGGCAAGCTGGCGCGGGCCGACTTGTTGAACCGGAACTCCGCAGATTTGTACCAAGGCCTTTTGAAATCAGCCAAGCTTGCCACCGAGGCACACGAAGGTCTGGCCATCCTGGCGATGCGGGAAAAGGACGCGAACACGGCGCGCGTCCACATGGTTGCGGCGCGCGAGGCGGGCAGCCGCAACGTGGTTGCACTGACCATGTACGCGGGAATGGAGCGGGACCCGGCGGAGGCGCAGGAGATCCTGAAATACGCACTAGGCCTCGACCCGAACTACGCGCCTGCCCACTGGACCTTGGGTGAGCGAATTGATGACACCCCGCGCCGTATCGCCGAATGGAAGAAAGCGGTGGCTCTGGCTCCCCGGAACTACGAGTGGCTGGCGAAGTATGCCACGCTGTGCCAGGACGAAAAGCAGTATGCGGAGGCGGGGCGCGCCTGGCTGGCGGCGGCTCAATCGGCACCCGAACCGGCCAGCCGCGACCGGTACTTGGAGGCACGCGCCCAGATCGACCAGTTGCGCGTCGAGGACGAGTTCGTGATCCAACGCCGCGAGGCCCTCATGAAGGCTGCGGAACTGGACAGGCTTAAGTCTCAGGCGCGCAGGGAGTTGGCGGAGCTGGAAGCGCGTGCAAATTCGAAGCCGCTGTCAAAAGAAGAACTGGACAAGGCAGTCGATTGGGATGAAGCGCACGGCGGCGAAAAGACATCCGAGGCAACTTTGGTGCGTTCCGATTGTTCCGGGAAGCAACTGAAGCTGCAGGTGAAGGACGGAACGGGAAAGATGCAGACGTATTTGGTCCCGGACCCCTCGAAGATCGAGATCACCGCCGAAGCCGGCTACCCGGGTGAGGCGACGTTGCAGTGTGGCGGGGCGCAGAAACCCCGAAAGATCCGGATCACGCTCCGGCACGAAAAAGAACTGGTTGGAATTGAGCTTCTCCGATGAAGAGTTTCCTGAAGCGCCTCGTTGGCGCCGATTTGCAGAAGGTGATCGCTGTGACGGGGCGTACGCGCGCGGAAGTGGAGGCCAGCGTGGCCCACGCGCGGACGTCGGGAGAGGATCTGCCAATCTGGGGTCTTTGCGAGGAACAGGCCGACCCCGTTGCCGGATGCGACCACTTCGAGTCGTGCGTGGATGCCGAGGAATTGCGCCGCAGGCTGACGACGGTGTGGCCAGCCCTGATGATCGTGAACTGGCCGGGGGATGGGAAGGGCTCGAACGCGTTCAAGCTGGTCCCGTTGACTGTGCGTCCCTTCCGGGTGCTCGTTTGCAACGAAGGTGCGGGGTTCTTTCCGGCCACGCCGCGAACCGTGCTGGAGCATGCGTGGCTGCGGGCGAAGACCACTATTCCGAACCGTACCGCATTGTGGGCTGCCAAGGTCTACTCATTCCTGTACAATTCCGGTCGACGTGTCTGGGACGTCTTCGCGTTGGCGGGCAACCTGATTCTGGCTTTCCTCGGGTGGTTGGCTCGGGCAACCCCCGGCTTGACGCGGGCCGCCATGCGCGGGATCACCGGCGGGCGACCGTCACCGTTCGCACGCCAACTGGAGCATGGGGGCGGTCTCCTCGAAATCGTGGTCCCGAACCGCGGGTGGCCGAGGCGCAAGATCGCGAAGGCGGTGCGAAATTCGGTGGCCGAGTTCATCGTGCTGCGTCGCCGCGAGCCTGTGCACCGTTTGCAGCCATTGCTGGAGTTGGCGCGCGCCACCGGAGCTTTCACGGTGGCATGGCAATCGGCCTACACCGGTTGGCGGAAGCAGGTGGTGAACCGGCATCCGTTCCGGCAGTTGCAGCCCGATGAGGTGGCGCAGGTATTCGGCCCGTGGTCACCGGCACTGGTGATCCGTCGCGACGTCTTGCAGAAGTTCGGCATCCCGCATGCCCTCACGTACGGAGCCGCGCTCAACATCCTCTACTGGAAGGCTGCGGCGGCCGGAATGGAAAACTTGGTCTTGGGACACGGCGATTCCATCACCCAGGAACCGGCGATGGAACTGGAGGACGCCGAATTTGTTGGCAGACTCGCCCTGTCTTCCACAATCCGCAAGCTGGCCCCGGCCCATCCATACCGGTTGCGCGGGAACGTAGCGTCCACGCCATCATTCGCTAAACCCTTCCGCGAGGGCAAGCCCCGCGTTCTGATCGTGTCGCCGTACTTGCCCTTCCCGCTGTCGCATGGTGGAGCGGTGCGCATTTACAACCTTTGCCGCGAGATGTCGGGGGATGTGGATTTCATCCTCGCGTGCTTCCGGGAGGCCAACGAGACTGTGCGCTACGCCGAACTGCACGACGTTTTCCGCGAAGTCCACGTGGTCGACATCGACGAGAAGCACCCGTACACTTCATTCCCGGACCAAGTGACCGAGTACCGCAATTCGGCAATGGCGGAGCTGGTCCAGCGGCTGTGCCTGGATCGGCACGCCGACCTGCTGCAACTCGAATACACCCAGATGGCGGAATACCGCAAGTACGCCGGCCCGGTGCCGGTGCTGCTGGTGGAGCACGACATAACGTTCACCCTGTACAAGCAGCTGGCGGAGACTCCAAGCAACCCCCGCGCCGAGTACCAATACAAGTTATGGAACAGCTTCGAGCGCGAGGCCCTGGGAGCCGTCAACGCCGTCTGGACCATGTCCGGGCAGGACCGCGATCTGGCGCTTGACAGCGGCTCGCCGTGGAAGAATACGGCCGTAGTGCCAAACGGGGTGGACTTGGCGCGTTTCCAGCCGGTGCGTCGGCAAAATCGGGAAAGGTCGATCCTGTTCGTGGGCTCGTTCCGACACCTGCCCAACCTGCTCGCCTTCGAATCACTGCGCCAAGACATTATGCCTGCAGTCTGGGAGCAGTTCCCCGACGCCAAGCTCCACGTGATCGCGGGCCCCCACCATGAAAAAGCCGCCAAGGGGGCCAAGAAGGAATCCTTGCTGGCTGCCGACCCCCGCATCGTGATCCAAGGCTTCGTGGAGGATGTGCGCCCGGCCTACCGCGAATGCGATGTCGTGGTGATTCCGCTGCCCGTTTCGGCAGGCACCAACATCAAGCTGATGGAAGCGATGGCATGCGGGCGGGCTGTTGTCAGCACCGGCGTCGGATGCCAGGGCTTGGATCTAGCCGACGGCGAGGATTTGCTGGTAAGGGAAATCGGACCCGGTTTCGCCGAGGCTGTGGCGAGCTTGCTGGGCGACGAAACACTCCGAAACCGAATCGCGGCAACCGCGCGCGTAACGGCGGAGATGCGCCTGGGCTGGGATTCGATCGCTCAAGAGGCACTGGAAGCCTACTCCAGGATCACGGGCAAAGCTTTCGGGGCTGCCGAGGCGGCTACCACATCGGTGGTGCCGATCCGGCGTCGGCTTTCCGGGGCGTAAACCGGGCACCTAGCGCGCCGCCGGCCGCGCAGAGTCCGACCACCAGGACGAAACTCATCGCAAGGCCCATCAGGAAGATGATGGCCAGATTCGCGGGGTCGTTCAGGACCGGTGCTATCTCCGGCTGCTGCTTGACCATTTCCTGAACGATGTCTTTGCTGGCGAAAAGCATCGTCATCGAAAAGACAACCGCCATGCCCACAAACGTGATGATGCCCGTGAGCGACCCCAGCCGGGCCCCCGACGGCACTGTCAGGGTGAGCCCGGTCAGGCGTCGGTAGAGCAGAACGCCGCCCCAACCGGCAGCTACCCACCACACCACGAACAGTAGGCTCAAGCCGGGGATCAGTTGGACCATCATGATCGCCAGCGACATCAGGAATGCCACGCGTACTGCCACCGGGTTGGAAAAGCCCACAGGCAGGGCGGCCAGCATCTCCTGCTGTGTCGGTTGTCGCCGGGGCGGCGGCGCGACGGCTTCCTCAATCACCACCGTGCCATTGGCGGGTCGCCCGCAACGGTGGCAGAAACTGGCACCCTCCACCAACAGCGTTCCGCACGTACAACGTTCGTTCATGTCAACCTCGGGCATCTTTCAGTACCTCGCGCACGTCAACACCCCCGGACCCGGTTGGTAAGACCAGTGGCACCGCGCCCGGCGGTTCTTGCGCTTCCAAAAAGCAGCGGGCAGATCGCCCGCTACCCCTAGTTTGACCCAGGTTCACCGACGGCCGCAATTCCGATGCGGCTACCCCCGTCCTTCTCGGCAATCGCCACGATGCGCTTGTAGCCGCCCTCCTGCAATTCGAGCCGAGTCTCCCCGTGCCTCTCATTGACTACGATCCAAGTGGGGAGCTGCGAACGGTAGAACTCGTAGACCTTCGATGGGCTGTCTTCGGTGCGGTAAGACGCGCCGACGACGGACATGTTCTTGCTCTCGCCGTTGCTCGAGTTCCATTCGAACGAGGCGCTGCCCGAGTCCTTGTCGCGCCACGCACCGGGATAGACGGGAACGCCCAGCTTGCCAGGGTCGGCGTCTTTGTGCGCCCGCAGTTGGAACGAACCGGCTGGCGTTTGGATGTTGACGTCCGCACCCCGGTCACTGTCAAGCGTCGAGACCTTGACGTTCCTAGCGATGTACAGGCCGGTCAGGACCGAGCCGACGATGCATAGAATCACGATCACGCCGATGATCGCGAGCACAGTGCCGAGGATGCCGCCGCGGCGCGGGTTGCGAGTCTCCATGTGGATGTTTCTCCTTCCGTTCTCTACGAGTTGCGGGCCTTTCTTGTTCGCGCCCGTTGGGGACATGATAGCTTGGCGAGAGGATGGAAAACATCAACATCGTTGTTCTGGGCGATCCGGTCGAGAGAGTGCTGGCGCAATTGCATGAAGTGGAGTCCGCGTCGGTCACGATTTCGAAGACGGCGGAAGGACTTGGCGCGGCTCTGGCAGAGGCGCGGGTAATGTTCAGCTGGGGCGGCAACCGCGCGGAAGTGAAGAAGGTGCTGGAAGGAGGCCCGAAGCTGGAGTGGATCCACTCGCGGTCGGCGGGACTGGATTCCATGCTTTTCCCGGAGCTGGTGGAGAGCCCGCTGCCTCTGACGAACGGGAGCGGCGTGTTTAGCCAGTCGCTGGGCGAATTTGTGATCGCAGGTGCCTTGTATTTCGCCAAGGACATGCCGCGGATGCTGAAATCCAAGTCGGAGCGCCACTGGGACGTTTTTGAACTGGCGGAACTGAGCACGCAGACGATGGGGATCGTGGGACATGGCGACATCGGCCGTGCGGCGGCGAAGCGGGCGAAGGCATTCGGCATGCGTGTGCTGGCACTGCGTCGCGATACAGCTTGGCGGGCGGGCGACGAGGACGTGGACAAGGTCTACGCGACGGCAGACTTGCATGAGATGCTGCCGGAGTGCGACTACGTGGTGGCCGCGGCACCGCTGACTCCGCAGACGAAGCACATGCTGTCGTCGCCGGAGTTCGCGAAGATGAAGCGGTCGGCGGTGGTGATCAACGTGGGTCGCGGGCCGGTGATCGACGAGGCGGCGCTGGCCGCAGCGCTGACTGACGGGACCGTGCGGGGCGCGGCGCTGGACGTCTTCGAGGTGGAGCCCCTGCCGGAATCAAGCCCGCTGTGGGGCATGGACAACGTATTCATCTCGGCGCACACGGCGGACCACACGTTTACTTGGTTGAACGACGCGGTGGTGTTCTTCCGGGAGCAGTTGGAGCGGTTCCGGAAGGGCGAGGCGTTGAAGAACGTGGTGGACAAGCGGGCCGGGTACTAGGTAGCAAGGCCGCCTTCATTCCATGCCTTCCCGCGTTGGGTGAACATCCTTCGCATGGCTCGAACAACCACTCTCTTGCGGTCGTGCTCGGCAACATGTTGATTCGGCGGAGCCGCGACCGCCACTCATCGTTCCGAGCTGGTGCCAAGGAGCGGGAGACGGCCATCGCGCAGCGCCAGCCGCTCGTGGACGAGGTTGCGAAGGCCGTCGGGTTGAAATCTTCAGGACTGGTCAGGATTTCGGCGGGGTTCCGGTCTCCATGTTCCAGACGGTGTAGAGTACCCCGCCCGCGATCATGGTGAACGCCTCGGGAAGCCGAAGTGTTCCGTCGAGAGTTGTAGCTGTCGACATCACTTGTCACCTCTTCCATAATCCTAGCGCAAGTTCCGGGTGTCAAGGCAGGCGACGCGACTCCCCCTTGCGCCGCCCCTCCAACCGCGCTATCGTAGTTGCATATGCAACTTCCAGCGCAAACGAAGACCTTCTTCCACAGCCTCGTCCTGCTGATGGTTGCAACCACACTCCCCGCATTCGCCCAAGCACCCCCGACTGCCCCCAAGGTCACCAACGTTCTGGCGACCCTGACCGTCAAAGAAGGCGTCCAGCGCGACGCCATCATGAAAGTGATGCCCGGCGAGGTCCGGTCCACCGTGCAACTCTACCTCGACGGCCGCATCCAGCAATGGTACGCGCGCGGCGACGGAAAGGGCGTCGTTTTCCTGCTCGACTGCAAGTCGGTCGACGAGGCCAAGGCGCTGCTGGAAACGCTCCCGCTGATCAAGGAGAACTTCGCGTCGTTCGAATACATGACGCTGGGGCCGTTGACGCCGCTGAGGCTGCTGATCGCCCCGCCGCCAGCCTCCAAGTAGGGATTGAGATGCCGAACGAAGCCCTGTCCGCTTGCCCAAAGCTTTCCGTTGGGATGCCGAGTCTCGATTGCGCGTGCGCCACAGTCCGTCGCACGGCGCGGCTCGTCACCCAGCTCTATGCGCAGGAGATGGGCCCGGAGATCGAGCCCACTCAATTCGCACTGCTCGCAGCCTTCCACTCGCGGCCGGGCATCGCCCAGACAACGCTGGGACGCGCTTTGGGCCTCGACAAGACCACGCTTTCCCGGAACCTCGGCCTGATGCGGCGCAACGGCTGGATCGCGATGGGGGACGGGAAGCACCACCAATTGACCCTGGCGGGCGAGGAACTCCTCTCCGCCACAAAACCCGGGTGGACGCGGGCGCAGCAGAAACTGCGCTCCGCCCTGGCCCCCGGTGAATGGGAGACCACGTTGAAGGTATTGGGCCTCGTCGCCACTGCCGCTAGAAGCGCATTGCAATCGACCGAGGAGACAACACATGAAACGCATCCAAATAGCGGGTCTGGCGGGATTGTTCCTGCTGGCCCTGTCCGCGAGCGGACAACAAGACGCGCAGGAACACAAGGGGCATGACGCCCATTCCGAGATAGCGGGCAAGATCCTGATGTTGCCGCGCGACCTCGAAATCAGGCTCGCGGTGAACGCGCTGCCAGCGCACCTGCGCGATGGTGCCGGGATCTGGGTGCTGGGGGAGAAGGGCTACGTCAAAGTCAAAGACGCCACCAACCCCTACACCTGCATCGTCAGCCGTCGTGGCGGCAACTTCTATCCCGTCTGCTTCGACGAGGAGGGTTCCCGAACCATTCTAGTGGCCTTCATGGACGACGCCATGCTGCGACTGAACGGCGAATCGCCCGAGCGCGTGGAGCGCATCCTTTCCGACGGCTTCCAATCCGGAAAGTACCGCCCGCCGTCGCGTCCCGGCATCGCCTACATGTTGTCGCCCGCCACCTACATGATGAACGGCGGGAAGTTGGCCCGCACCGTCGCCCACTACATGTTTTACGCGCCGTACCTGACGGACTCCGATATCGGTGGGGTGATGGGCAAGAGCCCCTTCGTTGATCGTCCTGGTCCGCACGGCATGATCATCGTTCCCGCCGGTGCCAAGGAGCGGGAGACGGCCATCGCGCAGAGCCAGGCGCTCTTGGACGAGGTCGAAAAGGCCATCGGGTTGAAGCCGTAGCGGGTGGTCAGGATTTCGGCGGGGTTCCGGTCTCCATGTTCCAGACGGTGTAGAGTACCCCGCCCGCGATCATGGTGAACGCCGCCGCGACGGCAAAGACTTGCGGCAGGCTGGCGACCATGGCGGGGATCGCAACCGCGGCCGCGTCCGCCAGGCCCATCGCCGACAGAATGGTGATCCCGGCCAGCCAGTAACTCAGGCGGTGGACAGGTTTTGCTGTTATAGTCATGTTTCCGACTCCTGCATCCCTAGACGCTATGGGGTAAGATGTTGGAAGTAAAAGAGATGTGATTGTTCTGTGCGAACTAGGAAAGCAAATGCAGCGCCTCGGCAACCACCCGAGCGGCTGGCACGCCGACCATGCACAGGTGGTGGCCGAGCGGGCATTCGCGCTTCTTGCACGGGGCGCAGGGCACCGGCTCGCGGACGATGCGGGCCGTCGCACCGACCGGCCCGGTGGCGGTTTCGTCAGTCGGGCCGAATACGGTCACGCAAGGCACTCCCAATGCCGCCGCGATATGCATGGCCCCCGAGTCGTTGGCTAAATAGATCCGGCAGGCTGCGGTCATGTCGATGAACTCGCGCAAGGTCGTCGCGCCCGCAAAATTGGTTCCACCCGTGGCATCGGCGACTTGCTGGCAGAGGGGCTTTTCGGCCGCCGAGCCGAAGACGGCCACAGTAGCGTCCGTGCGGGCGGCAATCTGGCGGGCAGCTTCGGCAAATCC
The DNA here is from genome assembly GCA_903907865.1 of uncultured Acidobacteriia bacterium. Taxonomy (GTDB): domain Bacteria; phylum Acidobacteriota; class Terriglobia; order Bryobacterales; family Bryobacteraceae; genus BOG-234. The sequence continues at coordinate 21,678 of CAIVPR010000126.1, forward strand.
TTCCGCAGACCATCTTTTTGCCCCCCCAAAGGCCGCGCCCGGGCTGATTCCGACGACCGGCCCACGGATTCCCTGCGCAGCGAACAAGGCCACCCCGCGCTGCCGGGCCTCTGGAATCGCGTCGAAGAGGATTTCGTTGATTTCCGGCAGCGAGTCGATGATCCCGGCCCTTCGCAGCAACTCCGGGTAGTAGTAGCGCTCGTGACGGGGCAGTTCACCGGGCTTGGGGAGCGGGATGGCGTCGGTCAGAAGCACCGAGCGTCCGTCGCGGCGGTATCCGACCCGTCGCTTGGCGGCGCCGAGGAAGACCAGGGCGGCGCTTTCGAAGGAGTTGGGGAGCAAGATGGCCAGGTCGAACCGCTCCCGGCGCAAGGCCGCGACGACGCGGCGCTTTTCGGCGAAGGCGCGGACGCCGGGCAAGCCCAGCAGCGGGATAACGCGGTCGATGCTGCGTTCGCCCTTGTAAAGATCGACCACCCACGGTCGCGCGAGAACGGCGATATCCGCATCGGGATAACGCTGGCGCACCGCGCGCAGGGCGGGGAGGGACAGGACCGCGTCGCCAATCCAGTTCGTGGCGCGGATGAGGATCTTCACCCTACGATTGTCGCCCGGCTGCGGCTGCCATGCGCTTCGGACGCGGGGGCGGGGCTACCTTGTCCAAGAACCGCCTCAAATCATCTGCCGAGCCGTCGAATTGTTGGTCAAGAAAGTGGCGCAGGGCTTCTTTGCGTATTGTGTCGCGGGGAATAGTGGGTATGTATCGATGGCCGCGCCCGTCGCGGGCCCGTTCGACCACGCCCCGGCGGGCGAGACGGTCGAGCAGTGTCAGAACGGTAGTGTATGCCAAGGGAGGGTCCCGTGGAATTAGCCTACGAACCTCGGGAACATTTCCGCTACCCAAGCTCCACAATGCGTTGAGGCAATGCATTTCCATGGGTGGTGGCACCGTGCCGTCATGCGAGCTTAATCCTAGAGAGCTGTCGTTGAGCTGGACTCCATCACGCATGGAATCGTAATCATTGGGACTGTGCTGGCCCATTCTTCTTCCCGTCCTCCTGGATCGCGGCCCGCAGCCTGTCTCCAAACAGGGAGTTTGCGGTTGGCGTCGGCCTCGGTGCGGAAGATTCCGGGTTGGCTGGGGCTGCGGGGGAAAGGGCGACCGGGCCCGAAGGAAGGGGGGAAGGATCCAAATAGCGCTGCTTGCGCAGCACGACACGCTCCAACGTCGGACTGTAGGGGGTAAACAGTCCGCCAAGTTGCGCGTCCTTCTCGATCATTGCCCGCATGTTCTCCATCTTGGAGTCCATGTCATCAAGGTAATGCAGCACCAACGCCTCTGGAAAAATCGGAGTTTTCGGCGATCCGAATTCGAGTCTACCATGATGACTGAGGATAAGGTGTTCGATTAGGTTGCGAAGTTCGGCGGGAAAGTCCGGGATAGCCCGGAGCTTTTCGGACACCATCCGGATCGCGATAACGATATGTCCGATGAGTTGGCCCTCAGGCGTGTAGGAAGTGCCACGGCCAAAGCTCAACTCCCGTATTTTCCCGATGTCATGCAGGATAACTCCGATAGTGAGGAGGTCCAAATCGAGCGTTGGATAGTGACTGGCAACGAGCCGGGCCAAGCCGCAAACGGAGAGGACATGCTCAAGCAGGCCGCTGCGGAAGGCATGGTGGATGGATTTGGCCGCAGGAGCGATCTTGTAGGACGCGGCGATCTCGGGATCGTCCAGAAACGCTTCCGCCAGTTGGCGGATGTGCGGATTGGCGATCCGGGTGACGATGCCCCGCAGTTCGGCCCACATCTCCTCGGGGTCGCGCTCGGAGGCGGCAAAGAAGTCGACGAACTCGACCTCCGCGTCCGGCACGGGGCGGATCTTGTGGATGGTGAACTGCGGGCGGCCGTTGTAGAGCTGGAACAGGCCCCGGACCTTGACGAAATCGTCCTTGTCGAAGGTGTCCATGGCCTCGGCCACGTTGTCCCACATCTTGGCGTCGAGGTCACCGGTACGGTCGCTCAACTGTAGGGAGAGATAGGGCTCCCCCGTGCGCTTTTGGCGGATTTCCTTGGACTGGACCAGGAAGACGGCGGTAACCGTTTCGTTCGGTTTGAGGTCCCGGACGAAAGGAGTCTTCATTTGCTGGGCGACCCGTCGGCGTTCTTCACCGGGGTGGTCGGAATGGGGGCGACCTCGGGGGGCGCGGCGGCTCCCCGGTCCTTCACGCCGGTGCGACCGTAGGGCACCACGTTCATGAACTTCTTCCAGTGGCGCGCGTTGGCGACGGCTTCCTTGGTGGTGGTCTGCGGCTTCAACTGGGCCGGGTCCTTCCAGGTAGTGTCCTTGTCCGGGGCGGCACCGCTATCCAAGTAACCGGGCTTGATCTGGAGGAACGCGTTGGCGCGGAGTTGGGTAAGCGTTTCGCGGAGCTTCGGGCCGACTTTCGGCTCGGAGAGGCGGTTGTTGATCTCGCTGGTGACTTCGTCGAACGTGGCCTGGCCCTCTGCCGTGCGCTCTTCCACGCGCAGGATTTCGAAACCGGCGGCGATACGGATCGGGTCGGTCACGTAGCCCTTTTTCTGGGTGAAGATCGCATCCTCAATGGTCTTATTGAGCTGGCCCTTGGTGAAGGTGCCGAGCATGCCTTCGTCCTTGGCGGTTTCCGCGTCGGACGACTGGCGCGCGATGTCGGCGAACTTTTCCCCCTTGCGGGCGCGCTCGACCAAATCCTTGGCCTTCTTCTCGGCGGCCGCGATGCGGGCGGGATTGTTGTCCGGGGTCGCAACGAGGATTTCCCGTACAGAAACCGTCTCCTGACGGATGAACTCCTTCTTGTGCTCCTCGTAGTACTTCTCCATGTCCGCCTTGGGGATGGTGACGTTCCGGTAGACCAGGTCGCCGATCACGCGCTGTGTCAGCAGTTGGTTCTTGAAAGCGAGTTTGAGATCCTCGAAGCTTTCGCCGGTCTGCTCGCGGACATAGTCGTGGAACTTGTCGGGATCGGCAATGCCGCTTTGGCGCTGGATGTCGGCGACGCGGCGATTGACCTCGGCATCCACGTTGATGCTCATTTCCTTGCCCTTCTGGACGAGGAGGAGTTGGTCGATCTGGTCGCGGAGGGCGTCGGCGGCGGCCTTGTTAACGGCGTCTTCGAGAGCTTGGCCTTTCAGGCCCTGCTTCTCGGCGGCGGCGCGGATCGCGGCCCGCTGGCGGTCGAGCTCGCCACGGGTGATAATCTCACCGTTTACCTTGGCTGCGATTTCTTCGACAACCTTAATCTCGGTGACCGGCTTGTCGGCGGCGGCGAAAGCGAATGCGGGGATGAAGAGGCTCGCGAGTGCGAGGGCGGACGCGAGGCGGGACGTGCTGCGCATAGGAACCATTATCTCAGAAAAAACGGGCCCGCGCGCTGGGATCAATAATGTGGGAGAATCATATTCCGAAGACGGGGGCCGGAAGACAATGCTGGCGGATCACAAGATGCTGAAACTCGGGCGCGTTTGGGCTGTTGCAGCGGCGGTCCTGCTGCTGGCCGCAGCTCCCGTGGTTTGGGCCGCAAGCAAGGGTTTCCGCACGGAACACCAGTTGGACGACCACTATGCCAAGTACGGCAAGGATTTCGGCCACCCGACCAAGGCACAGTATCTGAAGATGGCGCAACAACTGCGCGACACCCGCCCAGGCAAGGATGTGCTGGCCAAGAAGCGGGCGGACGGCGGCGGAGCCAAGTTCGAGGTGCGGGTGAGGTGGTTTGTCTCGTTCGACGCCGACGGCACCATCCGGACATTTTTCGTGCCCAAAGACGGAATCAAGTACTTCGAGCGGTATGGCGAAGCGGCCCCGCCGGAGTAGTCGGGCTCCTTCGTGATACAGTTCGATTTATGGCATCGCGCAGCGTCAACAAGGTTATCCTGATCGGGCATCTCGGCCGGGACGCGGAAACCAAATTCACTGCCGGGGGGGCGGCTGTTACCCGCTTCTCCGTGGCAACAAGCCGCCGCTGGAAGGACCAGCAGTCGGGCGAATGGAAGGAAGAGACGGACTGGTCGAACGTCACACTGTGGCGGCAGGAAAATGTCGCGCAGTACCTGACCAAGGGTAAGCAGATCTACGTGGAAGGCCGTCTGCAGACGCGCAGCTACGAGGACAAGGACGGCAAGAAGGTCTACGCGACCGAGGTTGTGGCCGACGACGTCATCTTGTTGAGCGGGCAGGGCGGCGGTCCCGGCGGTGGTGGCCGTGGCGGGGACGACGAGTATGCTCCGCGGGCGGTGTCGATGCCGCGGTCGGCGCAACGGCAGGCCCCGTCGGCCCCGGCGGGCGACGATTACGGGCAGGGGATCACCGAAGACGACATCCCGTTCTAAACAGCTAGGGGACCGTGGGGCGAGTCGCCGGTCAATCCGACTCGGTGCCTCCCGCACGGTCCTTCCCATTGCCGGTCTTGCCCAAGTGCGAGGCGAGGCTGGCGATTGGCCGATCCCCGGCGAATCCACTGGCAAACGCGACGGCAAAGGCCGGCGGGATCCCCTTTGAAATCAAACTGCTTGCGATCACTCCGCTCAGGAATGCGGTAGCACCGAACAGCCCTGCCACTACGCCCCCGATCACGATCCGTGCGAACGTCGTCCACAAATTGGCGATGCTCTTCGGGGTTGCGGAGTTCACCCCCTTGGCCAGCGACTGGAGACCGCTGAAACTGGCTCCCATCGCACCTGAAACCCCGAACGCAAGCATTGCCGCCCAGTTCGGACTCGCCGCATTGAAGGTCACCCAGCGCCACACCCCAACCAAGACGGCGAACAGAATGACGTTTGCCCAACTCAACACGGCTAGAAAAAACCCGGTCATTTCGATGCGACGGTAGACGTTCTGATAGTATCCGTCCCTGATCTCTTCGGCCAATTGAAGCTGGCGCGACAAGGGAATCCCTCTACCGCCAATGGCAGCCTCCGCCTCCTTGTGCCTCCTGGGCGCATCGCGCTTCAGCTTCTCCAACTCCACGCGCAGGATTCCTTGCCTAACCTGGAGTTCTTCCTCGGATAGCGATGCCAACAACTCTCGCTGTGCCGCTTGGAGGTGTGCCCACGCCCCGTTGATGTCCGGGCCATAGGGCCCCCTCGACTGGTAGCACGACCGAATCCCTTCGAGATGCTTGTTGATCCGGACCCGCCATGGCTGCGAAGCGTAGACGTCAGCATCACCTAAGGTTGCCAAGAAGACGCCGAGCTCGCGGACGAGGTTGTCGTGGTTGGGACGCAGCCAAAACCGTAGCGGGGGCAGTTTCAGTTCCAGTTCCATGTCTCAAGACAGGATACAGGATGGATGGCAACCCCTAAAACCGGAACTGGTAGCTGAGCTTGGCAAACACTTGGCGGCCCGTGGTGGTTGACGGGAGTCCAATGCGATTCACCACCGCCCCGTTCAGCGCCAAGTTCTCATGCGTGTCCGTGTAGCCGACATAGAACGCCGTCCCGGGGTGAATGAGGTAGGTCAGCAGCAGGTCCCCGGTGACGCGCTTCTGGCGGTCCAGATTGATCAGGGCAGGGTTCCGCAGCACCCCGTTGTAGTCCACAATCATCCGCAACGACAACTCCCGCGAGAACTGGTAGTTCAAGCGCGACCGCACCAAATGGTTCAGGAAGACGGCCTCCGGACGGGGGCCGTTCGTGTACAGGCGCGTCAGCTGGTAGATCTCGTCCAGCTTGAGGCGTGAGACCGGACGGATGGTCACCGTCGTGTTCAACTCGCTGCCGTGTCCGAGGAATGACGGCAGCATGCCGGGCGTGTCGTAGTTGATGCGCGAGCCCTTGGAGAAACCGCTGTCGAAGATGACCCGCTTGAAGCGCTCCGAGTGCAGGCCGATCCCTACGTCATTTCTAAGGAAGTTGGTGTTCGGGTAGCGCTCGAAGAGCCTCCCCGCGTACATGCCAACGAAGGTCGACCTGGCAAACTCGAAGTTCAGGCCCGGTTTGACCGCCCAGTCCTGCTGTGTGCCGCGGTGGTCGAAGTCTCCGTTCAGGTAGAGGTTGGGGCTCAAGGAAACCAGGACCTTGCTCTTCGGGCGGAAATGGTGCATGGCGAACTGCTGCAACTGGCGAATGTTGGTGCGCTGGATGTATCCGAGGTCGGCGCGGAAGCCTTCGGAGCGGTCGGTGTAGTTGAGGTCGTAGTACCACTTGCGGCTGGACGCGTTGAGGTCGGCGTTGTATGCGTTACCCCCGGAGTGGGTTCCGTCAGTGGCATCGGCCTCGCTGACCATGGCCTGGCCCTTGAAAGTCCAGTTCTGGTTTAGCTTGAGCCTTGTATCGACGGCTCCCACGCGGTTCGAATTGCCGCCAAATTCACGGTCGCTGGCGAAGAAGCCGATGCTGGACTGGGTCGCGAACTCCCGCTGGACGCGCGCTATGCCGATGTAAGTGCGCTTGCCGAAGTCGGCGATCGCAGGGTTGGCCACTGCGCCGGGCGAACGGTCGTCCATGCCGAGGACGCCCAGGCTCCGGCGCCCGATCTTGCCCGTTAGGCGGGCACCGAACTCAGGGTCGACGATGCGGCGCGAGAAGAAGAGGTTTTCGGGCGTCGAGAAGAATGCGCTGTTCTCAAGGAAGAACGGGCGTTTCTCGGGGAACTGGACCTCGTAGCGCTGGTTGACGGTCACCTGCGGGTCGTCGGATTCCACTTGGCTGAAGTCCGGATTGACGGCGCTATCGAGGGTAAGGGAGTCGCGGATCACGGCCTTCGCGTCGAAACCGGCGCGGATGTCGGTCCTACCGCGGAAACTTGGCAGACCGTAGGCAGGGTTGTCGAGGAAATGCGAGCGTCCGAAAGCGCCGTAGGGCGTGATCCTCACGTTGCGACCCGGCGAGATATCGTTGAGGCCGTCCATATTGCCCAACTGCTGGACGAAGCCGGACACTTTCTGGGTGACGAAAGGCCAGAATGAGGACTCGTTGTTTTCGGGGATGAAACGGCCGAGTCCCAGCCCCCACGTCTGCATGTCGGCGGACTTGAAGCGCAGGCTTTTGAAAGGGATGGCGAGGGAGACGACGAAGCCTTCCGGGGTAGTCCGACCGTCGGAATACCAGAGGGTGTCGAAGCTGAAATCGTCGTTCTGGCCTTCGCTTTCGATGGCGTCGGCCTGGATCCCGAAGGGATTGACGAAGAATTCGTAGGCGCGTTGGCGGTCGTGCCAGGTGTCGAGGACGAGGACGACGAAGTCGTCGTTGAGGATGTCCTCGCGTTTGGAGAAGCTGGCGCGGGTGTGGCCCGTCGGGGACTCACAGACGAACACGGCGTAGATGTTCTGGGCGTCGTAGCCGAGCCAGGCGGTCGTTTTACGGCTGACCGGGGTAACGTCGCCGGGATTGCGTTGGCGGAAATCGTCGACGCGCTTCATGTCCGCACGGGAATTGCCGTTGAAGAATTCGGTGAGCAGCGGTTTGCGGTCGATGCTGGGGATTCGGAGCTCTTTTATCTGCACCGTCGGCGTCGCGGGTGGCAGGTTCTGGCCCTGGGCCGCCACAGTGAGGCTGGCCAGATACAGGGCCACGGTGGAGGAACGTGTTGAAACGCAACGCATTTGTCTGAGGTTGGACGCTCAGAATGCAGATTTGTTGCCAGGCAGGATCGCCCGAAGGCGTGGACTAAACCTTCGGGTCGATGATAAACGTCGGAGCGATGCCGGACGACGGCGAGTAGTTTCCCACCCCAGCGGCCGAAACATAGCTGGAGCACCCTTCCACCTTGCCAAGGAAGGCCTGTGGTTGGACGTCCACCTGCATTTCCTTGAACTCGAGATGCCCGTAGGTCATTAGCGGGAAGACGGTGCGGATCGGCTTGACGTGCTCCTGCACCACATACGGTGCACGCTGCGCCTCGCGGATGGCGCGCGCCCAGGAACCCTCGTCGTGCTCGAAGCCGACGAAGCTGTGGAGGTCGGAGTACTCGTCGTTCGGGCTCAGAACCAGCTTTTCGCGATTTTCCTTGATGAAATCGAGGAGATCAACGACACTGCCGTCCTTGTAAGTTACCTTGCCAGCCTTCACAACGCGGGTCCAAGGCAGATGCTCCTTGATGGCCTTGCGTTCGTTGGCAGGGTAGGTCGCGGTCAGATGGTCTTCGGTCAAGAGGGCGAACATCGCCTTCTTGTGGGAAAGTTCGGACCGGAAGCTATTGACGACACACACGCGGCGGTCGCGGTAGGCCTGCAGCAGCGGGTGCGACAGGTTGAAGCGGAGCAGGAACTCCATGACGGAGACGCGGCGGTAGATCAGGTCGATGTCGAACCCGTTGGCGCGCAGGACGCCGTTCTTGTACTCCAGCTGCTCGGGCGAGACCAGTTCGGTCGGGTAGCCGGCGGCGCGGAAATATTCGCGGAAGATTTCGTACTCGCTGCGGCCCGTGGCGCTGCGGAATTCGAGGATGGCGATGTTGGGCTTTTTGGTGCCGTCTCCACCCGAAAACTGGTTGTAAGCTTTCAGGAGGGCGGTCAGGAACGGCTGCTTGCCACCGACCGGGGTCAGGTTGTAGCGGCGGCGGAACTCCTGCACCGGGGGGCAATCGAAGAACAGGTCCGAGAGCCCTTCGGAGTACGCGGCTCCCGTCAAAGCGTCCGCGTTATACTTCATTACATGCAGGGACCCGTTGTGGATCTGCAGGTCGAGTTGGGCTGAAACCTCGGAAAGTTCGTAGCCGGGCTCAATCGCGGCCAGCATTTTCTCCGCAGGAAGCAACTGCATGTGGGACAGCAATGGCGGGGATGCCAGCGCTTGGCGCAGCATCCGTTCAACAGCGGAAACTAGTGCCTCACCGGTCTTCACCAGGTTGTCGTACTGCTTCTGGGTTACAAAGTTTGGCCTGAGGAAGGGACAAAGTAGGCGTCCGCCTGCCGATAGCTGGCGCGCCTCCATCTCTTCTTGCAGGTTCTTGACCCACCGCAGGTCGCGGTACGGTTCGGATTCCAAGATCCGATGGTACCGGCTGATCGCCTCGTCCAACTGCGTCATTTTTTCAGGGGTGCCGTTCTTCTAGGAAGTATGGCACAAAAAATGGCCCCTGTCTCTAGCCGCGACCCAAAAGAATCTGCAACCTTCTGATAACAAGCCAAATTGAGTTCTTGCGCTTTGCGGCGCAGCGTGTCACTTTTACCACGGTGCAGGCCAAGGCCGGGGATGTCGGGGTAGGCGGGCCGTCCGCGCCTATGGCTTCCGAATCAATTTGTCGAACAGGGAAATCCCGAGGTTCTGCGGCGAGGGTACGTATTCCATCACCGCGCCCTGCTTCTTGAGGCCGTCCACCAGCTTTGTCACGGGGATTTCCTGCACGGAGGTCCCGCCGCCAATCGCCAGTTTGGCCGCCAGCCCGGCCGCCTGGCCGAGGATCATGTACTGCGGTTCCATCCGCACCGACGAATACGCCACGTGGCTGGCGGAAAACGCTACCGGGACGAGTACATTCGTCGCCTCCGCCCGCTTCGGCAGCATGATCCGGTACGGGATTTGGTAAGGTTTCACGCCCACCTGCATGTCGCCCTCATTGCGGGCGAAGCCTTTTTCGTCCACGATCCGCTCGACATTGTGCGAATCACTGTTGTAGGAGCCCATGCCGATGGGGTCCGCCTTGGTCAGGTCTGTCTGCAGGTCCTTCTGGATCATGACGTACTCACCAACCATGCGGCGGGATTCGCGGACGTAGAGCTGGTTGGGCCAGTTGCCGGTGTCGCGGAACTCGTCCTTGCAGAGGCCCCAAAGGTTCATTTCGCGCTGGAGCGCCTCGGGAACACGGGGGTCGGTCGCGAGGAAGTAGAACAGGCCCTGCTGGTAGGCTTGGTGCTCTTTCCAGATTTCGGCGCGGCGGGCGTAGGTGGCGTCGGGGTAGTCCCAACTACCGCCAATGAAGTCGGTCGAGAAGGCACCCTGGTTGTTCACGTCGGCCTTGCCATTCGGGATGCGGTCGACTTTGAGCACGGAGTTTAGAATCGGCGCCTTACCCTCCTTGGCGACGCGGGCGGCGAGCAGGCGGGCGAAGAGCGTGTAACGGGCGGGATCGTACCCTGCCGGCTTCGCGAAGGGGACACGGTTTTCGGGAACTTCGCTGAAGCACATCCGGTAGTTGTACGATTGGACGGCCTTGTCGGCAGTGCCAGGAGCGGGGAGTTTGCGGGTCGAAATCTCGGGCAGCAGTTTGTCTTCCGAGGCGGGGATGTCGACCAGGAATTGGTGCAGCGGCGTGCGGTCGCGAACGCCCGCCAGCGTTTCACCATATTGGGCGCTACCCTCGCGGCCGAACGTGTACGTGATTCCCGAGCGGGCCATCAGATCGCCCTCGTAGCTGGAATCGATGAAGACTTTGGCGGTGAAGGTGTCGCCAGATTCGACGGTGATCTCCGATACGATGGTGCCGGACTTGCGCGCACCGTCGCGTTCCCGGATGCGGGTGTGTTCGAACAACTCCACGCCGGACTCGCGGAGCATTTCCCGGAAGATGTCTTCCGCGACATGGGGCTCGTGCATCCAGCCGATGGGCTGGCCGTAACGCGGCAGTCCGTAGTGCTTGCCGACGCGGAGGTAGAACTCGAGCGCATAGCCGCCGATGACCTCTTTCTTGCCGAAGTCGGTCCAGCCGAGGCCGCCGGAAACCATGCCGCCGACGTGCTGGCCGGGTTCGAGCAGCGCGGTTTTCAGGCCCTCGCGGGCGGCGGACACGGCTGCGACCACACCGCCGGCGGTTCCGCCGTAGACAACCACATCAAAACTGTGGGGGGCGGCGGGAGCGAGGGTGGAGCAGGCAAGGGCGAGAATCAGGGCTCTCATGAAGTTCAGAGTCTACCAAAGTCCACCCGATCTATACCGGCATGGGCGATACGCTAGAAGCATGCCCCTAGTCATTGCGGGCCGCACGTTCCAATCGCGGCTTCTGATCGGCACCGGAAAGTACCGGTCCTTCGAGGAGATGGCGCGCTGCCATGTCGCCAGCGGTGCCGAGGTCGTCACACTGGCCGTCCGGCGCGTGAACCTGACGGACCGCACCAAGGAGTCCTTGATCGATTACATCGACCGCTCCAAGCTGTTCATCCTCCCCAACACGGCTGGCTGCTACACCGCCGACGACGCCATCCGGACGGCGCGCCTCGGTCGCGAAGTTGGCCTGTCGAACTGGGTGAAGCTGGAAGTCATCGGAGACGAGAAGACGCTTTTCCCCGACAACGTCGGGCTGGTGGAAGCCACGCGCGTGCTGGCGAAGGAGGGCTTCATCGTCCTCCCCTACACCAATGACGACATTGTGAACGCCCGTCGGCTGATCGACGCCGGTGCCGCCGCCGTGATGCCGCTCGCCGCGCCGATCGGCTCCGGCTTGGGCATCCAGAACCTGACCAACCTCCGCATCATGCGCGAAATGATCACGGAAGTGCCGCTGATCGTCGATGCCGGCGTGGGCACGGCCTCGGACGCCGCCATCGCGATGGAGCTCGGGGCGGACGGCATCCTCATGAATACCGCGGTCGCGTCTGCGGGGGACCCGGTAAAGATGGCCCTCGCGATGAAGCTGGCGGTGGAGGCCGGGCGACTGGCGTACGAGTCGGGTCGCATGGAAAAACGCCTCTATGCGAGCGCGAGCAGTCCGCTCAGCGGCGTAATCAGCTCGTAGCCGGGCCGGTCGGAATCGCCAGAGAGGGGATTGGTACCATGCCTCATGGCCACATTCCGACCTGTCGCACTGGTCCTTTTTGCTTCCTGCCTGTTTGCAGCGGAACCGTCCGTCGACTGGGAAAAACTCAAGCCCGAGACGCTTCGCCATTACCAGTCCGTCGTCCGCATCAATACGTCCAATCCGCCGGGCAATGAAACCCAGGCTGTCGAGTACCTGAAGAAGGTGTTCGACGCCGAGGGCATCGCCACGCAGGTATTCACTCTAGACGCCGGACGGGGCAATCTCGTCGCGCGCATCAAGGGCAACGGCTCCAAGCGGCCCATCCTGGTGATGGGACACCTCGACACGGTCGGCATCCAACCCGAAAAATGGCCGGTCGACCCCTTCGGTGCCATCCTCAAAGACGGCTACATCTGGGGCCGCGGCACCACCGACAACAAGGACTGCGTCGCCGCCGGGATAATGCTCATGCTGCAGCTCAAGCGTCTCAAAGTGCCGCTGGACCGCGACGTGATCTTCCTCGCCGAAGCGGGGGAGGAGAGTGGCACACGGGTCGGCATCGACTTTATGGTCCGGGAGCATTGGACCGAAATCGAGGCCGAGTACGCGCTTGCAGAGGGCGGTTTTGTCCACTCCGAGAACGGTCGGGTGCGTTTCGTGGAGATTGCCGCCACCGAGAAGGTTCCGCGCGGGGCCAAGCTGGTCGCCACCGGCACTTCCGGCCACGGTTCCCGGCCCCGTCGTGACAACGCCGTGGCCCACCTTGCGACCGCCGTCGGAAAAATCAGCGCGTGGGAGCCTCCGATGCGCATGAACGATGTGACCCGGACCTTCTTCGAGCGCCTCGCCACCATCAGCCCGCCCGAGGAGGCGGCCCGCTACAACGGCCTGCTGGACCCGGCAAAACGTGCCGCATCCCAGGACTATTTCGCGCAGATGGATCTGCAGAAGTACTCGATTCTGCGCACGTCGATCTCACCGACGATGCTGAACGCGGGCTTCCGCGCCAACGTGATCCCCTCGACCGCCGAGGCCACGCTGGACATCCGCGCGCTGCCGGACGAGGACATGGCGAAGTTCTACGCCGAGATGGAGCGCGTCATCGGCGACCCCGCGATCAAGCTGGTCCCTAGCCCGATCGGACGACCCGCCACGCCGCCCAGCCGCCTCGACACCGAAATGTTCCACGCGCTGGAGCGCACCCAACGACGGATGTATCCGAACGCGATCACGGTTCCCGGCATGGTCACCGGGGCGACGGATCTGGCGCAACTGAGGGCGAAGGGAGTCCAAGCCTACGGCATCGGCCCCCGCTACGACGAGGCCGAATTTGCTGAACATGGATGGCACAGCGACGTGGAACGGCTGGCCGAGGATTCGCTCCACGGCTTGGTGCAGTTCCTGTGGTATTCGGTTTTGGACGTCGCGGCAACGAAGTAACAATTCCAGGGGCTGCCACTGGCATTTCGCCAACGAATGTTCGACAATTCATGTCAGTGCATCTGAAACACCGTACCGTCCAACTCATTGCCCTGGCCCTCTTGGCCACCTCCATTGCCGTCGGCCAGAACATCACCGCCACCGTAACCGGCAAAGTGACGGACCAAAACGCCCTGGCGGTCCCCGACGCCGCCCTCACCTTGGTGAACACCGCCACCAACGTCAGCTTCCCGGGTAAGAGCGACGCGGGCGGCCAGTATGTCTTCCCCCTCGTCAAGCCCGGTCGCTACAGCTTGTCGGCCCAGAAGCAGGGGTTCCAGAAATACGCGACGGAACCGTTCGACCTCAACGTTGACCAAACGCAGCGCGTCGACATAACCTTGAAGGTCGGCGAGGTCAGCGAGTCGGTGACAGTATTTGACAAGCCCTCCTTGGTCGAAAGCGAAACGTCTTCGCTTGGCCAGGTGATCACAACGCGGGAGATCGAGGACCTGCCGATGAACGGCCGCAACCCGATGGCCCTGGCCGAGTTCACGCCCGGTTTCCAACCGCTCAACAGCTTCGGCGACGGCCTCCAAGTGACACGGTCCGCCGCACAGATGGTCGGGGCGGGCAACTTCACTTCCAATGGCGGCGTTTCCGGCAACAACGAAATCCTGCTCGACGGCGTCCCCATGACGGTCTGCTGCCAGGGCCAGGCCGTTCTGGTCCCCTCCGCCGATACCGTCAGCCAGGTCAAGGTGATCACCAACTCATCGACCGCCGAATTTGGCCGCACCAGCGGCGGGGTGCTGAACATGATCACGCGCTCGGGCGGCAACAAGTTCCACGGCAGCGCCTACGAATTCTTCCGCAACGAGCAACTGGATGCCGCCAACTTCTTCACCAACCGCAGCGCCAAGGTGCCGATTCCCGGACGCAACGACTTCCGCGGCCCCCTCCGCTTCAACCAGTTCGGAGTGACCGCCGGGGGGCCGCTCACGATACCACATTTTTACGACGGCAGGAACCGGACCTTCTACTTCGTCGGCTGGGAAGGCGCTCACACCCGCACGTCGAACTTCAACAGCACCGTGGTACCGCCCACCGCGCTGCGTTCCGGGGACTTCACCCAGTCGCCATTCGCCATTTACGACCCCTCCACCTCGCATCTGGTCAACGGCTCGACGGTGCGGGACCCCTTCCCCGGCCAGACCATCCCCGCCGCCCGCATCTCGCCGATCTCCAAGAACTACCTGAAGCTTTTCGCGCCCCCGGACATCCCCGGCGTCGTCCAGAACTACAGTTGGACCGCATCCACCGCAACCGACGACAACCAGGGCAACGTCAAAATCGACCACAACTTCAGCGAGGCCAGCCGCTTCTTCACCCGCGTCAGCATCAGCGACGACACCAACATCGTTCCCGACTGGCTGGACCCCTCCGGCCCGACCGGCAACAAGCAATACGTCACCGCCGACACCTTCGTGATGGACTATGTGCGCGTTTTGAGCGCGTCCAAGGTGCTCGACGTCCGCTATGCCTTCGCCAAGCAGCGCAACAAGAACTTCGGCAACGCCAACCTGTTCGACGCCGCGTCGATGGGCTTTTCGCAGGACTTTCTCTCGCAACAGGCGTTCACCGGCCTCCCGGTGCTGACGGTTTCCGGCTACCGGACCATCGGGGCCAACGCGCGCCGCGACTGGGACCACTACACCCACGCCGTCAACGCCAACCTGACGTGGATCGCGGGCAAGCACACGGTCAAGACGGGCTGGGACGGGCGGATGTTCATCGACAACACTGTGACGCTCGACAACGGCGCGGGTACCTTCACTTTCGACGGCACTTGGACCAAGGGCCCGTCGCCCAACGCTTCCATGCCGACGGGGTCGCAGCCCTACTACTCGATGGCGACCTTGCTGCTCGGCACAGTCGGCGGCGGCACGCTCGTCTATAAGGACTCCGTGGCCCGCTACCAGTTGTACAACGCCTTTTTCGTCCAAGACGACTGGCGGGTGAGCCCGAAACTCACAATCAACGCGGGGCTACGGCTCGAAATGGAAACCGGGTTCCGCGAACGCTACGACCGGCAATCCATGTTCGACCCGAGCGCCGTCAGTCCTTTGTCGGCGAAGGTGGCGGCTGGGCTCGGGCGTCCGGTGGTGGGCTCGGTCGTCTTTTCCGGCCAGAACGGCGCGCCCCGCAGTCTCTGGGCAACGACGCGGAACTTCGGCCCTCGCATTGGACTGGCCTACTCTATCACACCCAGCACCGTCGTGCGAACCGGCTTCGGCATCAATTTCTTCCCCACCACGCAGCGGGCATACATCATCAGCTCCGGAACGGGGTATTCGATTACCAACTCGGTGACCACCAGCATCGACAGCATCAACCCAATAGCCAGCTTCGCCGACCCGTGGCCGTCCGCCTACCCGATCCTCCGGCCCACCGGCAATTCCCTCGGCGCGAGCACCGGCTACGGAACCGCCACCGCTGGCGGAATCTACAACGCCTCGAACTCGTACGTGGAGCAGTGGAACTTCGGACTCCAGCACCAGTTTTCGGGCTCTTTGGTGGCGACGCTCTCGTATGGCGGCGGCCACGGCGTCAAGCTGCCCCTGAACATCAACGCCAACGACATCAATCCGATCAACTACGGCCCGGTCGGGAGCACGGCGGGCGCGACCGCATTGCAGAAGCTGGTCCCGAACCCGTTCTATCCGCTGATCAGCACGGGCAACCTGAAGAACTCCACGGCGTCGGTGCAAGTGCTGGGCCTCCAGTTCCCCCAGTACAGTTCGTTGACATTGCAGTACATGCCTTGGGGAAATTCCAGTTACAACTCGATGCAGGCCAGTGTGTCGAAGACGATGCACTCGGGGCTGTCTCTGCGGGCCGCGTTCACGTGGTCCAAGAGTCTCGGCAACGTGAACAATTTGACGACGGCGGACAGCGTCGGCGAGGGCAACGCCGCTTTCGAGAATTCTTGGGCGCGGAGCCTGGAGAAATCGGTTTCAACGGCGGACACCCCGCTGCGCTTGGCGATGAACGGCACCTACGAACTGCCGTTTTTCAGGGGTCGGCAGTCGAACCGGCTGGGGCGGACGCTGCTGGGCGGCTGGCAGACGAACGAAACGTTCAGTATCCAGAGCGGCCTGCCGCTGCAGTTCACGGCGACGGGACAGGCGACGTACGGGGGCAGCCGGCCCAGCTACACTTCGGCGAGTCCGCAGTTGTTCACATCCGGGTCGATTGAGAGCCGCTTGGGTGGCATTTCGGGTGGTACCGGGTTCCTGAACGCGACGGCGATGCGTTTGCCGACCTATTTCGAGTTTGGCGACGTGCCCCGTGTGAACGGCGAATTCCGGGCACCGGGCTTGATCAACTTCAACATGTCGCTGAACAAGTCGGTGGTGCTCCGGGAAGGCGTGCGGCTGCAGTTCCGTGCCGAAATCTTCAACCCGTTGAACCACCCGATCTTCGGAGGGCCGAACGTGCAGTTGGGGAATGCCGCATTCGGGACGGTCGGAGGGCAGTTGAACCGTCCCAGGAATGTGCAGTTGGGGCTGAAATTGCTTTGGTAATCGCCGGGGGAAAAGCATGACGCAACCGTTCCGAGTCGCTGGCCTAGCGCTGTTGGCGTTGCTCCCAGCGTTCGGGCAAACGGCCAAGCCGCTCATTGACCACATGGTCACCGCCAGCGGCTTCGGCGGCTATCCCGGTGTCGCCGCCCCTGGCTCATGGTTGGAAATCTACGGCTCGAATCTGGCCGGAACGACCCGCAGTTGGGCTACTGCCGATTTCAACGGCACCGTCGCCCCGACCTCGCTCGACAACGTCAGCGTCTCCGTCAACGGCCTAGCCGCGGAGATCAGCTACATCAGTCCGACCCATATAAACCTCCACGTCCCCGACGCAGCGCCCGTCGGCAGTGTGCCGGTGATAGCGACCTACAACGGAAACGCGAGTGCCGCGGCGTCGCTCACGCTGAACACCCAGCAGCTTGGACTCCTCGGGCCGCCGAGCTTCAACGTCGATGGCAAGCAATATGTGGTGGCATTCCACGGTGCCAGCAATGCGTTTGTCAGCAACGGCACCATTCCGAATACCTCGACAGCCCCTGCACTGCCCGGAGAGACAATTGTGCTCTACGGGGTCGGCTTCGGCCAACTCCACGCAGGCATTTCGGCCACCCCTCCAACCGGCCCCGTGGCGACCTTCAACATCGGCAACCTCCCCGCCCCGATCCAATACGTGGGCTTGGTCCAAGGCTTGGTCGGACTCTGGCAGTTCAACGTCGTGGTCCCGAACGGGCTGCCGACAGGCGACACCCTGCTGCAACCGCCCGGGATCGGCCTCCAGACACTCTACATTTCGGTCGGTGGCCCGTCGGTGCCCGACGCACCCACCAGCATCACCGCCACCCCCGGCAACGGCACCGCCGTCGTCGCGTTCACCGCGCCAACCAACAATGGCGGTGCGGCCATCACGAAATACACCGCCACCTGCGCCGCTGGTACAGCCAAGCAATCCGCGACGGGCACCACAAGCCCGATCATCGTCACCGGTCTGACCAACGGCACCGCGAACAACTGCACGGTAACCGCCACCAACTCCGCCGGGACCAGCGCCCCGTCAGCCGCCGCCTCGGTGACTCCGACCAACGCCGGGACCTTCACCCTAACAAGCGCCGCAGGCAAGGACGGAGGTCTCCTCCCAGCCGACTACACCTGCGACGGCAAGGGTGCCACCATCCAGCTTTCCTGGTCGAACATCCCCGCCGGCACGCAGGAATTCGCCATCCTGATGACCACCCTGCCCGGCGACGGCACCACCAAGTGGAACTGGGTCAACTATCACGTCCCAGCCAACATCACCAGCCTCGCCCAAGACAGCTTCCTCGTCGGAACTCTAGGGATCGGCAGCGACGGCCCGGGCCAGGTCTACAATCCGCCCTGCTCCCAAGGCCCCGGCGCGAAGCTCTACACATGGACGATCTACGCGCTCTCCGGCTCGCCGACTTTCGCGGTCCCCGCAGCCCAGGTGACCGGCCAGATGGTTACCGACGCCATCTCCGCGCTGAAACTGGGCTCTGCGACCCTCAACCTCAGCTACTCGCGCCCCACCAATCCCACTGGTTCCACCACCAACTGCAGCCAGATCATCAACTCGACCCGCGCCTCGAAGTCCGGCTACCCGACGGTCGCGTGTGACGGCACTTACGCCTACATCGGTTCCATCGGCATCCCCACGGGGCCCAACATGCCGGTCATGATGAACGGCATCACGTCGACCAACCTGCAGGTCCCGACGCCAGTCAACTTCCAAGGCTCGTACGGTTGGAAGATCCCGCTGAGCCCCAAAATCGCCGCCACCCCCACCAGCGTGGTGGATGGCCCCCTCGGCGTCGCCATCAACGGGGTTCCGATCTTCAATCCCTGCACCCAGGGCGGCTGCACAACCGGCGGCGACACGAAGGCGCTCGGTCAGCTCGACATTTGCAACGGTCACGCGGGCCGCGCCGACGACTACCACTACCACGCCGCCCCGAGTTGCATGATGGCCGACCAACCCCCGTCCTATTGGGACACGCACCCGCTCGGCTGGGCCCTCGACGGCTTTGCGATCTTCGGCTATCGCGACGCCGACGGCACCACCGCCGTCCGCGACAGCATCTGCGGCGGCAATACCAAGACCGTCCCGAACGCCCCGGCCGGATACGCGTACCATGTGACCGACGCCCCGCCGTATGTCACGGGCTGCCTTGCGGGCAATCCGAGTCCCGATCTCCCCAACCAGGGCAGCAAATACAAACCGATCCGCCAGCCCCCGGTCACTCCGTTCAACGTCTCGAACATGACTCTGACCTCGGATCCGACTGATGGCTACCAAGTCCTTCAATTCACCTCGGCAATCAAGTTCGTAACCAACGAGACCGGGTCGGACAGCTACTCGAACAACCCAGGCACCTACAAAATCCGCTACAAGCAGATTTTTGGCACCGACCTCGCCGCCCAGTTGGCACAGAGGCAGAACGCCAACGCGTCGGCCTGCTGGAACTTCCAGTTCGTGGACAGCGGCGGAAAGGCGACACAACCGACCGTGTCGTACTGCAAATGAGGCAGCGGGCGCTGCTGTTCGGACTGGCGGTCGCGGTCGTGCTCCCTGCGCACGAACTCCAGGACAACCGGGCGACCTTGGTCCTGCGCGAAAAGACCCACCTCTCGGTCACCCTGTACCTCGCCTACGCCGACATCCTCCACCAAGCGCTGGCCCCCCAGCGTCCACTTCCCGAGTTCCTCATGGTCTATTCGGCATTGAAGCCTGAGGACCTCGGACGCCAGCTCCAACGCGCTCAATCCAAGTTCCAAGCCGAGACCCACATCTACGGCCAATTCGGCGAGATTCCCCTGACCAACTGGAGCTGGCCGGATGCAAAACAGACCCAGTCGACGATGCAGCAACGGATCATGCAAGCGATGGTCGACCCGGCGGGACACGCCCACGACCAGCCGCTGGAGATCCACGCGGAAGCAGTTTCCGACAAGGAAATCACCCAAATCCGCGTCCGGTTCCCGGACGAATTCCAGCGGGTCCTGGTCGTCGCCTACCGGCCCACCCAGAGTTGGGCGGAGCCGAAACAGCTCTCCCGGCCGATCAAGTTCTAGAAGTTCGTGGTATCCTGAGCGTAACGGACTAGGCATTGGTTTGCCCCAATTCCGGTCAGTCGGACGTGCCATCGATCCGACCCGGCATGGCTCCACGAGTGAATGAACTCAAGGAGTACACAGTTCCGAGGTTGACATGCCTCGGGCCCATCCAGTGGGTTGTGCGGGCCGGGCTAACTCCCGGAAGTTCTGACAGGGACGGAAACACCGCTTCATGAATCGAACTCTCGCGCCGCTGCTAGGATTGGTGGAATTCTCGCCCAACCCCACATGGCTCCACACAGCGGCACGGGAGTTGCAACTCGATACGGCAACCGAGTCCGGCGCGTTCCTAGCGGGCACGGAGTTACCTCAAAACGGCGGGCACACGCCCCGTTCACCGTATTTCCTCACTGCCGATATCTTTCTCTTCAACCCAGATGAACTCGTGGCGGCCCTGGGTTCCGACCTGCCCGTCAGCGCCCACAAGGACATCGTGTTGGCGGCGTATGCCAAATGGGGTGTCGATTGCGCCCCGCGGCTTGAGGGGGAGTTGTCCTTCGCGATCTTCGATCCCGTCCAACAACACCTGTTCTGCGTCCGCGATCAATTTGCCCGCCGCCCGTTCCTCTATTGGCATGGCGGAACCAGACTCGTGATCGGCACGGAGTTGGAGGATCTGCTCCGTGTGCCGGGCGTGCCCCGTGCACTCAACAGGCCCCTGCTGGCGGCGACGGATGTTCCGTTGGGGCAGTTTGTGCTGGAAGGCCAGACGTACCACGCCGGCATCATGGGTCTCCCCTTTGGATGCTACGCGATCGCCAGCGAACGCGGATTCAAATTGACCCGCTACTGGGCACCCGGGCCGGGCAGCGCAACCGTGCCGAAGAACCCGGAAGATGCCTACACGGAATTCAGGGACCTGATCGTCCGTGCGGTGGAGCGACGCGTAAACCGTCCGTGCGGCATCGGCATCCTGCTGAGCGGCGGCTTGGACTCCGGCTGCATAGCAGCCGTGGCCGCGAAGGTATTGGAACGCCAAGGCAGGACCTTGACGGCACTGACCACGGCCTCGCCGCCCAAGGATCTCGACCGGTTTCCCGATGAGCGCAAGTTTCTAGAACCGTTTCGAGCGTATCCGAACATCCGTTTCGAGGACTGCGTTACCGACGACAGCGGGCCTTTCGACTGGCTGGACAACCCCGCCAAGTTCACCGCGATGTGCCATCCCCACCCGATGTTCCATGCCACATTCGCAAGTGTGGAACGCATGAAGGCTGCCGGAACCGGCGTGATCCTGACAGGCATCGGGGGAGAAGCTGGTGCCACGTACTATGCGCGACGATTCTTGGCTGAAATGTTTTTGGCCGGCCGCTGGCAACTCGCGCTGCGCGAGGCGAGGATGCGTGCCGCACTCACCGGATTCCCGGCCCTCCGCCTGGTTCTGGGGTCCTTTCGAACCTTGGTGTTCCGCAGGACTCCAGACACGCCGCTGTTCATGCTCACACGCGGCTTTGCCGCCGAATCGGAGGTGGACGCACCGCCACTGCCGATCCCCTTCCAGTCGGAAGTGGAGAACATGGCGTCCTGCGCCACCATATTTGCCCGGAGGCAGAGTGTGCGTCCAAACCGGTGGCTTCTGCCAGTTCAAGAAGCGACGCCGCTGTTGGATAAGTCCGTGCTGGAGTTCTGTATTGCGGCACCTGCCGAACTCAGGGTCCGCGACGGCCACCTGCGCTATCTTGCGCGCGGTGCCATGGCCGGGGTCATGCCCGAGAGTCTCCGGCTGCGCACCGACAAGATGCCTTTCATTCCCAACTACCCGGAGCGCTATACCGCGCAACTACCCGCCGCAAAGGCATTTGTCGCGCAGATCCGGCGGTCCGACCCCGTCCGCTCCGTGGTCGATGTGCCCCGGCTAGTGAGGGAACTGACGCCGCCGATAGGTGCCGAAAACTGCGGTAGACTCATGATGCTCCCGAATACGATCCGACTGATCCAGTTCCTGAGACAGTTCCCCGAGTTCCAGTCCTAAAGGGTGTGGAGTGCCAACATACTGCGCCTACGCGCTGACCATCGATACCCCGTTCGAAGTTCCGGAGTTGCAACCGGTCCGGCTCCACCCCCCTGCGCGGCCGGACATCGTGATCAGCTTGGGCGAGGGTGCTCCACCCGCGCCGAATCCGACCGCAGATGAAACAGTCGCTACTGTCGCAGGCATGCCGATGGTGTTCCGGCAGGGCGGCCAAGTCATCGTATATCCGAAGGAGAATGCCGATCCCGCGCAGTTGGCGGCATTGCTGGTAGGCCGCGCCCTCTCCAACGCATTCCGGCAACGCGGCTGGTTGCCCTTGCATGCGAGCGCTGTCGTCCTGGAAGGAATCGACGGAGTGGCGCGTACGGTCTTGTTCGTCGGGGAATCGGGTGCAGGCAAGTCCACAACCGCCGCCGCCTTCCATGCCCGGGGGCACCGGGTGATCGCCGACGATCTCGCGGTACTACAGCAGGTGGGCAGCAAGTGCGTCGTGCGACCGGCGTGGTCGAGAGTCCGGCTCAACCCGGATTCGTTGGCGGTTCTGGGGCAGGAGGAACTGCCTTCCGTATTCCACATTGACAAGCAGAGTGTCGAACTGGGGCCCGGTAGGCTAAGGCGACTGTTTGCGGTCGACCGGATCTACGTCCTGCACTATGGGCACGGGTTGGAGTCTGCGCGTCTTCCAGCGGCGGACGCAGCCAGGGTGCTGGATCAGTTTTCCTTTCCACGCAAACGCCACGGCCTACCCGACACGGTGCTGTCCGGGATCCGGCTGTCCGCCGGCGTGGCAGCGAAAGTGCAAGTCTGCAACTTGACCAGGCAACGCTCGCTGGACGCGTTGGCCGAAGTTGTGACGTTCGTGGAAGAGGAGTTGAAACTGCATGCCTGACTTCGAGTTCCTGGCCTCGCTGGTCGCCCCCGCTCCGTTGCAGGTTTTCCTGGATTGCTTCACGCAACGGCGGCATCTGCATTTGGCCAACCGCGCGCCAAGCCATTTCGACGACGTGCTGTCCCTGGCCGATATCGACGGCATGTTGGAACTGGGATCCTATCCCGCGGCTTTCATCAATGTTGTCGCCAACGCGGCGAAGGAGCCATTCGGGGAGTGGGCCGACGAGGTGAAATCCGGCCGCGGGACGGCTTTGGTGAGCAACCCCGAAAAGCTGCTGAACTCATACCGCAACGGGGCAACGCTGATTCTCAACCGGGCCGTGTCGGCCATTCCCAAGCTTTCCCGCGCATGCCGACGGCTGGCGGAAGAGTGCGGGCTCACCACCGGGGCCAACATCTATGTGACGCCGCCGGGGGGACAGGGCTTCGCCGCCCATGGCGACGAGCACGATGTCCTGGTTCTGCAAATCCATGGCAAGAAGCACTGGACCATCCATGCCCAGGAACCGGTCGGCCTCGTTTCCCTCGAAGTGACGGCGGGCGACCTGCTGTTTATTCCCAGGATGATGTTTCATGAGGCGCGGTGCTCGGAGGAGCCATCCGTGCACGTGACCATATCGTTGACGCCCGTCTACGGCTTTGACCTGCTGAGCGAATTGGCGCTGGTCGGACAGACACATCCATTGCTGCAGAATCCCGTTCCCTCGCGCCTTGCCACGGCTGCGGAACGCGACGCGTTCGAGGGTGCGTTTGCCGAAGCCGTGACCGGCATGGTGCGGGAGAATCCAATTCCCAGCCTGTTGGAACGTCACTACGTCGCGCGGGTCAAGAACCAACGCCCGGGCTGGCCTGGGCGGTTCTCGGACGCAATCCATGAAGGCCAACTGCGGCCGGAGTCGGTCCTGCGGCGAAGGAGCAACGCTTTGGTCAGCGTGGTCCGCGACGGGCAGGGCGGTGTCGTCAGTTTCTCGGACAAACAGATCACGGTGCCGAATTTCCTGCTGCCGTCACTGGACCAGCTGCTCGGGGAAGACGCGTTCCGCATCCGGGAGCTGAACGGATTGATGACGGAGCAGGGTAAGGTCGCACTGGCAAAACGTTTTGTCGAGGCCGGGATTCTAACAATCGTGGCGGTCTGAGCAATCCTATCCTTCCATATGCCCCAGGCGGTATGCCCCATGGAGGGTACTGGACCCGGAACCAAGCCCCTTCGCGGACGCCAGATACCCTCGCCGACGCGTACGGTAAGGGGCAATCCAAGCGACCGACAGCCCTCGCGGCGCATAAGCCTTTTATTTGCAACGGAGGACCCCGTGGAATTGTACTTGGCCGGTACGCGCGAGGTCTTTTCCGAAGGTAATAACAAGTCGGCACAAGGACCTCCAGGAATGTTACACTGAACTTGTAGTTTGCCGCCCTATGCCGCTCCGGGCCAGGATTTACATCGCGCTGGTGCTTGCGCTCGGGTTCTCCGGGTTTGCGCTGGAGATCGTCCGTTTCACGTCGCCCGACCCCATCCTGTTCTGGCTCTACTTCATCGTGACGGTCTTGACGTCCGGTCTCAAGGTCCGCCTGCCGATGGTGTTCTCGACGTTCTCCGTCAACTTCCTCTTCATCCTGGTGGGCATTGTGCAGTTCAACCTGCCCGAGGCCATGGCCATCGCGGCGGCCGGGATCTTCGTGCAATGCCTGTGGCGCCCCAAATCGAAACCGCAGCCGGTCAAAATCGCATTTAGCGTAGCGTCGATTTGCGCGGCCGTGCTGGTCGCGCACCGTGTCTTCCACGCCCCCGTGTTCGGTGAGATGGGGATGGGCGAGCAGCACCCCGTCCGCATGATGCTGGCCGCCGTAGCCTACTACGTCGTCAACACGGGACTGATAGCCGGCGTGATCGGCCTCACGGAAAACAAGTCGGTCTTCCACACTTGGCGCGACACCTACTTTTGGGTCCTCCCCTATCACTTGGTGGCGGCCTCGGTGGCCTGGCTCATCGTCGTGTTGAGCCATCAGGAGAAGTGGCACGCGACGCTGGTGCTGCTGCCCTTGGTGTACTTCGTGTACCGCTCGTACCGGATGTACTTGGAACGGCTGGAGAAAGACAAGCGCCACGTCGAGGAGATTGCCGGACTGCACCTGAGGACGATCGAAGCCCTGGCGCTGGCGATCGAGGCCAAGGACAGCACGACGCACGAACACCTGCAGCGCGTCCGCGTGTACGCAACCGAGATCGGCAAGGAAGTCGGCATGGGCCAGAATGACTTGGACGCGCTGCAGGCGGCCGCCTTGCTGCACGACATCGGCAAGTTGGCTGTGCCGGAACACATCATCTCGAAGCCGGGCCGGTTGACGCCCGAAGAGTTCGAGAAGATGAAGATCCACCCCCTTGTGGGTGCCGAGATCCTGGAGGAAGTCAAGTTTCCCTATCCGGTGGTGCCGATCGTAAGGGCGCACCACGAGAAGTGGGACGGCTCCGGGTATCCGTACGGCTTGGCGGGCGAAGAGATTCCCCTCGGCGCGCGCATCCTCTCCGTGGTCGACTGCTTCGACGCGCTGGCGTCGGACCGGCAGTACCGGCGGGCGCTGCCCTTGGACCAGGCGATGGGCATCGTGATTTCGGAAGCGGGCAAGAGCTTCGACCCTGTCATCGTGGACATCATCCAACGGCGCTACGTCGAGTTGGAGAAGATGGCCATCTCCGGCGGCGGCGAAAAGATCAAGCTTTCGATGGACGTCAAGATCGAACGCGGCTTGGCCCCGGCCACCGGCTTCGAGGAAGCGGCGGCACCGGAGCCGAAAGCCCTTCCGGCCCCCGGCCAGGAAGGTGCCGACCCGCTGGCCTCCATCGCCGCAGCCACCCAGGAGGCGCAGGTCCTCTACGAACTGACCCAGGATCTTGGCAATGCGCTGAGTCTCCAGGAGGCGCTGGCGTTCGTTGGCGTGCGGTTGAAGCGTCTGATCCCGTACGATACGGTGGCGGCCTACATCCGCCGCGACGACAAGCTCGTCCCGGAGTACGTCAGCGGAGAAAACCTGCGGCTGTTCACGGCGCTAGAGATTCCCGTTGGACAGGGGCTCTCCGGCTGGGTGGCGGACAACAACAAGCCGATCCTGAACGGCAATCCGTCGGTCGAGGCCGGTTACCTGAACGACCCCACCAAATACAGCACGCTGCGCTCGGCGCTGGCGGTGCCGCTGAACGGCGTCAACGGGTCGCTAGGCGTACTGGCGCTCTACCGGGCCGAGCGGGACGCATTCAGCAAGGAGAACCTCCGCATTCTCCTCGCGATCAGTTCGAAGGTGGCCCTTGCCATCGAGAACGCGCTGTCGCACAGGCTTGTGGATACGTCGATCACAACCGACTATCTGACCAACCTGCCCAACGCGCGGTCGCTGTTCATGACGCTGGACCACGATGTGACCCGGGCCCAGCGCGCCGGAGCCACCATGGCGGTCGTGGTGTGCGATCTGGATGGATTCAAGCTCGTCAACGACAGGTTCGGGCATCTGACCGGCAACAAGGTCCTGCGCGTGGTAGCCGACGGCCTCAGGTCGCGCTGCGACGATGCCGACTACGTGGCGCGCATGGGTGGCGATGAATTCGTCGTGCTTGTGGGCAACGCGGATCCAGAAGCCATTGACACGAAAATCGCGCTGATGCGGGATGTCGTCCTCAGGGCCGGGGAAACCACTCCCGAGCCCAGCGTACTCTCCCTCAGCGTCGGAGTGGCCGTCTACCCTGTGGACGGCAAGGACGCCGAGGAACTGTTGGGCGAAGCCGACCGCCGCATGTACAAGAGCAAGCGCATGCGCAGGCGCCCGGGTTTGGCCGAACCGATTCCCGCTGCCTCCGTGGCCTTGGTGGCGCAAGCGTCATGACGGCTTCGGGGCGGGGCGTCGTCGCCCTCGCTTCCAAGCTTGCCCGCAGCCTTGCGGGCCTGATCGTTATCGTGCTGCTGGGCGGGTTTGCGGCTGCGGCGCTGGTAAGGTACAGCCCGGGTTTTGACGTCGACGAAAACGCTTGGAACACGAAGGGCGGAAGCTCGGCCGCGGAGGCTTCGCGGGTGCGACGGGCGCAGGAAAATGAACTGCTGCCTTTCTATTGGCGGTATCTGAAGGCCGCTGTCAAGGGCGACTTCGGGGAATCGGAATCCTACCGCGTTCCGGTGGCGGAATTGTTGCAGGATCGGGCCCCGGTAACCGGCCGGCTCGCCGCTTGGGGCGTGGCAGGGGGAATCCTCATGGCTGCGCTCTGCGGGTGGCTGGCCGTCTGGCCGCGCGTACCGGTCTTGGAGCTGGTTGTTTCGGGCTGGGTGGCACTGCTTCTGGCGGTCCCGCCCGCTGTTCTAGCGTTGGCATTCTTCTTCCGCGAGGCCCCCATCCAAGTGGCGGTCGCCTTGGCGATCCTGCCGAGGGTTTTCGGCACCATCCGCGCGATCTTGCGCGATGCCCACGAATCCCCCGCCCTCCTGGCGGCCCGCTCCCGCGGACTGGGAACCGGCGTCCTCGCTTGGCGCTATGTCCTGGTGCCGATGGCACCGCGCATAATGGCGCTGGCGGGTGTGGCGGCGATGGTCGCGTTTGGTGCCCTGGTTCCCATCGAGGCGCTTTGCGACGTACCCGGAATCGGGCAACTGGCATGGAAGGCGGCACTGTCGAGGGACCTTCCGCTGCTTTCGGCCCTGACTCTGATCGTGACGTTCGTGGTGGCCTCGATCCAAGCCGCCGGGGAGCTGATGACGCCTGAAACCATTCATTCCAAAGAGGTTGCGGAATGATCTGGCGCAGGATGGCTTTGATTTTTCTCGTCCTGGTGGGGCTCAGCGCGGTGCTGGCCCCGAAGGTCGCGCCCTATTCATACTCAGAGCAGTTCCGCGACTCGCCGAACGCGCCCCCCGGCGGTAAATTCCTGCTGGGCACGGACGACATGGGCCGGGACCGCTTCTCCCGGCTGCTCTACGCCACCGCCGTTTCCGTCACACTGGCACCGGCGGCCGCCGCGCTGTCGGTACTGCTGGCCCTGGTTGTCTGTGCCTTCCACGGACGTGTCCTTTCGGGCCTAACGACCATCGGCATGTCGATCCCGTGGATGTTCCTATTCATCATCCTGAGGGCGGAGTTGCCCCTGAACACGGCTCCCGAGGTGTCGGTGGTGCTGACCTTCGCTCTGATGGGGGTCGCGGGTTGGGCCGGACCGGCGCGGGTGCTGTCGGGGTCGATTCGAGAGATGATGGAAGCGGGATGGATGTTGCACGCACGGTCGGCTGGGATTGCGCGGTGGCGGATCGCCGCAGTGTACGCGTGGCCGCACTTGCGGTCGGTGGCCGCAGCCCAGTTCCGGGCCTTGGCACCGGCATACGTGCTGGCGGAGGCGAGTCTCGGACTGCTGGGACTGGGAGTGGCCGAGCCCGTCCCCAGTTGGGGCAACCTGCTGCGCGACCTGCAGCATCCCGACATGGTGAGGGAAAACCCGGCGTTGTTGGCCCCGCTCGTATTATTGATGTTGTGCCTATTGGCGCTCGAAGCATTTTCCGTCCGGGAGTCCGTCCAGTGAAAGCCATAGCCTGCCTCGTGTTGTTTGCCAGTCTCTCGGGTGCCGCGTCCCAGCAGGAGCTGCGTTTTGCCCTGCACAGCGACCCCAAAACCTTCGACCCGCTCCACGTCGAGGACGCGGCTTCCGAGGCTGTCCGATACGTCACCGCGGGGGTCCTGGTGCGGGTCAACCGCGCGACCGACCAAGTCCTGCCGGAACTGGCAGAGTCTTGGAAGATCATTGAGGGTGGACGTGCCGTCGCTTTCCATTTGCGCGCCGGGCTGAAGTTTTCCGACGGCACGCCCCTGACGTCGGCAGATGTGGCGAGGACCGTGGAACGGGCCCTCGACCCCAAGGAAAATTCCCCGGCGGGCGATTCCCTGCGAACCGGCCAAGCCGTACCCGAGGTCAAGGTTGCAGGCCCGCTCGACATCACGATTCGCTATGCCGCGCCCAAGCCCGGCATCGACCGGCTGTTCGACGGCATCGGAATCGGCCCGACCGGCAACGCCAAGCTTCCCGCTACCGCTGGGCCGTACTTCGTCGCCGAATTCCACCCCGGCACGTTTCTGCTCCTGAAGCGGAACCCCAACTACTGGAAGCACGATCCGGCTGGCCACCAGTTGCCGTACATCGACGCCATCCGGATCGATATCCAACAGAATCGAGACATCGAGCTCACCCGCTTCCTCCGTGGTGAACTGCATTTGATCCCGAAGATCGACCCCGACAGCTTCGACCGTGTCGCCAAGGAGAAACCCGGTTGGGGGAAGAGCGCGGGTGCATCGCTCGATTCCGAATTCCTATGGTTCAACCTTGCGCCGGCCAAGTCGATCCCGGAGTGGAAAAAGAAGTGGTTCCAGTCGACGGCGTTCCGACACGCTGTCAGCCAAGCGATCCATCGCGAAGATATCGTGGCGCTCGACTACAAAGGCCACGCCCATCCAGCCGCAGGGCCCATTTCGACGGCCAACAAGTCGTGGTTCAATCCGGAACTCAAACCGTTGGCGGCCAATCCGGCAAGGGCCGCGAAGTTGCTGGCCGGGGACGGTTTCCAACTGCGCGACGGGGTGTTGAGGGACCGCGACGGCCACGTTGTCGAGTTCTCGCTCATCACAAATGCCGGACACCGGCCTCGCGAGAAGGCCGCAGCCCTGATTCAGAATGATTTGAAGAAGGTCGGCATCCAAGTCAATATCGTCACGTTGGACATGGGGTCGCTACTGGAACGGATCCGCAAGAGTCTCGACTACGAGGCCGCGCTGCTTGGGCTCAACCTGGAGGCCGACCCGATGGAGTTGATGAACATCTGGCTCAGTTCTGGACCGGAGCATTCTTGGTGGCCGTCAGAGAAGACGCCGGCGACCCCTTGGGAAGCGCGAATCGACGCGTTGATGATGGAGCAGGCGTCGTCCACCTCAATGGCGGTTCGAAAGAAGGCAGTGGCGGAATTCCAGCGCATCGCGGTGGCAGAGGAGCCGATGATCTTCCTCGTCAATCCGGATTTCCTGGCTGCGGTGTCGCCGGTGGTAAAGGGCTTGCAGCTTTCCGTGGCGCCGCCGCAGGTTTTGTGGAATGTCGAGTGGCTCAAGCTTGAGTAGCGCGGACGAATTGCTGAAGTACCGGCTGAACGCCCGCTATGGCGCGACGCCGGTATTGCGGGAAGTCGAAGGGCGGCTGGCGGCGGGTGAAATCGCGGCGCTTGTGGGACTCAGCGGGTCCGGCAAGAGCACGCTGGCGTTGGCGTTGCAGCGGCTGCTGCACTACCGGGGCGGACGGGTGGACGGCAGCATCGTGCTGGAAGGCACCGAGTTGATGGGGCTTTCCGAATCCGCGATGCGCTCGATCCGCGGACGCCGGATTGGATATGTGCCGCAGAGTCCGGGAACGGCGTTGAATCCGAAACTGCGGGTGCGGACGCTGATCGACGAGACTTGGTCGGCGCATGCGCGCGGACGGATGGATGATGCGGCGCGCCAAACTTTGCTGGAGCGGGTGCAGTTGCCCGGCACAGGTGCATTCCTGGACCAACGCGCCGGAGAACTGAGTACCGGGCAGGGCCAGCGGCTGCTGATCGCTCTGGCGATTTTGCACGGACCGGCGTTGCTGATTGCCGACGAGCCGACGAGCGCGCTCGACGCGATCACCCAGGCGGCGGTGCTGCGGTTGTTTGCCGAATTGAACCGCGAGCTGGGGACCGCGATCCTCTTCATTTCGCACGACTTGCTTTCGGTGGCGTCCATTGCTCACCGGGTCGACATTCTGCATGAGGGAAGCGTAGTGGAGTCGGGCCCGCCGGGGCGAATCTTCGGCGAGCCCGTGCATCCATTCACGCGCGACCTGGTGGACGCAATGCCAAAGCGGCCTTAGGGCCGCTAAGAGTTAGAACTTCACCAAGGTCGCCACCGAGATGTGGGGCCATTGGATGCCGAGGAAGTCGAGGGTCACGTTCTGCGTGTACTGCAGCTGCTGGAATGTGCTGCCGTTGGCCTGCTCAACGGTTTCGATCCAGAAGATCGCCGTCATCTTGACCGCGTTCGCGTTCTTCACGACAAACGGGATGTTGACAATGCCGCCCGCCGGGTCGGTCGAAATCTGCAGGACGGTTGTCTTGATGATTTTTTGGTTCTGAATCGCTGCGGTCAGGGCGAGGTTGGGGTTGATGATCCAGGACTTTTGGGCACCGGCGGGCGGGGCGGTGAAGAAGTAGGGCTGGTTGTAGTCCTGCTGGGCTTCATGCGGAATGCCAATAGGCAGCGAGCTCTCTGTCTCGTCTATTTTCGGACCGCCGGGCACATTCTGCGCGAAACTGCTCTGCGCCACCAGCGAATCCCCGTGCGGGATCGTGGCCAACCGAACGTAGGTCTCTTCCTGCTTGGGAATGTTGGAGGCCGGAACCCGGATCCAGATGCCGGGCTCAATGTGGATACCGGAATGGGTGTTGGCATCGGATACCTGCTGGAGGTACGTCAACCCGTGCAAGTTGATGTCGTTTTGTCCGGTCGGCGTCGGGTCCTGTGGGCTCGGAAACGCTGTGAGCGACCCGCGGTTGGGCACGTTGCCGCCGATCGGGGTGAACGTCAGCGTCTCCTGTGTCGTGTTCAATTCGAGCCGGAAGGGCTTGGGGCCAGTGCTCGGAGGGCGCTTGTCGAAGTCGGGAAGGGCGATTATGTTGAAGCCCGTTCCGATCCAAGTGCCGGCAAGATCGGCGAGCAGCCCGAGCGTACTGGTCGTTGCGGCCGACGATAGTCCGGGGCGGAAATTTTGAGACATTCGTTGTTTTCTCCTTGTGTGCAGGGCAGGCCGTGAAACCCGGACCTTGACCCTCAGTGGATTGTATCAGGGGAAATACACCATGGATCTTCTATAAATGTAGTAATTCGGCTAGCGGGTGCCGTTGGCGCATTCGGGATCAGGGCCGACCGCCAGCGTCATTTTTTCTCTTGACAGATTGTTGTGTTTACGCAATAATTTGACTGTGGGAGAAACGAAGCCGCTACTCTACAACCGGATCACGGTGCTGCGTGCCGAGCGTGGTCTCAGTCGCCAGGCGGTCGCCGAGGCAATAGGAGTGAACTACCAGACCGTCGGGTATATCGAGCGCGGGGACTATTTCCCGAGTCTGGATCTGGCATTTCGGATGTCGGAACTGTTTGGAGTGCCGGTCGAAATGATCTTCTCGCGACGCCCGTTCGAACCCCTCAGCGTCGCCCAACTGCGCATGAATGGAAATGGATAAGTGGAAGGAGAGGAAGCTGTGAACTATTTCAGCCTTGTGGAACGGAGCCGCCTGGAGCGGCGGATCGTGGTGGTGGCGACGTACGCGGCCTTCGCGTTGGCACTGCTGCTGGCACCCTACGGGAAGGCGGACGGCCTACTCTGGCTGCGAGCCGCGGCGATAGGTTTGGCGGTGACGGGAGCAGCGGGATACGCCGCCATTCTCGGATACTCCAAGCGTTTCGCGGTAAGAAGCCAGCGGTGCGAGCATGTAGTGCCCGACGAACGCGAAGCCGCGGTGCGTGACCGGGCAATGGCCCGTGCCTACACGGTGGTTGCAGTTGCCACCATCATCGGCGGGGCGTGGATGTGGATCGCAGCCGACGATCCCCGCCATTGGACGCCGCGCACGGGCACTGACTGGTTCGAGGTCTTGGTGGTGACCCAAGTCGTGATGGGCAGCCTGCCGCAAGCGATGATCGCGTGGGGAGAGCCGGATGCCGACGAAGGCACCGACGGGGTGATGGTGGAGGGCTTGCAATGACACAGTCGCGTCGTAGGTTGCTGGTTGTGGCGACATGGACTTCCTATCTCCTGGCGGGTGCGGTGGCGTATTCCTACGGTCGATTCGCCGCGTCGCCCTTGTTCCTCGCAAGCGGCGCGACGGCCTGCGTCCTGACCAAGATCACCCGGATTTACGGACTGGGCATGCGTCGCGCGGAACTCGCACTTGTCGACGAACGGATGACGCAGATGCGCACGACTGCGCTCGCGAGGTCATACGGCGTCCTATCGCTGCTCTTGCTCTGCGCGGTGGCCGGATGGCTTCCGGTCGCGGCAACGAACGACCAGCAGCAGTACCTTTTCTGGGGAGCCCTGCTGGTTGTCTCCACCTTGCCGAACGCGCTGTTGGCTTGGAGCGAGCCCGATTCGCCGGCAGAAAATGACGGGACAATGACAGAATTCTCCCGCTCCTAGCGCGGGGCTACCATTGTTGGTGCGATCCGATATGCAAGCCACCGACCAAGAGCACGCGAAACCTCGAAAGACTTCCCGGCGGACCGTTGCGAGCGCCGCGACTCAGGAACCGGCAGTTGAGGCGCGGGAGGTCTCCCTCGACGACCCCGCGCTCTACGTAAACCGCGAAATGAGCCTCTTGGAATTTCAGATGCGGGTTCTGGAGGAGGCGCTGGACCCCCGTAACAAGACGTTGGAGCGGGTGAAGTTCCTGTCGATTGTCAATTCCAACCTGGACGAGTTCTTCATGGTGCGGATGGCCGCCCTCAAGCAGAAGCTCACTTTGGGGAAGGACGACAAAAGCATCGATGGCAAGACGGCAGCGCAACAGTTGAAGGCACTGCGCGAGCGGCTGGACGAGATCATGCCGGAGATCTACGAGTGCTTCCACAAGCACATCCTCCCCGCGCTTGCCAAGCATGCAATCGAAATCGTGGAGTACGCGGAGTTGGAGGCCAGCGATAAAGTCTGGGTGGACCAGCATTTCACCGACAAGATATTCCCGGTGCTGACTCCGCTGGCCTTCGATCCTAGCCGCCCGTTTCCGCACATCTCCAACCTGAGCCTGAATTTGGCGATCGTGCTGGCGAACGATACCGGGGCCCAGCATTTCGCGCGGCTGAAAGTTCCGTCCCAACTGGCGCAACTGGTGATGCTGCCTATGGCGGATGCGGTGCCGGGAAGGCTGACGCCGGTCCGTTTCGTGTGGGTGGAACAGATCATCGCGGCGAATCTGGAAGCCCTGTTCCCGGGACATCGGATCGTGGAATCGCACCCGTTCCACGTCACGCGCGACGCCGAGGTAGCGATCAAGGAGTTGGAGAGCGACGATTTGCTGGAAACTGTGGAGGAAGCCGTTTGGCGCCGCCGGTTCCGCAAGCCGGTACGGCTGCAGACGGACACATCGATTCCGGCGGATATCCTCGAAATCCTGGTCGAGAACCTGGAAGTGGACTCGACCGACGTCTACCGAGTGACGGGACCGCTGGATCTTACGAGGCTGAAGCTGATCGGATCTCTGGATCGGCCGGAGTTGAAGGACGAGCCGTTCGAGCCGTGGACGCCGCCGGAGTTTTCTTCCAAGTGCGAAGACGACATTTTCACTGTGATCCGTCAACGGGACCGGTTGTTGCACCACCCATACGAAACCTTCACGCCGGTTGTCGACCTGTTGAAGGAAGCGGCGCAGGACCCGGACGTGTTGGCGATCAAGATGACGCTGTATCGGGTCGGGCGCAACTCCCCCATCGTCCAAGCGCTGCTGGAGGCGGTGGAGAACGGCAAGCAGGTGGCCGTGTTGCTCGAACTCAAGGCGCGGTTCGACGAGGAAAGCAACATCGAATGGGCGCGGGCGCTGGAACGAGAGGGCGTGCATGTGGTGTATAGCCCTATGGGCGTCAAGGTGCACTGCAAGGTGTGTCTGG
Source organism: uncultured Acidobacteriia bacterium (assembly GCA_903907865.1). Lineage (GTDB taxonomy): Bacteria > Acidobacteriota > Terriglobia > Bryobacterales > Bryobacteraceae > BOG-234. The sequence continues at coordinate 56,015 of CAIVPR010000126.1, forward strand.
TGGTCCGGCAGGAGCATGAGCAGATCCGGCGCTACGTGCACTTGGGGACCGGCAATTACAACCCGGGGACGGCACGCTTGTATACGGACATTAGCATGTTCACGGCGAATCCTGAAATCGGGGCGGACGTGACGGACTTGTTCAATTCACTGACCGGGTACTCGAGGAAGTCGGACTTCCGGCGGTTGTTTGTGGCACCTGTCACACTGCGGACGCGGATGGCGGAGTTGATTCGTCGCGAGACTGCGCTCGGACCCAACGGACATATCATCTTTAAGATGAATGCCTTGGAGGACAAGTCGATGATCCGGCTTCTGTATGAGGCCTCGCAGGCGGGCGTCAAGGTGGACTTGATCGTGCGCGGACTTTGCTGCCTTCGGCCGGGCATTCCCGGCGTGAGCGAGAACATCACCGTCCGGAGCCTGGTGGGCCGGTTCCTCGAGCACAGCCGCATCTTCTATTTCAAGAACGGCGGGGAAGAGGAAATCTACGCGGGCAGCGCAGACCTGATGCCGCGGAACCTTGACCGGCGCGTGGAAGTGCTGTTTCCAGTGCTGGATCCGACAATCATTCGCTATCTGCGGGACGTGTTGCTGGAGAAATATTTGGCGGATACGCGGAAGTGCCGGATGGAGAAGGCGGACGGAACGTACGAGATGGTGGTGGAGGCGGGGGGCGGATTCGACAGCCAGGAATGGTTTGTCTCGCACCATGGCGCTCGGGCGATAGGGCTGGATTGAGGCTTCCGACGATTTGACTCGCGGAAATCCGAGTGCTACCATGGCCATATTTAGCCTCTATTGAGGATAAATCCATGGCAAAGATGACCTCTCTCCGCCCCAGAATGCTGGCAGCACTCGGCATTCTCCTGCTTCCCCTGTTGGACAACCCCCGGTTTGGCGCAGTTGCGCAGGTGTCCCAAGCGGCGAAACCGCAACAGTCCGTCGGCGGGGCGGAGTGCGGCAAGACTTCGGGCTACGATGCAATTGTCGTCGGCGCGGGGTTGGCGGGGTTGAGCGCCGCGAAGGAACTCACGCATCTAGGGCGCTCGGTCCTAATCCTGGAGGCCAATGACCGGATCGGCGGCAGGGCTTTCGTGGGGCAAATCGCGGTCGGAAGTGGTACGGATCCGAAGATTCCAATCGATTACGGCGGCGCGTGGCTGCATGGCGTTCCCACCAACCCGCTGACGGGGCTGGTAGATAAGCTCGGGTTCCAGCGCGCGCGCAGTGAGCTGGATGTTCCGTTCCGAATCGACGGCCATATAGCGGATGAGCGGCAAGTCGAACTCTTCGACAAGGCGCTCGCGGTGTATGAGAAGGCTGCGGAGCGTGCCGTAAAGTCCGGGGAGTATGAATACTCGTTGGCGGCTCAGGCGTGCGAGACGGCGGAAAAGATCAAGCAACGCGAGGCGACGGCGGGTGAACTTTGCAGGAGCCTCACTACCGGAATGCCGGACAAGGTCCGGGCCAGGGCTCTGTGCACGGCTGCGCGGGAAATCCCGAAGCGTCAATCGCCCGAAAAGTTCTGCGAACTCGCCAACAAGACCATCCGGACCACGAGCGACATTGCACTGGACTACATCCCGTACAAGGGTTCTTTTGCCGAAGTGGCGCCCTTGCTGATCGCGAACAACGGCCCGCTGGAGTCATCCAAGGAACTGGAGGAGACCTCCGTAATCGATGGCGCACAGTTTCTGGCTGGCGAGGACGATCTGGTCGACAAGGGGATGGGCGCGTTCGTGCTCAAGTATGGCGAGGGTGCACAGGCGTGCCTGAATTCGCCTGTGACCAAGATCATGTACAGGAGGGAGGGCGTCGAGGTTCAAGCTGCTGGCCACACCTACAGCGCGCGCACCGCGTTGGTGACCGTTTCCGTGGGGATTCTGCAGGGCAAGAAGATCGGTTTCGATCCCGAGCTACCCACGAAGAAGACCGATGCGATCAAGGGCCTCTCGATGGGCAACCTGCAGAAGGTCATTATTCCATTCAAGAGCAATATCTTTGGTAGAGAAAAACCGAATTCGTGGATCCTCGCCGAGGACGAGTTCATTCCCGAGGAGAAGGCGCTGGGGGAGCGGCTCAAACTACCGGGTTATAAGGACGGTCGGCGGGTGATGGCATTCGTGGTCAAGCCCTTGGACACCAATATCGCGATTGGCTTCTTCGGCGGCAAGTGGGCGGGAGCGCTGGAGTCGCAGTGCAAGGATGCGGAACACAGTTCCGGTCCCCGGAGCAAGTCGGGCTGCGACGATTTGGCGATCAACATCGCCACTGCAGCACTTTCGTCCATGTACGGGAAGGACAAGGTGGCAGAGGCGATTCAACCCGAGGGCATCCACCTGACCCGTTGGAGCTTGGACCCAACTTCGATGGGCGCGTATTCGGTGGCCTTACCGGGCCAGTGGGAAATGCGGGAGGCGTTGGGCGAGCCGGTCGGTCCGGACAAGAACGGGGCAGGGCCGAAGCGGCTGTTCTTCGCGGGCGAGGGGACTTCACGGGCGATTTACAACGGGTCCTACCCTGGTGCCTATGAAACCGGACTGAAGGCGGCGCGGGACATCCATGCGGAGCTTCTGGAGGAAGCCGACTCGAAGCCGAAGACACCGGAGAAGGAGCGTCGGCGGGCTGCGGTTGGACGCAAGGCGCAGGTGGCCCCGGTGAGGAGGTAGTGGAAGGGGATGTGGAGGAGAACTCACGGGACCCGAGGCCATCGCAAGTTATTGAAGATGCGTACTATCTCTGCCCCATCTGTGTCCCCCTCGATGGAAATATCTCTTGCAACAGTTGCGTATAGGCGAGGGGAAGTGCGCCCATCCAGCCCATGAGTTCGGAGTTCAACACCTTTGGATCGTGGGGCAGACGGATCAACCGCTCCGTGGAACACATCTCGCGGATGCCGTCCAGACCAGTCTGAACCCATGGGTCGAATTTCTTGCCGACTCGGGCCAAGACCGGCACAACGCGGATTGGGCCCTTTCCCTCCAAACGTTTGGCGGACTGAAGGGCTTGAATCACCACTGTGGTCCCTTCGATCGACTCGAGAGTCGGAGTGACCATCGTGACGACGGTGTCGGACAACACGGTCGCGGCCAAGCTGCCGAGTTCGGTGATACCGGTCCTTGCATCAATCAACAAGTAGTCTGGCTCTAGTTCCTGCTCAAGCCGGGCATGCAGGTCCAAAACGGCCAATAGTCCGCGCCCGCTTGGATCGCCGAATGGAAGCCGATCTCCCAAGGCTTGCAGGTCTGCCCAGTATTCAGGTTTGGGTGCGGGTCCTGCAGGCATCAACCAAACCGGGCCAGTTTCGAACTCCGCCTCACCGGCAATTCTTGCGGTATCGAGATCGAGGACGTGCGCGTTCAAAGCAGGGGGCGCAGAGGCGTCGTCACTAGTAGCCAACAGATAGGAGACCACCCCGCCGGAAAAAGGCGCCGCCACTCGAAACTTGTAATGAAGACCCGGGGCTTCGAAGTCGAAATCCGCCACGACAACCCGGTTGCCCAGCATCGCAAGAAAGCGTGCGGCATGCGCCACAAGCAAGGAGCGACCGACGCCACCTTTGTACGAATAGAACGAGACCGTTTCCACCTACGCCGCCAAACCGAAGGCCCCGGAAGTTTTGATCTGCCGGGCGAATCCTTGAGCCGCCCTAACACCGTAGCGCTTTGCGGCGTACGGGAAATGGTTGGCCAAGGCTTGGGTGGCATCATCGAGAATCTCCCGAAGACCCGCCTTGAACTCCTTCGAGGTGCCCTTCTCGGCCAAATACCGATCAGCCAGCGCCTCGGCACGCTCCGGGTCACCCGACTTCAAGGCCGCACGAACCGCTCCGCGGCGGGCAATCCGTCCTTCGGGATCAGTTTGGGGAAACAGACAGGCCAACTGTTCTTCCCAAGACGAAACCTCGGCCCACGCCTCGTTAGCACGGATGCCCTGGGCCTGCAGTTGTTCCGCACGCCAGATAGCGCCGGTCACGAGCATGTTGAGCGTATCAGCGTCCGCCACGTTGCCTCCGAGTGAATTGTAGCGCAACCAAAGGCTTCTCGAAACCGACGACCCCAGCCCATCGCTGGTCCACATCCTCCCCGACAAGTCCGACCTGTGCCATCTTCTCGCGGAGGCGCTGGGATGTCGCCCCCTGCTCGACGCCACTAACCTCCAATGCAATCCGCTTGGAATCGACATCTTTTAGCAGCCAATCCGCATGTTCTCCAACTTGCATTCGACGAACAACCTGCCAGCCCAGAACGTGCCCGGCGGCCAGCAAGGTCACCGCCTCAGCGCCATCTTCGGTAACACGTAGGCGATCATGATGGAGCAATTCTCCAGAGTCGGCTGCCTGCCAGTTCAACGTTGCAACCGTCGTGGCGGACTTGGCTCGCAGCGGAAGGGATGTGGGCGGTTCATGGCCAGCCCGCTGAAGTGCCAGCGCAGCCCGCTTCAGCAGTACTAGTGTAAGATCCGCTGGGATCCTCGGATGCAACCCTCGCAAGGTTGAGAGATCAAGATCCATCGAATGACTACCCCTTCGCGCTCCGGATGAGGATATCCAACACCTGCGCCCACGTCCCCTCGGACCGGGGTTGCGCCAGATACGCGCCCAGCAGCTTCTCCGATGGGATCGCCAAACCCGCCAGTCCGGTGAAATAGTGCGTCGCAGCGTCGAACTCGTCGATTTGCTCTTTTTTCCACGCCGCGGACTTCTCCATGAACGGCAGCAGGTAGTCGAACGCCTTCGCGACACCAATGCCCGCCTTCGTCCGGTAGTGCCATAAATCGACGCCGTCCGTCACTTGGGCGATCCGGCAGACGATCGCGAACGCATCCAGATTCATAGCCGAATAGCTGAGCGACTTGGTTCGCGCCTCCTCCTTCGGGCAGCTCCCATCGGGCTGGATCTCCGTCGGCACCAAGTAGTCGCGGTAGTGGTCCCACGCCATCAACCTCGCGTTGCGGTCGAATGCGAACGTCTTGTAGGCCGCGAACTGCGCCGTCCACCACGTGGCGTGGTTGTTGCCGGATTTTTTCTCGTCCAGCCCGGGCTTGCTCGTGTTCATCCAGTCGGCGTAAGCCCCGATCCATTGACGCACCCCCGCCGAGACCTCGCGCGGAAAGCCGGGCATGGACTCCAGTAGCGTGATTCCGTGAACCAATTGGATCAGGCACGCGGTATCGATGATCCCTGTGCCACGCCCAGTATTGCGTCCGCGCACCATCTGGCCGTAGCGGAGGTCCGGGTTCATGCGGGTCTTCGGATCGATGAAGTAAACGGAGAGCACGTGGGCCGCACGATCCGCGCAACCGGGCAGGCTGAGCAGCCCGTGACCCATCCCGAGAGCCACCACCGCGTCCGTCATCGCACGCATGTCGTTGGCGTTGCCGAGGAAGCGGTTTGGGTTGCGGACGCCGTCGTGCCGGATGTAGGGGCCGCCGGGATTGGCCGGATCCGGAAACCAGTATGGACCCTCGCTGACGTAGTCGTGCGGACCGGCATCGACGCCGAGTCCGTCCGGCCGCTTGTAGGTGACGCTCCATGGACCGGCGGACATCGCCGCTTTCACGCGCTTCCCGATGAAGTCCGCCCGTTCGCGGCGGGCAAACGCGCGCATGCGTTCCAACTCCGCCGACGTGAAGAACAGGGTCGAGCCTGGTTCGGCGCGACCGGATTGGGTTGCGGCAAGTGCGAGCGGTGTCGCGAGGAGTTGGCGTCGGGTGATGGTCATTTCGGCCTCACGGGTGCGCCGGCCATGACGCCCGGACCGCCCCCGTACTGGTCGAAGTATAGCTTCTTATAAGGTGCAAGGGCGGGAGGCACGGCATTTTCGTTTTCCAGCAGAGGCAGGATCTCGTCCCACCATTTGTCGTACGCGGCCTCCATGCGGGCGACTACTTCCGGGTGCTTGGCTGCGACGTTCTCCTTCTCGCCGGGGTCGGCCTTCAGGTCGTAGAGTTCCCAGTTCCGGGCGGGCTTGCTGTTAACCATAGAATACTGTGCCGTCCGAACTCTGCACTTGTCGTATTTTGCATCCGCCGCCTTGCCGATGTCCCATCGCCCCACGTGAGTGAACAGGAAGCGGTCGGGCCAGACGGTGGCGGGGTCCTTCAGCACCGGCAGCAGACTGCGCCCGTCTAATTTCACGTTGGCGGGCAGCGGGGCTCCGGCGATCTCGGCGAAGGTCGGGAACATGTCGATGTGGGCGGCGAGGTTCGGCCTGTCGCCGGGCTGGAGCACGCCGGGCCAGCGGAAAAACGCCGGGACGCGCGTGCCGCCCATGTACGGCGTCCCTTTCGCGCCGTGCATGCCCGCGTTGAAGACGCGGACACCGCCAGTGCCGCCGTTGTCGGTCATGAAGACGAACAGGGTGTTCTTCTCGATCCCCCAGTCGGTCAGGCGGCTCATGAGCTTGCCAACGTTGTCGTCGATGTTGGTGCACATGCCGAAGTAGTTCTGGGTGTTCTCGTCGAGGCCGAGGCCCTTGTACATGCGCTTGTACTCATCGGGACACTGGAGCGGCGCATGGGGAGCGTTGGGCGTGATGTAGGCGAAGAAGGGTTTAGTGGCGTCCTTGCTTTGTTCGATCCAAGCGAGCGCTTGGCCGAAAAAGACATCTGTGCAGTAGCCGTGGGTGCGGACGAACGTTCCGTTGTGGCGGATGGTGGGATCGAAATAGGTGTTGCCCGGCGCGTCGGAACAGGTGCCGGGGTAGTCCTGTCCGATGCCGCCGCAGCCATGGATGAAGACCTCTTCGAAGCCGCGGTTGTTCGGCTGGTACGGCTCGTCGTCGCCGAGGTGCCACTTGCCGAAGATGCCGGTGGTGTAGCCGGCACTGCGCAGAACCTGGGCGATGGTGGTCGACTTCAGGCTCATCCGCTCGCGTTCGAAGATGGTGTGGGTGACGCCGGACTTGAACTCGTGGCGTCCGGTCATGAGCGACGTGCGGGTTGGGGCGCAGGTGGGACTGACGTGGAAATCGGTGAAGCGGACGCTCTGGGAATGGAGGTGGTCTAGATTGGGGGTCTTGATGACGGGGTTGCCGAGGACGGCGATGTCGCCGTAGCCCTGGTCGTCAGTCAGAACGAAGACGATGTTGGGACGAGGCCGGGCTTGTTGGGCGGAGGCGATGGCAGTCGCGCCCACGGCGGCGCAGAATTGGCGTCGATTGATGAAATCCATTGGGTGCGTTCCTAGTTTTCCATGTCTCGACGGCTGGCCAACATTCGGTCGTGGAGGATACGCAGGACTCGAACACCAGTGCGCAACGGGCGGTAGTAGATCACGTGGCGGCTCCACTCGATCCGGTGAACACCAGGGCCCAACTCCTCGCGCAACCGTCCCATCGTTGGCTGGGCGGCGACGAGATTGCAGAATGCTTGCAAGTCATCCCGGTACCGAGCAGCCTGGTCCACACCCCACATCCACACGGTGTAGGAGATGATGCCACGGAGGTCATCCTTGGCGGCGGGTGAAAACTGCGCGCGCCGCACGCTATCGCCGCCTGTAGGGAAGGCCGAGTTCGGCACTGATCTGCTCGAACACATCCCCCTCGACAGTCCCGCTGGCGTCACCCTCGTCGATCAATGCACGAAGGACTGCAATTTCTTCTTCAGTTTCCGGTTCCGTTCGCCGAGTGAATCGTTCCTCGAACTCCATGAACCGCAAAGCCGTACCGACCGTTTCATCGGGGGTCGTCCCCTGGCGGCCCATCACAAACCCGTAGAGTTCGTCGTTCAATTCCACAGTCAAAGTCGGCATGCCACCATTCTAGCCCGATTCCCGTCCGTCTCCCACGGTGAAGATCCGGTTTTCGAAAGTCGGATTGATGTAGACGTCCTTGCGGATACCCTCCAAGTAGTCCCTCCGCCAGACCGCCGGGCTCCGACCCTCCAGTGCCGTAAACAGCCGCGTGAAATGGTGCACCGTCTGGAACCCGACCTGTTCCGCGATCTCCTTCAGCGAATAGTCCGAGTGCTGGATCAGCATCTTGGCTTGGGTGATCCGGTGGCGCTGCAGGAATGCAAGCGGACGCATCTGGATCACGTTCTGGAAGTGCAGCCGCAAGGTGCGGTCGGTGCATCCGGCGGCGCGGGCGATGTCGCGGACTGTCAGTTGTGTCTGGTATTTGGTCCGGATACACCCAACGGCGCGTTCGAGCAGTTGGTCGCGTGGCAGGACGGCGTCGAGTGCCGCCTCGTCTGAGAGTTCAGCCCGTAAGTCCTGCCGCAGGTAGAGATACAGCATTTCCATCAGCAGGACGGCGCACAGTTCCCGGTAGTGCGGAAGCTTCTGTTCGCCCTCAGTGCGGATGCGTTCCAATCGGGCGGCCAACGACGGCTCGTGCCACTCCAGCATCCTCGCCGCTTTGCCGAGCGCCGTTGCCAATTCGCCAGGCTCCACCCGGAACTTCACGTCCAAAGTGCGCACCAGCGTCTCCGCCCGAAGACCGTGGTTCTCCCCGGACCGAATCAGGAAAAGCTCCCCGCCCCGGATCGGTACGGTCTGATCGGCCAACGTGAAGCTGCCGTTCCCGTCGAGGAAAAGGATCATCTGCAGGAAGTCGTGATTGTGGAGGGGCAGGCTCCATCCTGGACGATAGTCGTAGCGGGCGATCCACAAGACATCGACTGGAAGGATCGGCATAAGCTCATTGTACGAATTTCCGTTTTGGATAAAAGCAATGCCGCCCTAGGGCTCGACACTGGCGCGAGGGCGGTCTAACCTGATACCAGTAGTCTTTCGCTCAGGAGTCCGGCAATGTTCGCCCCAAATCGTTCCCTCGTAGTATCAGCCCTCTTGCTCGCGTGCGCCGCGACGGGGCTCCACGCCCAAGACGCCCGCGGCACCATCGGCGGTCGGGTCGTCGATCCGCAGGACGCGGCAATCGTCGCAGCCAAGATCACGGCCACCAACCAGGAATCCGGCGTTGTCGCAACCGCCACCAGCAACGAATCCGGCACCTTCCGGTTGCCGTTCCTGCTGCCGGGCGTATACAAGCTCACGGCGGAGGTGCCCGGGTTCAAGACCTATTCTACGAGCGGGTTGCAACTACACGTCGCCGACGCCCTTGACCTCAACATCCGTCTGGAAGTCGGCAATGTTTCCGACACCATCGACGTGAAGGGCTCGACCCCGCTGCTGGATACCGCCGGAAGTTCGGTGGGCGACGTGATCGACACCCGCAGGCTTGCTGAACTGCCGCAGCGCGGCGGCAACCCAATGGAACTGGAGCGGCTCAGCCCCGGCGTCGCCAACACGACAACCCTGCGCATCATGAAGCTCTCCTCGCCCGACGCGACCTCCGCCAACACGGTGAACGGCAGCGGCAACGACCAGACGCAGTACAACATCGACGGCGTCAACGACACCACCAACGACCGTGGCAAGGGCTACGCGCGTGTGGCCTTCATCCCGCCGTCAGGCTCCATCCAGGACTTCAAGCTGCAGTCGAACCCCTACGACGCCAGCGTCGGCCACGTCATGGGCCCCGTCATCAATGTCGGCACCAAGAGCGGCGGCAACTCGATCCATGGCGAAGTCTACTACTGGGCACGCAACAGTGCCTTCGACTCGTCAAACTTTTTCGACAACAAGGCCGGGCTGAAAAAGTCCGTATACCAAGACCATCGCTTCGGGGGCGTGATCGGCGGCCCCGTAGTTATCCCGCATTTCTACGACGGTCGCAACCGTACATTCTGGTTCTACTCTTGGGAAGAAAACCGCTTCGGGCAACCGTCCACTTCCAACCAGACGAGCACGGTGCCGACGGCGGGCGAAAAGACGGGGGACTTTTCGGCGCTCCTCGCACTGGGCACAAGCTACCAGATCTACAACCCGTTTTCGACCACCGCAATCGCGGGCGGTCGCTACCAGCGCACGCCATTCGCGGGCAACATCCTCCCCAAGAGCCTCCTGAGCACACCCGGATTGGCGTTGGCCGCCCTCTATCCCCTGCCCGACCAGACCGGCACCAGCAACGGAGGCAACAACTACTACTATCCTGACGTCCGCGTCCAGCGCTATGATTCGCACCTGGCGCGATTCGACCACCAGTTCACCCAGAACCACCGCGTCTTTACCCGCATCAACCATTTCGGCTACACGATCCCGAAAGACCTGCTGGGCGTTCCGGCCACCAAGGAAATCTTCCACCAATTCAACCAGGGCGTCGCCTTGGACTACGTCGGCATCTTGAGCCCGACCTTGGTTCTCAACGTGCGCTACGGCGTCACGGCGGCGATCTTCCCCGAACAGCGCGTCACCCAAGGCATCGACCTGACCACGCTCGGCTTCTCCAGTGCGCTCACCAAACTGGTGAACCCGGCCACCGTCACGGTTCCCCGTGCCGCAACCACGGGTTTTGCGACACTTTCGAACTGGTCGGATGGCGACGGTTTCGCCTCCGCCATCACGCACCACATGGTGGCCGACCTGACCAAGGAACTAGGTCGGCACTCGATCCGGTTCGGCGTGGACGGGCGGCTCTTCCGCACCTTCGGCAACCGTTACCCGGGCTCGGTCGCCCCCGACTTCAGCTTCGCCAACACTTACACCAAGGGTCCGCTGGACAATTCCACTACCGCCTCCCTGGGCCAGGAACTGGCGGCGATGCTGCTGGGTATTCCGGGCGGCAGCATGACTTCCGGCTCCACGCAGAACTACGCGCTCCAGAACAAGTACTACGGCGCCTTCCTGCAGGACGATTTCCGGCTTAGCAAGAAGCTGACCTTGAATGTCGGCCTGCGCTATGAACTCGAAGCGCCGATCACCGAGCGCTACAACCGGCTGCTGGGAACCTTTGACACGTCGGTCAACAGTCCGGTCGCGACTGCGGCGGCAGCGGCATACGCCAAGAATCCGATCCCCGAACTGCCAGTCTCGGCGTTTTCGGCCAAGGGCGGACTGACCTTCGTCGGCCAGGGCGGCAGCGGACGCAGCCCGTACGGCAACAGCAACAACTGGCTGCCCCGGATAGGCCTCGCCTACCAGCTAAACGACAAGACCGTGCTGCGCAGCGGTTACGGGATCTACTTCGGCACCATCGGCGTCGACACCTTCCAGCCCGTGCAGACCGGCTTCTCGCAATCGACGCCCATCCAGGCATCGTTGAACAACGGTGTCACCTACTCGGCCACCTTGGCAAATCCGCTCCCGAACGGCTTGATTCCGGCGGCGGGTTCCGCTGGCGGACTGAGCACCAACCTAGGGCAGGCGATCCAGTTCTTCGACCCAAAGATGAAGGCGCCATACTCGCAGCGCTGGTCCGTCGGCTTCCAGCGGCAGTTGCCCAAGCAGTTTGTGCTGGATCTGAGCTACGTTGGCAACCGCACCACGCACCTAGCGGTCACCAAGCAGATCAACTCGACGCCGGCGCAGTACCTGAGCACGTTGCCGACGCGCGACCAGACAACGATCAACTTCCTCACCGCGACGTTCCCCAACCCGTTCTCAGGCCTGAATTCGGTGTACACATCGACCATTTCGCGCGCCGGACTGCTCGCACCCTACCCAGAATTCGGCGCGATCTCCGTGCTCGAACCCCAGGGCTATTCCTGGTACCACTCGTTGCAGACGCGAATCGAGCGTCGCTTCAGCCAAGGCATGACGATGCAAATCGGCTACACGTACTCGAAGTTCATGCAGGCGACGGAATTCCAGAACGCCACCGACGCGCGTCCATACCGGACGGTTTCCGACCTCGACCGCCCGCGCATCCTGACCATGAGCGGTGTCTGGGAGATTCCGTTCGGGACCGGGAAGAGCTTCGGGGCCCACGCCCCTGCCCCGGTGAGGGCCGCGCTCGGCGGCTGGCAGTTGAACGGCACGGTGGTGCGGCAGTCGGGTGCGCCTCTCGGCTTCGGCAACGCGCTGTTTTCCGGCAACATCAAGGACATACGGCTCCCGTCCGGCCAGCAGAGCCCGGACCAATGGTTCAACGTGAACGCGGGCTTCGTCAAGACGACCGCCAACCAGCTGGCCAACAACATCCAGACCTTCCCGATCCGCTTGAGCGGCGTCCGGGCGGACGGCCAGGCGACGTGGAGCTTCTCCCTATTCCGCAACTACACGATCCGCGAAAAGATCACCGCCCAGTTCCGCGCCGAGTGCTACAACGTGATGAACCACCCGAGCTTCGACGTGCCCAACACCACGCCGACTAGTGGGTCTTTCGGCATCTCGACCGCAGTCGTCTCAGAGCCTCGCAACTGGCAGTTGGCGCTGAAACTCAAGTTCTAGTGGATTCCAGATGCTCAACCGCAGACAATTCATGTCCCGTGTGGCAGCCGCGCCACTGGCGGCGGCCGCGATCCAGACGGCCTCTGGAATCGCCACTGCCGCGAACGGTGCCAAGCCCAACGTGCTCTTCATCGCCGTGGACGACCTGCGTCCCGAGCTGAATTGCTACGGGAGGACCTGGATCCACAGTCCTAATATCGACCGTCTCGCCAAGATGGGCATGGCTTTCGAACGCGCTTACTGCCAACAGGCCGTCTGTTCGCCGTCGCGCTCCAGCCTGATGACCGGCACGCGCCCCGATTCGACGAAGGTCTGGGATCTGGTGACACACTTCCGGGCCGCCGAGCCCAACATCGTCACCGTTCCAGAGCACTTCAAGAAGAACGGGTACTTCGTCCAAGGCATGGGCAAGATCTTCCACCCGGGCTACGACGATCCGCGTTCGTGGTCGGTGCCGTGGCAGACACCGGAAGCCCCGACGTACGCCAAGGGCAAGTCGGCCAACGAGGTTGACGAGGACAAGCCAAAGGCCAAGGGCGGTCCGCCTGTGGAATCGGCGGACGTGCCGGACAACTTCTACAAGGATGGCAAGGTAGCGGACATCGCCGTGGCGACCCTGAAGGTGATCGCGAAGAAGCCGGAGCCGTTCTTTCTGGCAGTCGGATTCGCCAAGCCGCACCTGCCGTTCGTCTCCCCCAAGAAGTATTGGGATCTGTACGATCCGGCCAAAATCCAGCTCGCGCCGAATCCCTACCACCCCGAGGACGCCCCCGAATGGGCGCTCACCAACAGCAACGAAGTGCGGAACTACCAAGGCATGCCGACCAAGGGCAAGTTCGACGACACCATCGCCCGGCAGTTGAAGCACGGCTACTACGCGGCCGTCAGCTACACCGACGCCCAGATCGGCAAAGTGCTCGACGAATTGGACCGGCAGGGTCTGACCAAGAACACCATCGTGATCCTGTGGGGCGATCACGGCTGGAAGCTCGGCGAGCACGGCGAATGGGCCAAGCACAGCAACGTGGAGAACGACACCAATGCGCCGTTGCTGCTGGCGGCTCCGGGCATGAAGGCCGCGAACAAGCATTGCAAGGCGCTGGTCGAATTCGTCGACATCTTCCCGACGCTTTCGGAGCTTGCCGGGCTGCCGCTGCCCACGCATCTCGAAGGCTGGAGCTTCAAGCGCCTGCTGGACAACCCGGAACTTCCATGGAAGCCCGCCGCGTTCAGCCAGTACCCGCGCGGCAAGGACCGGATGGGGTATTCCATGCGAACGGACCGCTACCGGTTCACGGTGTGGGTCGGGCGCGAGGACCATTCCCGGATCGACGCGATCGAACTTTACGACCACCAAGCGGACCCGCAGGAGAACACGAACATCTCCAAACGTCCGGCGAACGCGGAGTTGGTGAAGCAGTTGATGGCGCAGTGGCAGGCTGGCTGGAAGGCCGCTAGTCCGCCTGCTTAGTGTTGCGGAGAACGCTCGCTTGCGATCCGCCAGCACCCTGCCAGTTTCCAAGGACCTACCGAAAAATGGATAGAAGAACGTTCCTGGCCGCCACCGCCGCGGTCGCCACCTCCCCCGCATTCAGCGCGCCGAGCTTCGACGTCGCCAAATTCGACCGCGCCCGCGTCCTGCGCAACGCCTCGAAATACTTGCACGATAAGCCCGCGACCGTCACCTCCGCCACCAGCAAGCGCAGCACCGGCGGGCTCCACGACTTCTTCTCCGAAGGCGACTACTGGTGGCCCGACCCCAAGAATCCCGACGGACCCTATATCCAGAAGGATGGCATGACCAACCCCGACAACTTCGTGGAACACCGCAAGTTTCTCATGAAGTTGAGCGTGCAGGTCCCCGCCCTCGCCGCCGCGTGGAAGCTGACCCAAGGTACCAAGGATGCCAAGAAGTACGCCGACCACGCCGCTGCACATATCCGCGCATGGTTTGTCGACGAGCCGACACGGATGAACCCCAACCTCCAGTTCGCCCAAGCGATCCACGGGCGTTTCACGGGTCGCGGCACCGGCGTCATCGACACAATCCACCTCGTCGAAGTGGCCCGCGCGATTCCGCTACTGGCACAGGCAAAATCCCTCTCGCCCGCCGACTTCGAAACTGCCAAAAAGTGGTTCGCCGACTACAACGTTTGGATGACCACCAGCAAGAACGGCATGGAGGAGGGAGCGGCGAAGAACAACCACGGCACCTGCTGGCTGATGCAGGTGGCCGAGTTCGCGCGGCTCACGGGTGACAAGAAGCTCACGGCATACTGCCTGGACCGCTTCAAGAACGTAATCGTGCCCGGCCAGATCGAGCCCGACGGCAGCCAACAGCAAGAACTCCGTCGCACCAAGCCCTACGGCTATTGCCTGTTCAACTTGGAGGCGCTCACGACCGTCTGCCAGATCCTGTCGGTGGATGGCGAGAACCTCTGGACCTTCCAGACAGCGGACGGCCGCGGCGTGAAGAAGGCTATCGAGTACATGTACCCGTTCCTGAAAGACAAGAAGACCTGGCTCAAGCCGCCGGACGTCATGTATTACGAATACTGGCCGATGCGGCAGGAAGCACTGCTGTTCAGCGGTTTGGCGTACGGCAAGGCAGAGTACGTCGACCTGTGGAAGACGTTGCCAGCCGATTCGGACGTGGACGAGATCATCCGCAACTTCTTCATCCGCCAACCTGTCTTGTGGGTGGCATAAGGACGCCAAGGGCGTCCGAAGTGAGCGTGTCAGGCAAGGGCGCGCCGACGGCGTTCGTCAACGTGGGCTAGGCCTGGGAGCCAGGGGAAGATCCCATTTCCCGATCGCCTTGGGGAAGTGTACACTGTCCGTAGGAGGCTGCACATGGATAGGCGGGAAGTTGCCGTTCAATGGGTGTTGCTCGTGAGCATCCTTGTCGCCGTGTTTTTGCCGATAGTATTCAGCGCTTTTATTCTCTCGGGAAAGCAATGGAGATCAGCGCAGGAAAGGGCTCGCGCCCGCCGTCTCGCCGAGTGTCGGCTGAACGGGAGGCTCCTAAGACTTAACATTTGATGCGCGGCATCCAACAATATTTGACCCATACGGTGAGAATTTTCCCGCCCGCGGGCACTATATCTGTGGCGGGAGTGGATGCAGGATTACGACGTCACATTGAAGCATGGCCTGACACAGCCGGACAGCGCACTTCTGGCGGCACTGACCGGGACGACGATAACAGCGGAACCTGGAGTCCGATGGCTGAACGTTGAGTTGCCGAGGGTGAGCAATCCCCGGGTGGACCTTCTGGGTGCCCTTCCCGACGGCCGGCTGCTCCACTTTGAATTCCAGAGCCGAAACCAGAAGGATCTGGTGCGGAGGATGGGCGAGTATCTATTCGCCATCTGGCGCAAGTACGGGCGGATTCCGGCGCAGATCGTCCTCTACGTGGGCGAAGAGCGCCTGCGCATGGAGAAGGCTGTCCGGGCGGAGGGACTGGATTTCCGGTTCCACATGGTGGATGTCCGCGAACTGGATGGCGAGGCGTTGCTGGCCAGTCCAAACCTGAGCGACAATGTAGTTGCGGTGCTGACCGCGCTGGGCGACAAGCCCGGAACAGTGCGCCGGATCCTGGAACGGATTGTAGCGGCGCCGGTGGCGGAACGCAGCGGTGCTCTGATGGAATTGTCGATTCTGGCGGGTTTGCGGAAGCTGACGGGTGAAGTGAAACAGGAGGCGATGAAGATGCCGGTAACGGAAAACATTTTAGACAACGAGATCTTTGGGGTGCCGTTCCGCCAAGGCCGCGCCGAGGGCCGGGTGGAGGGCCTATTGGAACTGCTGCTGGACCTGATCGAAAATCGATTCGGGACCCCGCCGCCAGGATTCCGGGCACGTCTGGCCTCTCTGAATCCCGCTCAGTTGCGAGCCACCGGGCTTCGGCTGCTGAACGCGACGACCATAGAAGATCTCTTCGAAAGGTAGTTATCTCGCGGAAGGCCTCGTTCCCACTTGGAAGCGTGGTTTCTTCACACCGTCATGGAGACGGCATAGGCGTGACACCACTTTTAGCCCGCCCCGACCGGACAGTGGACCGTGACCGTCCACAAAGCCCGCGGCGTGTGGTCGCCTAAGCCGCGCGGCTTATTTACCCGGTCCGCCGTCGCCGGAAGTACCAGCAAACGCGCTGTGCCCGTCCGCAAACGTGACAGTGCCGGCCGAGGCAAGGTGTGAGCCGTCCTTGGCCTGGTAACCCACCACGTGAAGCTTGTCGCCCTCTTTGAGCGAATCCCGACGCACGCCACGGCGTGCCAGCGCATTCGGACTGCCGGTCTCGAAGTCCCACACCACGGTATTCCCCGAGGCATCCTTCACCGACATCGAGAAATGCGCGTGCGGGTTCTGCCATTCCACTTTCGTAACGATGCCGTCGAGCTCCACCTTCTTGTTCTGGTCGAACTCGGCGGCGAACGAATGGTGCGCGAGAGCCGGTACCGACAGGGTGATGGAGGCGGTCGTGACCGCGATCGCGAACTTGGAAACTCTCATATACCTCTATCTTCCACCTTAGCCCACTCAGGCCGGAATCAATAAAATCCGATCGCGCGACCGGCCATCCCGACGCCGAACCACAGTCCCAGCGAAACCACCGCAGTGGCCGTCGCGGCCAACCGTCCCGGCTCCCTGTCGGTCCGCACAACCAGCGGAAAGACCAAGTACTGGAACAGGATGGCCGTGAAGAGCAGCTTCATCTTGATCCAGAAGGGTGGGTTCTCGTAGCATTTTACGGCCTCCGACGCGAACAGTACAAAGCCTGTGGTCAAAATCACTGCCAAACTCGCGTTGCGCAACCCCGCAAGGGTCTTCGAAAGCTCCCCGACGGGCATCGTCTTGAGCCCGATTCCCAGCAGACGCAGGCTCACCACGACCACGGAACCAACCAGCACCGTCAACGCCAAAATATGGATGCTCTCCACAATGGGGAAAATGAAACGGGAGTCCCGGACCGAATTGGCGAGGGCGGTCTGATCGCACCACTTGAAAAAGGGTAGAAGATCCATGGGTGGCGGGTCCTAGAAGTTGTAAGCCATCGTACGTCCGGCGGCAATCACCCCGGCCCAAAGAATCATGCCGGAGATCCCCGCCAGTCGGGCGCGGAACGGGGGTACGGGATCGGCATCCCACGAATGAATCGTGCGCCGCATCGTCAATTCGAATACCAGGGCGTTGATTCCCGCGAGCAGCAGGAAAAACAGTTTCAGCTTGAAATAGATGCTGCCATAGGCTTTCACGGCCTGGGACAGGAACAGGAACACTCCCGTGATGAACATCACAGTGAACCCGAAGAGGCTGATCGGCATCACGGCCTTGGTCACTTCCGACACTTTCTGGCGCTTGAAAAGCAGGCCCGCAAGGCGCAGGTCCATGGTCAAGAGCGTGCCCACGGAAATCGCGATCATCAACAGGTGGGTGCCTTCGAGAATCGGGAAAGTCCATACCGACTCTCGGATTTGGGTGCCGATGGAGGTGTCCTGCAACCACTGGCACATCTCAAGAATTGTCATAGTCTATGGTTTTGATCGAATATCCGCCCCGTCCCACCACTTGACGCATCATAACACCGCATCCGCCACTCCCCGCGCGAACAGGAAATTCGATACAATCGTCCACAGCAACGCGAAAGGATTCACGCATGCAACCCACTGACCGCCGCAACTTCCTGAAATCCGCCACCGGCACCGCCGCCGCGCTCGGCACCGTCTCCAGTCTCGCCCAAACAGCCTTCGCGGCACCGCGCCCCGCGCCCGGCCGCGTCATCGGGGCCAACGACCGCATCAATATAGGTGTCATCGGCTGCGGTGGACGCGGCACCGGCGTCGCCCGCCAGTTTGCCGAAGCAGGCAAGACCGAAAACTGCCGCATCGCCATGGTGTGCGACGTCTACCAGAAGCGCGTCAACGCCAATGCCGAGCACCACAAGGTTAAGGGCACCCTCGACTACCGCGAAGTCCTCGACAACCCCGAAATCGACGCCGTCTACATCGCCACCCCCGACCACTGGCACGCCCCCATCGCCATCGCCGCCATGGACAAGGGCAAGGACGTCTACCTCGAAAAACCGATGGTCCACACCATCGCCGAGGCCCGCCAACTGGTCAGCACCGTGAAGGAGACCAAGCGCGTCCTCCAGGTCGGCTCCCAGACAACCTCGGGCGACCAGTGGGCCAAGGCCAAGAAGGCCATCGCCGACGGCATGATCGGCGACATGATCATGTCCCAGGGCTCCTACCACCGCAATTCGCTGGACGGCGAGTGGAACTACCCCATCGACAACGCCGCTGGCCCCACCGGCAAGGGCGAGGACTACCTGGACTGGAAGATGTGGCTCGGCAACGCCACCCCGCGCCAGTTCACCCCCGACCGCTTCTTCCGTTTCCGCAAGTATTGGGACTACTCCGGCGGCATCGCGACCGACCTCTTCTACCACGTGGTCGCCCCGATGAACATCTGCTGGGGCGAGCCGCAGTTCCCGGCCAAAGTCATGGCGGGGGGCGGCATCTACGAATTCCACGACGAGCGCGAGGTGCCCGACACTTTCCACCTCATCGGGGACTATCCCAAGGGCCACTCGCTGGTATTGAGCGCGTCACTGGCCAACTCGCAGCACATCCCGGGCCTGATCCGCGGCCATGCCGGCTCGCTGACCATGGTGGAACACGGCAAGTTCGAGAGCTACAGCCCGTACATCTCGGTCCGTCCGGAGAAGCGTGGCAAGCAGTACGTGGACCCGACTTGGGCCAGCCGCTTCGGGACGGAGGACGAGGTCCGCATCAACGTGCCCCAAGAGGACATCATGCAAAAGCACATCGCGAACTTCCTCAGCTGCATGCGGACCCGCCAGAAGCCGACCCTCGACGTCGAGACCGGTGCCCGCGCCCAAGTCCTGATCACGATGGCCGTGATGTCGTACCGCCAGGGCAAGGTCCTCTACTTCAACGAGAAGACTTGGCAGGTTACCGACCATCCGCCGGTAGCGTAGTTTCAGCCAGAATCGCCCCCAAAAAGGCCGCCGGGACCACTCGGGCGGCCTTTTTCTTGCTCCAAAGCATCGATTTCACCCCCACAATGGCCGGGCAGTACTATTCCACCCGCCCGATTGACCCCATAGTCCTTGACACTGGCGTTCGAGGGCGCTACCATTCTGTAATCATATTTTCCGCCGAATGAATTGGGACCGAGGGAGTCCCAAGTCGCCTCTGTCGCCGCTCGGTGGGTGAAATCCAACTAAGGGAGTAGTCGATGAGACTTCAGAAGAGGTTAGGCAGTACCCTTTCCGTAGCCGCCTTGTTCTTGGCAACTACGATTTCAGCCTGGGCGCAGGCAACATCCTCAGCCAGCATCTCCGGCCTCGTGACAGACCAACAGGCGGCCGCAATTCCGGGCGCCGAAGTTCGCCTGCTCGATCCGAGCACCAACCAGACCCAAAGCGGGAAGACAAACGGCGCGGGCCGCTACATCTTCGTCGGCGTCAAGTCCGGCACCTACACCCTGTCCGTCACCAAGGACGGCTTTTCCAAGTTCCAAGTTGCGGCCGTGCCGGTAGAAATCGGCAGTTCGGTGACCGTCAACGCAATCCTCCAAGTTGGTTCCACTTCGACGACTATTGAAGTCACGGCCTCGGCTGGCGTCGAACTGGTGACCACCAACGCGGCGGTCGGCACAACACTGAGCGGCACCACCCTGCAGGATCTGCCGAACATGGGGCGCGACGTTTCCACGCTCGCCGTCCTGCAGCCGGGCACCACACTGGGTGGTTTCACCGGTGGTGCCTACAATGACCAGAACACGTACCAGATCGACGGCGGCAACGCGACCGACGACATGTCGGGCAACGTGACCGCCTACCAGACGAACTTCACCGGTCTGGGCGGCACGCAGACTGGCGGCACCCCGTCGGCCAACATCCCGACCCCGCTTGAGAGCGTCGAGGAGTTCAAGGTCAACACCTTCAACCAGACGGCCGACTTCAACAACTCCATCGGCGGCCAGATACAGATCGCCACCAAGCGCGGCACGAGCCAGTTCCACGGCTCCGGGTACGGCTACTACTACGCGACGGACTTGGGCGCGGCCAACAGCTGGGCCAACAACCACACCCCGAGCGCGCTGTTCGGCACGCCCTACACGCCGATCGTCAAGAACCACCGGTCCCGATACGGGTTCTCACTCGGCGGTCCCCTGACTCCGAAGATTCTGGGCGGAAAAACATTCTTCTTCTTCAACTACGAGGGGTTCCTGTTCCCGAATGGCAACAGCTATGAACGTTTGGTCCCAACGCCGCTGATGAAGCTGGGCGTTATCCAAGTGCCCGACGCCAGCGGCAAGTACATCGCCTACAACCTGAACCCCGGTGCCGTGACGTACAACGGCGTCACCTATCAACCCGCCACTTGCCCGGCCGGCTCATGCGATCCCCGCGGCATCGGCATCAACCCGATTGTCTCCACGCTGTGGAACAAGTACATGCCGACCGCCAACGACTACGCGGGGTCCAATCCCGGCGACGGCATCAACACCGCGGGCTACCTTTCCAGCGTCCGCGCCCCGCTGACATCCAAGTCCTACATTGGCCGCATCGACCACGACTTCGGCGACAACTGGAAGCTGATGTCCAGCTACCGTTACTCGAAGGTAATCAACCTGACGACCAACCAAGTCGACATCGGAGGCGCCTTCTCCGGCAACACCCTCGGCGTTCCCGTCGCCACCGCGCCGCGGCCCCAGCTGCCGTCCTTTTATGTTGTCGGTCTGACCGGCAACGTCCGGCCCAACCTGATCAACGACTTCCGGTTGAGCTACCAGCGCGAATTCTGGCAGTGGGGCAACCTGAACGCTCCGCCCCAGTTGCCCGGCCTCGGTGGCGCGCTGGAAATCGCGCCCGGCAACTCCACGGCACCCGAAAGCACCAACGCCCTGATCCCCTACAACGTGAACACGCAGAGCATCCGCCAGCGGTTCTGGGACGCGCACGACCTCTACATGCGCGACGACATGACGTGGATAAAGGGACAGCACCTGGTCCAATACGGGTTCGCCTACCAGCGCAACTTCGACTATCACACCCGCACCGACAATGGTGTCGGAACCAACAACCAGCTCGTTTACTGGATCGGTAGCACCTACGTCAACTTCGCCAATTCGCAGTACATCCCGGCGACGGTCCCGGCCAGCCAGCAGTCGCTGTACCAGAACCTCTACTCCGAAGTTCTCGGTCTGGTGACGCAGACCCAGTTGGCCTATACGAGGTCGGGCTCGAACCTGCAGCTCAATCCCGCTGGTTCGTCGGCCTACGACAAGAGCACCATCCCGTACTACAGCGGCTACTACAGCGACACTTGGAAGGCCAAGCCGAATCTAACAGTGACCTACAGCATCGGCTACGCGCTCGAAATGCCGCCCAGCGAACAGAACGGTAAGCAGGTGATGCTGGTGGACACCGCTGGCAACCCGATTGATGTCGCCGGCTACCTGAACCAGAAGAAGGCCGCCGCCCTCCTGGGCCAGGTCTACAACCCGACGGTGGGCTTCGCCACTGTCGCCAACGTTGGCTCCGGGCGGAAGTACCCCTACAACCCGTTCTACGGGGAGTTCAGTCCTCGCGTCTCGGCGGCGTGGAACCCGAGCTTCAATAGCGGGATCCTCGGCAAGCTGCTCGGCAAGAACCAGACGGTCATCCGCGGCGGCTACAGCCGCATTTGGGGCCGCACCAACGGCGTAACCCAAGTGCTGACCCCGCTGCTCGGTGTCGGCCTCATCCAAGCGGTTGTTTGCCAGAATCCAACCAAGAGCAACACCTGCGCCGGAGCCAACGGCGTCGACCCGACCAATGCCTACCGGATTGGCGTAGACGGCGGCAGCCCATACCTGCCCGCCGCTTCTGCCACGCTGGCGCAACCCTTCTTCCCCGGCGTGAACGGCAATGCGACCGCGAGCGACACCTCCGGCCTCGACCCGAACTACAAGCCGCACCGCACCGACAACATCACGCTGAGCATCCAGCGCCAGGTGACCAGCAAGTCGATCGTCGAAATCGGCTACATCGGCCGCACCATCAAGAACGAGACCCTGCAGACGAACTTGGACGCAGTGCCTTACATGACCACGCTTGGTGGACAGGCCTTCTCGGCCGCCTACGCCTCCACCTACTTCGCCCTCCAGTCCGGCACGGCGCCTGCCGCGATTCCAGCCCAGCCGTTCTTCGAGAACGCGCTTGGCGGTGCCAGTTCCGCGAGCTGCAAGGCATACGCGAGCTGCACGGCGTATGTGGCCACCACTCAGACCTCGTTGATCAAGAACGCCCAGGTTTCCGACCTGTGGCGCGCCATGAGCAATGCGGCCAGTTGGACCCTTGGACGGACGCAGATTTCGAGCCCGGCCCTCGGCACGTCGGTCGCCGCGCAGGCTGCGTCGGTTGACCTGCAGAGTTCGCTCGGCTACGGCAACTACAACGCGATGTATGTGACTTGGAGGGCGCGCGAGTTCCACCATATGACGATCCTCTCGAACTTCACGTGGAGCAAAGCGCTCGGCACGTCGGCGTTGGCGCAGTACAACAGCTCGTACACCCAGTACGACGCGTTCAACCTGCACTCCAACTACGGCGTGGCGAACTTCGACTACAAGTTCCTCTACAACATCGCGGGTTCCTACAAGACCCCGTGGTTCGCCAGCCAGAAGGGCTTGGTCGGCAAGGTTCTTGGAGGCTATACGGTGGCGCCTCTATTCTTCGCCACCAGCGGCCCGCCGGTCTGCGTCGGCTATGCCGCTGGCTCGGTCCAGCAGTCGTTCGGCCAGTCGTCGTCTTCCAGCATCACGGGCCCCAACTACAGTTCCGGTGACTGCGCGGTGCCGATCAACCCCGGCCAGAAGGTTCAGTTCAAGACCAACGGGACATTCGGTTCAAACGGTGTGGGCACCAACAACACGAGCGGCCTGAACGTGTTTGCCGATCCGGCCGCGGTTGCTGGAAACCTCCGGCGCTGCGTCCTCGGCTACGATACCTCCTGCTCCGGCGGCTACGGCAATATGCGCGGCCTGCCGAACTGGAACTTGGACTTGTCGATTTCGAAGGAAGTTGCGGCATGGAAGGATGGACGCGTCGGCGCAAGCTTCAGCTTCCAGTTCACCAACGTGCTCAACCACTTCCAGCCTTCCAACCCGGGTCCGGCCTTGACAAGTCTGACGACATTCGGGCGCATCACCGGCCAGGCCAATACTCCGCGCAACTTGGAAATGGGTTTACGGATCCACTTCTAGTTGCAACTACAAAGCTGAAAAGGCCCGATCCGGAAACGGATCGGGCCTTTTCTTTTGTGCCGCGAATGAATGGAATTTAGGAAGGCTGGCGGAGAGGGGGGGATTCGAACCCCCGGTAGAGTTTTTGACCCTACGACGGTTTAGCAAACCGCTCCTTTCGGCCACTCAGGCACCTCTCCGCGAGATGTACAGGCCGTCTACTTCTAGAAGTCTAGCACGACGACCCATTCATGCGCTACAATGGGTTCACGTGCACCCGTAGCTCAGCTGGATAGAGCGTTTGCCTCCGGAGCAAAAGGCCAGTGGTTCGAATCCACTCGGGTGCACCAAATCCTTCTAATTCCCCTCAATCCCTTCAAGCAGTTACGCAGGTCACCGGGTCTGGCCTGTTCTAGTCACTGCGCCCGAAATTGTGCCCACCCTGAGCTTGGAGTCCCCTTTCGAGCGCTTTACGTGCCGTGTTGAGATTCGGATGGACGTACCGCCGGGTGGCGCTAAGATCATTGTGTCCGGCCAAATAGGCCAAAGTGTAGGGTCTCGTGGACGCCCTACTGTGACACCGGAATCTTCACATCCTTCTCCCAGGCCCGCAGCTTCTCCAACATGCTTTTGACCCGCTCGGGTTCCTGGGCCGCCAGATTCTTCGTCTCGCTCTTGTCCGCCTCCAGATTTGACAGCCAGAGCTTGTCCGCCACTGGATCCCCCGGAAACTGGGGCGGATTCACGATCAGCTTCCAATCGCCTTGCCGCACGGCCCGTTGGGTTTCGAAACTCCAGAAGAGGAATTCGTGGTCGCCCGATTCGCCCCGGAGCGTCGGCAGGAAGTTGCGCCCGTCGACGCCCTCCGGTGCCCTGCCGCCCGCCATCGCGACCAGGGTCGGCATCACATCCATCGTGATCATCGGCCTGTCCCAGACTTGGCCCGACTTCAGGAATCCGGGTGCCCGAAGGATTGCCGGTACGTGCATGCCGCCGTCGAACAACCCCTGCTTGTAGCCGCGGAAGGGCTCGTTGCTGCCGCCGTGATACGGCTTGCCGTCGCTGGATGCGCGGACTTCCCGAGTCGCGCCATTGTCGGCTTGGTAGTAGACGACCGTATTCTCCTCCAGCCCCTGCGCCTTCAACTGGTCGAGCAACATGCCAACCACGTCGTCCACCGCCGCCACCATGGCGAGGTGCGTTCGGCGGTCGCGGTCCATGGTGACGGGGAAGCGGTCAAGGTATTTCTTTGGGGCCATCATGGAGTAGTGCGGTGCCCCGAAGGCGAGGTAGATCAGGAACGGTTCCCCTGCCTTCTGTTTGGCCAGATTCGCCGACGCCTCGCGCCCCAGCAACTCGGTCATGTAGTTGGGCTCCTCGAAGACCTCGGTGCGGTCGCGCCACAGGTCGTGGAAGATCTTGCCCGGATTGCCGCCAAGCTGGTAGTAGCGGTGGGAATAGGCATCCAGCCAGCCCGAATACCAGCCGAAAAAGCTGTCGAAGCCCTGGTTGTAAGGGCGGCTGGCCTCCTCGCTGCCGAGGTGCCACTTCCCGAACGCCGCCGTCTTGTAACCCAGAGCCTTGAGTTCGCGCGGCAACGTGGTTTCGCCCGCCCGCAGGCCTTTTACGTCCCACGTGGGTTCCGAAGGCAGCGCGCCCTTCACGCCCGCCCGGTCTGGGTACTTGCCCGTCATCAACGCGGCCCGCGACGCCGAGCAGATGGGCGCGTTCGAATACCACTGCGTGAAGCGGGTCCCGGACGCGGCCAGGCGGTCCAGGTTAGGCGTCCGGACTTCGGGGTGTTCGTAACATCCAACGTCGCCTATCCCTTGGTCGTCGGTCACAATCACGAGAAAATTCGGCTTGCGGCCTACCTGCGCCAACGCTGTCGTGGCCACTGAGGCCACTGGTGCCATCTTCAGGAACGTGCGTCTGTCGAGCCCTCTGCCGCTGAGTGACATTCACGTATTATCATCCATCCAGATGCCTTCACTCGTATCGGTCTCCCGACGGCAAATGCTCGCTGGCGCGGCGCTCATCGCGCAAGCGGTCCCGTCCATGGCTCAAGTCCGCCTCCCCCGCAAACTGCGCCTAGCCGTGCTGGGTCTTGAAGGCCACATCGCCGACGTTCTCGACGGACTCCCCCAGCTGCCCGACGTGGAACTGGTCGCCATCTCCGACGTCAGCGCCGCCCTGCGCACCACCGTCGCGAAGCGCCCCGAGGCCCGGACCGCCCGCCAGTATTCGGATCACCTCGAACTGCTGGACCGCGAGAAACCCGATATCGCCGCCCTCTGCGGCAACAACTTCGAAAGGCCCGCCATGATCCACGCCTGCGCCAGGCGCAAGATCGACGTGGTGGCCGAGAAGCCTCTCGCCAACACCCGGGCGCTGTTCGAGCAGGTGCGTAAAGATGTCGCCGATTCCGGCATCCACCTGACCATGATCATCTCGATGCGCTTCCTGCCGGAGTTCCAAGCGCTGCGCAACATCGTAGCATCGGGGGAGATCGGGGACGTGGTCCAAGTGACGGCGCAAAAATCCTACAAACTCGGCACCCGCCCCGACTGGATGAAGCACCGCAACACCTACGGCGGCACGATCCCCTACATCGGCATTCACCTGGTGGACCTGATGCGCTTCACCACGGGGCGAGATCTGATCCACATGGCGTCCCACGAAACGCGACTCGGGCACCCCGAACTGGGCGAGATGGAGAACACCGCCGTCAGCATCTACCGGCTGGACAACGGCGGCAACGCGAGCTTCCACCTCGATTACTGCCGACCGGAGTCCGCCCCCGGGCATGGCGACGACCGTCTGCGGATCGCGGGGACGCGCGGGGTAGCCGAATATATTGAGAATGTGGGGGTGACGGTGATCGCGGAGGGCAAGCCGCCCCGCAAGGTCGACCCGCTGCCGCAGGCCAAGGCGTTCTTCGCCGACTGGCTGGAGAGCGTCCACAACGGGAAGCCGTCCGGTCTCCCTTTGGCCGACATCTACCGGGCGAACGAGATCGTCCTGGAGGCCCGCGACGCCGCAGACCAGTTCTCTCCTGCCAAGTACCTCGCCTAAACGGCGGCTGCACAGAAAATGCTGCGCGGTGCGGCGACGGCCATCCAACTGCTACGTAGATTTCCATGAGAATCGCCATCGCCGGATCGACTGGATACATCGGCGGGCGGCTCGTGCCCCGCCTCCTCGCAGACGGTCACCAAGTTCGATGCTTGGTGCGTGCGCCCGGCAAGTTAAATGACCGCC
The DNA here is from genome assembly GCA_903907865.1 of uncultured Acidobacteriia bacterium. Lineage (GTDB taxonomy): Bacteria > Acidobacteriota > Terriglobia > Bryobacterales > Bryobacteraceae > BOG-234. The sequence continues at coordinate 82,772 of CAIVPR010000126.1, forward strand.
CTTGGGCCTCGTCGGCAAACGTGGAGATCCTCCAGTCGAACTTGTCCGACACGGACGCCCTCGCCGGCCAACTCGCCGGCTGCAGTGTCGCCTACTACTTGGTGCACTCCATGATGTCGGCGGAGGGCGACTATTCCATCCAAGACCGCAACCTTGCCTTTGACTTCGCCACGGCGGCTCGCAAGGCAAGCGTGGAACGGATCATCTACCTCGGAGGGTTGGGGGAGACCGGCCCCAACCTGAGCGAACATCTGGCGTCGCGACGGGAGGTGGAAACGGCCCTCGGCTCGACGGGGGTGCCGGTCACGGTTCTCCGGGCGGCCATGATTATCGGCTCGGGCTCCGCCTCCTTCGAAATCCTGCGCTATCTGGTGGAGCGGCTGCCGGTCATGGTTACGCCCAAATGGATTTCCACGCCTTGCCAGCCGATCGCGGTGGAAAACGTGGTCGCGTACTTGGCGGGATGCCTAAACGTACCGGAAACCACCGGACAGACCTTCGACATCGGCGGGCCCGACGCACCTTGTTACCGCGAGATCATGCGGATCATGGCGGAGGAACTGCACCTACGCCGACGCTGTATCATCCCCGTGCCGGTGCTGACACCCAGGCTGAGTTCGTGGTGGATCCAACTGGTTACCCCTTTGAGCAACGCCATTGCGCGTCCGTTGGCCGAAGGCCTCAAGAATCCCGTGGTTTGTCGCGACATGCGCATCCGTTCGCTCATTCCTCAGGACCTGTTGGATGTCCGCCATGCCATCCGCGCCGCCCTGCAGCAACTGAACAGCAACCAGATCGAGACAAACTGGTCGATGGCGGGTAAGATCCCCGGCGACCCGGACTGGGCTGGCGGCACCGTTTTCCGCGATAGCCGCAACATAACGATCAACGCCCCGGCGTGGGCCGTTTTCCGGGCCGTGTGCCGGGTAGGCGGCGGGCACGGCTGGTATGCCGGCGACTGGCTGTGGAAGATCCGGGGCTGGCTGGATCTGCTGGTCGGGGGGCCGGGACTGCGACGGGGTCGGCGCGATCCCGAGATGGTCCAATTCGGCGAAGCACTCGATTTCTGGCGGGTGGTGGGCCTGGATCGGGACAGGCGACTGGCCCTTAGGGCCGAAATGAAGGTTCCCGGCGAGGCGATGCTGGAATTTACGATGGTGCCCTCGCCCCCGGACCGGTGCACCCTGACGCAGACAGCCTTGTTCAAGCCACGGGGCCTGTTCGGATTGGTCTATTGGTACTCGGTGGTTCCGTTGCACAACTACGTTTTCAGCGGCATGTTGGCGGGTATCCAGCGCGAGGCGCTCAGGATCGCGGCCGTCGGACATGCGGCCTGAATGCACGCGACGGGCTTTTGTTCGAGCTATCTACGCCCGGGCCGCCCGCACCAACTCCTCGGCATTCCGGATCGCTTCAGGTGTCAGCGTCTGCCCGCTGAGCATCCGTCCAATCTCCTCGGTGCTTGCCTTGGGACCCAATTCCTCGATCTCCGAAACCGTACGCCCACCCCGCTCGAACTTGCCCACGCGGTAGTGGTGGTCGGCGAAACAGGTGATTTGGGCCAAGTGGGTCACGCAGATGACCTGGTTTTCCGCGGCCAGCTTCTTCAAGCGCCGCGCCACACCTTCCGCCGCCCGTCCGCCAATCCCCGTGTCGATCTCGTCGAAAACCAGCGTCCGCTGTACCGTCCCAGCCGACCTCGTCCCCACCAAGCAGGTTTTGAGAGCCAGCGCGATCCGCGACAACTCGCCGCCCGACGCGATCTTCTCCATCGCTTTCGGCTCCTCGCCCGCGTTCGGGGATACCAAGAAAAGCACTTTGTCGGCCCCGGTTTCCGACCAATCCGTCTGCTGAACGGCGATTCGAAACACCGTACGGTCCATGGCAAGGGGCTTCAATTCCTCTTCCACCCTTCGACCCAACTCCGCAGCCTTTGCCTGCCGGAGTTCGCTCAAGGCTTGGGATGCGGCGGCGTAGTGCAAGCTTGCCGAGACCAGGTCCCGCCGCAATGATTCCAACCGTTCCCCGGAGTTCTCCACCTCGCTGATCTTCCGCGTCACATCGGCTAGGAAGTCGAGGATCTCGGCGACCCCGGTGCCGTACTTCCGCTTCATCTTCTCGATGGCTGCGAGCCGGTTTTCGATTTCCTCCAGCCTTGCGGGATTCGCCTCGACACGGCCCAGGTAATCACGCAGTGTGTAGGCGACGTCCTGGATTGCGATCAGCGCGGGTTCCAGAGCCTGGCGCACCGGCAACATGCTGTCGTCGATCTTCGCCAACTCGTCCAGCTTCTTGGCGACTGTCCGCGCGACCGGCCACACCGCGCCAGGATCCTCGTACAGCGACGCCCAAGCAGCCCCGGCCAACTCCAGCAGCTTGCCCGAGTTCTGCTGCACGCGCCGCTCGGCATCCAGTTCCGCATCTTCGCCCACCCGCAATCCGGCCGATTCGATTTCCTTGCGCTGGAAGGTCCACAGGTCCAGCAGCCTCGTCTTTTCACGCGAGGCTGATTCCAGTTCGGCGATCTCGTCGGCTATCTTCTTCCACGCCGAGAAAAGGTCGCGGACCTTGGCGCGCTGCGGGCGGGCTCCGGCAAAAGCGTCCAGCAGCGCCAATTGGGAAACCGGGTCAAAGAGAAGTTGCTGGTCGTGCTGGCCGTGGATGTCGCCCAAGTGGGCTGCCAGATCCTTCAACAGCGCGACGGTGGCCGGACGGTTGTTGACGTAGACCCGGCTCTTGCCGCTCGAGAGGATCTCCCGCTCCAGCAGCAAGTCTGCGCCGTCGCAGTCCAATCCGGCTTCCAACAGCACTTTGGCTGCGCGTTCGCCCACTTCGAACACGCCGGAAATGCGTGCCTTTTCCGATCCCGACCGGATCATGTCTGCCGAAGACCGCCCGCCCAACAGCAGGCCGAGCGCGTCAACGACAATCGATTTCCCGCTCCCCGTTTCGCCCGTGAGCAGGTTCAAACCGGAGTGGAAGCGCACCCGGATGCGGTCCACAACGGCATAATTCTCCACCGCCAACTCTAGCAGCACTCGTTCCCAATTATAGTGGGCGGGGATCGGCCGGGGAAATCGACGGTGGCACGGCAATGTCCGGAGTTTCGATTTGAATGTCCTTGCGGGAGATGGACGCAGCAGGTGCGGTTGATGGAGAGACACCTGAGACCACGTGCCTTCATACACTGGCAATAGATGAAACGGTATACGGTCTTCGTCGCCCGGCTCTCCTTGGCCTCGCTCTTGTCGGGCACCTTTGTCGTTGGCGTGGGGGCGGGACATTCGCCGTTCGAACGCGCGCACGCGGTAGTTGGGGTGCTTCTGGTTTATGCCGTGCTCGGCTTGGTGCTGTTCGCGCTCAAGGAGCGGCGCTTGCGGAGCGAGGCGGGCGTTGCGATGATTCTGGCGTTGCTGGAGTTGGTCCCCGCGTCGCCGATGCTACATGGGGTGGTGTCGCCGTTCCTGTTCACGTCCCTCGCCTGGGCCGCGCTCGCGGCGTCGAAGTTTGAAAGCGGAGAAGCGATTGCGTTCCCGGGGGCGGCCTTCGTCCTACCCGCGTTGCTGGCGATTCCCATCGCATATGGGGTCGCCTACCGCCACCAGGCCGCCGGGATGACCGAACACGTCGGGTCCGCGATGCTGGTCGCGGGCACGGTTCTGATCGCGGCGTATGTTCTGCAGCATCAACACCCCGAAAACCGGAACCTGCTGTCCTCCTGCAATGTTGTGATGGTAGCCGCCGTGTTCCAAGTAGTGCTCGGAATGAGCGCACTGGTGATCCGGTTGCTGGAATTGGAGGACGGGATCTACCTGGCCGTCGCGCGCGCAATCCATATTGCCGGAGCGGCACCCCTGCTTGCAGCCACGGTCATCTTGGCCTCGCAGTACCGGCAACGAGTGCCCGCGGAATAATTTTCGGGCCGGCCAACACATCGGCACCGGTTTCGATATAGAATTGTTCCCCAGATACCCTTATCGGGAAGGTCCATGTCGATGCCGTCCACCAGAAACCCCATTTGCCTCTTAGCCGCACTGCTGCTCCCGTTTGGCCTCTACGCCCAGGCCGTCTCGATCGCCTCGGTAACCGGTCGCGTCACCGATGACCAAGGTGCCACCATGGCCGGAGCCCAGATCAAGATGGTCGGTATCGAGACCGGCTCCGTCGCGAACGCCACCAGCAATGCCGACGGCATGTACACGCTCCCCAGCCTGCCCATCGGTGCCTACACGCTGGAGGCGACGTTCGCCGGATTCCAGACGTACGTCCAGAACGGAATCGTCCTGCGCGTCGGCGACCAGGTCCAGATCAACGTCCCGATGAAGGTCGGCAACGTCACCGAGCGCGTCGAAGTCACGGCGAACGCGGCCATGATTCAGACTCAGGCGAGTACCATCTCGCAAGTCGTTGACCAGCAACGCATCGTCGACCTGCCCCTGAACGGGCGCGACCCGACGCAGCTCATCACCATCTCCGGGGCATCGATCAACCACGCCGACGGCACCAACACCGGCAGCAAGAGCTTCTTCAGCTCCCAATCGATCTCGATCGCGGGCAGCGCGGGCAACGCCACCAACTACCTGCTCGACGGCGGCGACAATAACGACAGCTTCACCAACGTCAACATGCCGTTTCCCTTCCCTGATGCACTACAGGAATTCAGCGTCGAGACCAGCACCCTGCCAGCGCGCAACGGCCTGCACCCCGGCGGCGTGGTCAACGCCGTCACCAAGTCCGGCACCAACACGATGCACGGCGGCCTGTTCGAGTTCATCCGCAACGGCAGCGCCAATGCCATCAACTACTTCGCGCCGCGCCAGGACAGCCTGAAGCGCAACCAGTTCGGCGGCATCATCGGAGGCAAGATCCTCCGCGACCGGCTCTTCTTCTTCGGCGGCTTCCAGCAATCAAACATCCGCCAGGACCCGTCCTCCAGCACCGCTTTCGTCCCCACGGCAGCAGCGCTCACGGGCGATTTCAGCGTACTCGACGGGGCTGGTTGCCAGTCGAATAAACAAACCCGCACCATCCTCGACCCCACGACCGGCCAGGCCATTCCGGGCCAGAAAATCGCCGTGAGCCGGTTCGACCCGGCGTCGGTGGCGCTGGCCAAGTACCTGCCAAGCAACACCGACGCTTGCGGCAAGACCTCGTACGGCATTCCAGTGCAGTCCAACGAGGCGCAATACGTGGCGCGCGTGGACTGGGTGATCAACTCCAAGCAGTCGCTCTACGGTCGCTATTTCGCCGACAAGTACCACCTCGCGGCCTTCTTCGACCCCCACGACATCATCGTCACCACCGTTTCCGGCAACGAGGAACTAGCCCAGACCTTCGTGCTCGGCCACACTTACACGCTGAATCCCTCCACCGTCAACTCCTTCCACTTCACCGTGGGACGCCGCCGGGACGACCGCGGGCCCAACGAAGCCGGGGTCAACACCGCGTCGCTGGGGATCTCGAACCTGTACCAGGGCACGAAGGACTTCATGCAGATCGCGGTCAACAACGGCGGCTTCTCCGTCGGCTGCGGCACCTGCGCTTTAGGCAGTTTCAACATCACGAGCTTCCAGGAAGCCGACGACATCGATATCATCCGCGGCAAACACCAGATCGCGCTCGGCGTCGACGTCCTGCGTACCCGCGATACCCAGAACAACCACTACCAGGACAACGGCGTCTTCAACTTCTCCGGCCAGTACAGCAACGACCCGCTGCTGGACTTCATGCTCGGCAAGATGAACTCCTTCAGCCAGAGCGGTCCGCAGTTGAACGACCTGCGCCAGACCGTAATCGGGGCCTACGTCCAGGACACTTTCCACGTGACCTCGCGCTTCGTCGTCAACTACGGACTGCGCTGGGAGCCGATGCTGCCCGAGTACGACCACTTCAACCGCGGCAGCACCTTCTCGCGCGCCGCTTTCGACAAGAACCAGCCCAGCCAAGTTTACGTGAACGCACCCGTCGGGTCGCTGTTCTACGGCGACCCCGGCATCCCCAACTCGTTCACCGCGAGGCGCTGGAACGACTATTCGCCGCGCCTCGGCATGGTCTACAATCCCGACGGCAACGGCCACACCACGATCCGGACCGGCATCGCGATGCTCTACGATTCGGTCGCCACGTTCGTCCCGTACCGGATGGTGGCACAGAATCCGCCCTTCGGCCCGCAAGTCACCAACACGAACGGCCCATACCAGTTCAGCAATCCGTGGAGCACCGTGCCCGGCGGCAATCCGTTCCCGCTGCCAGCGCCGGGCAAAAACATCGCGTTCCCGCCCGCCAACGCCGAGGTCTTCCTGCCGCCCAGCATCAAGCCGCCAAACGTGATCACTTGGAACGCCGCCCTTCAGCATCGGCTGGCCGACAACTGGGTCCTGTCCGTGACCTATCTCGGCAACAAGACGGCGCACCTATGGATCGGCAACGAGACCAACCCGGCGGTCTTCATCCCCGGAACCTGCGCGGGCAAGGCGTGCTCCAGCACCAGCAATACCCAGGCACGTCGTGTACTGACGCTGGCCAATCCGACTGCTGGCCAGTACTACTCTTCAATGACGGTTGCCGACGACGGTACCAGCGCCAACTACAACGGCCTGCTGACGTCAATCGAACACCGGTTCTCGCACAACTATACGATTCTGGCGAACTACACTTGGTCCAAATGCCTCGGCATCGCCCCGGTGACCTCGCTGGGGACCGGTGTAGTGCAGGATCCGAACAATGTCCGGGGCGACTACGGGCCGTGCAGCTACGACGCCAAGCACCTCTTCAATTTGAGCGCGGTCTACGTGAGCCAGTTCTCGCGGGGTGGTCGCATCGCGTCGGCGCTGCTGAGCCACTGGAACATCGCGCCTCTGGTGCGCTACCAGAGCGGCTTGGCGGTGAATCCGACTGCGGGCAAGGACAATTCTTTGACCGGCGTTGGCCAGGACCGTCCGAACGTGATTTCGAGCGTCGCCTACACCGGTGCCGCGCATGGCAAGGTTTACCAGTACATCAGCCCCGGCCTGTTCGCGCCAAATTCGTTGGCTGTGCCGGGGCTCTTCGGCAACGCGGGCCACAACAGCCTGCGGGGACCGGGCTACTTCGACGTCGACTTGGCACTCAGCCGCGAGTTCCGTTTGCGGGAGCGGCTAGTGCTGCACGTCCGTGCCGAGGGCTTCAACGTGTTGAACCATCCGAACTTCAACCTTCCGGTGGCCAACATCTCCTCGGCGAACTTCGGGCAGATAACGTCGGCCAGCGACCCTCGTATCTTGCAGGCTTCGATGAAGCTGACCTTTTAGGCACTGCAACGCTAAACTGGAAGTTGGAGTTTCCCCGCCATTTTCAAATCGGCACCGTTTCCATCACCCCAGCCACGGTCCTCGCGCCGATGGCTGGGGTGACGGACACGGTGTTTCGCCGCTTCATCCGCAACTTGGGCGGGTGCGGGCTGATCATGACCGAGTTCACGAGCTCGCACGGCGTCAGCGCGCACCTACGGTCGGAGGGCAAGTCCGCCAAAAAGCCCAACCGCACGCTAGCCCGCTACTTGGCGTTTTCTCCCGACGAACATCCGATTTCGGCCCAGCTCTTCGGTGCCGATCCCGAAGTGATGGCCGACGCCGCGCGGGTCTGCCAAGACCTCGGCTTCGACATTCTCGACATCAATTTCGGCTGTCCGGTCAACAAGGTTGTGAAGTGTAACGGCGGCTCCGGGCTGCTGCGCGACCTGCCTCTGGTCGAAAACATCCTGCGGACGGTGCGGAAGGCGATCACCATCCCGTTCACCTGCAAGTTCCGCGCCGGCTGGAACGACTACGAACTGGTGATGGTCCAGATGGCCAAGTTGGCCGAGGATTGCGGCCTGCAGGCGGTGGCGCTGCACCCCCGTACACGCGAACAGGGCTACGCAGGAAAGGCCGACTGGCGCCGTATCGCCGCAGTGAAGGACGCGGTGAAGATTCCGGTTATCGGCAACGGGGACATCGTCAAGCCGGAGGATGCCGTCCGCATGGTCCAGGAGACCGGTTGCGACGCGGTGATGATCGGGCGCGCGGCGTCGTCCAACCCGTGGATTTTCCGGCAGATCGAGGAATACCTCGCCACCGGCACGTACACCGAGCCCACGCACCGCCAGCGCTACGACATGATGCGCACGTACTATTCGATGCTGCTGGAGCGGCGCGAGGACGACGCGGTTGGCAAGATGAAGCAGTTCGCCACCTACTTCACCCATGGAGTGCGCGGCGGGGCCCACCTGCGGACCACGATCTACCAGTCCAAAGAGGCTCTCGCGATACTGGGGCTGGTGGACGAGTTCTTCAGCCAGGAGCGTGTCGTCGAACCTGGTGTGGCCGAGCCAGCGCCGGAATACTCCTGCGCGTAGAGCGCGACCACAGTATTCCTAAACCGCGAATTCCCGCTTCTCGTCCAACGCCACCCGCAATACCGACCGTACCCGATGGTGCTTCAAGAGGCTCATTAGGCTGACAAAGCGATGGACAACGCGTGGCACTCTATCCCCCCACAATTCGCCGACGGACTTGATGCCGCCCTCGTCGGTCAGGTAGAACACACGGTCGCTCCACTTCACCCAGCCCATGGCATGGCGTGGATCGTCCTCGATGATGTCCGCCATGTTCTCCAGGATCCGCATCTTCAGGGGATCGCGGTACTGGGGCATGAACAGAACTTCGCTGCGACCGTCCCGCCGAACCTCGTCAACAAATTCGGCGAACGTCGCGGCACTGGTCAGGTTGATGTTGGCATTGGGTTCCCGACCGTGCCGGTCGCCCCCCGAGATCACCGGGAGTACGTAGCGCTCGGCCAACGCCATCGCCGACTTGTTTTCCGCCCACGGACGCAAGCCATTCAGTTCGGCGGCATGGAAGAACTGGCGGTAGCTGTCCAGGAACCGTGACACCGTTTCCACATGGGCCGCAGCCCCGATGTGGTTCTCATCCCACGCCGGGTGGTTGAGGATCACCAAGGTCTCCGGAGCGCGTCCGACCCATTCCAGCATCGGCCCGATGCGCTCTTCCAGCGGATTGGCTGTCAACGAGGCCATTTCCCTCATCATGGAAGTCGCGTCTTCGGCAGGCAAGTTGTGCACGCCGATGTGAAAGAAAGTCCGTCCGTATGGGATGGTCCATTCCACGGAAATCGGACAGTCCCGCATGTTGTCCAACACATGGAGCTGGACGCAAGCCTCGATAGAGTCATGGTCCGTCAGGGACACGAGGCCGTCAAGACCAAGACCCTCGATCTGCCGCCGTTCCAACTCCCAAGCGTGGCGGGGGGCCAGAGGGGGAGTCCACCATGCGCGGGAAAGGTCCAGATTCTTGCCCTTGATCTCGCGATACCGTGCCTCCTGCTTGCGGATGGCACCGCCGAGCCAAGGGGTGTCCTTGGTGACCCGTTGAACGAAATCGAGCGATTCCTTTGAGTGAAGCGTGTGGCTGTGAAGCGAGACCCCGGTACGAAAGTGGTCGACGGGAGACTTCAGCCAATTGAAGTGGATTCCTGAATCCCTCAAAGGGACTCCTTTGAGCGAACGATGCCAAGCTGTGTGGGCATGCCTAACGATAGCTAGTGACTATTGCAGTGACATGACTCGAAGAAAACAATTCAGGAAAAAATCTTACCGTGTGGCAACGGATTCGCGCCCGAATGCGTTGCCGTGGGTAGTCCACGCGCGCGGCTGCATTGTGAGGGCGGCCTGGGTGCCGCGCGTGATTGCGTCGAGCTCGCGGTACAACTGCAAGTGTCGCGAGGTCACGTTGTCCCAGCGGTAGTGTTCGGCGGTCCTGCGGGCTTCCGCCGTCTTCCGCGCGCGGATTTCCGGCATCGAATGGATCTCCCGGACCGATGCCGCGAAGCTTGCGGCGTCGGGGTCCGACAGCCAAGCGTTGCGGTCATTGGCGTAGGTGATGACCCCGCCGGTGTTGGGGGCCACCAGCGCCAAGCCCGCCGCCATCGCTTCCAAAGGCGCTATTCCGAACGGCTCCCTGGGATTGGGATGTACGAAGGCGTCGGCGCTGGCATAGTGCCGGGAGAGCTTGTCGCGGTCCCCCACATGCCCCAGGAAATGGACATGCGGGAGATTGGAAACCTGGGCCTCCTCGCGGAGTTCCGCCAACATGTTGCCCTCGCCCACAATGGCCAGGCGGAAAGCGCCGGGATCGAGCCGTCGGGCTGTGTCCATCAGCAGGGGAAGGTTCTTCTCAGGGGCCAACCGCCCCACATAGAGCAGGATGGTTGTGTCGGCATTGCCGCCGACGAGGGATTCCAACTCGACGCGTGCAGCGGGCGTGCGCTTGGCCGGGGTGAAGCGGTCGGCATCGACGCCCATGGGTGCCACCCAGATGCCCCGTTTGACCTTGTGGCCGTGCGATGCCTCGATCAACTCGGCGGCGGTGTGTTCTGAGACCGTGATGTGGTGGTCGAACATCGGGAAGTAGATCCACTTCATGTACCACTGGCAGAAGGCCTTGCCGCGCGGGTGTTTGGTGAAGTAGGCCGCCAAGTTCTCGTCCATTCGCTCATGGCTGACACCGACCACGGTTGGGCGCACGCGGACACCTGGCAGACGGCGGGTGCGCAGCAGCCCAGCCAGGTAGTTCATGGTGTATTTTTCAGACACCTCGACCAAATCCGGAGCTTCGGCGTTGAGGATCCGCTGGATTTGCGTGCCTGGAAACAGGAACCGGGTCGGGTACAGCATCCGGTACTGGGGACTCACCGGGGCCGGGGGTGCTTCCAAATGGTAAATGAGGCCGAACTCGCCGACCTTCTCAACACGAGTCGAATCCGCCGGAACCACCAGCCGCATTTCGTGGCCCTCGCGGTTGGCGGCGTCGAACAACGCTTTGTAGAACATCCCGATACCACCGGATGCTCCGTGCCAGGCGTTCGTCAAATGCAGTGTTTTCAATTGGTCGGCGTCTCAATCAGTAGGCGTTCTTCAAGGAACGGGCGATCCAGAGGGGGACTACGGCGAGGAAGTCGTAGATCATGCGCGGCATCGCCTTCAGGTCGTCGACCAGCGTCCCCGCGTTCCTGCCCACCACCAGCTTGCCGCGACGCATGGCGTACACGTTGAAGAGCGTGGAAATGACCGTGAAGATCATGGACGAGATGATGCTGAGCTTCAAGTGCGGAGTGTGGCGGAACCAGTGAACAGCGAATTCAAGGATGTGGGAACTGAGGGGCAGCACCACCAACGCGGCGATGGTAGCCTGCCATTCGGGCTCCGCCTCGCCGATGGTCTGAGTCATGGCCCCGTAGAAACCGGAGGTGAACGCCCGGTAGGTCCATTCGGCGAGCATGGCACCCGATGCCGCCTGCCAACCCGACTTGATGTTGGCGAAGAAGAAGATGATGCCCCGGATCAACGAACTGCACACGGCCGACTTCCAGTTGAAGCGCTGGATGATCAACTCGTGGGGACGAAGGACCAAGCTCAGCAGCGCTGCCCGGATGGTCGGTCTTGCGTGAGTGGGGATGTTTTCGGTAGGCCGCATTCGGTAGCCGAAACAAAAGCATAGTCGAATGTCGGTTGCAGATCGATGTCGATGTCCTTTGAAATGTGTGAAGGCGTTCCTAAACTGGGGGACCTGGCTCCCACCGGATCGACTCCAGGTAGGAGCGCAGCAGGCGGAGCCGGTTGGCGGCTTCCGCCGCATCTCCTTCCAGCAGCGCTGTTTCGAGGGCAGCGGCAAGGGTCGTGATTCCGTCGAAACCATAACCTCCGCCCGAGCCCTTCAATTGATGGGCCGTGCGCTGCACACCGGCCAAGTCTCCTTGCTGGAGCTTTTCGGCAGCATCGTCCGTCCGCCTCCGGGTCTCGTCCAAGTAGCCCGGGATGAGGTCGGCCAACAGCGGGTCCACCAGGACGGGCCCGGCGACGCTGCCGCCTTCGCGCTTGGAAAAATCTTGGCGTTCCGCCGGGGGGCCGGCATATCTTTCGACGGTTTGGAGGAAGACGGGACGCCGGACCGGTTTTTCCAAGTGCTCGGCGCATCCCGCCGCGAGGCAGCGCTTCCGCAGCGACCGCCCGCTGTTTCCGGTCAGGGCTACTAGGGGAACCGCACGGGCGGCCACCATCTGACGCGCCAGGGTCAAACCATCCATATCGCCCAGTTCCAAATCCAGGAAGACGAGGGAGATGTTTCGGGAATGGAATTCCCGCATGGCCTCCGCGCCCGAAAACGCCGAGACCAGCCGGTAACCACCCATCCGGAGATAGCCCCGGACCAGTGCGTGGATCTCCGGGGAGTCGTCTGCCACCAAGATTATCGGGCGGGGATCCACCCAACGTTCCACAAGCGACACCAGTTGCTCGCGTCGATAGGGCTTTGTGAGGTAATCGTCCATGCCTGCGGCCAAAGCTTGATCCCGGTAGTCCTCTAGGGCGTGGGCGGTCAGTGCCACGATGGGAACCCGGATGCCAAGGCGACGCTCATTGTCACGGATGGCGCGGGCGGCCTCGAAGCCATCCATGTCGGGCATGCGGAGATCCATCAGAATCAGATCGTAGATGTATTCCGACGCTTTGGCGACAGCCTCGGTGCCATTCTCCGCGGTCTCAACCTTGCATCCAATGGATTCCAGGATCCGAGTTGCAAGCTTGCGGTTGTCGACGTTGTCCTCAACGACGAGGACACGCGGAAGCGAGATTCTGGGCGCGGCGGTATTGGCCGCTTCGGGCGTGGCGAGAGCCGATCCCGGCTCGGGCACATCCAGCATCCGCCCCAGGAATTGGCGGAGCTTGCCGGGGAGCAGTGGCGGCTCGACCCGCAGCACGGCGGTACCCTGCATGGTTGCCAAGCTGCCGGGTCCATCCACGACCACCAGTCGGAAAGTCTCACCGGATTGGAAGAGCACATCCAAAGACTCGAAAGCCGTGCTGTCGAGGCCCCAAGCCGCCACGGCCCGACACAACCCACCGGATTTCGAAACCACCGCGGCCCTGACTTGGCGGCAGCGATCCAACAGCAGGAAGTCCTCGACAGGACGGCGTCCAGACCGGGGAAGCGTCAGCCGCAACGAAAACCGGCTACCTTGCCCAGGGTGCGAATCCAGTTCAATGCGCCCGCCCATCGCTTCGGCCAGCGAACGAGAGATGTTCAGCCCCAAACCGGCACCGCTGAAGCGGCTGGAAAACGAGGTGTCGAGTTGCACAAACTTCTCGAAAATGCGCTTCCGGTCCTCCGTGCGGATGCCGACCCCCGTGTCCTCCACTTCGAATTCAAGCTCGACGCGCTCGCCGATAAGAATTCGCCAAGACAACGACAAGTTGATGCCACCAGCAGACGTGAACTTCGTGGCATTCCCAAGCAGGTTCACCAGGATCTGACGGACCCGGTTCCGATCGCCCACCACGCGCGGCGGAAGCGCCGGGGCGATCCAACAATTCAAAGCCAGTCCTTTCTGCAAGATCCGCGTTTTCAACATGTTGACCGCGTCTTCGCAGATCTCCCCGGGATCGAACGGGGCCTCGTCGATGTCCACCTGCCCGGCCTCGATCTTGGAGAGATCCAGCAGGTCGTTGATCAAGTGGAGCAGGGATTCCGTGCTGGTGGAAACGGTCTCTTGGTATTCGCGCTGCTCCGGCGACAGGTTGGTCATCGCCATCAGCTCGCTCATTCCCATGATGGCGTTGAGCGGAGTTCGAATCTCATGGCTCATGTTGGCCAAGAAATGCGTCTTTGCGCGGTTGGCGGCCTCGGCCTCGTCACGCGCTTTTTCGAGGTGCGCGGCGAAGTCGAGCCGCTCGGTCACGTCGGTGAGCGTACCGGAAATCCCCGTGAGCTGGCTGGCATCGTCCAGAACAAGGCGCGCGTAGACCTCGAGCCGCCTTGTTTCGCCATGGCTGGTGACGTGGCGGACCGTATGGCGGCAAAACTCTTTCTCCCGCAGCAACAAAGGCTGGAACAAGGCAAAGTTGTGCTGCTTGTCGTCGGGATGGATGAAGTCATACCAAGGCCGCCCCAACGATTCCTGAACGGAATAGCCGGTCACGTCCTCCCAGGCTGGGTTGAGGAACACCCACCGGCCGCGGGCATCGGCCTGGAAGACGATCTCGTTGAGATGGTCCACCACGGAGCGGTATCGGTGCTCGCTCTCTTCCAGCGCCTGCGAAACTCGCCGGCTCTCGGTCACGTCTCGGATGATCCCTGTAAACCAGAGGCGGCCTTCAACCTTGGATTCGCCGAAGGATAGTTCGAGCGGGACCATCGTACCGTCTTTGCGTAGCCCGTCCACGTGGACCGAACGCCAATCCATGCCCCGCTTCCCGGTCTCCGTATACCGGCGCACCCCCCGTCTGTGCGGTTCGCGCAAGTTTTCCGGCATCAGGTCTGTAAGCTTGAGCTGGAGGAGTTCCTCGCGGTCGTGGCCGAAAATCTGGGTGGCGGCACTGTTGGCGAAGAGGATCTGGCCTTCGCGGTCCACCGTCAGGATGCCGTCTGACGCGGTCTCGGCCACGATCCGGTAGCGTTCCTCGCTGACGCGCAGTGCTTCGTTGGCGCGCCAATTCTCGGTCACGTCATGGTAGGTCCAGACGCGGCCGATGACCTTGTCGCCGAGCCTGTGGGGCTGCGAAGTCCGTTCGTAAATGCGGCCGTCGAGGAGATGGATCAGGTCCCGCCCTTGCTCTTCTGGCTTGCTGTAGAGCCAGTCAATGCGGGCGCTGAAAGCGGCGGAGTCCACCAGTTGGTGGAGGACCAAGCGACGCAACTCGCCAGCTTCCACGATGTTCTCGGCATCGTCGGGAAGGCGCCACATTTCCAGAAAGCGTCGGTTGCGGCTGACGACCCGACCGTCAAGGTCCGCCACCAGTACGCCATCCGCTGTCGCCTCCAGTGTTGCGCTCAATACCGCGAGGGCTTCCCGCAAGGCCTCGCGCTGCTGGTTGAGTTTCGAGGTCAACTGGCGGAGTTCAGCGAGCGCCCCGACCTGCGATTCCATCACCTGCAGGAAATCCCCGATAGAGTCGTGGACCGGAAAATCCTGAAGCGTCAGTCCGTGGTCCCGAAGTTGGCCCGGCTCTGTAATCCACGGCGTGCCGAGGAAAACGATGGTCTCGCCGTCCCCCAGCGGCACCATTTGACCCCGGAGGCGGAGGGGTCCGGACAATCTCGAGAGGACGAAAAGTTCGCCTGGGTGGGCGAGGATCGCGTCACGGTCAGCTTTCTGGACTACAGGCCTGTCGATCCGGAGAGTTTCACCAAAGGCAGCACCAGGCACGATCTCGGGACAGATTCGCGTCAAGACCGCACCAGCTTGCACAACCCGCATGTCCCTCCGGAAGGCGACGTGGAAGGGAAACAGAGATGCGAACGCATCGGATGACAGATTGATCGGCACGGTATTTCAGGCCACCGCCAGTGCCGACACCGGTCCCGCGCGTTCCGAGGCGCGGTGGTGCCAAAGCCAGGTTTTCACGAATGTCGTGACGCGGGAATGCGGCGGCCACGGGTCACCGTAGTCGTTGGTGACCGCGCGCAGGACCCAGGCATCCAAAGGGACAAACTCCTATTTGCGCGCGATGGTTCCGGCAGTCTTGGGCCCGGCTGTTTTGGAGGGGGCCTTGGCAGCGGTGGTCGCCGTCTTGGAATTGGGTGTTTTCGAGGCAGTTGTGGCGGATTTGACTGGTGCCTTCGAAGTGCTGGCGGACCTGCTACCGGACGACCGGCGAGCGACCAACGTCTTGGACGCACTCGCACCCGGCTTTCCCTTGACCGGTGCCTTCCTGGCTATGATGACCGGTTCCTTGTACGCGCCCGGTATCACAATCTTGGTTCCGACGGCGGGTTCCGCGCCTTCGATGCTATTCGCCACACTGATCGCCTTGGGAGGCGCATTGAACCGTTTCGCGATTAGCGCCAGCGTCTCGCCCGACTCGACAGTGTGGAGCCTTGCCGACGCCAGAGCGGTTGCCGGGAGCGCGTCCAAGTTCGCGGCCACCTGCGGGCCTAGTCCCTTGGGAACGCGGACGTCGAAATCCGCCGGAGCGGTGTTACGCAACAGCGCCGGGTTCAATTGTTGCAATTCCGGGACGGAAACATCCGTCAGGTCGCTCAGCAAGGCCAGATTTATCGGCGCGACCGTGTGGATCGTGTCGTATTCGATGACAGCCTCGGGGTGGATCTGCAATCCGTATTCCGACGCATTCTTCGACATAATGGTCATCGCGAGGATGATCGGCACGTAGTTGGTGGTCTCGGCAGGCAACGCGCCGCGTGAGCGCAGCTCCCAGTAGTCTGCGTAACCGGTGCGTTCAACCGCCTTCTCCACGGTTCCGGGCCCGCAGTTGTAGGCCGCGATTGCCAAGTACCAGTCGTGGAACTCGTTGTAGAGGTCGTGCAGGTGGTGCGCGGCGGCTCGGGTAGCTTTTTCGGGGTCGAAGCGGAGGTCGGAGGTCGGGGTTTGCGTCAGCCCGTATTCGTTGCCGCGGAACTTGACGAACTGCCACATTCCTTGGGCGGCAGCGCGGCTGACCGCGCGGGGCATGAAACCCGATTCTGCCTGGGCCAAGTGGATCAACTCCTGCGGCACGCCCTCTTCGGCCAAGATCTTCGAGATCATCGGCTGGTACTTGGCGGCGCGGGACAGTCCGAATTCAATCGTCTTGCGACCGCGTCCGTTGAAGTAGTTGACATAGCCAAGCACGACGTCGTTCATCACCAAGGGTAGTGCCGAGGAGGTATTCTTCAACTCGGTCTGGACCTTTTCCTTGATGCGTGGATCGACCGGAAAGGTCATTTGGACGATGTCTTCGAGGGGTGCTTTGTCGAACTGAGGGGTGGATTGATCTGCTGCGCCGCCCAAACCGTCCAAGTCGCAACGGTGAATGGCGTCAACCATGTCGTCCAAGCGGCATTCGAACAGTGCACGGTCGGTCGGGTTGTCGGAACCCCGGAGCATTGCGTCGATTGCGGCGTCGAACTCGGACCGGGCGCGGTCGAAATCACCCTCGGAGTAGGCTTTGCGACCGGCACGGAAACGGTCCTCCGCCCGGTCTACCAAAAGGTCGGACGCGTTGGGCTTGAAGGTACCCGACTTCGCGTCGTGCGCATTTTTGGCCAACTGGTTGAGGTACGAGAGTTTTTCGGTCTCGGAGATGCTGGGGCGGGATGCCGGAGCGGAGACTCGCGTGGCTGCGGGGGTGAGGAAGGAAGCGGAGAGGCCGGACTGTTGAGCGCCCAACGGCAAGGCGGAGACAATGCCGCAAAATGCCAGAAGCGCCGGTTTCAATCTCCAAGCCATCCATTTTCCTCGATCAGTGGATTTTGCACGAGTGGAACCGGTAAGCGTTCGTGCATCCCCAAGACTAACCCAATCGTAACGACCGCGTCAAGCTTATGGCTCGATAAAGTGGGTCAAACCGACACGGTCCGGGTCGTCCCGCCCCAAAACGGGACAGCCTAACGTTTTTCTGGAGTTTTGCCGATGGAAGGTTCAGGTCAATGCGCCGCCAGAACCTTCCATCGATAGGACAACGCCTACTCGTCGTCAGTCTCCTCCTCTCCTGTCCGTGCGGCCTTGGCTGCGGCGATGATCTTGTCGGCCTGCGGCCCCGGAACATAGTCGTAGTGGTCGAACTCCATCGAGAACGAGGCCCTACCCTGCGTCATAGAGGTGAGATCGCTCTGGTAGGTCAGCATCTCCGACATCGGCACCTGCGCTTTGAGGACCTGCGTGGCCCCCTGCGTATCCATGCCGGAAATCCGGCCCCGCCGGGTGTTGAGGTCGCCCATCAGGTCGCCCGCGAACTCCACAGGTGCATGGATCTCGACATTCATCACCGGCTCCAGCAAAGCCGGTTTCGCCGTCGCCATCGCGGCCCGGAAGGCTTTGCGCGCCGCCAGCTTGAACGCCAGTTCGGACGAATCGACATCGTGGTACGACCCGTCGTAAACCGTGACCTTGAAATCAACCATCGGGTGACCCGCAAGATACCCCCGCTCGGCTGTTTCAATGATGCCCTTCTCAATCGCCGGAATGAAGTTCTTCGGAATCGACCCGCCGAACGTGGCGTTGGCGAACTCGAACTTCGCGCCTCGCGGCAGCGGCTCCATCTTGATCCAACAATCGCCAAACTGCCCGTGTCCGCCCGTCTGTTTCTTGTGCCGCCCTTGGACGTCCGCAAAGCCACGGATGGTCTCGCGGTAGGGAATCTTGGGGGCCTTCAGCGTCACATCCACGCCGTAGCGTTTCTTGAGTCGGCTGACCGCGATTTCCACGTGCTGCTGACCGGCACCGGCAACCAAGAACTCCTTGGTCTGGGGATCGCGGAAGAAGCGCAGGGCCAAGTCCTCTTCGAGGAGCTTGTGGAGCGCGTTCCCCATTTTGTCCTCGTCGCCGCGGCTCTTGGCCTCGACTGCGAACGCGATCGACGGCTCCGGGACGTGGATCTTCGAGAATTCCACAGGCGACGACTTGTCCGCCAAGGTATGCCCGGTCAGCGTATCCTTCAGCTTCGCCACCGCCCCGATGTCGCCCGCATGCAGTTCGGTGACCGGAAGCAGGGTCTTGCCCAAGGGCGCGCCAATGTGGGCGAGCCGCTCCTCGGTGCCTTTGCCGGAAATGAACAGGTGGGCGTCATTCTTGACTGTGCCCGAGAGCACCTTGAAGAAGGTGATTCGGCCCGCGAAGGGGTCCGCCGTGGTCTTGAAGACGAAGGCCGATGCCGGCTGGGCGTCCGTGTGCCTCCGCTCGATTTCCTTGCCGTTGAGCTGGACCTTGTGTGCAGGGCGATCAGCCGGGGACGGAAACGCCTCGACGATCAGGTTGAGGAGCCAGTCCGACCCGATATCGTGCAGGCCGGAGAGGCAGAGCACGGGGAAGATCCTGACCTCGCGCATTTCCTCGTCCAAACCGCTGATGACGTGTTCCTGGGGCAGCGTGCCATCGTTGAAGAACTCCTCCATCAACTCGTCCTTGCCCGCCGCGACGGCTTCGACGAGTTTCTCGTGCCCTTCACGTGCGGCATCGGCGTATTCAGCGGGGATCGGGATCTCGGCACCCTTGCCGTCGCCGTCCGACGTGTAGACGAACGCCTTCATCCGGATGAGGTCGATCACGCCCCGGAAATCCTTCTGTTCGCCGAGCGGCAGCTGGATCGGCACAACGTCCGTTCCGAATCGCTCGCGGATCGAATCCATGGTGCGGTCGAAGCTGGCGCGGTCGCGATCCAGCTTGTTGATGACGATGCAGCGGGGCAGGTTGTATTCCGCCGCCGTCTGCCACATCTTCTCCGTGCCGGACTCGACGCCAGCCACAGCATCCACGACAACAATGGCGGAATCGGCGGCAATCAGCGCCGTGCGCGCGTCGTTGACGAACATGTTGAAGCCCGGGGTGTCGAGCAGGTTGATCTTAGTTTTCTGCCACTCGGCTGCGGCGACGGCCGTGGAGATCGTCAACTTCCGGTTGATTTCCTCCTCGTCGAAGTCGGTGACGGTGTTGCCCTCGTCAACACGCGTGAGGCGGCTGGTCGCTCCAGCCGCATAAAGGAGCCCGGCCACCACCGAGGTCTTGCCGCAGTGGCCGTGCCCTACAATGCCTACGTTTCTGATGTCCTTCGTCTCGTATGTCTTCACGGAAACCTCCGTTTACGCCAGGATCGTATCACAGTTGTAACGGAGGTGGCGTAGTGCGAATGGCCCGATTTGGATCTCGTCCGAGACGGGATTGTACGATTAAGTAAGCCCCACATGAGTCCAGCAGCCATCACAGGCGGGTCCGGCGGGACGCTCCGATTCTTTGAATCGACGATCTTCAAGAAGGCTGTAATGGCCTCTACCGGAGCCATCCTTTTCGGTTTTGTCACCGCGCACCTCCTCGGCAACCTCCAGATCTTCGTCGGCCAAGACCGGCTGAACGAGTACGCAGCAATGCTGAAAAGCAACGCCGAGATTCTCTGGGGAGCCCGCAGCATCCTCCTTTTCTGCGTCGTCGCGCACATTGTCAGCACTATCCAGCTACTCCGGGTGAATCGGCAGGCCCGCCCGGTGGCCTACGCGAAGAAGAATAACTCCCACTCGACCTTGGCCTCCCGCACTATGTACTACAGCGGCCCGACGATCGCGGCGTTCGTGGTCTACCACTTGCTGCACTTCACCACAGGCACATTGCATCCCGAGTTTTCGCAGGCGGACGTTTACTCGAACATCATCTTGGGATTCCAGCGCTGGCCTGTGGCAATCGCCTACATCGTGGCGGTAGGACTGCTATGCATGCACTTGAGCCACGGTGTTTCCAGCATGTTCCAATCCCTCGGTTTCTCGCACCCGCAGCACACACCGCGCATCAGACGGTTTGCAAGGACGGTTGGAATCCTCTACTTCGCCGGGTTTGCCTCGATTCCGGTGGCGGTCATAACCGGCATCCTTCGCGCCCCGATTGTTCATCTCTAGGACCCGCATGAAACTGGACTCCAGAATTCCCCAGGGACCCATCGAAACCGCATGGGACAACTCCCGCTTCGAGATGAAGCTGGTCAATCCGGCCAACAAGCGGAAGTTCACCGTAATCGTGGTCGGATCGGGCTTGGCCGGCGCGTCGGCTGCGGCATCGCTCGGCGAAATGGGCTACAACGTGAAGTGCTTCTGCTTCCAGGACAGCCCCCGCCGCGCCCACTCGATCGCCGCTCAGGGCGGCATCAACGCCGCCAAGAACTACCAGAATGACGGCGACAGCATCTACCGCCTCTTCTACGACACGGTCAAGGGCGGCGACTTCCGTGCCCGTGAGTACAACGTCTACCGGTTGGCGCAGAATTCCGTCAAGATCATCGACCAGTGCGTGGCCCAAGGCGTGCCCTTCGCCCGCGAGTATGGCGGACTCCTCGCCAATCGGTCGTTCGGCGGCGCACAGGTATCCAGGACGTTCTACGCCCGCGGCCAGACGGGGCAACAGCTGCTGATCGGTGCCTACCAGGCTCTGGAAGCGCAGGTGGCGACCGGTCGTGTAACCATGTATCCGCGCACCGAGATGCTGGATCTTGTGGTGATCGACGGCAAGGCGCGCGGCATCATTACACGTAACTTGGTGACGGGCCAGATCGAATCCCATGTTGCCGATGCGGTCGTACTCGGGACCGGCGGCTACGGCAACGTCTTTTACCTTTCAACCAACGCCAAGGGCTCCAACTGCACGGCGATCTGGCGTGCTTACAAGCATGGCGCGGCGTTCGGCAACCCCTGCTTCACGCAGATCCACCCGACCTGCATCCCCGTTTCGGGCGATTACCAGTCGAAACTGACCCTGATGTCCGAGAGCCTTCGGAACGACGGTCGAATCTGGGTCCCCAAGAAGGTCGGCGACAAGCGCTCTCCCAGCCAGATTCCCGAAGACGAGCGCGATTACTACCTCGAACGCCGCTACCCCAGTTTCGGTAACCTCGTACCCCGCGACGTGGCGTCGCGCGCGGCCAAGGCGGTCTGCGACGAGGGCCGAGGAGCAGGTTCCGGCGAGACCGCGCTGGGCGTCTACTTGGATTTCGCCGAATCGATCAAGCGCCTCGGACGCTCCACCATCGAGGAACGCTACGGCAACCTCTTCGAAATGTACGAGCGGATTGCCGGCGAGGACCCTTACAAGGTTCCAATGCGTATCTACCCCGCTATCCACTACACGATGGGCGGCCTGTGGGTGGACTACCAGTTGATGAGCACCATCCCCGGCCTGTTCGTAGCGGGTGAGGCAAACTTCTCCGACCACGGAGCCAACCGGCTCGGTGCCAGCGCGCTGATGCAGGGGCTTTCGGACGGATACTTTGTCCTGCCGTACACCTTGGGCAACTACCTCGCCGCCAACAAGCCGGACAGCCTCAAAACCAACGCGCCGGAGTTTGCAGCCGCGATGGACGCCGTGAAAGATCGTTCGAAGCAGCTGCTTTCGATCAAAGGCAAGCGTACAGTTTCCTCCTTCCACCGCGAGTTGGGCAAGATCATTTGGGACAACTGCGGGATGGCACGGAACGCGGAAGGCCTCCGGGGCGCAATCTCGGAGGTACGGGCACTGCGCGAGGAGTTCTGGAAGGATGTCAACGTCCCCGGCTCCGAGGGTGAGTTGAACCAACAGTTGGAGAACGCCGGCCGCGTGGCAGACTTCTTCGAACTGGGCGAACTGATGTGCTTGGACGCCCTCGAACGCAACGAAAGCTGCGGCGGGCACTTCCGAGAGGAGTACCAGACGCCGGACGGCGAGGCCATGCGCGACGACGAAAACTATCAATATGTGGCCGCGTGGGAATACAAGGGCGAGGGCAACGCGCCCGAACTCCACAAGGAACATCTCGAATTCGCCTACGTGCATCCCGCGCAACGGAGTTACAAGTGAATCTCACCCTGCACGTTTGGAGGCAGAAAAACACGGGCTCGGCGGGCCGCATGGAGCGGTACGACGCCACGGACGTAAACCCGGACATGTCGTTCCTGGAGATGCTGGACGTGGTCAACGAAGGGTTGATTTCGTCGGGCAAGGAACCCATCGCGTTCGAGCACGATTGCCGCGAAGGGATCTGCGGATCCTGCGGTTTCGTCATCAACGGCATCCCGCACGGCCCGCACAAGGGCACGACGGTCTGCCAGTTGCACATGCGGCACTTTAAGGACGGCGACGAACTCTTCTTGGAGCCGTGGCGCGCCAAGGCCTTCCCGGTCGTGAAGGACCTGGTTGTCGACCGTGGCGCGTTCGACCGCATCATCGCCTCGGGCGGCTACATCACGGCCCGCACAGGCAGCGCGCAGGATGGCAACAACATCCAAATCCCCAAAGGCGCGGCGGATTCGGCCATGGACGCGGCAGCCTGCATCGGTTGCGGTGCATGCGTGGCTGCCTGTCCGAACGCGGCGGCGGCGCTGTTCACTGGAGCGAAGATCTCGCATTTGGGATTGCTGCCACAGGGTCAGGCCGAACGTGATCGTCGCGCGCTGGGCATGGTGGCACAGGTGAACGCCGAGATGTTCGGTACCTGCACCAACGTAGGCGAGTGCGAGGCTGTATGTCCGAAGGGCATCAGCATCGAGGTGATCGCGCGGATGAACGCCGACTACCTGCGCGCCAGTTGGAAGGACCGCGGGGCGCGCAAGGAATCGGGCGAGTAATGGGGCTCCCTACTCCGGTGCTATCACGAACTCGATCACCGCGCGGGTACCGTCGCTGGCAGCC
This sequence comes from uncultured Acidobacteriia bacterium, assembly GCA_903907865.1. Lineage (GTDB taxonomy): Bacteria > Acidobacteriota > Terriglobia > Bryobacterales > Bryobacteraceae > BOG-234. The sequence goes on from CAIVPR010000126.1 coordinate 105,941, forward strand.
ATCGTGACCGTGTAGTGCCGGCCCGCGCCGAGCGACTCTGTCACGGGAAACTTGAACCCGATTGCTCCAATCGAATCGGAGATAGTTTTTCGCTCCTCGCGGATGGGATTGCCATCGCTTGCCCATGACAGGGTGACTGATTGGTTGCGTGTCGGGGGCAAGTTCGCGTAACGAACGAAGGCGCTGATGTCATCGCGTCCGATTACCGAGTTGCGGGTTTTGACCGTCTGTCCATTGATAATGCTGGTGTGGAGCACCTCCACGCGGAGGTCGATCCAAGGCTCATTCAGTCCCTTGGGGGCGGCAACGGCTGCCGGGGCCACGAGTGTGACCGGATTGGGCACCAGTGGTGATCGTGGCTCGGACGCAGCAATGTACGGGGTTGCAGGCCGCTTGGCATTTGCGCGATTGTTGGCTTGCGCAGCCTTCATTGGCCTGACACGGAAGGCTGGCCGCGTGCGTTCCACGGCGTCGCTCGGCGCAACGGTCGCCGACGATTGACGGGGAGACACCTCGACAGTCAGAACCTTCTCGATCCGGTCGCTCTCGTTTTGGGCAATCAGCGTGTAGTTCGTTGTCTCCATTGGAGAGACTTCTGCTTCACCGATCGGCTGCAAGCCCTCTCCGCCCGGAACGATCTTGACCGTCGTGGCTCCCGTGACACCCCACGACAGAGTGACCAAGTCGCCGGGCTTGGCTAAAGCCGGAACGGCATCAAAAAACCTGACCTTCAATGCCTGCACGGATTCCTGCGCGGGATCGGGCTCAGAAAAGAAATACGCTGCGAACGCGCCGAAGACTAGAAGGCTGACCGCGGTCAAGATCATGGATCCCGAGCCCCACACACGACCGGGCATCACGACTGGGGAAAGGGGAAGAATCGAATGGGAAGTGTGTGGCGGGACGGGCTCGGGGGGGGCGGGCAAGGCTTCCGATGGGGTGGCATATGTCGTTCTAGGCGTACGCGTTTTCTCAATGATGATGATAGATGGACTTTCCGTCCCGTCCGCAGGGGCCGGACCGGGGGCCAAGGAAGGTTGGCGGTTGTCCTGGGCCATCTCCTTCGGGTAGAGCACTGCGAAGCGCTGCCCGGTGGAATCCTCTTCTTCCCAAGTTTCGACTTCCTCGTTCTCCCTGAGCTTCCGAATGCGTCGGTAAGTCTCACTCCGACCTCGCGTTGGACCTCTCATGAATAGCTCTCAAATTGCGCCGCCCCGGTCATGGCTGGGGCACGATATCGAATTCCACCTTCTTTGCTTCCCCGTTCACGGTGGCTTCGATCCCGTAATGTCGCCCTGTGCCCAGCATCTCGGCACCAGGTAATTGGAAGTAGAGGTTCCCGGTACCCGCCGGGATCTTCTGGGCGAACCTGCCCATGTCATGGCCGTTGCTCCGCCACTGGACCAGCACGTCCCCGCCGCCGGAACTTGGCATATTGGAGTAGGCAACTGATACGCGAATCGCATCGGGCCCGAGAATCTCAACGAGCGTCGGTATCTTGGCACCCTCGGTAACGTTGTTGTGGAGGGCCTCGAAACGCACCTCCGTGGAAGGAATCGCGGGACGCGGCTCGACCGGGGCAGGAAGCAGGGAGTCGCTAGGACCCGTGACGGCACCCCGTGATGGGCCGGGCTTTGCGGAACTAACGCCGCTCCCGCCCGGCTTCGATGGCACCGTTCCACGGGAACCCGACGCCTCTGCAGGTCGGTCCGTTTCGACCAGTGTCTCCGGAAACGGCTGGGTCTTCGAACTGGGTGCGAGGATGGACACATGGGCTGCCTGTTTGACCACATGGCCCTCGTTGTCGGACGCCGTAAGGAGATAGTCGCGCGTGGTCATTGGGAATACCCGCCATTCTCCCGAAGCGGAGAGGGTTTTGGAAACGGATTCGATCTCCACCGTGGTCGCGCCGGGGACCTCCCAGGACAGGAGAACTCCTTCGCCGGCATGCACTGCTTCTGGTTGGGGATCGAAGCGCTCCACCTTGAGTGCTGGCTTTTGCTTCGTTTCGTTGGTCGCACATCCCACCGGTAGCAGGGCGAGAAGGAGAACGGCGTACTCTGTGATTTGTCTTCGCATCGCTTCATTGCCTCGGCTCTTTGCAAACTTTGTTTCCCCGCGTCTCAGAGCCACAAGTCAGGGTATTTTCTTGAACACAGTGTCCGTTGCAAGTTGGACGTCCGAGTAGGCAGCGCAAGGCTTGAACTCCTTGACGGTGAGATCCCCATGCAAGTCTTGAGACAGGACCACCAGTCCGGGGTCACCGCCCTCCACCTTGAAGTATGCAGTGATGGACGGGCCCTTGCACATAGTTTTCAGTACTGCTGCGGTTGGTGTCCCCGGTGCATATACCTCTTGCGACAACTTCCCCTGACCTTCCTTGGGATTCAAGTCCAATGTGATTGTTCGCATGAACACTCCGTCAGCCCCAGCCCCGGTAGGCGGGGATTTCCCGCTCACCGCCCAGACCCCAGCAGTCACTTGGCAGGCGGTTGAACCCGCTTCCGGTGCCGCACTTGCGTCGCGGAACACCAATCCGCCGCTTGGTGTTTGAAAACCGAAGAAGTCTGAGCCTGCGGCAACGCGGTACTCGTGGTTAGCTACCGTTAGATCAACGGTGTTATTGGAGCTGTCAACCATGTTGATGCCAGTCAGTGTGCAAGAAACGGAAATGACAACAGATTGCACCTTATTCGCCAGTACTACGCCACGCGTACTGCCAGCGAACACCCTGAAGCCCAAACGGTAGTTCGCCCCGGTGCGCCAGACGTCAACATCCGCGATCCAGTCGCCGCCGGGGCAAGCCCCTCCGGTTTGGCTGACGCCGGCGGGATCGGAATAAACCGCCTTTGCTGGATTGCTTGGGTTTGCCTTGGGGATGGTCGGGACCGGGGTTACGCGGGGCGGTTCCGGGGGGAACCCGCCCGACATGCTTGCTCTAGGCATTGCCCATCGCGAAGCTGATCGGGTCATGCCGGGATCCGGGCGGTCTTTCAAGCCTCCGAGCGCCTTGTGCACTTCGTCGGCAGTCGTCGTCAGTGAAGTCGCGACTTTGCCTAGTTCCGACGAGGCTTTGTCTGCCTCCGCCCAAGTCTGTTGTCTTGCCTCTTCCTGCTTGGCCCGCGCCAGCGGAAAGTCGCTAACATCCAGGACCGCGCCGGACAGTTCCGAGCACGGGCCGTCCGAGAGCTTCGTGAAGGCTAGCTTTGCCCGGTAGCGCTGCAAGGCGTTCTCTGGAGTCTTGTCCTTCTCCAGCTTGTCCAGCTCCAACGCTAGGGCACCCTTTCCGGCCATGCAGCGCAGGCGCGACCGCTGCATGGAATAAATGAACCCATCTTCCGGCGTACTCAGCTGCGACGAAAGCGAGCCGCTCACTGATGCAACCAAAGAGCTTGCGTTACCCGCGCTCGTCGCGGTACTCCTAAGTTGTGCCTCCAAGTTCGCCAGACGCTTGAGAGCTTCGACGGGAATGCCCTCCATGGGTTTCTGGACTTCGATCAACTTGCCCGACAACCCGTTCAGGGACCCGCTGGCTGTCCTCAATGCATCCGCGTAGCCTACGGTCAGAGCCTGGGCGGCATTGATCGCTTGACGTACTTCTCCCTCAAACCCGTTAAAGCCTTCGCATGCCTTTCGTAGACGGATCGCCAGTGTGTCAGACACCTTCCCCTTGGCGAAAGCATCGCAGCGCTTCTTGATGGCTCGGCTCTGAACCTCGGACAAGCGGGTCACGTCATGAGCCAAGCTTTGCATGGAGTCCGCAAGATCCTTCGACAAGGATTGGACGTCCTGCAGCTTCAATAACAACGCCTCCAACTCTTGAAACATTTGCGTTTGGGCACCCGCGCTCATCACGCAGCCGGATGCCAGTAGCATGATGGCTCCCAGCCGTCTCATCTCCGCGCTCCGCCGCCGCATCGTTCGCGGTTCACCGTCTTGAGCCTCTCGTAGGCATATGCGTAGAATTCCCGTTCATCGGGAATGCCGTCCAGCTCCGCGACCACGTCGGACCGGACAACCTCCTGCTTCGTGATCAGAGTTTCGTACTCCCCCTCAGTCTGCTCAATCTTGCGCTGCGCCTCCCTCCACTCCCGCGCTGTGCGTTCTCGTTGGTTGAGTAACTCCATCAGACCGTCGCGGGTGCTGGCGGCGTCCGGGCCGGATAGGGCCACAATTCGCTGGCGAAGTTCGGCGGCTGCCTTCGTGTCCTTCTCGACCGACTGGCTCAATTGGGCCATCTCCCTTTCGCGCTGGACCTTGAGCCGCCGCTGGTCTTCAAGGAAGGCGTCCACCCGCGCTCGCCAGCGCGCATTGTAATTGGAATAGGATTCGAATGCCGCGTCCGACAAGGTCTTGACCCTGTCGATCTCGACTTCGTCGACACAGCCGCCCTGTGCCCGTTGCCGAAGCGCGTCGTCGGCCTGTTTCCAGAGTTTCTCCGTGGACTGGAAATTGAGCCATTCGCTATCCAACGGCCGGACCTGAGCCAGTCCCGAGACGGTTATGAGTAGCATAAGGAATTTCATCGTGTTCTTACCCCCGCGCTTGGACACGTCCTGTTGTCAACCGAAAATCGAGCCTTGATCACGTCCAAGTTGGCGCTCTCATATTCCTTGGTTGCCTGTGCTAGCCTCGCAAATGCGGCCTTGGCGACTTGGGCACTGTCAACAATCGCTTGCCTCTTTTGGGGCAGGTCGCCCACTGCTTTTCCTACTGTCGCCAAGTGGGTCCTTGCGGCGGTTAGGGCCGTGGTCACGGAGTCGCCCTTGGTGAGCTCTGGAGGCAATGCCCGCAACAACTCCCTGACGTCGGCGTCCGAAGGAAGGTTGCTAGACAACTCGACTATCGACGGGAGTTGGGCGCTCCCCGACGCTGCGTTCATGAGCGCATCGTACTCGGCGGACAGGCCCTTGTAGTACTCGTCCCAACTCCGACTCGCAGTTCTCACTTTGGCCTCGGCGTCACTGTATAAGTCGAGATATGCGGACAGCTTGGCGCAAACTTCCTGCTGTTTAAAATCCTCGAGTTTCTTGATGGCCGCATCGGCTTGGCCGTCCACCCGCACAGCATCTGCGTACTTGTCTTTGACGGTCGGAGCGACGTAAGGTGCCGCGCCACCGTTTTTTCTTTTACCCGCGGTCGCCTGTGCCGGGCCGTCCGCCGACAGGTTGGTCAAGCCGGACAACCACAGCAATGCCGCGATGCCTGCAAGCGCCTTGCAGTGGCGGGAGAAGCCGTTGACTAAAGTCATCGCTTCCCTCCCTGCTTCTGATTCCTTTTGTCGTTGTACTCCATGAGATCTTGATAGTAGGCCGCCCACAAAGGCCCTTCAGCCTTCAGCGATTTCACGATGGCGGCGAAGGCCTCGTTTTCCCTGCGCTGTGATTCCGCCACGCCGGCCAGATTCGCCCCCTGCGCCTTGACAGCATCTCCGCCCACCGACAGGTTGGCCAAGAGGCTCTGGTAGGCCCTTCTCGCTTTGGCAGTGCTCTCTCGGGCTGTCTCGGCAGCCTTTAAGAGTGCTCGAATATCCGTCAACTCAGCCGAAGCACCTCGCGCGCTCGCGTCATTGAGCAACGCTTGGAGGCGTTCCACCTCGGCCTTGTTCTCCGCCTCGATCCGAACGTACTCGTCCTTGCGCCTTAGCAACTGCTTTTCGGCCTCGGCACCGCTCTGCAGGGTTGCCAGTGTGTTCGACAGGGCCGCAGTGTCTCCCGCAAGGCGGTCATAGTAGGAAATCCGGGAATTCACAGAAGTTTTGGCGCGCTCGGCCTGGTCTCTTATCCGCTTCGGATCAAAGCTTTTGCCCGACACAAGATCCTGCTCTAGCGTCGGATCCGCAGTGTTCATTTCCTTGAGGTCGTTCAGATACTGGCTGCGTTGCCGGTCCGTGGGCCTCTCCGCCGTGACTTGAGCCAACGAGGGGAGGGCTGCCAGGCCAGCCACCACGGCACATGAGAGTACGCGGTTGCTCATCATCTTGATCTTACAGCTTTCTCGGGCCCAGGCCCACCACGCAGTTCTGGATTGGCAGCCCGTACCGGTCCCGGACTTCGATCAACCGGTAATTGTAATAGAGCCTCAAGCTCGACTGGACCAGTGCCCAAGTGTCGGCGAAAACCCCGCGCACTGCGGCAAGCTTCTGCCTTTGGCTCGCAGCGGAATTGGCGGCTTCCCGGACCTCCTTTAACTGCTGGAGTTCCTCTTCCGCGATCTCGATTAACGAGGCGTACTCCTTGCGCGCCTTTTCCATCTCCTCGCCGGCGCCCTGCAGCACCTCGTACTTCTTCTTCATTGTCTGGACATTGGCCAGCTGGGCCTGGAAGTCCTTGTCTAGGTTGGCGGACTCGCTTTCAGTCTTTGACAGTTGGGTTTGGAGTGCCTTGCCCGCACTCACGAGCTCGCTGTAATAGACATCCCACTTGTCCCGTGTGTCCGCCACCATCTTGACCGCAGTATTGAGTTGCATCCGGTATTCCGTCGTGTTGGCACAAAACGACGGGGCCTTCAGCCGTTCGTCGAGTTCGGACAACTTCGCATCCAAGGCCTTGTCGGCATCTACGGCGGCGGTCTCGTAGCCATTCGCCTGGGCCGCCACGGCCTTTGTGAATTTTGGCACCACAGGCTGCTGTCCTTCGGCAGGACCACCCACGGCGACCGCCAACCCGACCACTAGCACCCAGGTTGCCGTGGCCTGCGAAATGGTCCCATACCTCTTCTTGCAATGTCTCACATCCCCTCCTTGCCGAGGCTCTCGTACCCTCTCGCGAACAAGACGTCGATCGGTGGCAAATCCCTGTTTGCAGCTTGGGCGCTCGCGTAGTCTTTGAACAGATCCTTGGTGGTCCCTCCTCGCAGTTCTGCCCTAACTTTGTTAAAGTATTGGTTAAAAGCGTCCTCCCTACGGGCAAGGTCTGCGTCGAGCTTCGAGCCCCGCGGATCTTTAGTTGGAAAACTCACGTTCTGCAGCCTGTACCTCGCACGCGATAGGTAGTTCCTAGAGATGAGCGCGCCGATCACCTCGGATTCCGTGTCTAGCTGTCGCTGGCGGGACTCGATTTCACGGCGTATCCGTTGGAGCTCGTCGCGGAGCTGGGTGTCGGCATCGAGTTCGACACCATCCGGCTTCAGGTTCAGCTCGCGCAGTTGAGCCAGTCCCGCCATGCATAACTCATGAGCCGCGCTGAGATCCTCGGTTTGCTTGGAAACGCAGGACTTCTTCGCGGCCAGCGCGGCCTTGAACGCCTCGGAAGGCTTCCGGCGGTCTGCGGCCGACGACACCAAAGCAGCCAGCAGCGAAACGGCCAAGACGCTGGCAACTCCCTTGGAGCCTCTCGACCACAACCCCGGCGGAATGCGCATGGATTTGAAGGACTGGGGAAAGCTGTTCATTTGACGACCTCCTTCGGGCTTACGATCTGAATGCCGAACGGGTCCATTTTACTCCATCTCAGTACAATGGGTCTTTGGTCCGTCGTTCTCTTGGCCTTCTGCAACAACATTGCGTACTGGTCGCCGTAGCGAAGTGGGAAAACGACCACGACCTGCTGTTTAGAACAGTCCCCGCACCGCCTCAGCGCCGCGACGACAAAGGTCCAGTTCTGCCACTCCCGCAGGGAGAGGGAATAGTAGAGACCGTCGTCGGATTGCGGTTGTAAGCTGCCCCGAACGGGGTCCAGAAGGCAGACGTACCCTTTGCCGCAAGCGACGGCCAGATTGCCACCATGGGCCTTGAGTACATCTTCGAGATCACCCGCATAATCCCTCAGCCACAATGGCTCTCCCTTAGCACCTTGCACGATCTTAGGGGCGCACAGATGCAGACACACCAGTGAAAACTTGGGCGGTTCGGTCGTCTGCTCGCCCCCCGGCGTTCCGATCTTTTCCTGCGCGGGCGGGGGTAGAGGCGGCGGAGCCGGACTCGCGACCATCAGTGTCAAGAGAACGAAATAAAGGGCTTGCAGCAACGTCGGCAATCCGTGGACCGCTGCGCCAACCAAGAGAGCAAGACCTGCTGGAGGCTTCCATTCCAGTATGGTCAGTTCATAACCCGGGCCAGCCGCAGTCGGCGCAAGTTTCCCTACCCCAACGTTTCCATCGGCGCTCACGAGCATGGACTGTGTGGGACCTCCTACTATTCTATGTCTCGGATGCGGCTCTTATTACGGGGTTGCACAAATATTTTTCTCGCGGGCAGTGGGCGGTCGGTAGCATTCGGAACTCGAAACGCCATAGCAGGCTGTTCTGCGATGCCGGATCGTGCTGGCGGCCTGCTGCGGGAGGTCCAGCCAAGCGGCGGACTGGGCTAGGGAATTGATAGGTAGTCGGCTCTGGCAGTCCAAGCACTGGGTGCTGCGGACTGGCTCGCCAAACTCGGGCACTGGGGCGCCTGCCTTCAGCCACGGCGGCCAAGTGGAGCAGCCCTGTTGAAATCGTCCCGGCCTCCTCTGCGCCATTGTCGAAATCCTCCATCCGGAACGCTACGCCGGACCCAACCCTTCCGCTGCTGCCACACGCTCGGTCAGATCGCTTTGTGCGGTCTAGCATTTGTTTAACCGCGACCTTCGAGTTTGCAGTCGACCGCCTAAACCCTAGGTCTGTTGGCGAAGTTCATGTATGCCCGGCAAGCTCCATCTAATTGGCAGCGCAGCGAACTCCCGCGGTTCGTCGGCGCTCGGATTCGCGGCCAGCATGTCGAACTGAGATTCGCAAGCCAGCCAAGGAGGTATCCCAAGCCCCGCCGCGCAGTACCTTGACTGTTCCTGCGGAGGGACTCGCCGGATCAACGCTGGATTCAGGCGAATATACGGCAGTATAGTAGTCCGCCGTCCACTCCCAAACGTTCCCAACCATGTCGAAGAGGCCCCACGGGTTTGGACTTTTGGACCCTACCTGGTGGGGCCGGTCAGAGCTGTTACCAGCAAACCACGAGACAGATGTCGGGGGCCCAGGAATACTAGTGGTTGTTCCTGCCCTTGCGGCAAACTCCCACTCGACCTCGGTTGGCAGGCGCATCCCTGCTGCCTCGCAATAGGACTTGGCCTCAACCCAAGAGAGATTGCTCACAGGCAATTTGTCTCCTAAGGTTATGCTGGGATTTGTAGCCATGAGCCGACGATATGCTGCTTGCGTCACTTCCGTTTGTCCGATCCAGAAGCCCTTTGTCAATGAGACTTCATGGGGCGGCCTCTCATCTGTCTCGCAGGTGTTGTCATCGCCATCTCGGACCAGCGAGCAACCCATCCTGAACCTGCCGGGACCTATCCAAACATAGTTTAGGCCGTCTGTGGGACTCGCCGCGACCTCGCCTGTTATCCGCTTATCCTCACCGTTTGGTGGCCAGTTGACTGCGCTGCCGCGCTGCCGTGGGCCCACTCGGAGTTCCCCGTCTTGTTGACGCTTCATGAGAGCCGTCTCAGCCTCCGCCACGTCTGCGCGGCGATTCGCCGCCTCCAACTCGCCCCTGAGCCGCTCGATCTGGATAAACCTTTGGTCCATTAACTCATTGGCCTGCCGAGCCAGGTCCTTCACCGACAACGTTTGTTGGTCAAGTATGTTGCGCTGTCTCTCCCCATCTTGTCGTCCTGTTTCAAGGATATCCTTCATGGCCTTGTAAATCTCTTTCCGTTCAGTTGCCGCTGCCAGCTTCAGCTGTAGCTCCGCTTGACCCGCACTTAGTTTCGCATCATCCGTACGTAGCTTCGCAATTTCCGCAGTGTGCTTGTACTCTCTAAGCGCATCCTCTTGCCGCCAGTACAAAAACGCACAGGGGGAGATGACAGCCAACACGATCAAGAAGTTCCAGACTCTCGTCGCCCGGCGACTGCGATCCAGCACCGCCTCCACCTTCTCAAAATCATCGCCGGACGAATACTGGCGGCCCCATTGCCGATTCCATCGATCCTGAGTTTTCCGCTCCGCAGCCCACGCTAACTTTTTACCCGTCCAGGTTTGGCGGGGGAATCTTGCGTCCTCCACCAACTGCGTATACAGTTTAGAGCTCTCAGCCTCGAGCTCTACCCATTTGTCGAGACGCCTCCATTTCCAGATGACGCATTCATGGACGATGTCAATGCGGCTGTCTGTTCCGGGAGGAGTCAGGAACTGGGCACGTCGAAACGCGTCTATCACCCCAAGAACAGCCATTCGGTCCGATTCGGCAGTCGCACCAACTCTGTCGAACATGATAGAGAGCTCCGTAGGACGGCGGATCTTGCGACCGAGCTCCGTCGCTGTAAGGCACCTAAAGACGCGTTCCGTCCATTTGTTGTCGTCCCCGCCAAGTTTGCCCCAGCAGGCTTCGGCCTGGCCATTAATCGCGTCTGCAAGCTCTCCGATCTTGGTATAGTGGGAAAAGTCGATGGGCGCCTTCGCATCCCCGGCCTCCTTCCAAGCCCGGTACGTCTGCAACAGGGCGTGCTGGAGAAGGGGCAGCGAATCAGAGCCGCCGCCTCGGTCTATGTGACCTGACTCCGGGGCGGTCTCCGCGGCAGAGTCATTGAGTAACCGCTGCACTAGACGGTCAGTAACGTCGACGCCAAACATTTGAAGCGGTTCACGGATCGCGTGCTCGCGTTCCTCGCGCGTCAGCCGGGGAAGGAGATATTGGCTCCTGTTGAAGGCCTCGGCCAAACCTTGAAACTTGGTGCAGTCCCCGAGGAACTCAGAACGCATGGTAATCACGACGTAGATGTTTTCCTGTGCCGCGGCTGCATTCAGTAGGAGACGGACAAATTGGTGTGCCTCGCTGGGCTCTCGAGCGCGCAGGGCAGTTTCGTGATAATGAAACAGCTCTTCAAACTGATCCACCAAGATCGCCAGCCCCGTATCTATTCCCAAGTCGTTGTCCAGCACCACCCGCTCCAACGCCCGAGAATCCTCGGTCAATCGCTGTACTGACGAAAACTGCAAGTTTGCATGCCCATCGCCGTGTCCAGAAAGACTTTCCACCAGATTGCCAATCGGCGCATGTCCCGGACGGACAATTGCAGTCCGCCATTGGGTTATTCCGTCGACATAACCGTTTGTCATGCATGGCAGCAGTCCGGCCCGAATGAGCGAACTCTTACCGCTGCCGGACGTTCCGACCACCGCGACAAAGCGAGTATCCAGCAGGCGGTTCCGCAACGCCTCAATATGCTGGATGCGACCGCAGAAGATCGGAGCCTCCGACGATTCGAAATGGCGCAGGCCGGGGAAGGGCATTGTGACGGAGGGCCCGAGAATCGAATCAGGCATGGATCTCCTCGGGTGGAGGCGCAATCAGGGGCTCTAGTAGTTGTCGCAAGCGTTCTTCCGGGAACGGGCTGTCACGTTCGAAGAGGATCGAGGATTGTAATTGTGTCCCAGCAGTCGGTCCTGCGGCTACGAGTGCGCTCGCGAGCAGCCGGGGCGCTCCTGAACGCCGCGCTTTCGCTGCTGCAAGATCAGCCAATGCGCGTTCTTGCCATTGAAGGTTCGAGTCCGACCCGCAAACGATTAGGGCGCTGCATTCGCGGAGGGATCGCTGGTGATCTGAAAGTGCAGTCCGACTGGATGGTTTAGGAGTCTGTTGGATGTCGATTGCGCCCGGAGCCCACGCCGCGACGAAGCTCCGGATACACTCAGCGGCCCGGACGCTGTAGGGATCGGCGTGATCAAAGTGCAAGTACAATGACGTCGTACGCACTTCGACGGCTGAGGCCACATGCTCCAAGATGTCAGGAAGAAGAGCTCCGAAATCGGCACCTTGATAGACAAGCCACGGCCCACCGTGTTTCCATCGTCGATTCTCAATGTCTTCCATCAATTGCTTGGACGGGTGTTCCGCAACTTTGTCTTCAAGAAGAACGAACACCTTCGACGTTTGAGATGGAGCTGCCAGATCGATGTACCGCCGTTCAAGGTGACCGGAGGATGCGTCGATTACGTGAACGCTTGCCTTCGACTGGCGAATGGACTCTTTCACCAACTCGTCCGACAATGTTGCGACCTCGCCATACGGATGGTTCGCAACGGCGAGTTTTCTGTTCTTGATTTCCGTAATCAGGATGCTGCGATGCCGACTAGCCTCATGGCTGCCACTTGCAACGAAAACTTGCGGGAAGCCCCTTAGTCGCTCGTACAGAACGTCCCTGACAGTATTCGCCAGAATGTTCACGGCATCCTTGAAGGCTTTACTCTCCGGACCAAACTCGCTAATAATACCATTATTCCGCCTGTAAAAATCAATATGAAGGTAATGGCTCTGGAAGTCGAGGTGCTTATCTTGGTCCCATGGAATCTTGACCACTTTAAAAAAACCGGGTCCGGCTTGCCGCGCCGCGCCTCTCCCCGCCCGCCTCTCTAGGAAGCGATTCAGCTCTAGGGCGCACCAGTCCGAACCTTGGTACGACGGATCCAGAACGGCCACCAAGGTGGACGACTGGTCCAGCCTCACTTGGATCGTGTCGAGCAAATGGTCACCAGGAGCAACATTACGGGGCGCGTAAAAAACAATGCCTCGGGATGCGGAAGTCTCCTCCTTGATTCCGAGGAGGACGCGCAAGCGTTTCTCCAAGGAGCCATGCAGACTCTTGACCCACCCACCTTCATCAGGGAATGCATAGCTGAGAAAACAGTCAAACGTGTCACTTGGAAGAAAGGCCATGGGTCGAAGGAATAGGCAAAACGTTCAATTGTGAAAATTTTATCACAGGCTAGGCCGACTCGGTTAACGAAGTTGTCAGGTACAGGATAATCTGAAACGCGCTACTTTTCGTGCAGTTCGAGGACCGGGCCGGAGCTTTCCTCCAAGCGGAGGACAAGGTCGGTCCTCGCATCCACCTTCGCCTTCGGCAGGTTGAATGACATCCCGACCATCCGGTCGACCACCGTGTGCCCCTTGATCTCGTCGCGTGGCCTGAGCGGCGGATTGTACTGGTCTCCAATATCCGGATAGCTGCGGAACACCTTCGCCAGATCCGACGCGGCCAGCATGTTGCCGTCTCCCGGACCATTCTCGGGCACCGTCATCGACGTGTCGATGGTGCGAATCGTCATGGGAACATCGGCGTCGTTGGTGACCTTGAAGTCAATCACCACAATCGTTGCGTTGTCATCGACCTGCAGGGTACGGACTTTCCCGATCTTGCCCTTGGGATCCAAGTGGTTGCCTCTGGAATCCACGACGGCCCACCACGTGCCCAACGCCAGAACAACGAGGCCCACCCCGAACCCGATGGCGAAACGCTGGTTCATCAGAGTTGGCCGACCATGTGCATGATGATCTTCATCGACAGGTGCGCCTTCTCGATCAAGGTGCCGTCGAAGAAATGGGTTTCCAGTCCGATGTGGCCCTTGTAGCCGTCCTTCTCCATTTGCTTCAGGATCGAGAGCCAGTCAATCTTTTCGGGACTGTCCTCGAGCAGGCCCTTGGCCTTGAACTGCGCATTGAGCATGCGGTCCTTGGGGAGTACAGAGAAGCCTGTCGGCCACGGCACTTCCTTGAGCGGCAGGGCGTTCTGCGGATCCCAGTTGAAACCGATCCACTTCGAGGGCAGCATTGCCATGATGTCGCGGGTCTCGACTGAGGTGCCGATGTTCTGAGAGTTCTCGTTTTCGATGAGCAGCTTCACCTTGGCCTTTTCGGCGATGGGCGTGAGCTCCTCCATGGTCTGGACGATCAGCTTGTAGGTGGTCTCGGCCTCGGCCACACGCGTGCCTGTGAAGATGCGGAGCTTGTCCACGCCGAGGATGTTGGCGGCGTTGCAGGCGGCGGTGACGTCGTCCTTGCGCTTTTCCCAGCGCTTCAACTCTGCCGCGAGACGCGTGGCGCGTTGCTCGGGCGTTTCCTTGCGCAGGCGGGCGGGCTCGGTGCCGGGCCAAGTGAACTTCAGCAGGCCGGTGTTGAGGAAGGATACTTTCAGTTTTTCGGCAGCCAACTGGGCCGCGTAGCGCTTGATCTCGGGCTCGGGGAGGAAAGCGACCTCCTTCTTCAGTTCCGGAATGTTGCGCAGTTCCACCCACTGGAGGCCGTACTGGTGGGCGAAGGCGATGGCGTCGGCTTGTGTGAGGCCGATCTCGTCGGTAATGGCGGAGATGTTGGCCTTCGTGATGTGCGAACGTGCGCCCTGAAGGGGTGCCGCCGCGACCGCACCGAGGATAGCGGACGCTCCCGTGAGCATCTCGCGCCTGGTAATTCCGGTTGAACTCATGAATCACATCATATCGCCCCGGAGACGGCCACAGGTAGAGTTGCAGGCCGTAGGAGATGATGGGAGGTTGATGAATTCGACAAATCACGGCCTTCTGATCGACGCGGCGGCGGGTCCGGGTATCCTGCACGCGGTGACCGGCGTTATCGCCGAACACGGAGGCGACATCGCGGCGTGTTCGATCATTGAAAACTCCGAGGCCGGCGCCCGGGTCTACTTCGAGGTGGGCGCGACGGAGATGGAGCCCATGGTGGAGGGTCTGCGGGCGCTGCCGATTGTCCGCAAGGTGGAACTGCTCAACAGCATGGAGCGAATCTACGGCAAGCGGATCATCATCATGGGCGGCGGCGCGCAGGTGGCGCAGGTGGCTATCGGGGCGATTGTCGAAGCCGACCGCCATAACATCCGCGGCGAACACATCTCGGTTGACACGATCCCGCTGGTGGGCGAGCAGGCCTTGGCGGACGCCGTACGGGCGGTGCCTCGCCTCCCACGGGCTCGTGCCTTGGTGCTGGCGGGGTCGCTGATGGGCGGCGACATCGAGACGGCGGTGCGGGAAGTGCGGGCAGCAGGTTTGTTGGTGGTAAGCCTGAACATGGCAGGCAGTGTGCCGGACGCGGCGGACCTTGTGGTGACAGATCCGGTGCAAGCCGGAGTGATGACCGTGATGGCGGTAGCCGACACTGCGCGGTTCACGATTGAGCGCTTGAAGCGGCGGGTGTTCTAGTTACGCGACCTTGTCCTGAATCGCCAGTTTGACCAGTTCACCGAGGGAATCGAGACCCAGGCGGGCAAAAATATCGGCGCGGTGGCTTTCCACTGTCCGAACATTGATGTCCAGACGTGCCCCGATCTCTTTGTTGCCACAACCGTCCAAGAGGAGTTTCACGACATCCACTTCGCGTGGCGTGAGGAGGTACTGGATGGGGATTCGCTCGCCAGCCTCGAGTTCCGCGGGGGACCTCGTGGCTGAATCGGACGCGAAGAAGGGCTCTCCCTGGAGCATCCGTTCGATTGCGGCGACCAAGTTTTCAGGGGCCTCGTTCTTGGCGAGGAAAGCCTTGGCACCGGCGCGTTTCAAATGGCGCATGACGGGTTCGGCGGTGTGTATCGTGAGGATCAGAACCTTGATTCCCCGAATGGAGTTTGTGAGGCGCTCGGTTACGGCCAAGCCGTTGGGCGGGGGCATGGAGAGGTGGATGATGGCCACATTGGGTCGTTGCGCCTCGCCGACAGTGATCGCCTCGGCACCGCTCGACACCACGCCGACAATCTCCCACTCTGGATGGGCGGCCGTGATGATGCTTCGCAAACCTTCGCGGACCAACTCGTGGTCGTCGGCAATCAGAATCCGAACATTACTCATAGAGAACTTGCCTCCGTCGGTCCAAGACACACAAAAGCACTTGTCATACAGTAGATCATTTTCCGATGCAGAAACTGCTAAAGATGTTGTAAAGTATGTCGTCGGCGGTGGTGGCACCGGTCATTTCATCCAGCGGACGCAGGGCGCAGTAGAGGTCCAACAGGACGAACTCATGGGCCAGAGACATTTCAACGGCTCCGCGAGCCTTCTCGATCATCGCTACCGCCTCCCGAAGAAAGCCTTCATGGCGCACATTGGTGACAAAGCCGCTCTCGATTTCCAGCTCGCCCACCGGGGCCATCTTCGCCAATAATGACCGGCGCAGTTCGGAAACGCCCGCACCAGTCAGGGCTGAAACACTGAGCGCGCCGTCAATGGGCACAAACTGGCGTGCATCGGACTTGTTGGCCACCAGAATTGATCGACCCGTCTCTTGGGCCAGAGCGGCAAGCTCGCTGTCTTCCTCCTGCGGCTGGGCCGTACCGTCTACGACAACAAGGGTTAGATCGGCCTCAGCCATCGCCTGCCGGCTACGTTCGATGCCGATCCGTTCGATAGTCTCTGACGTTTCGCGAATCCCGGCGGTATCCACGAGCCGGACCGGAATGCCTTCGATCTCCGTCTCCTCGCTAACGAGGTCGCGGGTGGTGCCCGGGATGTCGGTGACGATCGCCCGGTCCTGCTCGAGGAGGCGGTTGAACAGGCTGCTCTTGCCTACGTTGGGGCGGCCAACAATCGCCAACGTGAAGCCGTCTTGGACAAGTCGTCCATAGGAGAAACTCTGCACCAAGGCTGTCAGGGCCCCATGGATGGGGTCGAGACGGCGCAGGATTTCACTGGATGGGGCGACGCTGATGTCGTCCTCGGCGAAATCGATGCCAGCCTCCAGGAGCGAGATCAGATCGACCAGTTGCGCCTTGATCGGGGCGATGCGCCGGGAGAGCGCGCCACGGGTCTGTTGGACGGCCACGCGGGCCTGGTGCAGTGTCGTCGATTCGATCAGGTCTCGGACAGCTTCGGCTTGGGGAAGGTCGATGCGCCGGTTGAGAAACGCGCGCATGGTGAATTCGCCGGGGTCCGCGAGGCGCGCGCCAGCCCGGACCGCGCGGTCCAGACAGTGACGGAGAATCACCGGAGAGCCATGGCAGGAGATTTCCACCACATCTTCTCCAGTGAATGACTTCGGTCCTGCGAACCATGTGGCGACAACCTCGTCCACGACTTGGCCGGAGGCGTCGAGAAGATCGGCCATCGTGGCGCGACGGGGTTGCGGCTCGGACCGAAAACGGACGATCTGGCGAGCGAGGGAGACGGCTTGGTTGCCGGAAAGGCGGATCACGCCTATGGCCCCGCGTCCGAGCGGGGTCGAGATGGCGGCGATGGTATCTCTGAGGTTCAAAACGAAAACGAACTACCGGCGCTCACGAGGCGGTCCGTCGCGGCGCGGTCCACGATCCCGGGGGCCGCCACGCCCGCGCGGTCCGCGGTCGCGGGGGCCACGTTCGCGGTCACCGAAGGCCGGACGGTCCGGACGGGCTCCGCCGCTGGCGAACCCGCCGCCAGTGTAGGCAGGCACCGGCAGAGCAGGGAGATCCGGGATGGTCGGCATGGACGCGGGGTAGATCACGACGCCACGGGTGGGGCCGCCGCCGCAGCTTTCACTGCGCACTTCGGGCTCGTTGCGCAAGGCGATGTGGATCACCCGGCGCTCCCGGCTATTCATGGGATTGAAGCGGAAGTAGTTGCCGCTGCTCTTGACCCTCTCAGCCGCCGCCAAGGCACTGGCACGGAGTTCCTCGATGCGGAGCAGACGGTAGTCGTTGGCGTCGAATGCGATCCGGGAATGGTCGTCGGAGTGCATGCCCAGCATTTCCTGGGTAACGAGTTCCAAGGCCAACAGCAGTTCGGCGCGGTTGGCGAGGAGGAACTCCACGTCGCCGCCTTCGAACTTGACCGCGATGTCCGGATTCTCGAAATCGGGGTTGGAGTGGTCGCCCGCCTCGAGGGTGAAAGTCAGGTCAAAACCGGCGTCCGAGATGATCTGCCGGAGGAACGCCTCGATGCTGGGGCCGGTTTCCTGGATCGAATACTTTTTCGTCAAGAGCGTTTCCTGCCGTCCTTTGCGGTAATGACTTTGGTCGCCGGAGAGCTGGAGACCTTCAACGGGCCCGAGGTTTTGTTAAAAAACCATTGCTGGGCGATGCCGACCAAGTTACTGGTTAACCAATATAACACCAGGCCGCTCGAAGCGGGCCAGAACATGAAGCCGTACATGAGGGGCATGAACTGCATCATCTTCTGTTGCGCGGGGTCGCCGCCGGTCATTGGGGTCATCCGCTGCATGAGGTAGCTGGAGGCCACCATAACGACGGGGAGGATGCGCATGTCGGTGCCGAGGACGTTGAGATGTTCTGGCTGCGAAAGGTCGCCGACCCAGAGCCAGGTTGCGTTCCGCATCTCGACCGCGACTTGGAGGGTCTTGTAGAAGGCCCACAGGAACGGCATCTGGATCAGCATCGGAATACAACCGCCCATGGGGTTGACGCCGTTCTTCTTGTACAGATCCATCATTTCCTGCTGCTTGTTGGCGGCCCTGGGGTCGCTCATCGCCATGCCCTTGTACTTCTCGTTGATTTTGTTGAGCTCAGGCTGGAGCGACTGCATCTTGCGCATCGACTTCAGGCTGGCGAGGCGCAGCGGGAAGGTGGCGAAGCTGATCGCAAGCGTGACCAGCATGATCGCCCAACCGTAGTTGTGCGTCACGCGGGCGTTGGTGAGGCGGAGCAGGAAAAAGATGGGCTTGGCGATGATGCCGAAGAAGCCCCAGTCGATGACGGCTTCGAGCCTCGGATTCACCTTGGCGAGTTCGTCGACTTCCTTGGGGCCGATGTAGACGCCGAACTGGTTGCGCCCGCCGGAACCGACCGCCACGCCAGGGTAGCCTTCAGGGGCGGAGCTGGCAACCGTCGCGACATTGTCATAGAAAGTGGTCGTCTGGACCGGCGTGCCTTGAGGCGCGAGGAAGACGGCGGTGAAGTATTGGTCCTGGATGCCGGAAAAGTCCAGCATGCCGTCGTTGCGGCTCGGTCCGCCCTGTGCGTCCTTGGCAGCTTGGTTGACCAGCTTGCCCTTGTCGATGTCGTAGCGGATATTGTCCTGGTGGGCCGAAGCCTTGTCGACACGCATGTCGCCGAAACCGGCGCGCCATTGCATCAAGTGGGGCAGGGGCGCGGCACCGAGTTTGACTTCGTCGGCGTATTGGACGAGGAAGCCGTCACGGGTGAAGGCGAAGCTCTTATGGGCGGTGGTGTTGCCGTCGGAGAAGTTGTATTCGATGGACAGGCCATCGGGACCGGGCTTGGCAAGCCAGAGGGCTTGGTTGAGGTCGGTGGAGGGCTGCTGGGCGCGGAAAACGTAGCTGAACGGGTAGGCGGTCTTGGTGGCTCCAACCTGGTTGATCAGTTCGAGGGGCTTGCCGTTGGAGTCCTTGTAGTTGCGGAGGGTCCAGCTCTTGGCCACAGCGCCGCGGTTGGAGAAGACGACGCGGAAGGCGTTCGTGTCAAGGACCCATTCGCCCTCTTTGGCCGCGCCGATGAATCCAGCCGGGGTAGCCTCAGCGTTGGTGTTGGCGCTCGCAGTTGCGGCGGCGCTAGCTGCCGGCGTGGAGGCTGGATCGGCGGGTTTCGCACTCCCGGCTGGCTTGTTCGATTGCTGGGCCGGTCGGGCAGACGGCGGCGGCTCCAAGCCCAGCTTCCTGAACACGTAGGGCGACCCGGCGAGGATCGCGCCCATCAGGACCACGAAGAGGAACATCCGCAGTTCGTTGGACAGTTCTTTGGGCTTTTGGTCGGAAGGTGAACTCATTGGGGTTTCTGTACCTTAGTGCGAATCGCGTTGCCGAGGGGGGACGGCGTCGAAACCGCCCGCATGGAACGGGTGGCAGCGGGAAAGCCGCTTTAGGCCGAGCCAGACACCTTTCGCCGGCCCGTGGGTTTCGATTGCCTCGCGCATGTACACCGAGCAGGTCGGGTAGAATCGGCAGGCGGAAGGGAGCAAGGGGGAAAGAAAGCGCTTGTAGAGGTTCAGGCTTCCGGCGAGGAGGCGGACGACGGGTCCGACGGCGTCTCGGGTTGTTGGGGGGAAGCTTTGGTGCACCGCAAGAAAAGACGAAGGACTTCGGCCCGGAGTTCGTCGAACGAGCACTCGAGCGTCTTGCGGCGAGGATTGAATACAATGGACCACTGCGGATTCAGGTTCGCCAATTCGAGACGGACAGCCTCCCGCACCCGACGGCGAAGTCGGTTGCGCACCACGGCCTTGCCGAGCGCGCGTGGCGTCGTGAAGCCGATATGCGGACTGTCGGCACCAGGTTGTACGAGATAGAAAGCGGCGAAGAAGGGACACGTATGGCGTGTCCCGTTGTCGTACACTTTGCGGAAATCGCTGGACCGTAGGAGCCGGACACTTTTGGGAAAGCCGGGAACCGGGCTACCTCAGTTCCGAACTGACGGACAGCTTCTTGCGGCCCTGCGCGCGGCGGCGGGAAATCACGGCTTGGCCGTCGGCAGTCTTCATGCGGGTCCGAAAACCGTGCGTCTTGGCGCGGCGACGGTTGTTCGGCTGGAAAGTACGTTTGGGCATTGTTCCTCTTAATTGTACATCAGAACGCCCCCTCGGGGGCGCGCTCAGGCAGAAAAATCCCCCTCACGGCGCACGTTCCGGCATGCTTGCCGGAGGCACCGCGCCGAGCCTGTATAGGCCGAACGCGATCAGGAGCGCAAGGACGGGATCTGTGACTTCCGGGACGTGGCCGGGAAGCCACACTTGGAGAATCTCAATCAAGATTAGCACGGCGGTCACGATGGCCGTCGCGACCGGGAGGGTCCGACCCGTGCGGCTGAAGAGCCAGACCGCTGTCCCGTAGAGGAAGCTCTTCTCGAACAGGATGCGCAGACCGACTTCCCAGTCCATATTCAGGAAGCCGCCGAAGGGGATCCATGAGAAGGCTCGGGGGGCGCTGAACTGGAACGGGGCCAGTCCGCGGAGAAAAATTAAAGCCAATAGGACGGGGGCGATGGCGGTGCGGAGGCGCGGGAGAGCTTGGGAGAGAATCGTGCCGAGGATGGCACCCAGGAAATCGGCGGTGGTGGGTTGGCGGGTGATGATTGCGAATTGCAGCGGGATGAAGAGGATAGAGAAGCTTAGCAGCGTTCGCGGCAGGTTGGCGGCTTTGAGGAGTTCTCCGGCGGCGAACCACGTGGCGGTCGCTAGCAGGAAAGGGATCGGGGCCGGAAGGAGGCTGTTGCTGATCGCTACGAGTTTGGCACGGTAGACTCCAAGCCAGAGGACGGGGATGAGGGGAAAAACGAGCGATGCCGCCCAACAGACGAGGAGCGCGAGGGCCCGGCGGTCGGGGATGCGTCGGAGCGTGGCGGCCGGGTGGATGCGCCCGGCGTAGTCCTCAAATGCAAGACCGAGTGCCACACCGATGATGGTGCCGAAGATGTTGTCGACTAGATCGATGGCGCTGCAGGCACGTCCTGGGACGTATAGCTGGGTCATCTCGATGGAAGCCGAGAGGACGGTGCCGATGACGACCGGGGCCAACATCGACGCCACCCGGCCGCGCCGCAGAAACGCCAGATGTCCGGCCATTCCGACTGGGACGTAGAGGGCCCAGTTGATCACGACGTCCGCGATGAAGCGGCGCGTGAATTCCACGTCCCACGCATGGAGCAGGATCCACGGGGGGCTGGCGGGAAGGTTGGGCTGGACGAAACGCCACGGATAGAAGGACCCGTAAATGACCAACAGGATGATGGTGATGAGGATTGCGGCCAGATTCTGATTCTAGCGCTATATACTGGCACTGAAACATGGCCACGAAACTCCGGGCATTCGCCCTCACCCTGCCGTTGATCTTCGCGACGGTGTCCCAAGCCGCTCCTCCACGTCCTCAGGGTCCGTGCGACATTTACGCCGCCGCAGGAAAGCCCTGCGTGGCTGCGCACAGCACCACCCGCGCGCTGTACGCGGCCTATAGGGGCCCGCTGTACCAAGTGCTGCGCCAGTCGGACGGAAAGACGGCGGATATCGGCGTGGTCCCGCCGTCCGATTCGCCGGTGCCGGACGCCGGAGGGTACGCGAACGCCTCCGCGCAGGACGCGTTCTGCGCCAACACGCACTGCTGGATCACGAAGATCTACGACCAATCGCCCAAACACAACGACCTCATCCAGGCTCCGCGTGGCGGCTTCTCGGGCCCGGCGATGGGCGGGTTCAACAACCTCCCACTGGCCGACGCCGCCCCGGTCACGATCATGGGCCACAAAGCCTACGGCACCTTCATCGCGCCGGGTGTGGGCCTGCGGCAGAACGACGTCAAAGGCACGGCGGTCGATGACCAAGCCGAGGGGCAGTATTGGGTCATCAACGGCCAGCACTACAACTCCGGGTGCTGCTTTGACTACGGCAACGCCGAAATCGACAGCCGGGACGACGACAACGGCACCATGGAGACCACCTACTTCGGCAACGCCACGGCGTGGTACCACGGGGGGCAGCCGGGTCCGTGGATCATGACCGACCAGGAGAACAACCTGGTAGGGTGCGTGAACTCCGACACCTCGAAGAACTGCCCCACGCTGCCGAGTATCACGTCGCGATTTGTGACTGCGATGGCCAAGGGCGAGCCGCACCACTGGACCTCAATGGGCGGGGATGCGCAGAACGGCGACCTGAAGGTGATGTTCGACGGGCCGCGCATCGATGCCACCTACGATCCGATGCGCAAACAGGGGGCGATCCTCCTCGGCAACGGTGGCGACAACAGCGTCGGTTCGCAGGGCACCTTCTATGAGGGCGCGATGACGGCGGCGGGGACTTTCCCTTCGGATGCCACCGACCAGTTGGTGCACGTCAACGTTCTGGCAGCCAGGTACGACGTGCAGCGGGTGAAGATTTCTCCGGCCGGGGTTGCGAATGCTCCGGGGCTGCAGACGTTTACGCCAGGCTCGTCGCAGGAAACCACAGTCATGTTTACCAACACGACGGGAGCGCCAGTCACGGGTGTCCAGTTGGGCATTTCGGCTCCAAAGGGGTGGACTGTCCAGGCTTCCGGCGGAACCGCGACGATTCCGGGCCCGGTCGCGCCGGGGTCCAGCGTGAATGCGACCTTCAAGGTGACGTCGGGGGCGACGGCCTTCAATGGCGATTTGGTCGGCAATGCACGGTGGAGCAGCCAATCGAGCGGCAAGGCGCAGTCCGAGACCACGGTCGAGAAGGTGCGGAACGTGAGCCCGGTCAAGATCAACGAGTTCCGCGTCAGTTCTCCGGGCAACACGACGGATTCGTTCATTGAGCTTTACAACGCGGGCGGTGGCGGCGTTGACCTCTCCAACTGGACGCTCACGGAGCACCAGACGCAGCAAGTCATCGCCTCGGCGGTGAGAATTCCGGCGGGGACGAAGCTGGCGGCGGGCGGGTTCTATCTGCTGGGACTGTCAAACTCCGGGCTGGCGGCGTCGGCGAAGGCGGGCGACAAGACGATCCACGTTCGGAGTGTTGCCGGAATGTCGGCGGGCGACGCGGTGGACGTGGATGGTGAGAGCCGCAAGATTGCGAGTGTCGGGACGGCCGCCGGGGCGAGCACGACCGTGTGGCAGCCTCTGCCGGACGGTCCTGTGATCACGGTTCCGGTGGGATCGACCAATGTGCCGGTGACGAGTGTGGCTGGATTTGAGGTCGGACAGAAGATCGCCCTCGGCTACGGCGGCACCTTCCCGGCGGTGGCGAGAACCACGGAGAAGTACGAGGTGGTCACGGTCACGGCGGTCGGCAAGGCGGGGACGCAGGCGTTCCTTGGGGCAGACGCGGTGGCGGGTGCGACCAACATCAAGGTGACGTCGGTGGCTGGGATTTCGGTGGGCGACAAGATCCGACTGGATGTGGAGAGCGTGGACCACGGGGTCGAGACGGTGACGGTGAAGAGTGTGGGCACGCCGTCGATCCGGTCCGGGCTTTCGGTGAACGTGGCGGCGGGCGCGACGACGATTCGAGTGCGGGGCGCGGGTGGTCCGGGTGGTGGCGCGGTGCCTTTCGCGGTGGGCGACAAGTTGACGGTGGGGACTCCGGCGAACAAGGAAGTGGTGACAGTCACGGCGGTCGGGGGCGGTGGTGGACAGGGTGGTTTCAGCCTTGAAATCACGCCGGGGCTGGCGCGGGCGCATATTATCCGGGAGGGTGTCGTCGCGCCGGGCACGGGCCTCGACATTGCTGCGCCTTTGAAGTTCAACCATGCGGCCAACCTGCCGTTCAGCGCGCGGGGTACCGGGATCACATTCACGCCTGCGACGGCCTTCGCGCATTTCAGCAACGAGCCGGTGCAGCCGCTGGGGACCGGGATCACGCTCGACAGCCCGTTGGCGCGTGCGCATGGAGTCGACGCGGCGGTGCGGGATGCAGCGGTCAAGAATGCGGGGTACCAGGGGAATCCGGGGCCCAATCAGTGGTTTGGAGGCCCGGCTTTGTCGAACGCTGCCGGTGCCATGATTCTGCGTGACGCGGCGGGCTTGGTGGTGGACAGCCTGAATTATGGGCTCTTGGTCGACCCGTGGGCTTCCGAGGGGTACCAAGGACTTTCGGGAGCGGGTCAGGCAGGCTGCCGTGTGCTTTCGCCAGCTCCGGCGGGCGGTTTTGGACCCGCGGCATTGGCGGCACCGGCGTTCAATCGGAGCGCGGGGCGATTTCCGGACGGTGTCGACACTGACAGCAATTGCAATGACTTCGTCGTGCAGCCTGCGACAACGGTCTCTGCGGCGTCGGTGGTCGGCGCAACCAACGTGAAGGTCGCCAACGTGACGGATTTCGCCGTCGGCCAGACCGTGACGATTGATTCGGGGGCGAATGCGGAAGTGGCTACGATTGCGACGGTGGGGACGTCGGGCGGCACGTTGGTTGGTGCAGCGACTTCGGCGGGAGCGACCGTGATTCCGGTGGGCGGCGGGATGGGCTTCAGCGTCGGCCAGACGATCACGATTGATAACGGGGCGAATCAGGAGACGGCGGTTGTGGCGTCGGTGACGGGCGGTCGGGGTGGTGCGTCGATTACGGTTTCGGCACCGTTGAATCGGGCACATGCGGTCGCGGCGCAGGTTTCTGGTAGCGGGATCACGTTGACCGGTGCGTTGGCCCGGCCGCATGCGGTTGGGACTCAGGTTACGAGCGATCTGCCGACGCCGGGCGCGCCGAATAAATATTCCAAGAGGGGGCGATAATCGGGAGCGGTTGTAGCAGCGCCCACCGGTTCAGATTCCGATTGGACCGGATAATCCGTTCTGCTACGCTGAACACATAGGGATAGTCATGCTCAAAGATGCCGAGAAAGGGGTACGGATGTCCTCGCCCAAGGTGCCACAAGGCAAGACGGCTGCTCGACGCGTCCGTGTCATCCTCAATCGCCCACAGGGTAAGGCGGGCCGCAATTCCATCTTCGATGTTGAGGTCAAAGGCGTCGGGCTCGTCGCCCAGGTTGTCGACACCAACGAGCCCGCTGGGAGGGTTGCGGGCAACGGGCACCATTCAGCCCGGATCCAACCTATCATTTCGCTAGCGACGGATGTCTTCGGCTCCGAGAACGTGGCCAAGGTCTGGCTACGGACACCCAACCTAGCCACCAACGGCGTGGCTCCGCGTTCCCTGCTCGCGACAGAGTCTGGGGGCCGACTTGTGGAGAATCTCTTGCACCGGATCGAGTACGGAGTCCTCGCGTAGATGCTGGTGGTGCGCCTGTGCAAGCGCAATCACGTCGGGTTGGACGGCAAGGGTGCTGAATTAACGGGAGGGCGGTGGAATTCTCCCGGTCGGGCAGCGGTCTATGCCGCATCTTGCGGTGCGCTGGCAGCCCTCGAGTACATGGTCCACATGACGGCCCTGCCTGCCAACATGCTCCTCCTTCGCATCGAGATTCCCGACACGTTGGAGATGGAGTCCATCGATTCACTTCCCGCCGACCCAAAGGCATTTCGGCAACTCGGTGACGAGTGGCTGGAAGCCGGCAAGACTGCCATTCTGAAAGTGCCTTCGGTCTTGGTGCCCCGCCAATGGAACGTGATCATCAATCCAAAGCACCCATTGGCAGTCGCGATCATGATCGCGGAGAAGACACCATTCGCATTCGACTCGCGACTTCTGTCTTGGTTTCCTTAACGGCCAAAGCCAAACGGCTCCCCGTCACCGGGGAGCCGTTATGAGCCAAAAGAAATTTGGTGCGGAGAGGGGGACTTGAACCCCCACGAGATTGCTCCCGCTAGCACCTCAAGCTAGTGCGTCTGCCAATTCCGCCACCTCCGCAGGTGACCCTTGATACTTGGATTTACTTCCCGACTACTTCTTGGCCGGGGCCTGCGCCGGGGCCGACTTCGGAGCCGCCGGAGCGCCGTTCGTCTGCCGACGCTTCAACTCGGGAAGGCTGGAGACCCCCGATTGCCGCGTGGCCACGATCGACAACGAGATCGACGTGATCATGAACAAGATCGCCGAAATCGTGGTCGCCTTGGAGAGCAGCGTAGCCGAGCCCCGCGGTCCGAAGGCCGTCTGGGAACCCTGCCCGCCGAAGGCACCGGCCAAATCGGCCGCCTTGCCGCTCTGGAGGAGCACCACGATGATCAGGAACAAGCACACAACTACGTGCACGAACGTAAGTAGAAATCCAATCACAACTTGACCAGTATAGCGCGTCCGATGGGGGTTTGTCTCGCCTTGCGCGCAAGAAATGCGGCGTCGGACTCAGAATTGGATGGTGCGCCAGTCGTCGAACACCCTTCGGACGGCATCCACGGACGCTGGCGAGCCTGTGAACAGGTCCGTCGGGAATGGACTGCGACGCTCGATCTCGCCGTAAATCCAGCCAGCGCGGCCCGAATTGAGGGCCAGTCCAGCCAAATATTGGAGTCTGAGGCTGCGGTCGCGGTTGATTTGGGCGTTCTTGAGCCAGCCGCGTAAGTCGGAGGTGCGGGAGGCGTAGGTGCCGAGCAGGTCCGACGCTCCGCGCCAGCCGGTGGAGCGCAGGGATTCGGCCAAACGCGGCGAGGCCTGGATGCGGGACTCCACTGCATCCACATCAATATGGATGGGGCCGGTGGAGCCCATCAGGACAACGTCGTAGCCCTGGTCGAAGAGGTCGTAGTTGCCCCAAACGATGGAATCGGGGAAGACCTCCATAAAGGTTGCGATCTCGCTCTGGACGGTTGCGAGGTCGCTTTCGTAGAGGGGTACCCACTGGGTGGCGATGCCGCCGGGGTTCAAGTGGGCCCGCACCATCTCGAAATACTCCTTTGTATAGAGGGTTGCGGCGCCCTTGACCCAGGGGTGGATGGGGTCGGAGGTGATGATGTCGTAGGTGTTGCGGGTGGTGAGGACGTGGTGGCGGGCGTCGTCGATCACGATGCTGGTGCGGGGATCGCGCATGACGCCGTGGTTCTCCGGCGCGAAGAAGCGGGCGGTGGCGGGCGGGATCAGCGGCTCGATTTCGCAGATGCGGATGCGCTCAATCTCCGGGTGGACCACGAAGGAGCCTGCCGTGACCCCTGCCCCGCACCCCACGACCAGCGCCGACTTCGGATTCGGATGAATCAGGGCGGGCATGTGGCCAAGCAGGCGCTGTACCTTCATGTCGAAGGGGCTGTTGGAGGCCTCACGCTTCCCGGCGACATGGAAGTAGCGGCGACCGTCGACCCATTGGGTGTACGCGATGGAGGAATTGACGCCCTCGGCGGCGTAGAGATTCTTCCATGGGCCGACCTCGACGGACATCCTCCGTCCGAAAGCCAGTAGTTGCCAGGGAACCTGGGGAACCGCCCAAGCCGCGGCCAAGGTTGCGAAAACCACGGCGGCGGCCGCGCGGCTTCGCGTGCCGAAGGCAGACAAGGCGGCGACTCCCGAAATGACCACCAACAGCCGCTCGGCATTGCCGGAGCCGACCGATCCCACGACGAACACGCTGAACGCGACGGCGCCGAGGATCGCCCCGAACGTGTTGGCTGCGTAGGTTGCGCCAACTGCCAACCCGGAATCGCCGCGTTCGTCGCGCAGTCCGCTGGCAAGGGCTAGAGGAAAGCTGGCACCCCAGAGAAGCGCGGCGGGAAGGATCGCGACAAGGCATTGTGCAAGGTCGACCGCGAAACCTGCCCTGACGCTGGAGGTCGGGGCCAGATCCTTGCCCCAATATGGCAGCACATTGGAGACCATCCACGCGCCCCAGCACAGGGCGGGAATCAGGCCTGCTTGCGTCCATGCGAGGGCGGTACGGCTGTCGCCGGATGTCCTGACCCGTCGGCTGGCGACCGCACTGCCGATGCCGAGTCCAACCAGGAAGACGGCAAGGATGATCGAGAAGGTGTAGGTGGTGGGGCCGATGCTGAGGGCGAGAAGGCGGGTCCACACGACCTCCGCCCCCAAGGCCGTCAGACCGGAGAGGCCGATCGCGATCAGGACGGGAACCGGGATGGAACGCCGCTCATCTTCGTCAGGCGCTGTGGCTGACGGGAGTCTTCGACTGGCTAAAAACGCCAGCAGGGCGGCAGCGAAATTGAGTCCGACGGCGACGTGTCCGGCGACGTCCTTATCGAAGATGCGGAGGAGCCAAAACCCCGCACCCAGGCAGCCAAGGACTCCGCCAAGCAGATTGGCCGCGTAGAGCGCGCCGCATCGGGCCGCTCCGACATGCGTGGAAATCGCCGGGAGCGTGGCCCCCATGATCGCGGTTGGGGGCAGAAGGCAGATGGCGCATACCAGCGCTCTGAGTCCGAGGTTCCAGGAGCCGTCCGTCGCGGCCTGAATGTAGAAATGTTGGACCAAGGGGAGGACCAGCGGCACCGCGATCCCCATCAATCCTGCAAGAAGTTCCAGCGTTGCGTACACGAGGACCGGATTGCGGGAGGCACCAACCACGCGCGGGAGTGCCAGGCTGCCGAGGCACATTCCGGCCATGAACGTCCCGAGGAGGACGGCCATCGACGCCGCAGTGGAACCGAGCACCAGCTCCAGCATCTGCAGCCAGACGACCTCGTAGATCAGCGCTGCGCAGCCGCTGGCGGCGAAGAGGACGAACAGGACGCGCGGAGTTCGAGGTAGCGTGTTCACGGGCTTCCGAATCATATAACGCCGGGGGGCGTCTTGTTGCAGTCGGCGAAATTTTCCACTTGCTTTTCTCCTTTTGTTCGCCTACGATGGTAGGGAAATGCCCTTGACGCCGCGACAGCAAGAAGTAATCCGGTTCATTGCCGGCTACCAGGTGGACTACGGTCGTAGCCCCAGCTACGACGAGATCGCGCGGGGGCTGAACCTCGCCTCGATAGCGACGGTGCACAAGCATATTTCGTCGCTGGAGAAGAAGGCATACCTTCGACGGTCGCCGAACCAGAGCCGCTCGATCGAAGTGGCACCAAAATTCCTGCAGGAAGAGCGCCGGACGAGGCCGACAAGGCCCTTGGAAGTCCCGTTGATGGGCACCATTGCCGCCGGGTCGCCTGTGGAAG
Source organism: uncultured Acidobacteriia bacterium (assembly GCA_903907865.1). GTDB lineage: Bacteria > Acidobacteriota > Terriglobia > Bryobacterales > Bryobacteraceae > BOG-234. Next base: position 135,016 of record CAIVPR010000126.1, read on the forward strand.
CGTTCGAAGACAAGGCAACGCTAAGTTTCGGCGACTTCATCGGCAACAAGACGACTTATGCGCTGCGCGTGCGCGGATCGTCGATGATAGACGACCATATCTGCGACGGAGACATGATCCTAGTGGAGAAAGTTGAGACCGCGAGGGACGGCGATACGGTCGTTGCACTGGTGGAGGGCACGGACGCTACCTTGAAGCGCTACTATCGAGAGCCCGGAAACATGATTCGGCTGCAGCCGGCGAACTCCACGATGAGTCCGATCCGCGTGCCAGCCCAGGATGTGGCAATCCAGGGCCGGCTGCTCGCGGTGCTGCGGAAATACTAGGGCTATGCCGCCACGTACCGTTTGCGGTATTCGGCTTCCGCGCGGAACCAGTCTTCGAGTTCGCTGCCGCCTTGGAATCCGCGGGATTCCCAGTAGCCGTAGGCCAACGTGGCGATGAATTCTTCGGGATTGACGATGATCGTCTCGGCTGCGGCGACCGAGGCCGCGACGGGCGCGCTGGCCGAAACCTTGCTGTGCTTGGAGCTGGTGACGCGGGGAGTTTTTGTTGCGGTACGTGCGGTGGTGGTGGCTGCCGCGACCTTTGGCTCGGCAATCTTGCTTGCCTTGGCGGGCTTGACGGTGGTTGTTTCTTTCTTGATGGGCATAATGATACTCCTCCATTATAAAACAGTGACCGTTACAAACAGACGAAAAAATGTTTTATCCAACGCATAACTTCGCGCAAAATATAACCGCCGAGCTGGCCGTTAACCCCGACCTGTCGTTGGCGGTAGCCGTCGTTGGGTTGCTGGGAGTCTATGTGGAGTGCTGCGGTCCGGGCCGAATCTTGCCCGGTGTCCTGGGCTCTGCAATGTTGATCTTGGGGTGCTGGGGGCTGTCGCGGCATCCTTTGGCGTGGACGGGAATTTGCTTGCTGGGGGCATCTCTGGTTGTCACCTGGGGGTGTTCGGCGATTCCATCGCTCCAGGGGCTTGGATTCGCGGGTGCAGTCCTCATGTACCGAGGCTTCGCGCAGTTGCTGGCTTCGCCGCCGCTGAACCCTTGGGGCGCACTGGCTGCAGCGGTTGCCATTCAGCCGATCACATCATTCCTGTTTTCGACAGCCCTGCGCGCGCGCCGCAATAAACTCAACGACACCGGCGGGCTCGCTAGACTGGAGGAATCATGAGCCAAGGTGACGGCGAGAAGGAACTAATTCTCGGCAACAAGCAACTGATCAGTCTGTTCTTTGTGGTGGTAGCGCTGTGCGGCGTGGTCTTCGCGATGGGCTATATGATCGGGCGGAATTCGACCAAGCCGGCTTCGCCGATGGCCGACGGAACGACACCGCCGGCCTCGGATTCGGGCCAGCGAAAGCAGCCTGACGTCAAACGGGAGGATGCGGCTCAAACCGATCCGGGTCCGTCTACATCGGGTGAAACCACGCTGCAGACCCAACCGGCCCAGACGGCTGGGGATGGCCAGCCGGTTCCACAGACGCCAGTCCCGGCAACGCTGCCACCGGCCCCCGAGCCCGAGAAGCCTGTGGCGGACAAGGCCAAGCCGACGGCCGAAGCGCCGCCCAAGGAGTACAAGACTGCCACTTCTGCCGAGGGCGGGGTACGGCTCACGAAACCAATGGAGGGCACTTCTTTCTGGCAGGTGGCGGCCTACTCCAAGCGCACGGATGCTGACGGCCTGGTGGTGACACTGCAGGGAGCGAAACTGCCGGTGATCCTGTATCGCATGCCGGACGACCTCTACCACGTCCTGGTAGGGCCGTACCGGACAGCGGTCCCGCTCTCCGACGCCAAAACCCAGCTCAAAACGCTGGGCTTCGGGCAGCCGCTGTTGAAGAAATTCTAGCTGGCGAAGATCTGGTCCATGCCGGCAGAGATCGCCTTCATGCCTTCGAGCGAGTTCGACCCGTCCTGCTCGGCGATACCCCAGCCGGTGTAGCCGATCTCGTCCAGCGCGGCCATGACGGCGGGCCAGTCGTTGTCCCCGCTCAGGTAGGGAACGCGGAATCCGGCGTAGGGCCCTTCCTTGTCGCGCTTCTTCCGGCTGTACTCCTTGACGTGAACTTTGGCGATGCGCTTGCCCAGCACGCGTATCCACTGCTCGGGAAAACCGAAGTTCACGACATTGCCGATATCGAAGTGCCAGCCGACCCACGGGCTCTCGAACTCGTCGACGTAGCGCGCCGCTTCGAGGGGGCTGAGCAGGAACTGGTTCCAGACATTCTCGATGGCAATGCGGACACCAAGTTCCTTCGCCATCGGAATGGCCTTCCGGATTTCCACTTGGGACCGCTTGTAGGCGTCTGGGTAGGAGACCTGCTTGGTCACCGTGGCGGGAACCAGGAGCACCGACGTCGCACCGTAGGCCTTGGCGTCCTTCAAGGACTGCTCCAACCCTTCCAGCCCAGCCTTCCGCACAGCGGGATCAGGATCGGACAGCGTTTGCTTCCAGTGGGTGGAACAACAAACGCTGGCGGCCTTGAGTCCGGTGGCACCGAACGCGTCCAAGACCTCGCTCTGGGACATGTGGCTCATCGGCTCGATGCCCTCGAAGCCCGCAGCCTTCACGGCTTTGAACTTCTCAAGCACCGAGGCGTCCTTCCTGTCGCCCAACGAAACAGTGCCATACATGATGGCTTTGTGCAGGTCTCGGGTCTTGCCGAAGGCTGTCGGGACAAGCGCGGCACCGGCTGCGGCGTAACCGGTTACGTTAAGGAATTTGCGGCGGTTCACAACGATCATGATATCCGATAGAATGACCTCATGAGCACGGCATTCAACCCATCGACCTCCTCCCGCCGCGATTTCTTCCTCGGCGGCGCTGCCACGACAGCCGCATTGGTGACGGCTCCCGCCATCTTGAAAGGAGCTCCCGCCGGCGAGGCCATCAAGGTCGGCCTCGTGGGGTGCGGTGGACGCGGCACCGGTGCCGCCAACCAGGCACTTCGGGCTGACGACTACTCGGTCTTGACGGCGGTTGCCGACGTCTCCCAGGATGCCATTGACGCCTGTCTGTCGACCCTGAACAGGCAACAAGGAGCGAAGGCGTCGACCAAGGTGGCTGTTGAGAAGTCGAAGCAGTTCGTCGGGCTGGATGCGTTTGAAAGACTGATCGGCTCCGGCGTCGATGTCGTGATCCTTGCCACGCCTCCCGGCTTCCGCCCGTATCACCTGCGCGCATGCATCGAGGCGAACAAGAACGTATTCTGCGAGAAGCCTGTCGCGACCGACGCCCCGGGGATCCGCCACGTGCTCGAGACCGTCAAAATGGCGAAGGCGAAGAATCTGAACTTGGTGTCGGGCTTCTGTTGGCGCTACGCCAACCACATCGTGGACACCTTCGACCAGATGCAGAATAAGGGCGCGATCGGCGACTTGATCGCCTACTATGCGACCTACTACACCAACCCGGTGAAGCCGATGCCGCCTGCCAACACCCGTCCGGCGGGCATGAGCGACATCGAGTGGCAGATCAAGAACTGGTACAACTTCTCGTGGCTATGCGGCGACAGCTTGGTCGAGCAGGCCGTGCACTCGGTCGACAAGGTCGCATGGGCGATGCACGACCAGCCGCCGGTGAGCTGCGTCGGCGTCGGCGGTCGCCAGATTCCGGCCGAGGGCGGCAACATCTTCGACCACTTCGAAGTGAACTACATCTACCCGAACGGCGTGCGCGCATTCGTGGCCAACCGCCAGAGTGAGGGCTGCTACAACGAGAATTCGGACTACATCCTCGGCACGGACGGCGTTTGCACCATTGGACGCGGGCCGAATCCGCGCATCACGACGCGCGGGGCCAATCCGAAGACCAAATGGACCTTCGAGGGCCAGAAGTACGACATGTACCAGAAGGAGCATGACGAACTCTTCGCCGCGCTGCGCAAGGGCACGCCGATCAACAACGGCGAGCGCATGACGACCTCGACGCTGCTGGCGCTGATGGGTCGCATGGCGGCCTACACCGGACAGCAGATCACGTGGGAGCAGGCGCTGAATTCGCAGGAGAGGCTCGGTCCGACGATGCCAATCGACTGGAACGCGAGTTTCAAACCATCGGGGATGCCGTTGCCTGGGGTTACGAAGTTCCTGTGAGAGTCTTCCCTGCCCTTCTAGTACTGGCGACGGCTGCCCACGCAGCCGTCGATTTCACTAAAGACGTCCAGCCCATCCTCGAACAGAACTGCACCGGGTGCCATGGCGGCATCAAGCAGTTGGGCGGGATTCGTCTCGACGGGGCGAACGGCTTCGAGCGAGCCAAGCCCGAGGTGGTACTGGCGTCAGTTGAATCCGGGCGCATGCCCCCCGGAGAACGGGTGACGCCCGCGGAGCAGGCCGCGCTCCGCACCTGGGTACTGGCGGGCGCGAAATGGCCTGCGAGCGTGGTGATTGCGACGGGTGGCGCGGGGGCGGGCGGGGCCGACAATCTCGCGCTGGTCCGGCGCATCCGGGCCAAGATCGCCGACCCGGGTCCGGCCTCGGCGATGAAGCCGTATTCAACCGTGGTCCCAGGCACCAACGTCTCGTTCGACATGGTCCCGATCCCGGCCGGGCAGTTCCAAATGGGCGGATCGGGGAAGGGCGAAGGCCCGGTGCACCCGATGAAGGTCGAGCCGTTCTGGATGTCGGCCCGCGAGGTGACCTGGGACGAATATCGGCTGTTCATGTTTGCCAAGCAGTCCGGTGAGACCACGAAGGATGACCGGGTCGACGGCGTCAGCCGACCGACACGTCCCTACGTCGAGATGAGTTTCGGCATGGGGATCAACGGGTTTCCGGCGATCAGCATGACCCAACACGCCGCCAATAAGTACGCCGAATGGCTGTCGGCCAAGACCGGCCAGTACTATCGGCTACCGACCGAGGCTGAATGGGAATACGCCTGCCGTGCCGGGTCGACGACCGTGTACCCGTGGGGCGACGACCCGTCGAAGGTAGGCGAGTACGCGTGGTTTGACGGCAACTCCGACGGCAAATATCAGAAGGTGGGGGCGAAGAAGCCCAATGCCTGGGGCCTCTACGACATGCTGGGGAACGTGATGGAGTGGACGCTGGACCAATACCGGCCCTACCCCGCAGAACAGCCGTGGGCGAAATCGACCGAGCCATATCCCCATGCGGTGCGCGGGGGCGGATGGGCCGACGTGGCGGAAAAGTGCACATGCTCGGCGCGGGTGCAGTCAGACGCGTCTTGGAAGCAGCAGGACCCACAGCTACCCAAGAGCATCTGGTACCTGACAGATGCGCAATGGCTGGGCTTCCGGCTGGTCCGCCCGCTGAAGACGGCCAGCCCGGAAGAAATGTACGCGGCTTGGAACAACGGAGTGGAGCGCGACCGCTAGTTCCGGTCGTCCCGCAGCTTCGAGAGCAGCCGGATCATTTCCAGATACAGCCAGATCAGGGTGACCATGAGGCCGAACGCGCCGTACCATTCCATGTACTTGGGAGCCCCGCGATAGGCGGCGTCTTCGATGAAGGCGAAGTCGAGGATCAGGTTCATCGCTGCCACCACGACTACCACTAGGCTGAACAGGATTCCGATGGGGCCGCTGCCGAAGATTCCCGGAATGTGGACGCCGAAGATGCCGAGCAGCATGTTGGCGAAATAGACGAGCGCGATGCCACCGGTCGCGGCCACGATCCCCATCGTCAACTTCTCGCTGGCCTTGATGATGCCCATCCGATAGGCCAATAGCAGGCAGAAGCAGGTGCCGAAGGTGAGCGACACGGCCTGAATCGCGATGCCGGGAAACCGGTATTCCATGGTGGCCGAGATGCCGCCGAGCGCGAGCCCTTCGAACAACGCGTAAATCGGCGCGGTCACTGCCGACCACTCCTTCTTGAAGATCGTGACCATCGCGGAGATGAAGCCGCCGACCAGGCCGATCATCATGAAGCCGCTGACGTTCGCGGTTTCCGGATTGTCGAAGAAGCGGCCCCACGTGTAGGCCGCAGTCAGAAGGACCAGCAGCATGAGGATGCCCGCCTTGTTGGCTGTGCCGGCAATCGTCATCGTGTTGCCGTAGCCCGCAAACACAGCTGACGCTTCGAACGTCGACCCGAATACTGGATTGGAACTCTTGAGACGCATAGTTGTTAGATGTCCAATTTCATGATAGGTCACAATTGATGGCACCGGGCAAGCGATGATGGTTGTTTGGACGCACCCACTCTCCAGTTCGCCCTCCGTATTGCCGTGATCCTGGGTCCACCTATCGAGGTCGGAGAGACGCCGCGCGGGTTGCACCGCATCGTGCCGATAGTAGGCGGTACGGTCGAAGGGCCTCTTTTTCAGGGTGTCGTGCTTCCGGGCGGTGCGGATTGGCAGTACATCGCGTCCAATGGACTGACGGACGTGGATGCGAGGTACACGCTCGAAACGGCCTCCGGGGTGCGGATCGGGGTCAGTAGCAAGGGCGTCCGGTTTGGCCCCGCAGATGCTTTGGCCCGATTGGCGCGCGGAGAGGCAGTCCCTGCGGATCAATACTACTTCCGCACGGCGATCCGACTGGAAGCGCCTGCGGGCGAATTCGAGGGGTTGGGGCGGTCGATTTTCGTGGCGAAAGCTGAGCGGTTACCGTCGGAAGTGCGGATCGATGTCTATCAGGTCTTGTAAAGGAATTGCGATGCGAAACAGCATGAAGTGGTTGGTGTCGGGCTTGATGCCCCTTACGTTGGCGGCGCAAACGGCCAACCGGGATTGGGTTGCCAAGAGCAACGAGAACGCGAGGCTCGTGCTCGAGGCCAGGATGCGGGAGGCGCCGGAAGCGGCCTCGCAACAGGGCATGGTGGCGCTCGACACCGAGATCACCCAGATCACGCTCGACCGGACAGAAAAGGCCCGCGCAACTGCGGTTACCGTCAAGGCCGAATTGGAGAAGCGGATGGCCGCGGAGAAAGATCCGTACGTCAAGCAGGACCTCAAGATCCTGATCGACGCCACGGATCGGAACATCCGCAACATTGATGCTGTCACGAAGGTCTTTCTGCCCTACAACGATGTCGCGGGGATCATCTTCCAAGGCGAAAACGTCCTGCTGGACGAGCAGGTGGCTGAACCGCGCCGTGCCGCCGCACTGGTTCGGCTAAGGAAATACACGGGCATGGAGCCAGGATATAGGCCGCTGACGATCCAGGCGGAGGAGCGCTTCCGTGCCAAAGCTGCCAACGGGGCGCTGCTGGGCCCCGCTCGCCAAGAGGTCGAAAAGGACTTGCAGAATGCTACCGCTTATGTGGACGGCATCGGCATCCTGTTGGAAAAGCGCAAGCTGAAGGGCTACGAGGAAGCGCTGGGCAAGCTCCGCCAGCAGGTCGGGGAGTACGGCGACTTCGTGCGCAAGGAAGTCCTGCCCCGCTCCCGCAACGACTTCCGCCTGCCTCCGGAGATCTACCAGCTCGGACTGGAAGGCTTCGGCGTCGACTACACACCGGAAGACCTGATGAAGGTGGCCCACCAGGGTTTCACCGACATCCAGAAGGAAATGGCCCCCATTGCGGCACGGATCGCGAAGGCGCGCAACCTGCCGTCGTCGGACTACCGCGATGTGATCCAGGCACTCAAAAAGGAGCAGTTTGCGGGCGACCAGATCCTTCCCAAGTACGAGGCAGTTCTCAAGCAGATCGAGGAAATCATCACCAAGAACCACCTCTTGACGCTGCCGCAGCGACCGGCGTTGATTGGCATTGCCTCAGCCGCCGAAACCGCCCAGCAACCCGCTCCGCACATGCAGCCACCGCCGCTGATGAACAACCACGGCGAGCGCGGCAAGTTCGTCCTGCCGCTTACGACCAAGGGTGCCGACGGGGCAGAACTGAAGTACGACGATTTCACCTTTGCGGCCGCCGCGTGGACACTGACCGCCCACGAGGCGCGTCCCGGACACGAACTCCAGTTCGATTCGATGGTGGAGCACGGCGTGTCGCTGGCGCGGGCGCTTTTCGCGTTCAACAGCACAAATGTGGAGGGATGGGGATTGTACGCCGAGTGGTTCATGCTTCCATATATGCCGGACGAGGGGAAATTGATTTCGCTGCAGTTCCGGTTGCTGCGCGCGGCGCGGGCGTTCCTCGATCCCGAGTTGCAGATGGGGAAGATCACGCCGGAGCAGGCCATGAAGGTGCTGGAGACGGATGTGGCCGGCTCCAAGGCGTTCGCGACCGAGGAAGTGGAGCGCTTCACGTTCCGCATGCCAGGCCAAGCTGTGTCGTACTACGACGGGTTTACGCGGATCCTGACCATCCGGCAGTTCGCGGAGAAGGCCCTCGGCAAGAACTTCAATGTTCAGAAGTTCCATGATTTTGTCTTGGGGCAGGGCTTGCTGCCGCCGGATCTTCTACGGAAGGCGGTTGCGGAGGATTTTATTCCTGCTCAGGGCAAGTAGAGCGGCTCAGTCGAGATTCCAGAAATCGCCGACCAGTCCGAGTCGGTCAATTAGGGCCCCGGATCTGGCCGGGGTTCATGCGTTGCCAGTCCGGGCAATGACGACCGGAGTACCACGTTTGGGACAGCGCCCAAAGTGTCTCGGAGGCACGGGCGGATGTACCACGCCCGTGCCTTTTGGGACCTCTCTGTTTAGCGGACAGATCCAGCGTATTGTTGCTCCAGCCGCATCGGGCCAGATCGACTCGCCACCGGGCGCGAGAACGAGCAGGTGGGCGTAGACGGCACCACGGACGAGCCGCATGTCTTCCGTCTATTGAGTGATCTCGTTGAGCCAACGGCGCATGGCGGCGGTGACGTCGGCGGGCTGCTCCATCGGGGCCATGTGGCCGCTGTTCTCAATGATCGCGAGTTGCGATCCCGGAATCCAAGCGGCCATTTCGGCGTGGACATCGGGGCCGCTGAAGCCGTCCTGCGCGCCGCTCAAAAGCAGCGAGGGGCAGTGGATGGACTGGACGACCTCGACCGCGTCGGGCCTGCCCAGCAGCGCGTTGATCTGCGCGGCTTGGATCGCTGGCGTCTTTCGGCCGAACATGGCGAGGATTTCTTCGACCAGAACGGTGTCAGACATGCGGTCGGGGTGGACCATCGGCGGCAACCACGTCAGGCCCATGGCGCGCATGCCTGCTGTTTTCGCGATTTCGAGGAGGGCGTAGCGGCCAGCAGCTTCCCGGTCGCCGGTTTCGCCGACGGGTTTTGGCTTGCAGCCGGTGTTGAACAGACCGAGGCCCCGAACGCGGTCGGGGGCGCGACGGTAGATCTCCAAGACAACCCTGCCCCCCATCGAATGTCCGGCTACCGCGAACGGGCCCGTCGTGGCCGCGAGAACGCGCTCCGCCATCGCGCCAAGTGAGTCGGAGGGACCGTAGTCGGCCACCGTGATCTGGGCGAGATCCGACAGGCCCGTAAGCTGGTGCCGCCACACTGCGGAATCACAGAGGAATCCTGGAAGCAGTACGAGTTGTTCCATGAACCGAGAGTGCCCTACCAGTCGATCACGGAACCGTCGTCGGGGTCGAACTGCGCCTTGTAGGGGCGGGGTTCGCCGACTTGGGCCATAAGCTTGTTCTCGTCGATGGTGATGCCGAGCCCGGGTTCCGTGAGAAGAGGCCTGTGACCGTTCACGACCGGTGGCAGCGGCTTCGCCAGCAGGTCTGTGTATTCGTTGTCGCCGCGCTCCTGGATCAGGAAGTTGGGGATGGACGCCGCCACCTGCAGGCTAGCCGCGAGGGAGCAGGGTCCTTGCGGGTTATGCGGTGCCAGGGGCGAATAGTAGGATTCGGCCATTCCGGCGATGATCCGGAGTTCGGTGATGCCGCCCGCGTAGCAAACATCGGGCTGGAGGATGGAGGCTGCGCGCTTCTCCAGGATCTCGCGGAATCCCCATTTGGTGAAGATGCGCTCGCCGGTCGCGATGGGGATGTGGGTCTTCTTCGCCATTTCGGCCATAACGTCCACGTTCAGGGCCTGGGCGATTTCTTCGTAGAACCACGGCTGGTAGGGTTCCAGCGCCTTCATCAGTGTCATGGCCGTGGGTGGCTGGACCGCGCCGTGGAATTCGACGCCGATGTCGATTCCCTTGCCCACCCTCTCGCGCAGGGCCTTGAAGCGCTCCACCACTTCGTCGACGAACTGCGGGCCCTCGTTGTATTTGAACGGCAGGCGCGTCTTTCCGTTGAGGCGCACCTTCATGGCGTTGATGCCTTTTTTCTCGTCGAGGCTACCATAGACCCGTACGCGGTCGCGCGTCGGCCCGCCGAGCAGCCGGTGCACGGGGACGCCGAAGACTTTACCGGTGATGTCCCATAGCGCTTGGTCGATGCCGCTCTGGATGGCGGTCTTGACAGGGCCGCCACGGTAGAAGGCGCCACGCTGGATCGCCTGCCAGTGGAAGGCGACCCGCGTTGGGTCTTGGCCGACGAGGTAGTCGGCAACCTCCAGCGCTCCGGCGGCGCAGGCCTTGGCGTCGTCCTTCAGCATTTCGCCCCAGCCGGTCACGCCGGCGTCGGTCGAGATCTTCACGAAGACCCATGTGTTTTTCAGGACGAAGGATTCGATCTTAGTGACCTTGATCTTATCCTTGGGGCCGACGGCTGCGGCGTCCGTGCGCATGGCTGCGAACGGGGCTGCGGCGCTGAGCATCGTTTTCAACCAGGAACGACGATGGAGTTGGGGAACTGGCATTTGGTGACAGTTTATCCCATCCGGGGGCCGAGTGGGGAGACCCATTAAGATGAACTCATGTGGACCGCCGTCGTGACCCTGCTTGTGATCTGGCTCGTGCTGATTGTCTCCCGCCAGACCTTGGGAGGTTGGGGCCACGGGTTCTTCGTGGCTTCCGTTGTGCTCGGTTTGTACCAGATCCTAGCCGGGAAAAAAGTGGCCTAACCTACCATTTCGGCGTTGCCAGCCAATCCATTCCGCCTTCGCCTCCGATGGGCGCACCGGGAGGCGCGTCGGGAGCGGGCATGACCTTCGCGGTTTCGGCAGGACGTTCCAGGAATCGCTTGATATCGCCCGCCAGGAGCACCCGGTGCGCCTGTTCCGATTCGTCCTTGCCGGGATCCGCTTTCACCCGCGCGGCCAGCTTTGAAAGTTTCAGCGAGGCGATGGCGCGGACTTGAGCGTTCGACGCTCCTTGAGCCAGCCACATCACACGGTCGACCAGTACGCGCTCTTCGGCACGGCGGACTTCGGCTTCATAGGGATTTGCCGCCGAGGCGTCGAAGGTGGCCTTTGTCAGCCTATCGATGACTTCTTCTAGACCGGGCAGCGTCGGATCGACAGCGTGCTGCGCCACCATGCGGGCTGCGCGATCGAGCTGCAAAACAAAGCCGATGGTGACGTCGGAGGCGACCATGGCGGGGCTCAGTGGGTCGAAGCCGTCCCCGGTGGTGCGGGGGAAGAGTTCCCGGTGGCGTCCGTAGCCCGGCGGACGCGGCGGGATCAGTTCCAACACCTTCCTCGGCACGGTCAGTTCGGACGGTTTCAGTGTGGCCGCCAGTGCGTCCAATGCCTTGCGCTGGTTGGTTGCGGACTCCCATTTGACTGCGGTGCGGCCATCGCCGCGCATGCCGTAAATGTAGTCCAGCCCCCCCACCATGGATGAGGCGGACTCCACTGTGTAGCGGTGGTACATGTAGATCGGGACCAAGGGTTCCTCGACGGTCGCCAAAGGCGCGCCGGTGCGGATGGTCTGTTCGCCCAAGCGGTCGAGAGCCGAACGTCGCACCTTCATGAGACGGCTCAACTCATCGGCCTGGTTCAAACCGTTGGACCACTGGTCGACCTTTGGATTGGCGTCGGTGTCCTGATTGGTCATGTAGCGAAGATCCTGGGCCCAGGCGTCGTTGAGTATCTTGGCCAGAGGGGCCGCTTCGTCGCCCGGCGGCAACGACCGGTAGCCGTAGTTGATGGCGACCTTGTCCCAGTCTCCGATCTTGGCCGGGTAGGCGTCGGAGATGTCGATCAGACCGTCCGCAGTGAGTTTTTCCTGCGGATGCGGGTAGTCCATCACGGAAATCCAGCCGCGCTCACTGTCGTAGTAGTTGTGGCCGAGACCAAGCGTGTGGCCGACCTCGTGCGCAGCCAACTGCCGGATCCGCTTCAAGGCAGTCTGGTAAAGGATGTCGGGCTTTTCCGACCCAGTTTTGTAAGGGGAGAGCAGTCCTTCGAAGATCAGGTAGTCCTGACGGTCGCGCAATGAGCCCAATGTCACGGTGGCCTTGATGATTTCACCCGTTCGGGGATCGGCAACTGAGGCACCGGTACTCCAGCCGCGGGTGGAGCGGTGCACCCAGTTGATCATGTTGTAGCGGATATCCATCGGGTCGATTCCGTCCGGCAGGACCGCAACTTTGAACGCATTGCGGAAACCGGCGGCTTCGAAGGCTTGGTTCCACCAGCTTGCACCTTCCACCAAGGCTGCGCGGACATCTGCCGGGGCACCGGGGTCCACCCAGTATTCGATCGGCTTCACAGGCTCGCTGACTGCTGCGGTCGGGTCCTTCTTTTCCAATCGGTGGCGGCGGATGAAGTGCCGCACCATCGGGTCACCGATGGGAGTGCTGTAGTCGACGTAGGTCAATCCGCCGTATCCGGCGCGTGGATCGTCCTCGCGCGCTCGGTAGTTGTTGTCAGGAAGCTCCACCAGCGAGTAGTGTTCGCGCAGCGTCACGGATTCGGCAGTTGGAGAAACGCTGGCTACGGTACCCGAGAAGAGTCCTCCACCGCCGCGCCCGCCTCCACCGCCGCCAGCCATGCCGATCGGTGGCGGACCCTGGGTGGGGAATCCGAAACCTCCACGCCCGCCCGCCTCATTGGCGAATGTCAGCAGAACCTCGATCTCGGAATTCTTGGGGAACGCTTTGGTCCGGGGAATGTAGACGGCGCTGCGTGTGGGGTCCACCCGATAAGCGCCCGGCCGCAACGCCGCTCCGGCACCGTGCCCGTCGCGCACGAAGAACGCGGTGGCGTCGACCAGCACGCGCCCGCCGGATTCGGCACCCACAGTAAAGCCCCACAGCACCGACTTGGCGAACGAGTCTTCGACCGACTTCCGCTCGGCTGGATTTGAGCTCGATGAACGAAACGATTCGTTGGACGCGACCAGCATTACCTTTGGCCCGACACGATGGAACGTAACCAGCCGGCCTTGGCCGCTCTGGCCTCGGTCGAGTCCGATGTCGTTCGAGCCCAGGCCTGCGGCCAAGCCCGTGGTGTAGAGGAATTCGGAGTCGAACCGGGGAATCTCCAGCCAGAGGGTGCCCGCCCGTTCCTCCCAGTAGAGCGGGAAGAAGCCGTCCAGTTTCTGCATGCCGACTGTCCTCGCCTCGATTGTCGGCACGGCACCACCCGCAGGGGCCGCGCCGCCTGCGGGTGGACCTCCACCACGCTGGGCATTGACGTCAAGCGCCGCCACAAGCGCCACGGTCGCAGTCAGGACAGCCAGGCGTGTTCGGGGATAGATCATGGTTGGGAACTCCTTAGCTGCGATTGTAGCCATAGGCCGTCATTGCTAGGGTGGAAGCGATTTTTTTCGGACGGCCTAACCTCGGATCGGAGCCATGCGGCGAGGTCGTGATCATAGGACTGGACGGTCCTTGAAACACCTATGTTGCTTCTCACATGGCGACTGCCGCTCTACATCGTAATGAAAAGGCTCATGCCCAAGCCGAACTACATGCCTACACGAAGGTCGGACACGGGTTCGGCGTCCGACCGACAACCAAAGGTCCGGTTGGACTCTGGCCGCAGCGCTTCTACGAGTGGCTCGACTCCCGCGACCTTCTCCACAAGGCCGCGTAGGCACCCACTCGATACGTGGAATAGATCGGCGGATTGGTGACATAACTTTAGGGGGCAACCAGCTTCCCCAGGAAAATATATGCACACCAGACGCCGACTGCTTTCCACCGTCCTCACTTTGCCGTTGCTGGCCTTGAGCCTGCAGGCCGCTCAACCGACCGTTGGCGACAAGGTGCCGGATTTCACGCTGACCTCGTTCGACGGGAAGCAGACCGCCCTCGCCGGCCTATACGAAAAAGGCCCGGTTGCACTGGTCGTTCTCAGAGGGTATCCAGGCTACCAATGTCCGTTCTGCCAGCGCCAGGTGCAAGAGTTTGTCGAACATGCCGCCGAGTTCGATGCTGCGGGCATCCAAGTCGTCTTCGTTTACCCCGGACCGCCGGACCAATTGCAGTCCAGGGTGGCCGAGGCACTGACCGGCAAGAATTTTCCTGCCTCCTATACGATGCTGCTGGACCCCGGCTACGCCTTCACGACCCAATACGGTCTGCGTTGGGACGGGCCGAACGAAACGGCCTACCCGTCGACCTTCCTCATCTCCAAGGGCGGCGCGGTCTTCTACGCACAGATTGCCAAATTGCACAGCGGCCGAACGTCGGCGGCGACGATCCTCTCGTATTTCCCGAAGAAGAAGGGATAGGATCGAACACGCGGCAGCGCCACCCCTTCGCGTCTCTCCCCTCGCCACACCTTGGATGGTGCCGCGTTGGGCTGCTCAACTAACTACCGCGCCGATTGGGCCCGCGCTTCCAACCACGCAAAGAAGGTGGGCACCGCGTCGAGACGGATCAACAGCAATTGTCCGCACTTCTGGCCCTCTGCCGAGCCCATCGCAACCAACAAGCGGTTGCCGCCCAGTTTGCGCACACGGGCCTTGAATTGGGGAGATTTTTCATCGGGCCAGTACCGCATCTCGGTCTCTTCTTTGGGGAAAAGATGGTCGACATTGACCTCCGGGTCAAACGCCCTTGTAATACTCACGAGCTTTCCGTCGGACGAACGGAAGAGCAGCGTGTGGCTGAAATCCTCGTCGCTCATCCCGACTTGGTAGAACCACGACCAATAGCCGGGCCCGAACGATCCGGTATGGATCGGCGAACCCAGCTTGGCCAATGTTTGGGCGCGCGTCTCGTCCAACGTGAATGCAAGCAATTCCGCTCCAGGCAGCGTCGGCGGCGCTTCTTGTGCGATGCAGAGCGTGGTTGCCGCCAACGACGCGGCCAAGAGTCGGAGTGCGGTCATCGCTACTTTCCAAACGTCTTCGGGTAGTTGCTGCTATTTCGGATCTGGTCAACAATCTTGTCGCCGTCCGCCGTGTCGCCGGTGATCGAGAGGGCCATTTTGAAGAACAGGTCGGTTTGGTCCTGGTAACCAGTGAACAGATACGCGCCAGGGCCTTCGGCCGTCACTGGAACAGTGGAACCAGTGTGGTCGCCTGTCCGGTAGCCAACCGCCAGACGGCGGAGTACGCTGCCGGGTGCCGCCACGTTGGTCGGATAGCCCGTCTTGGGATCCAAGTTGTATGCAGGGAATCCGTAGTAGGTGGAATACGTGTCGCCGTAGGGGTTGGCCGCCGTGGCCGTCGGCGGAATAGTCGAAGGCATGCCACCGGCACCTTTGTTATTGGTGGCAACGTCGCTGGAGTTGGTGAACGGCAGTCCCGCGCGGGTGTTGGAAAAGGAGTCGCCCCAAACGGTTGCGGATTGGTCGCCCCGACCCGACTTCCAAGCGATGTCCACGCTCTTGGTGCGGTCGAAGTAGTCCGAATCGGCACTGTTGCTCACACCGATGATCGACATCGACTGGTCGTGGTCGGCGGTGACAAGGATCAGTGTGTCGTTGCGATTGGCAGCCCAGGCGCGGGCAGCCCCTACCGCCTTGTCGAGTTCAATTGTGTCCCAAATGGTGCCCGCGGAATTGTTCGGGTGCGACTGCTTGTCGATCGATGCGCCCTCCACCATCAAGATGAACGGGGGGGTACCGAAGGTACCCGAAAGCGCTTCCAGCGGTGAAGCCCCCTGCGAGAGGATTTCGATCGCCTTCTGGGTCATCAGGTCGAGCATTGGCTGGTCCGTGTAGCCCTGCAGATTGGCAACGGGTTCAGACGCGGGACGCGTTAGACCCAGCTTGTCGTAGGCTACGTCCATGTTCGAGTCCGAGGCGGCCAAGCCCACCGAGTTGGAGGCGGGCGTCAGGTTGCCACGGAAAAGGCCGAGCGTTGGTTGCCCATACCTTAGGGCTTTGAGTTCGGTTGCAGTCTGGACATACCGGTATCCAATGGATTGGAACTCCCCGATCAAGTCACGCTTGTCGGTACGGGCACTCGCAGTGAACTGGTCCTTGCCGCCGCCGAAGATCACGTCCAAGGCGGGTCGACCGCCCAGCATCGGATTTTCGCGGTATTGGCGGGCGATCTCGAAGCGGGTTTGGCGGTAACCGGAATATGCGCCTTCCACTGCCGGGGTGGCGTCTGTCACGTCCGCGGTTGTCACCACGCCCGTGCGGTATTTGAAGCGGCGCTTGAGGTACTGCCACAGGTTTTCAACGCGGGGGTTGTCCAAGATGAACCCAAGGTTCGAGGCGTTGGTTGCCCCGTTGAAGCGCCACTGACAATCGGTTCCGTCTGCAAGAGAGTTCACCGCGTTCAGATAGCTCTTGTTGCCGGTCGCCCAGTTTGTGCCGGTGTTGGCCGAGTCCGGAACCACCGAGTCGGAGCCGTATGTCATCACATTGCCCGAGATCGGCATTTTGTCCATCTCGAGGAGGTTGTCGAAGAATCCCTCACGGAACGAGCTGTTGCCCTTGTCGTCCAAGATCGAACGCGAAACCAAACGGGCCGCGTCGCGATAGGCGGTACCCATCGCGTCGCCAATGAAGAGAATTACGTTCCTGCGTCCTGCGCTCAACGAAAACGGGCGCACATCGATAGTGCGGCTGTCCGAGACGGCCTTTCCGTCTGCCAGAAGGTTCACCTGGAGTTTCACAGAGCCCGCCGCGAATGACTGCAGGTCTGCCCGGATGACCCAGTCGGGCGTCGAATTGCAGTCCAACTGCGCCGACTTGGCTGTGAACTTCGAGGTTATGTCGTTGGCACCTGCCGTCACACTCAGGCCGGAAACGCTCGTCGTGTTGCGGACCTCCAAGACAAGGTCGACGAGTTGGCCGTCCAAGAGCCTTGTGCGTTCCGGCAGGAGGATCTTGACGCTTGGTTGGGGCGTGCTTTGAGCCGTCAGACCAGCGGTGAACAAGGTGCACGTTAGGGCGACCGCGACGACGGGGCGCAGGTACTGGGTGATAGAACGCATTCGCTGTGAACTCTCCGGGTGGATTTACGTCCTGTCCGGGGTCCGGACAGCACACTTCAGAAGCATAAAGCAGGAATGTTGCGTTCAGATGAACATAAGGTGAATGATAGTCCAATAGACTCACCCGCGTGTTCTGTCTTGGTCTGATGTAGTCGGAAGCGACACTGCCAACGCCACCGCGTCCGTCCGGCGTCTCCTCGGAACGCGCGCGTGGAGGTCGGACGGAACGAAACATGCAATCGGGATGCATCGGACGAGCACGCCGCTGACAGTCATTTTCGCAGCTCCCACGGAAGAAGGGATAGGATGGAAGGCGCATGCAACGCCTTCCCCGACGCGATTTCCTAGCCCTCGCCGCAGCAGCCCCACTGGCTGCGGCGAGTCCCCGCACGACTGTTTCGATCCATGGCGACAGTTTCCTGATCAACGGTCGGCCAACGTACACGGGACGCGTGTACCAAGGCCGCAAGATTGAGGGCCTGTTGCTGAATGTGCGCGCGGTGCAGTGCATTTTCGACGATTCGAATCCTCAAACACGCTCCAGATGGGCCTATCCGGACACCAAACAGTGGGATCCGGACCGCAACACGCGGGAATTCATCGCCGCCTTGCAGGAATGGCGCGCGCATGGGATTCTGGCGTTCACGGTAAACCTGCAAGGAGGCAGTCCCGAGGGCTATTCCAAGGACCAGCCTTGGGAAAATACCGCCTTCGATCCGGATGGCAACCTGAAACCCGCCTACATGGCGCGGTTGGCCAAGGTCTTGGACCGCGCCGACGAGCTGGGAATGGTCGTGATCGTGGGGTATTTCTACTTCGGGCAGGACGAACGAGTGCGCGACGAGGCGGCCGTGCGGCGTGCTGTCTCGAACGCCACCAGTTGGCTTCTGGACCGGAATTCCCGCAACGTACTTGTGGAAATCGACAACGAATGCAATGTGCCGCGATACGACCACGCGATTCTGAAGCCGGAGCGCGTCCACGAGCTGATTGAACAAGTGAAGGGGATGACGCGGAACGGGCGGCGGCTGTTGGTCGGGACGTCGTACGGCGGCGGGGCACCGGCCACGCCGAACGTGGTAAAGGCGTCGGACTTCCTGCTCCTGCATGGCAACGGCCCGGACGACCCGGCCCGGATTCGGAAGATGATCAAGACCAGCCGGGCGCAGGCCGGGTACCGCCCGATGCCGGTGTTGATCAACGAAGACGACCATTTCCGCTTCGACGAGGCCGGGAACCATTTCATGACGGCGCTGGATCAGCGGGTGTCGTGGGGATTCTTCGATCCGGGGAAGAATGACTACGTGGAAGGATACCAGTGCCCGCCGGTGAATTGGGGATTGAATACGGCACGGAAGCGGGAGTTTTTCGAGTTGGCGAAGCGGGTGGCGGGGGTGTAGCCATTCGCCACAGTTTAGAAGACATTGCGCCGGGAGCGTTCGACACCGTTTTCGAGATCCACCGCAGTGATGCGCCCCGAGCTGGTGAGCAGAAACGCGGCGTTTGCGTAGCCGGACAGGGCGGCATCCTTCAGCATCTCTCCCGCCGGGAGCGGGATTTCCGTGTGAGCGGCCGTGACCGTATTTGTGAGGCGAATCGTGTCGGGCCGGTCGTCGCGGCTGTAAAGAACCCACTGGCCGTCATTGCTGATGCCATAAAGCGCGATGTAATGAACCTCCGTCGCGGAGAGCTCCAGCACAGTCACCGAGCCGGTAGGCAGGTCTGTCGCGAAGAACCTCGTTGCATTCCCGATGTATGCGGAGTCTTGCGAGACAACTACCCGCGCGTCCGCGCTGATACCGATGGGGACCCCCAACGGCTGGGCGGGGTATGCGAGCGGGACGACCCCGTCCGGTCGCCAAACAGTACTGGCGTAGAGGTTGAATTGGACAATGGATCCGTCGTCCGCGATCCAGACTGGTGCCCAGACTTGGTACGGGACCAAGGTTTGTTTCCCGCTTTCCAAGTCTGTCAGGAAACTGTTCGGCCCGGGATAGATTGAGCCATAGTCTCGCGCTGTCAGCAACGCCCAGCGCCCGTTGTGGCTGACAGATAGTGTCCCCTGCCCCAAAGTCTTGCTGATGCTGCCCCGTAGTTCGCCTGTCGTGTAAGGACCGGGCTGGCACGCATAGAACTGCGGGCAATAGGCATCGCTGTTGTATCCCACCAACCGGCCATCGCCGGAGACAAACGGCATGTAGAGCGCGGGCTGAATATTTGGGTCGTGATACCCCGGCAGATTGGGCGGGATTTCCGCAAAGACTTCGACACCCGCGTCGGTGATCCGGTAGATCAGGGCGTTTGCGGCGAAGTAGAGTTGCCTGCCGTCGTCGGTAGAGGCAAGCGAGTGTCGCTGGGCCGAGGCGGTCAGCGCCGCCACGAGGAGAAGGAGGAATCGCACCTATGGATACAGTGGTGCGATCGGCGATTCTTCTCACGGAAAGTTTAAGCGCCGCTCAACCCCCGGAAACGCCCATACTCAGGTTCCACCGGTCCGTCTAGACCGGCTCGTAGCAGTCGGACCATGAGCCGCACGTCGAGCCCACGCTTTCGGTAGTCGTCAACTCTGGAGGCAAGGAATTCCGGCACACCGACAGAGGCCTCGTCCGCAAACCCGATTTGACCGTAGAATTGCGTCAGGTGGGCATACGGCACGCAGTAGCATTGGCGTTCGCCGAGCCAAGTAGCGACCACTTGCAGCAACTGCTTGCCGATGCCACGTCCGCGCCACGGTGCGGCGACCTGCATGCCGCGCAGTACGAGCGTTCCATGCTCGGGCGCCACCCTCACGACACCCGCCAAACCGTCCAGTGTCTCGGCGAGCCGCGCCGGTGGTTTACCCGCCCACCAACCCCCGGAACCGCGCATACTCCCGGTCCCACCGGTCCGTCTCGACCGGCTCGTAGCGGTCGGACGGGAACGAACGCGCAATCGCGGCCCGCGCCTCGGCTAGGGATGAAACCGCGCCGGTCGCGAGCATCTGTACCGCGACATTCCCGAGCGCCGTCGCTTCCACCGGCCCGGCCAGCACCACGCGACCCGTCGCGTCCGCCGTGAACTGGTTCAGCATCCGGTTCTTCGACCCGCCGCCGATGATTTTGATCTCAGTGAGCGGGGTTCCGGTCAGTTCCTCCAGCGAATCCATCGTGTAGCGGTACTTGAACGCCAGGCTTTCGAGGATGCAGCGGGTGAACGCGCCGCGCGAATCCGGCACGGGCTGGCCGGTCCGCGCGCAATAGCGCTCGATCTCCTCCACCATGTTGTCGGGGCTGTGGAACGCGGGATAGTCCGGGTCTACGAGCGACCGGAACTGCCGTTTTTCGTCGCGGCAGGCGGCCAGAAGGTCGTCATACGAGTACTCTCGGCCCGCCTCGGCCCACATGCGACGGCACGACTGGAGCAGCCACAACCCGCCGATGTTCTTGAGCAGCCGGGTGGTCCCGCAGACGCCGCCCTCGTTGGTGAAGTTGAGTTCGAGGGCGCGCGGCGTCATGACCGGCGCAGCGACCTCGGTTCCGAGCAACGACCACGTGCCGGAACTCAGGAACGCCGCCCGGCCCATGGTCTCCACCGCCGCGACGGCCGACCCCGTGTCGTGGCACGCGGGCACCACGACCGGCGTGTCTTCGAGCGCCTTGGACACGTCGCCGCGCAGTTTGCCGATCACCTCGCCGGGCTCGAAAATTTGGGGGAGCAGGCGCGCGGGGAGTCCGAGGGCGTCGAAGATTTCGGTGGCCCAGCCGCGGGTGCGGGCGTTCATGAACTGGGTGGTGGTGGCGTTGGTGTACTCGGCGCCCAAGTTGCCGGTCATCCAGTAGTTGAAGAGGTCGGGGATGGTGACGAGCGCGTCGGCCGCAGCGATGAGCCTTGGCGACGACTGCGCGCCCGCGTAGAACTGGTAGAGGGTGTTGATCGGCATGAACTGGATGCCGGTCAGTTCGTAGATGCGCGCGCGGCCCGCGATGCCGCAGACCTCGTCGACCATGCCCTCGGTGCGGCGGTCGCGGTAGTGGTAGGGGTTTTCGAGGAGCTGCCCGCCTTCGCCGATGAGAGCGTAGTCGACGCCCCAAGTGTCGAAGCCGATGCTTTCGACCTTGGTGGCGGGCGGGTGTTCGAGGACGCGGCGGATTTCCGACCAGAGGCGGAGGACGTCCCAGCGGAGGGTGCCGGACTGGGCGACGGGGAGGTTGGGGAAGCGGGCGACTTCCTTGAGGTCTATGGTGGCACCGTCGTAGCGGGCGAGGATGGCGCGGCCGCTTTCCGCGCCGAGGTCGAAGGCTAAGTAATCAGCGTGCATTTTCGTTGGGGGAGACGGGATTCCTTACCAGCACCTCGGGGGGCATCCGGTCCCGGACGAAGGTCCGGACTTGGGCGGATGTTTGGAGGGCGCGGTGTGCATCCGCGAGTCGCGGCTCGATCCAGTCATCGCCGTATCGCACTTCGACCGCGTATGGATTGAGTTCCGCAAGAATATCGACTGGCACAGGAAAACCAAGATCCGCGGGAATGAGCGCAAACAACAGCCGCAAGTTGTGCGTTCGGGGTGCTTCGATTCCGAGAAACGTCAGTAGGCACTTGACGTACTTCTCGCAGGCCTGCTGGCAGTGGAAGCAGACCGCGTCGAACGGGCAGTCCTGCTCGATCACCATGATTCGATTGGCGGCCTCGAGATCGTGCTCCGCCTTGCGGATCCATTGCCGCAGCGCGTCGGCCAGATTAGGCGGCACGTTCATATAGGACCTTGCCTTCGCGAGATACAGGCCAGTAGATGGTGTTGACCACGTTCCGGAAGCGCTCGTAGCGGTAGGTGGTGGACACAAGGATGTCGGTCGCACGGGGAAAGTCCAATAGGGCGATCTCGATGTCAACGGCCCGCTTGCGCGGGTTGTCCACTTCGTCGAACAGCACCATCAGGTCGACATCGCTGTCAGGGCCGTTGTCGCCACGGGCGCAGGAGCCGAAGAGGATGATCTTGTCGGGCGAGAAACGGTCGGCGATCCGCTGGACCAAGCGGTCGGGGAACGCGGACGTGTCGGGGACGGGACTCACCATTGCCATTATATGTGGCTCGTTGGGCGCTTCAGACTCTACGAGGCGCTCGGGGGCGACGCCCCTTCAATTCGTGGGCGTCACCGAGATCTTTGGATCGACCGGTAGATTCCTTGTTCCGCACCAAATCGTCGAAGCCTAGAAACTCGACCTGGACTCCGTCTATATTGCCGGGTGCCCGGTTCTCCCACGCCGCGTCGAATCCGACCCCTGAAACCGACGTCATGATGTCGATGCGGTTCGGCTTCGCACCCAGTTGAATCACTTGGTTGGGCTTGGTCAAATCGTCTGGCGTAATCTTCAAGCTGCCGAACCCGAAATCGCGCAAGGCCGCCAAGATCGCCTCGGTATTCGCTTGGGTTGACCGAACGAAGAAATCGATGTCCGCCGTGAATCGGGGATAGCCATGCCACGGCGAACCCGCCGACGACAAGGTACTCAACCTCGTTCGAGTTGAGTGATTCGACAAAGTCGCGCAGGTCCTTGTTCAGCGGCATCGGGATAGATCCAAGTCTGAAGCTCCAACACAGTCGCGATTCGCTGCTCGGGCGTCGAGGCCATGTCTTCTTCGATGTCGGCCAGGTCCGCAGCCTCGAACGAGTTAAAAATGCGGATGGTTTTGTCCACACCGTTATTCTACGCTGCCCGCGCTGAGGGCTCTAGGAGTCCCAGATTGTCGGTCGCCGTCTATGCTGAATGTTGTCGAGCATGCGTCTTGCTGCGCGTTCATGTTCTGCTCGTTTGGTGGCATCTTCACGCAGTTGGGAGCGCACGCTCTCCGACATCTCGTTGGAGCGCTCGAGTTCCGCCAGCAGAGCCGTCCGTTGCTCCGCGGCCGCTGATGCAGATCCCCGAACGGCGTCTTCGATGCTCCCTAAGGCTGTTTGATTCTGCCTCGATAATTCCTCGACCGCAGAAACCACGCGATCTCCCAATCTCTCAATCGCCTGGCCAAGTGACGTGAAGCCTTTGATCAGGACGGCGGTATTGCGCCGCAACTCATAAATATTTGCGAAATCGGGATTGGTTTGGGCCTCTCGATACAATTCGATCAAACGCTGGTGAACTGGTCCTGGGTCCGGCAAGGTCTTGATGCCTAACTGGAACTTGGGGGCCAAGTCTCCGAGCGGCGAACTCTGCTCGGCGTGGCGTGCTTTCAGGCTTGCAATCCGATCCAAGGTTTGGTCGAAGGCATACAACTGGCGGGTCGACTCTTCGACGGCTTCCCAAAATGGTGAATACCGACGTTCTCTCAACTCGAGTTCTGCCCGGTCCGAGTCCAAGTAGGCTTGCGCCAGCAGGCTGGACAAGGAAAGCGACGCGTCCCGTGCCTCAGAAACAATCTGCCGAACGCGGAAGATGGCAGCGTCCAACTCTTCCCGTCTTCGCCGTTCCTCCGCCTCGAGTCTTTGCCGCTCTTCGGCATCCGAGTTCCAGAGGTCATAGAAGAGTACCCCAACCACGGCAAGAAACAGGACAAGAAGGACACCCATCAAGCTACCCTTGCTCCGTTCGGAGAGGCGATAATCTCATACATCACATCGGGGGCAAGGTCGATCTCGCCGGGCCACGCAACCGCGCCGGAGTCGATGAAAACCCGCTCGAAGAAAGACTGGTCCTTTAGTGGCTCAAGGACACCGGTCAAACCATCTTCGCGCATGCTGAAGTGACCTGTCAGACCGTCTTGAAAACGGACGAACAGGCGCAGTCCAGACTCGGGTTTTACTTCAACTACGTCCCAATACACGAACTCTCCGCCAGAGCGGCCCGGTTATCGCCCCTACGACAACTTCTTAGTCGGCGCTTCCGGATTCCCCGGTCCAAAGTGCTTCAGCATCACCAAATTCTCCGTCGCCGACCTATTCTCAATCACGACGCCCGCCTTCGCAGCATCCGCCGTCACAAAGAACTCGTCCTGCGTCATCTGGCCATACCGGATCAGGCTAGGCGTCTCCGCCACGTGCTTGCCGATCAGGCCCCAGCCCGACGTCAGAATCATGCCGTATGCCGCCGCGTCCGTGATCTTCACGGTCTGGCCCGGGTACACCGTCAACTCCTTCGCCGAGTAGTGCG
This sequence comes from uncultured Acidobacteriia bacterium, assembly GCA_903907865.1. GTDB lineage: Bacteria > Acidobacteriota > Terriglobia > Bryobacterales > Bryobacteraceae > BOG-234. The sequence goes on from CAIVPR010000126.1 coordinate 159,194, forward strand.
GCGTCGAGTACACGATCCACTTGTCGCTGTAACCCAAGTCCAGCGTCCCCGTCCCAGGAACCTCATAAGGATGGAACAACCGGTTCGCCGAGTAGTCCGGGTCCACGTTCGCGTCCCAGTCCAGCATGTCGATGAGGTAGTCCAGATCCTGGTGGTGCTCCACCGGAACGTCCTTCACCAGCAGGTCCCACGGCACCCCGCGGCCTTCCACCAGCGACTGGTACATCGCGAAAACGTCCGAGTTTACCTGCGGCTCGTACGTCACCAGCGACCCCGGCGCGTGCAGAATGCCCGGATCCACCTGCCAGCCCGTACCCGGCTTCAGCTTGTAGGCGCGCGAGAGGTACAGGATCTCGTTGTCGCCTTCATTCCACTTCTCCAAGCAACGGCGCAGATCGTCCTTCGTCGTCCCCGGATTCAACCCCATGAAGGTATAGGGGAAGTTGTTGTCCTTGAAGTTGTACTGCGGCGGGAAGTAGTAGGCTTCCGGCTTGCCCTTCTGGCCGACGCGCGCCGCGAACTCGTCGTTCTGGTGCAGGTGGTGGGGAATCGGGCCGAGATTGTCGAAGAACTTGCAGAGCAGGTTCCAGCCGCCATGCTCGGCCATCACGTCCGCGCCTAGGAACAGGTCGCCGACGGTCTCGATGGCCTCCTTGAGCAGAACCTTCTTCCCTGCGAGCTCGATGTAGCTGAGCCCTTCGTCCTCCGCCGTGAGCGGACCGTTGGCGGCCTTGGTGGTGGAGGAGAACCAGCGCTCGTCGATGCCGCCGCGGTGTGCGCCGAGGGCATAGAGGTCGCGCGGGTCGAGCTTCAGCCGCCCGCCGGGCATCAGGAACGAACGCGGCACCCAGCAGGGCGCCAGACGGACGATACCGTCGCCCGCTGTGAGGGCGTCAGTGAAGAAGGTTCTGTTCGACATTTCGGAGATTCCTTATTTCTATCAGTGGCGCTCCCCTACCGGAGAAACGCAGCTCTACCGCAAGAACGCTTCGTGCAGACCGCCGTCGACCGGGATGATGTGCCCCGTCGTCTTGGCGCTTTCCTCGCCCGCGAGCCACACGATGGCCGCCGCGTTGTCCTTCGGCAGGATCGGACGCTTGGTGATCGTGCGTTGGGCGTAGAAGTTTGCCAGCTTATCACGGAGGTCCTCGGTGGACTCCGATTCGTCGTACGCGATCTTGTATTTCGAGAGCGACTGCATGACGCGGTCGCGCGGGAACATGGTCGATCCGGCCACAACGGTCGCCGGGGCGATGCCGTTGACGCGCGCGAGCGACCCGAAACCGACCGCCAGTTCACGGATCAGGTGGTTCAGGGCGGTCTTGCTGATGTCGTAGGCCTCGCTGCCGAACTTCGGCACCACGGCGTTGGCGGAGCTGGTCAGGACGATGGTGGAGGGCAGACCCTGTTCCACCAGAACCTTCTTGACTTCCTCGGCCAGCAGGAAGTTGCCGGTGACGTTGACGAGGAAGGTGGTGTTCCACTGCGATTCGGTGAGCTTGCCGCCGGCGCCCGTGCCCACAGGGAAGATCGCGGCCGTGTTGATGACCGTGTCGACGCCGCCGAAGGTCAGCACCGTGTGGCGGATCGCAGCAGCGAGGCTTTCGGCGGAACACAGGTTCGCGGCCACTGATGACACCGTCTCGCTGGAGGTCAGCTTTGCGACTTCCTTGGCGACATCAGCAGCCGCGTCGGCGTTCATGTCAGCGACCACGACGTGCGCGCCGCGCTTGGCGAGCATGATGGCCACTTCGCGGCCGATGCCGCTGCCGCCGCCGACCACGAGCGCGATCTTGCGGCTGAACTCGGCCTCGGGAGGCATACGCTGCAGCTTGGCCTCTTCGAGCGCCCAGTATTCGATTTTGAATGCTTCCGGCCGGGGCAGGGCGACGTAGTTGTGGGCGGTCGCGAAGTGCTGCGACTGCTCCGGCCGACGCGCCTGCGCCAGCGGGTTGGGGATATTGCCGTCCTCGAGGGCCGCCGCGCCCGCCATCACGTGGATGGCGTTGATGAAGAACTCCGTGGTGATGCGCGCTTCCTTCTTGTTCTTGCCGAAGCCGAAGAGGCCGAGGCCGGGGATCACGACAACCGACGGGTTGGAATCGCGGAGCTTGGGGGATTCCGGCGTCGCCCAGGCGTTGTAGTAGTCGGCGTATTCCTTGCGGTAGACTTGCGCCGTATCGGCGATGCGCTTCTTCAGCACATCAAGGCTTTCGCCCGGGGTCCAATCGACGAACATCGGGCAGATGCGGGTGCGGAGGAAGTGGTCCGGGCAGCTGGTGCCGAGTGCGCAGAGTTCCTGGCCCCACTCGGAACCGGCGAATTCGAGGGCGTCCGGATGGTCGGCGTAGTGGGCGATCTGGCGCTTGTTGGAGGAGCAGATGCCGCGCAGGGCGGGTAGGATGGCGGCGGCGACGGCTTGGCGGTCCTCAATGGTTTCGCGCTTGACGCCGCCGAACACCTTGCCCTTGGTGGCGGCACCGGCGCTGATGAAACGGCCCATCTGGTCGATGGTTTCGACGGAGTTGACGTAGCAGGAGCGCTGGGTGTCGCCCCAAGTGAAGAGACCGTGGCTGCCGAGGAAGAGGCCATCGGCCTTGGGGTTTTCCTTGACGGCGTTTTCCAGCATCAGCGCGAGCTCGAAACCGGGGCGCTGCCACGGGAGCCACACGATGTTGCGGTTGAATTCCTTGTTGAACTCGTGCATCTTGCGCTCGCCGTTGGCGCTGGCTGCGATGGCGATGGCCCAGTCGGGGTGGAGGTGGTCGACGTGGTCCCAGGGGAGGAAGGCATGGAGGGCGGTGTCGATGGAGGCTGCGACGGAGTTGCGTCCGAAGGCCGCGAGCGGGTAGAAGGACACCATCTCGTCCTCGAACTCCTCGCCCCGGTAGATGGTCTTGAGCTGGTTGAGCCGGTCCATGTAGAGGATGGCGAAACCGCTTTCCTTGATGGAGCCGATGTCGCCGCCGGAGCCTTTGACGGCCATCACGCGCGTCGGCTGGCCGGTGAAGGGGTCGGAGAGGTCGAACTTGGAGCTGGTGTTTCCACCGCCGAAGTTGGTGATGCGGAGGTCTGCGCCGAGAAGATTCGAGCGGTAACGCAACAGGGCGAGCGGGTTGGAGGCGAGCTTTTCAGCCTCGGAATCCAGCCAGAGATCTTGAAGGAGTTCAGTGTTGGCTTTAGACATCGGATGCTTCCATTTTGACAGACGAGCGGCTTCGGCGCGGCTTTGAAACGTATCAGACGTGCCAAGCATATCGATTGGCGGACGTTTCGTCAAGTCAAACCGTTGGAATGTCAGTGCAGAATGGAAACGGCCGCATCACTGCGGCACGGGGAGCTCTGCGTTTGGGTAGCATTTGTCGGACGGTAGGGAACGAAACGCCGACGGTCTATGACACCGCTTGGAACCGGGGTCGAGGTGGTGAGGTGGGGATCGGACGGAGTCGAACGTGACCAGCAGTCTCTTGGGTACAAGACTTAGCCGGCGACTACTAGCTTTGACAGAAGGCCCGGTGTGATACTCCGGGCCTTCATCGAGATGACGGACTGCACTTACTTCTTGACTGGCGGGAGAAGCACGGCGTCGATCACATGGATTACACCGTTGTCACAGATGATATCGGTCTTGACGACGGTCGCGGCACCAACCGTGACCTTGCCACCTTTGGCAGAGATCTTGACGGACTGGCCCTCCACGGTCTTGGCAGACTTCAGCTTCACCACGTCGGCAGCCAACACCTTTCCGGCAACAACGTGGTAGGTCAGGATGCCCTTGAGCTTGTCGGTGTCTTTCAGAAGAGCCTCGATCGTCCCGGCGGGCAGCTTTTTGAACGCGTCGTCTGTCGGGGCGAAAACGGTGAAGGGACCGGCACTCTTGAGGGTATCCACGAGTCCGGCAGCCTTCACGGCAGTTACCAAGGTCGTGAAGTTCCCTGCGGCAACCGCAGTGTCGACGATGTCCGCGGCGAATGCTCCGAAAGAGCAGGAGAGAGCGAGCGCAATGAGGGGTAGGATGCGTTTCATGTGTGTGTTGTTAGAGAGGTATCTCTGCTCGGGTAGATGACTAGCTTCGCGGCACAGATTTATATTTCTTGCACGATTGTTGCGCCTCCACCGGAGTACCCACCATCGTGACGAGCGAGTGGAAGACCATACGGTTCCCGAAGAGATCCTCCCGAGAACGACCGTCGGCAAGGCCAGAGCCTCGCAGGCCGCTTCGACCATGTGGCGGATGCGGACCAAGTCCTCAGCGCTCATACTGGGGGACGGCCTCTGCGACGACCCGGTCGCGGAAGAATCGGCTTAAATCGCCAGGCGGCCGGAGATCGACCTGGCGGCCGAGCATCCCGGTGAGCTCGCGCTCCATGCGGATGACGCCCAGGAGTCCCGCACCACGACCGGGCTCGAATTCGACAGAACGTCGATGTCGCTTTCATCGCGGAAACGGGGCGTGAGGATGGACCCGAACAGGGACAGTTTCCGCATGTGGTTGCGTCCGCAGAACTCGGCGATGGCTTCGCGGGGCATCTCGATGGGAAGAGCGGCCATGTCCGTATTTCTCGCACCCGGGCCACCCAATAGGTATGCGTCCAGATGGCTAACCAGCCAACCGGGTCTTTTCTTCACGGTCCAGTCCGGCCCGCAACAGCATCTTGATGTATGTCTGGTATCCGATCCCCTTCTCGGCGGCGAAATGACGCGCCTTCTCGACGTCGCCGGTGGGAATGCGCAGCATGACTTTCTGTGACGGCGGCTTGCGCAGCACCCCGCCGCGCGAGGCGATCGACCCGGCGGCCAGCGTGATCCCCACACTCTTGTCGCCGATCCGCAGCACCCCGTCCTTTCCCGCCTGCTCGAACAGTTCCAGCAGCCGGTCCTGATTGTCCTCGAACCAGCGCGCCTCCTCGGCCTCGCTCTTGAATTCAACTTGTTTCCGCGTTGCCATTTGTATCCTCACATTACAGGAGTTTCGCCCGACAGGCGCTGCCATACTGCCCGCCACTTCCGATTCGCCGGAAAAGCCGTGACCACCCGGACCTTGCCCAGGCGACCGGTCCATACCACGAGTAGCAATCGCCCCGCAGCCGTTTGGCCCAACTCGGTGTGCCGGTCTTCGCCATTGCGCTCTTCCACGTCGAGCATGACCGTTGCGCCGAGAACGACCTGCTCGGCCTCAACTGTGGTGACATCGTGCTTAGCGATGTGGGAAATGTTGCCAGCGTCCCAATCGAAAACGGGCGGCTCGAATCGATCCATCCGCTACCAGTGTATACCCATTGTCCATGCTTTGCCAAGATTGGAGTTAGGCTACTTCAGATGTGCGGCCAAGGTGTCCAAGTCGATCCCCGCCTGTGGCATGATGCCCTTCAGTGTTCCAGGAGCGATTGTTTGGTGCGCGGGCACGGTAACCCGACTCGGTCCACCGGCCAAACGTATATGCGATCCCGACTGGAGAACGGTCTCGAACCCGAGCCTTTCAAGAGCCCGAACGACGTCGACTCCTGAAACATCCCGTCGCAGTTTCATGTGGCGGCAAGGAGCAAATCTTGTTCGAAAGGCAGGAAAATGCGCTTGGGCTGTTCTTCAGGATCGAAATGGACCTCGATGGCTTCCAAGATGTTCGCCTCTAGCCCAGGCAAGTGGTGGGCTTGGGTAGTCAATCCACCGAGGCCGTTGGGGTCGTTCCACGACGCGATCAGTATGCCGGTCTCCTTGCAGTTCTTGACGGCGATTGTGATGGATTCCATGGATTCCACATTCCTAGGCTACCAAGACTCTCAGAGGTCTGGAGTCCGCAACGCTGGCTCTGATTGGTCATCTTCTCGTCGTGCCGGGGATGCGTTCAACGCAACTCTTGGAGTACCTCCTTGGGCAGGGTCTTTGACAGCAAGCGTCCTCCCTCGGAGTTCCAGTCTCCGCGCGCTATCTTCTGAAACAGCAGCTTGAGCACCTTCTGCTGCTGAACTACCGGGTCGTTGTCGTGAACATCTCTGCTACCCTCGATTACGGCACGGACATCAGCCGCGTTGAATGCGTCAAAGGGTGGACTGGTAAGAAGCCCGGGTTCGACGTTCCCGGGTGTAAGAGCTCCGACAGCCTGCAAGACTCCACCGAAAGTCTGGAGGATCGCGGTGCGGGCTTGGTTTGCCACCAAACGATAGTTGCCGCTTGGAATTGCTGCACGGTAGGCGTCGACGACGGGATCACTGTAGGGATCCACGTCCGTACACCAGAGTAGATCGCCGAGGTTTCCCCTGTAGGTGCCAATGAACGTCAGAGCATTCTGGTAGTCGTCGCCCGGCCTGAACTTCGCCTTCAGGACTTCGAGGTCGATCTTTCCCGGAGCCTTCGCGGCCTTCTTCTTGGCTTCCATCAGCTCGTTCGCTACCTGCTCAGCCTCCCGCTTCTTCCGTTCTTCCTTCAGTTCTGGGCGGATGCTTTCCCTAACATCGCGGTTATCCGTGTCCATATCTTGAACGTAGAAGAGGCTGCTATCGAAAACGAGCCTTGCGGTGACCTTCCCTTTAGAGCCCGAGAGGTGGACATACCGGCGAATCTCCCCAGTATTGGTGTCGAACGTCAGGAACCCGTCCGGCGTTGCCGAGACCTGCCATTTATCATAAGAACCGCGGCTGGAGCTTGAAGAACTTGCGGAGCTGGACGGGCTGTCGCCGCAACTGCTCAAGAGCAGGGACACGACGGCGAACAGAACCAGGTGAACCTTTCGGTGATCAAGGGACATGATTCAAGAATGATCCCCCCCCCCGAAATTGTCAAGCCAAACTGGTATCCGCTGTCAAGCAGCGATCAGGTGGCCCAAGGGCGGGCCATGATTCAGGTGAAGGTCGCACGCTTCGCGAATGTCCGCTTAGCGGCTGAAAGCCGTCAGGTTTCCGTCCGTCGCCGCCGTTGGGCAGAACATCCGCCACATGGTCCGTCGAGGGTGCCACTTAGGTCACTCCCCCACCACCCGGATCGCCACCCTATTCATCAAATAAATCCGCAGTCCATCCGCCCAAATCGACCCCGTCGCCCTGACCGTAACGGCCCGGTCCTCCCGCACGACCTCCCGGATCCGAATCTCCGTCTCCATCTTCTTCGTAGTCGGGAACACCATGCCGCGGTACTTGAAGTCACCCTCCTCCACATACTCGAAGCGCGGATTCACAATCCCCGCGTCCAGCTTGTGGTACGACACATAGAACTCCAGCGTCTGCATGATCGCCTCCAGCCCCAGCGACCCCGGCTGCACCGGGTCCTGGTAGAAGTGCGCCTTGAAGAACCACTGGTTCGGCAGCACGGTCTTTTCGGCCCGGATGATCTGGCCCTTTTCCGCGTCGCCCCACATGCCCGTGATCCGGTCGATCATCAGCAGATTCCCGGTCGGCATCAGCCGCTGCGGGGTCGCGCGCAGGTCCACTTGGAACGACGACGGCGCGGTATGCTCCGCCATTTCCTCGGGTGAAGCCGGAACGCCCACTTGGCGCGCCAGATGCTCCTTCTTGAAGTACCCGAAACTGGTGATCGAATCCAGCAGCGGCTTGCCGTCCAACGTCGTGTGGACCTCGAAGAACTGGATCGTCATGCCGCCCGACGAGTTCAACTTCGTCATCCGCGACGTCGTCTTCAGCGTCTTCTTCGTCCCCGGCGCGGGCTTGGTAATGGGCCCGTGGATCGTCATCGTGCCGTCCAGATTGCGGAAATACACCGTCCGGTCCGAATGCAGCGCCGTCCCGCAATAGGACCCCAGCCATCCGCACGGCTGCAAAACCGACTCGATCAGCACGCCGAACGGCATCACAGGCGTCCCGTTCTGCTGATAGAACCACTCCGAGCCGTCCACATCCAACTCCGACGTGAACCACGCGCCCGGCTTCTCCACCCCGAATTCGCCATGCACCGACGTCACACGCGTCACCAAATGGTACGGCGGCGAGGGCAGGCGCGGCAACTGGTACCCCTGATCGAACTTCGCGAACGGCGCACCCATCGCCAAGCTCGGCGGACCCACCGCGCAATGCAGCAGCGCCGTGTAGTCCTGCCGGACGCCGTTCATGATCGCGACCTCGGTGTTATCCACCGATTTCGGCATGTAATCCGGGTCGTCGTCATGCGGGAAGCCGGGGATCAGCTTCAAGCCGAGGCGGCGGCAGTGGAACGCCTTCAGGCCGTCCACCGTGCAGAGGACGTCGGCCCAGAGGATCGGCTCGTGGCCGGGCACGTACTCGTCGACGAAAACCTCGTAGTCGAGGATGCGTGACGACGGAATCGCCTGGCCGCGGCATTTCAGCACGTAATTCGTATCTTGGACGACCTCGAAGCGCCAGCCGTCCCGGTAGATGGTCTCGCCGAGCGCCATCATGTAGAAGGCCATGGTCTGGATGCAGCCGTCGAACATGAGGGTGCCCGGCATGCAGGGGTCGTCCTTGAAGTGCGGGTCGAAGAACCAGTTGTCGGGACGGAGCGGCATGCGGGCCTTCAGGTAGCCGCGCTTCCAAGCGCCTCCATTGAAGTCGAGGTCGAGCACTTCCTCGAACAGCAGGTTCTTGCCTGTGGAGAAGCCGGGGCCGCGTTGGTGCGCGCCCGCAAATTCAAAGCCGTCGCCGAAGCATTCCCAGGCGTTGCCGATGGCGGCTTCGCGGAGCTGGTCGATGGTGAAGCGCTTGCGGACGTTCTTGACGAACGGGGTGGGGAGGACGGCGTTCGGAGTGGGCTCGGAGGCTGCGGGGTCCCAGAGGACGCCGTTGGATCCGGCCAATTCCTCGTCGGTGAAGAAGCCGGCCTGGCCGTTGCGCACGGAAAGGCGGGTTTTGCCGTTGACGCGGGTGTCGGAGTGGAAGAAGAAGAGGCGGACCGGGCCCTGTTTGGCGTGGCGGTCGATGTGGATTTCGTGGCAGAGGGTGTCGCCCGCGACCGGCGCGCCGCCGTGGAAGGTGAGTTCGCAGCCGAGGAGACGGTAGATGCGGTCGCCCTTCATTTCGAAGTCGACGCCGAGCCAAGAGATGAGGAGGAGGTCGGCCTGGCCGGATTCGACGAGCATGCCGGGGGAGACGCGGTCGCGGAAGACGAACCACTTGTCGGAGGTGAGGTCGGTTTCGGTGTGGATGGCACCGGTGCCCATGCTCAACGGGGTGGCGTCGACGGAAACGACGCGGTCAGCCAGCAGCAGCGGGGGCATGGGCATGCGGACCACGCGGCGGAACTTGTCGATGGGGGCGAATTCGGGTCCGAGGATGGCCGAGACCGGGCCGGAGGCGATGGCTTCGAGGTCCTGGCGGGTCATCCAGATCTTGTGCTCGGACTTGGACGCGGCGGGGACGGGCATGGCAGGGGCTGGAGCCGGAGGCGCGGCCTGGACAACGGGGGCGGCCTTAACTGCCGGGGTTGGGACTACCGGCGCTTGGACCACCGGGGCCGTCAGGACCCCGGTCGGCGCGACGTACGACACCGGGGCGGCACCGGTCGCCGCGACATAGGCGCGCTGCGAGATCGCGAGGAAGTCGGCGTGCGCCGAAGCCCCGGTCTTGGCGAATTCCATGTGGGCGCGGGTCAACGCGGCGGCGTGCTGCTCAAACAGGGACGGGTTGGCGAAAGTGGGTTGTGTGGACACGATGGGTGTGGGGGGGACAACAACAACAACAATAGGTTCAGGTTGCGGTGGAGCCGGAGGCCGGGGTATCGAAACCGGCGCGGCGTGGGCAGGGAACGTCAGGCGCTTGCCCGGAGGGGGCGTTTGCCGACGCTGCGGCCGGTCGAAATACTGCAGCAGCGACGGGTCAATCTGCCCGATGGCGTTCTTCGCCTGTTGCAGCGAATCGGCGGACATCAGGTCGTAGGAGACGGCCAAGTGCGGGCGGTCGCCCAAAATCCGGCGGATCGACGCCGAACAGCCGCCTTGCGGACCGTGTTCCAGGAAGATCCGGATGCCGTCGGCGTAGGCCTGTTCGATGAGCGCCGGGAAATCGAGCGGCTTCAGCGCTTGGCCGGTGAGGGCGTCGGCGACGAGGTCTCGGGTCGGGGTATATGCGTTGCCGAAAGCGTGGGCGTAGTACCGGACACCGGCAGGGGCAACGGTTTCGCGCGAGTGGACCGCGCGCCAAGTGTCGCGCCAAGGGGCGAATTCGGGCGTGTGGATGACCAGGTCGTAGTGGATGCGCTGGGACTTGCCCTTCGGCAGCGAATCGACCATACCGGCAACCACATACTCGCCGGGACCATTGATGGAAGTCAGTCGCAGGCCGGGATTCGCGGCCAAGATCTCACGGAGTTCGGGCTCGGAAACCGCCAGACGCCAAGTCTGCCAGCCTTGTTCCGCCATGGACTCGAAAATCCGGCAGGCCTCGAACTCGTCGTGGAAGTTGTCGATGTCGCGCCAAGCTCCTAGCGCCGCGATGCCATTGGTCTCGCCGGAACTGACCCCGATCACGGCGGCGGGCCGCAACCCGAGCACGTTCAGGGAGAAACTGGCGTGGAACTGGCTGAGGAACGACGCGCCCCAGAGCGTCTGGTACGGGCCCGGCTTTTCAGTGGACTCGTCGTACAGCCACTGGGCGGAAGCGGCGACGGTCGGCATGCGCTCGACCACGTCGGCCACAACCTCCGGGAACGAGGTGACGAAACTGCGGCCCGAGCCCTTGTAGGCGGCTGCGGCACCGGGGAAAACGAAGGCGAGGTCGGGCCGGATGGCACCGGAACGCCGGGCCACCGGGGGCGCGCTCAGGGTGACGGCAGCAGCGCCCATCCTTACTGTATGGGTGGTGGAAACGAGACTGGGTTTGTTTTGTTGCGCGAGTTGCGCGGCGACCCGCAGTGCCCCTACGGCGGCATGGACATAGCCGAACAGCGGTGAAACGTTGTCGGGGACGGAGGGATTGGCGGTGTCGGACCCATCGATCAGGGCGAGGATCTCGTCGCCCGCCGCAACCGCGTCGTCGAGGCGCTTCAACACGAAGAACGCGCCCCCGTCGCCCGCCGGGAGGGGCAGGGCGGTCCGGTGGACGATTTCGCAGGAAAGGTCGGCGGCACCGGCGATGGCGGCGTCGATTTCACCGGCGGCCAGGGCGCGCGCGGCGAGTCGCAGTGCGACCAAGCCCGAAACTTCCTCGGACATGACGGCGAAACTGGGCCCGCGGAAGTCGTAGCGGCTCGAAATGCGGTTGGCGACGATATTCGCGAGGCGTCCGAGGACGGCTGCGGGAGTGAGCTCGGGGCAGACCTCGTGGTTGCCCGTGCGCCAGCGGAGGCCGTAACGACCGACTTCGGCATCCACCGTCATCCCCGCAAAGACGCCTGTTCGGGCATGGGGAAGGGGGCCGGTTTTCGAGATCGCCTCGGCGGCGGCCTGCATCGCAAGGATCTGCTGGGGCAGCGCTTGGACGAGGTCGTTCGGCGGGAACCCGAGATTCTTCATTTCCAGCGCAAGGGTAGCGGTTTCGGAATCCAGCGGGGTCCCGGCGGCGATGGCGGCCTGGAATGCGTCGGAACCCTCGGTCTTACCGGCCACGACGCCTACGGAAACGATGGCGATCCTGGGTTTAGCGGTCGCGCTGGGCGCAGCCGTCGGAAGCGGGGAGATGTATTCCTCCAGAATCAGGTGGCCATTATTACCGCCGAATCCGAAGGCGCTCAACGCCGCGCGTCGGGGACCGTTCGACTCCCATGGTTCATTGGCGGCCAAAACGCGGAAAGGCGAGTGCGCCAGTTCCGGGTTGACCGGCGCTCCGGCAACATGCAGCGTCCCGGGGCGGGTCTTGGCCTCCATTGCGGCCATGATTTTGAATAGTCCAGCCATGGCGGCGGCGGTGATGGGGTGCCCGATATTCGATTTCACCGATCCGATGGGCACGTTCTTGAGACCCGCATAGACCTTGCCGGTGCTACGGAGTTCGCAGCCGTCGCCGACCGGGGTCCCCGTGGCGTGGCATTCCAATAAGGATATGTCGGCGGGGCTCAGGCCCGAGAGAGCGTAGGCGTTGCGAATGACGGTTTCCTGGCCGGATTCGGAAGGGGTGAGGAGTCCTGCGGTACGACCGTCGTTGCCGATCCCGATGGCCCGGATCACGGCGAGGATCTTATCGCCATCGCGTTCGGCGTCGCGGAGTCGTTTGAGGAGCGCGAAACCGGCACCTTCGGAGGGCAGGAGGCCGTCGGCTCCGGCGTGGAATGGGCGGCTTTGTCCGGTCGGGCTGACCGCGTGGAGGGTGTGGAAGCCGATGTGGAGGTAGAGGTCGTCGGAGCGGTTAACGGAACCGGCGAGCATGAGGTCGGCGCGACCGTCGTGCAGGGCGTCGCAGGCCAGTTTGAGGGCGTAGATGCCGGATGCGCAGGCCCCATCTAGGGCGAAACCGCCGAGACCGAGGCCCAGGGCGCTGGCGACGGTGTGGACGGCGTGGCCCGCCATGAAGCGGTTTTCCGGCGCAACCCAATTCTCGACGCCGAGCCAGACGTTTTCAGCGTACTGGGCGAGGCTTTCGGAGGGCAGTCCGAGGACTCCGGCGACGACTCCGGTGCGTGACGGGAGCTGGGTAAGTCCCGATTCGCGAATGGCCTCGCGGGCGCAGTAGACGAGCCACTGGGTCATGACGTCGTACTTTTCGAGCGCCGGGTCCGGGTTGACGAAGCCGTAGACGTAGCCGCCCTTGTCCGTGGGGCATGTTTCCGGGCCCTCGCGGACGACTTCGGAGACAGGTTTGCGCCAGCGGTCGGGCGGGCAGCTGGTGACCGCGTCCACGTTGCCGAGGACGAGGTCACTGAACTGGCCGGGGGTGAGTGCGCCGGGGAAGACGCAGCCCCGGCCGATGATTGCGATGGGCTCGAACGGCATCCTGGATTCCGGGATAGTTCGTTACACCAGCGGGTGGCCGAGGACGATCTCGACCTCGCTGTCAGCCCCGCTGAGGATCTCATCGACGAACAACTCCGCGCCTTCCTCGATGCCGAGCAGTTTGATCCCGTTCTGCGCGAAGTGCTTGCGCAGACCAGGTGTCACCATGCCACCGTCCCACGGGCCCCAATTCAGGCTCTTCACGCGCGTGCCTTTCCCAGCCTTGGATTGCGCGACGCGGTTCAGAACCTCGTTCGCCATCGCGTATGCAGCTTGGCCGGTGTTGCCTGTGCGCGCCGCGACAGACGAGAACATGCAGAGGAACTTCAACTTGTCGGAAGCCGTCGCGTCGAGCAGCGCTTCGAGCCCCTCCACCTTGGTGGAGAAAACGGCTTCGAATTTGTCGGGCGTAAGTTCCGTCAGAAGCTTGTCGGCCAGCACGCCAGCACCGTGGACGATCCCGGCGACCGGGCCCCAGTCCTTGCGAACTTGGTCGAGAGCCTGCGAGACTTCCGCGGCCTTGCGGATGTCGAGCGCGACGTAACGGGCTTCGGCTCCGGCAGTTTGGAATCCGGCGAGCACTTCGCGCACTTCGCGTGATGCGATCACCTGCGACACCTTCTTACCTACGGCAGCGGGCGAGGCCGATTCGCCGCGCGACTTGGCGTCGGCGATGAAGGCCTGCTTGAGTTCCGATTCGGTCGTCTTCCCCGCGCAGAAGGCGGGCTCGTCGGCGATGGGCGTCCGTCCTAGCAGGACGTAGCGTCCCCCGGCCCGGCGCGCGAGGTGGATCAAGGATTGGGCCGTCACGCCCCGGGCTCCGCCGGAAGCGACGATGACGGCATCCTTGGCGAGACCAAGGTCCGACCCTGAGGCCGGGCCGAAGGTGGTTTCAACGGCAACCCGTTCGTTGCGGGCCCCGAGGCCGACTTCCAGTTCCTTGCCGCCGTTCAGAAGCTCGTTGAGCAGCGCTTGGGCGATGGTGTGCGGCGTACGGCCGGCGAGGTCGATGTCGATAGCCTTCACCTTCGCCTTGGGCCACTCGATGGCAGCGGTCTTGGCGAGGGCGGACAGGCCGCCGGCCCAGGCGCGGTCATCCTTAGGAGCGAAACTGCCGCCGGTGTCCTGCACGGTCACGAAGACTCCGCCTTCGGCCGAAAGGACCGGGGCAATGGCGTGGGCTGTGCGGTAGGCCTGCTCGTTGGCGGCGACGGCCTGCTCACGGTTTTCGAAGGGGCGGATGCCGGACAGGCAGATCACGGCGCGCATTCCGCCGGGGATTTCGTCCACAACTGCGGCCTCGAAGCCGCGGACGATGAGAAGTTCGCTGAGGGCGTCGGCAATGCCCATTCCGTCGTCAGTGATGGTCACGGAGCCGATGGATTCGTCGAGGATCGAGTGGCCGGTTGCGGCGGCGGGACGGGTGTGGAGCACTTGGCGGAGTCCGGTGGGAGCGGGTTGGGGCGCTGTCGCGGCGGAGGGAGTTGGGGTGGGGGCCGGTGAGCCGGCCCCCAGGTAGTTGGCGATGTCGGCGATGGTGCGGAGCGGCCCGAGTTCGGCCATGTCCGGCTCGTTCATGCCGGGGACTTTCTCGATCATGGCGGCGAAGATTTCCACGCGCTTGATCGAGTCGATGCCGAGGTCGGCTTCGAGCGCCATGTCGGGGTTCAGCATGTCGACTGGGTAGCCGGTTTTGTCGGCAATCACGTCGATCAGGACTGCTGTGTAGTTGACGGATGGGGCGGTGGGGGCTGCCGCGACGGGGGCCACGGCCGGAGCGGGAGATCCAGCCCCGAGGTAGTTGGCGATGTCGGCGATGGTGCGGAGTGGCCCGAGTTCGGCCATGTCCGGCTCTTTCATGCCGGGGACCTTTTCGATCATGGCGGCAAAGATTTCGACGCGCTTGATGGAGTCAATGCCGAGGTCGGCTTCCAGGGCCATGTCGGGATTCAGCATGTCAACGGGATAGCCTGTCTTGTCGGCGATCACGTCGATCAGAACTGCGGTGTAGTTGACGGATCGGGCGGCGGGTATCGCCACCACCGGTGTGGAGGCCGCTGCCGGGGCAGGAGATCCAGCCCCGAGGTAGTTGGCGATGTCGGCGATGGTGCGGAGCGGCCCGAGTTCGGCCATGTCCGGCTCTTTCATGCCCGGAACCTTCTCGATCATGGCGGCGAAGATCTCGACGCGCTTGATGGAGTCGATGCCGAGGTCGGCTTCGAGGGCCATGTCCGGGTTCAGCATGTCCACGGGATAGCCGGTTTTGTCGGCGATCACGTCGATTAGGACGGCGGTATAGTTGACGGACGGGGCGGCGGGTTTTGCAGGCGCTGGTGCGGGTGTCGCCGCGACCGGAGCCGGAGAACTGGCACCCAGGTAGTTGGCGATGTCCGCGATAGTCCGCAACGGGCCAAGTTCGGCCATATCCGGTTCCTTCATGCCTGGAACCTTTTCGATCATGGCGGCGAAGATCTCGACGCGCTTGATGGAGTCGATGCCGAGGTCGGCTTCGAGGGCCATGTCCGGGTTCAGCATGTCTACGGGATAGCCGGTTTTGTCGGCGATCACGTCTAGGAGGACGGCGGTGTAGTTGACGGTCGGGGCGGCGAGTTTCGAAGGCGCTGCCACAGTCGCGGCCACCGGGGCGGGGGAACTGGCACCGAGGTAGTTGGCGATGTCGGCGATGGTGCGGAGCGGGCCGAGCTCGGCCATGTCCGGCTCTTTCATGCCGGGAACTTTCTCGATCATGGCGGCGAAGATCTCGACGCGCTTGATCGAGTCGATGCCGAGGTCGGCTTCGAGGGCCATGTCGGGGTTGAGCATGTCGACGGGATAGCCGGTTTTGTCGGCGATTACGTCGAGGAGCACGGTGGTGTAGTTGACTGCGGCTTTCGCGGCGGCGACTGGCGCGGGATTGGGGGCTTGCGGCGCGGGTGGCGCAGCGACCGGGGCTTTTGAGACTGGAGCGGGAACGGCGGCGGCAACGGGCGGTGGTGGTGCTGGGGCAGTCGGAGGTACGGTTACTGCCGCCTGAAAGGCGGCTGCAGGCAAGAATGCCTGCCCCACAGCTGGTGCCGGGGTGATAGGTGCTGGAGCGACGCCGGCGGTGCGGGCGACAGGGGTGCCGAGTGCTGCCAGATACGCCCCTTCGATCGTCTTCAGGTAGTCTTCATGCGCCTTCGCCAAGCTCGACTGCCATCCGAAATGGGCCTGGGAGATCGATTCCTGGAAGACCCGATACAGGTCGGTCGCGTTGTTGGGTGTAGTTGTCGGGGCGGACATTTGCGGGGCGATAGGTTTGGGTGTTGGCGGCGCTACTGGCGCTGGAGCGGGTGCCGGAGCGGCGGCGACGGGCGGCGGCGGAGTTGGTTTCGGGGCTTCGACAGCCTTTGCGACGACCACCGGTGCCGCTGCTACCGGTGCAACGACCACGGCCTTGACCACAGGCTTCGGCAGCGCCGCAGCGCCACCAGCCGGTGGGTACGGGCGGCCATAGTTGCCGCCATTGATCTTCACAACGAATTTCGGAGCCGGACCCGGCTCGGGCAGAATATCGTGCTGCTTACGCAGGTCCGCCCAGTTCATCGGGACTCCCTGCACAGCCAACTGGCCCAATCCATGCCACAGCGCGGTCACGCCGTTTGTCCCCTGGCGGTCGAGCGAGATCGCCGTGAACGGCCGATCCCCCAAAATGCTCTTTACCAGCGACGACAGCACGGCCGACGGACCCACTTCCACGAAAGTTCGGACCCCATCCTCGTACATCTTCTCCACCATTTCATGGAAGCGGACGGAGCTGGCAACTTGGTCGGCCAGACGGTCGCGCATCAGAGACGGTGCGGTCGGGTGCAGGTCGCCGTCAAAGTTGGCGTAGAACGGAAGTGTCGCCTCGGAGAGATAGCAATCCTCCAGATGCGCGCGGAACGCCCCGGCGGCGGGCGCGACCAGCGGCGAATGGAACGCCGTCGATACCGGCAGCCGCACCACCGTGTTGCCGCGCTCCTTGAAGCGCAACTCGGCTTCCGCGATGGCGGTCACGGTGCCCGAAAGCACCGTCTGGGTCGGGCTATTACGATTTGCCACGGAGACATCGACGCCCCATTCGGTCAGCATCGCCTGTGTCTGGTCGGCTCCGTCGCGGACCGACAGCATCGCACCGGGAACGCTGGACGCCAAGGCCATCAACTCGCCGCGTTTGCGGGCGATGCCGACCATTGTGTCCAGATCCGTCCCACCCGACGCGTACAGCGCCGTGATTTCGCCGAAGCTGTGCCCTCCGACGCAGTCCGGGCTCACGCCCAGCGTCGTCAGGATGTTCAGAATTGCCACGCTGGCGGTGCCGATGGCGGGTTGCGCCCATTCGGTCTGCCGCAGGGTGGCGGCTTGGGCGTTGCGGTCGGCGTCCGAATAAACGGGCTGCGGGAAGACGGCCTCGCCCAGCCACGGCGCACCGTCCCAAGCGGCGCGGGCTTCCTGGAAGGCCATCGAGATGTCGGAGGTCATGCCGACGTACTGGCTGCCCTGGCCGGGGAACAGGAACGCGGTCGTGCCCGTCGGCTTGGTGGAACCCGAATAGACGCCGGGCATGGCGCGGTTGGCCGGATCCAGCTTCTTTCTCAGATCCGCGACGTTTTCGGCGACGGCAGCCATCCGGAAGGGCGCGGCGGCGTCGAACGAAACCTGCGATTCGCGGGCCTGTAGGGGGAAATTGTGGTCCGTGACCTTGCCTGCCAGCGCCTTGCAACGGGAATCGAGATCGGCCTGGCTGCTGCCGGAAACGGTGAATAGTTCCGAGGCCGCGTTCCAATGCTGTGGCGGACGCACGCCGGGGCCGTCATATTCCTCCATCGCAACGTGGAAATTGGTGCCACCGAAACCGAACGAGCTGATCGAGGCGCGACGCGGGTAATCCGCCGGGCGCACCCACGGCCGGGTCTTGGTATTCAGATAGAACGGGCTGCTGCCAATGTTGATCTTCGGATTCGGCTGGTCCACCTTGATTGTGGGCGGCAGAATCCGGTGGTGCAGCGACATGGTCGCCTTGAACAGGCTGGCGGCACCGGCGGCGGCCTTGGTGTGGCCAATCTGCGACTTCACCGAGCCCAACGCGCACCACTGCTTCTCCTCGGATGCTTCCGAGAACACTTGGCGGAGGCCTTCGAACTCGGCCGCGTCGCCCGCAACCGTGCCCGTGCCGTGCGCTTCCACCATCCCGACCGTTTCGGGACCGTAACCGGCCGACTCGTAGCAGCGGCGCAACGCCTTGGCTTGTCCTTCGGGGACCGGCGCGTAGATCGACTTCGAGCGCCCGTCCGACGACGACCCGAGACCGCGGATTACCGCATAGATCCGGTTGCCGTCGCGTTCGGCGTCTTCGAGGCGGCGCAGGGCGAACAGCGAAACACCTTCGCCTAGGATGGTGCCGTCGGCCTTGTCCGAGAACGGCCGGCAATCGCCCGACTTCGAGAGCGCTGGGGTTTTGGAGAATGCCACGAACATCGGCGCGTCGTTGAAGGTGTCCGCGCCGCCGGTGATGACGAGGTCGGAGTGGCCCAGGTGCAGTTCGTCCACGGCCATCGCGAGCGCCGAAAGCGAGCTGGCGCAGGCGGCGTCGATCACACAGTTGGTGCCGCCGAGGTTGAACCGGTTAGCGATGCGGCCTGCGACCACGTTCCCGAGCAGTCCGGGGAAGGTGTTTTCCTGCCACGGGACGTAGGAATTGGTGATGCGGTCGCAGATTTGCTTGGCTTCTTCCTCGACCACGCCGGATTCGCGCAGGGCCTTCATCCAGACGCCACGTTGGAGGCGGCAGGTCACGTTGAGGAAGAGCTGTTGGCCGGAGGTGACGCCGAGGATGACGCTGGCGCGCTCGCGGTTCAGCTCGGTGAACTGGTTTTTCATCGCGTCGTCGAGGACCTGGCGGGCGGCGATGAGGGCGAGGAGCTGGCAGGTGTCGGTGGCGGCGATGGCGGTGGGCTGGACGCCGAATTCGATGGGGTCGAAGTCGATCTCGCCGAGGAAGGAGCCGCGGCGGCAGTAGGTTTTGTCTTCGGCCTTGGGGTCGGGATCGTAGTGGTCCTGGAGGAGCCAGCGGTGTTCGGGGACGTCGGTGATGAGGTCGCGGCCAGCGAGGATGTCACGCCAAAAGCCGTGGGCGTCAGTGGAGCCGGGGAAGATGGCGCTGGCTCCGACGATGGCGATGGGCGGGAAGTGGGCCTTTTTTGGGCTAGACATTTGGGTTAGAGTTCCGTTTCCGGTACGTGGATGTGGGTGGAGAGCTTTCCGGGAAGACTGGGAACGACGGGGCCGGGCCGGACAGGGTCCGCGCCAGACGCTTCGAGTTCTTCTGCTTGAGGCGCTGCTTGAGCCAAGAGATTGAGTCCCGGGGTGGTGAAACCATGGCGTCACGCGCGACGCCGATGTCCCAGAATTGCATGGGAAGAGGGGGTGGGGAAAGGGGGTGGACGGGGTTGGGGGTGGGTATTACCGAAGTATTACGTTGGGGGTGGGGGGAGAACGTCATTCGAACTCCCGGCTTCGATGGCTGGAACGGATCAGGCCGCCCCAAGGCCGCGAGCGTGTTTATGGTACGACGAGATCTGCAAGACCTGCCTCCGTAACAGTCCGATCAAACGCGCTGCGGGCGCACATACGGCCAGGCTGAATCCCCACGAGGGAGATGCGGGCATAGTCGTTTTCGTTGGGTACGTTTGCTCCAACGTCTCTCTGCTCAATGGCGACCGGGAGCGAAACGTAATCACGCCTCTCTCCTTTCACAATTGTTAGCGTGAACGGATACCGACCAGCAGTCCTAGACAAAAGCAGCCTAGACTCGCATTCTTTGTAGTAGTGAGACAAGAAAAACGCCGCGCCCCTAGAAACTCCGCGGAACAAGTAGGTCTTGCCATGCGATCTAGCAATCTGCAGAATATCCTTCAGTAGTTTAAGTCTTGACTCCGAGTACAGCATGTCTCTGAACTCGGCCCGGCCCGGCACCACTTCGAAGTCTAGACGGACACCTTGGTGCGAGTCTCCAAATTCATTCCACATGAGATCTTCGTCTGGCGATGTCGTGAACGATGTATAGAACAGGTCCTCGGCCATTTCCTTATAAATCTTACTATATGCTGGTTCACCGGTTGTAGGATCTACCTGTCCCTCGTCATACCCACACAACGTCAGGAACGGCTCTAATTCCCCTCCTTTGCTGCGCCGTTCTCTAAGAGAGTGCAGTCGCAACGTCCCTGAGCTGACAATGCTCTTGAAACTGTCTAACGAGGTATAATGTGCGACCCTCCGACTGGGTATGGCAGGGAACGAATGCTGGTAGATGAGGTTGGAGAGTGGCGGATTGCGGGTGTCGAACTCGTGAATACACTGATCGGTAACTACCAGGTCGTTGTCGTCAAACTCTTCTTGGTGCCCGTTCTGACGGAGAGCCTCGTTGATCTCGAAGTAGATTTGATATGCTTGGGGCGGATTCGGCCCTCGGATGAGTTCACTTAGCCGGTGCTGTTTCCTGCCAAATGGCAGGTCGCCATTTGACTCCCCAAAACCATGGAACTGCGGAGTAGTTGCGCAATAGAGTTCGTTGTCTTTTGGCTCAATCATTCTGTCGCCTCCATTTCTAAGTTTCGTCCCGCCTCGCTCACACGCTCCAAGCAACGTTCGACTGCATCGTATGTCTTGAGGTTGTCGAGAAACGAGTCCTCGTTGAAACCGACGACGTGTTCTTCAATCCGGCGGATGTTCTCGGCGATATCCTCAAACCGTTGACGCGGGTCTCTAGAAGGCAAGGACTTGGTCCCTCTCTGCGCTGCTCTGGACACGGGGTTTGAGTGTCCCCTCCTCCATCAGGTCGACCCGTTGCCCGAGCATCTCAGACAGGCGCAGCTCGATTCCGATGACCTTCAACAACGACAAGCGCTTCGAATCGTCGAACTTTGCAAGCAGATCGACACCCGAATCCGGACGTCGGTCGCCCCGCGCGGTCGAGCCGAAAACGGAAAGCCGGACAACTCCCTGCTCACGCAGCGCCGCCTCGTTCTCACGCAGTTTCGCAATCACGTCGTCGCGCGTCATGCCTTGATTATCGCGCAGAAACGACGAGGGCTGCGTTGTTCCCGCCATCACGTCCGCGAAATCGATGGGGTATCTGCAACACCCGACATCTCTTTTGGCACCACTCCCCGTAACCGTCCAGAGCCGTGATCGATACAAGAACCGTTGCAGCCACCCAAAACAAAAGGTCCGCTCAACTTCGAGCGGACCGAGTTAACTGCTTTATAATCTTGGTGCGGATGAGAGGACTTGAACCTCCACTGAGTTGCCCCAACTAGAACCTGAATCTAGCGCGTCTGCCAATTCCGCCACATCCGCAGGAGGGGGGAAACCTTCATTCTCCCCCCTGGAAGGCCATTTGTCAAGCGGGAGTCGACAATCCGGCCAGCACTTCCTTGAAAACGTGCTTCGCGCCCTCCACCCCGTCCCACGGACCGGACTCGTATTCGAGCGCGAATGTCCCCCGGAAGCCCGCCGCCAGCATGATCCTCGTGGACCGCTGGATGTCGTTGTTCTCGCCCCAGCGGTCCCAATACTTGGCGTGCACATTGGTGTGGGCGTAAGGCGCGAGGTCCCGCAGTGCGTTGTATAGCAGGTACTCATGCTCCCAGTTGCAGAAATCGGGCGATGCCTCGCAGTACGGGTGGTTGACCTCGTCGATGATGATCCGGATGTTGATGGGATTCGCCGTCAGCCCCCAGTGGTTTTCCAGGGTGACCTTCACGCCGCGCTTGCCGCCGTACTCCGCCATCTCCTTGAAACTCTCGATGCACTGGCTCAGGTACTTCGTCAGCGGCTCGTTCTTCGGATAGCCCGTCGTAGGGTCCGGACCGGCCGCGGGAGCGACCCGCGGTCCCCCGCTGTTCACGCGCATCGATTTGGTTCCCAGTACCTGCGCCGCATCGATCCAATTTTTGGCGACCTGGATACCCGCCTTGCGCGCGCTGTTGTCCAACTCGCAGATGTCCAGCGGGGCGTTGTTCGAAATGTGCTGGCAGGTAGTCCCAGTCGCCGCCATCTTGGCCGCCATTTTGTCGAGCCACTTGCGGCCGGAGGGACTGTGGGGTTGGAATTCGCGGGTAGTGCGGGGCGCGCCGTCGAAGATGCCTGTCTGGTCGGCAAACATGGAATCGTCGGACATGTCGCCGAACAGGCCGGAGAAGATGTCCATGCGCGTCACGCCGGGAAAGTGCTCCTTAGTGAACGTCGGGACGTCGAGCATGGTGATTTCGCCGTACTTCTTGCGCATCTGTTCCGACAGTGCCAACTCGCGGGCCATCACCTGGCTGACCGGGGCACCGTTGCGCGTCCGCACGTAGGGCCAGCCCTTGAAGATGTGGCGAAGTGGCCAGGTGTTGGATGCGATGCGGTCCAGCTTGTCCTGTTCCGTCATGGGACGGGCGGAGGCTGTGGATTCTGCCGCGAGTGCGACACCGGCGGCGGTTGCGGTTTGCAGGAAGCCACGGCGGGCCATGTTTCCGACTGGAGCGATGCTTCCGACTGGAGAGGTGGAGGAGTGTTGTACCGGCATTCCAGTACTTTACCGCAAACTGGAGCCAAGAACGAGGAAGGAAATCTGGAGGTATACGCGGAGGGCGGAACTGCCGGACGCAAGTCGGGCCGAACGCTCGGATCCCGTGGGGTTCCGAGCGGTCGGCCCGGGAAAACTACATCTTCTTGTCGGTGCTGTCGGTCGACTTCTTCTTCTTGCCCTTCTTCTTCTCGGTCTTCTTGTCGTCCTGGGGCTGGGCGAACGAAACGGTGCCGAGGATCAGGCCGAGGCCGATGGACATTGCGATGAGCTTTTTCATGTTGGTAAGTCTCCTGTTGGAATTTTGTCGTGCAGACGATGCCGTCACTCAGAATGATCCCACCCCCACATGAACCCGGCCTTAAGATCTGATTAAACAAGCTTCATCTTTCGAAGATGACAGAACGCCTCAATGGAATCAATAGCTTGTACGTTGAAGCCGGGCGGGGACACACGAAGTCGGGCCATGAAAAAGGCTGAACCGATTCATGAAGTGGCAAAGATAGGAGGGGAGGTAAGAAGGAATTCTACAGGGGGAAATTTGGGCGTGGGAACTGCCGGACGCAAGTCGGGCCGACCGTCCGGGTTCCCGTAGGATTCCCGTGCGGTCGGCCCGGGAAAACTACATCTTCTTGTCGTCGGTGCTGGTCTTCTTCTTGCCCTTCTTCTTTTCGGTCTTCTTGTCGTCCTGGGGCTTGGCGAACGAAACGGTGCCGAGAACGAGGCCGAGGCCGATGGTCATTGCGATGAGCTTTTTCATGTGTGTGATCTCCTGGTGGAATTTTGTCTTGCCGACGTAATTGCCGTCACTCAGAATCATCCCACCCGTACATGAACGCGTCCTTAAGAGACGATTAAATAATCTTCATTTTTCAGTCACAAGGAATTGCATCAATGGATTCAACAACTTACATCTTGAACCGTGGTTCAGAGTGGTACTGTGGGGCCATGAAAAAGCCTGAACTGATTCATGAAGAGGCCAAACGCTCCGGTACTGAGCCCGGAACGGCGGCAGACCAGATGGACCGCGCGGTCAACCGCTTACTGCGGGCCCTGCGCTGCGGCCACCCCGCAAAACTCCCAGGACTGGGAACGATTACCCCAGGGCGTAGCTGGGTGTTCCGGCAGGAGCCCCATGACCGCTGAGGACCTCGCCATTCTGATTTGCCGCTCTCTCGAACATTCGCCAGCCGTTGAGGTGGATGGACTCGGAGTCTTCGCGCGTGACGGCGACGGCAGCATCTCATTCCGCGGCGGCGACATGCCCCGCGTCTTCATCGCCTACGCGGTGGAGGACTTTGCCGCCGCCGAGCGGCTCTACGAGGGTCTTGAAGCCACGGGCCATGCGCCTTGGCTGGACCGCCGGAAACTGCTGCCGGGCCAGAACTGGCCGCGCAGGATCCAGGAGGCTATCGAGACTGCGGACTTCTTCATCCCGTGTTTCTCCACCAACTCGGTCAACAAACGGGGCGGGTTCCAGGCGGAGATCCGCTATGCGCTCGACTGCGCCAGCCGCGTCCCTCTGGACGATGTCTTCCTGGTGCCGGTTCGGCTGGACACCTGCCGGGTGCCGGCGCGGATCACCCGCGAGACCCAATACGTCGATCTCTTTCCCGACTGGGAGGCCGGGTTTGAGCGCATCGCGCAGATGATCGCCAAACAGCGGTCCCGGCGGGATACAATCCTGAAATGAGGGTGCCGAGACATCTTGGGCTGGTCCTGCTGGCGGCGGCTGCGGCCCGCGCGCAGGACCCTGGCCAGCAGGAGCGCCTCAAAGGTCTGACCCTCGAGCAACTGGGCCAGATCGAAGTCACAACCGTCTCGAAATCGCCGGTCGCCGTTTCGCGGACCCCAGCGGCGATCTACGTCATCACACAGGACGATATCCACCGCTCCGGAGCGGCCAGCCTGCCGGAGGCGTTGCGGCTCGCTCCGGGAGTCGAGGTTGCCCGCATCGACGGCGTGAAATGGGCGATCGGCATCCGGGGCTTCCAGAGCCGGCTTTCGCGCAACGTCCTTGTTTTGATCGACGGTCGAACTGTCTACTCACCCCTTTTCCACGGCGTGTACTGGGAAGTCCAGGAGACCCTGATGGAGGACATCGAGCGGATCGAGGTCATCCGGGGCCCAGGCGGCACGATCTGGGGGGCGAACGCGGTCAACGGCGTCATCAACATCATCACCAAGAGGGCCCGCGACACCAAGGGAACGTTGGTCTCGGCGGGAGCAGGTTCGGTGGAACAAGCGACCGTGGACCTTCGGCACGGTGGCGGCAATGGCACTGGCTTTGACTACCGGGTCTACGGCAAGGCCTTTGAACGCGGTCCAGAGTTCCACCGCGACAACAGAAATTTCGACGACTTCCGGCGCGCTCAGGCTGGATTCAAGACCGAGTGGGTCGTGAATCCCCGCGACACGCTAACCGTGCAGGGCGACATCTACGACGGGCGGGACGGCGAGAGCTACCAACTTACGCGTCTGTCGCCTCCATCCACCTACATCGTCGACCGGAACGGCCGGCTCTCGGGCGGCAACGTTCTGGCACTGTGGAAGCGCGACCTTGGTTCAGGATCGGACCTCCAGATCCAGACCTACTATGACCGGGTGAACCGCGAGCAGCCGAACCAAAAAGAGCTGCGCGACACTTTCGACGTCGATCTGGTCCACCACCTTGCGTTGTCGGACAGACACAGCCTCATTTGGGGTCTTGGGGCGCGCATCAGCCTTGGCAGGATCCCACCGGTAGTGCCGACAATTACGTTCGAGCCGACCCACCGTACCGACCACTTGTTTACCGGTTTTATCCAGGACGAAATTCAAATCGCCAAGAACAAACTTTCGCTGACCCTGGGGAGCAAGATTCTCCAAAGCTCATACACCGGCCTTGACGGGCAGCCCAGTGCCCGCCTCCTTTGGACGCCCTCCACACGCCAAACGCTTTGGGGCGGGGTGACCCGCGCCGTACGGACGCCCTCGGACATCGAAGATACGCTGACGACAACAAGCCTTCGTTCCTCCAACCCGGTCGCCTTCACTCGGACCACCGGCGACCGAATCTTCACCTCGGAAACGATGCTGGGCTATGAGATCGGATACCGCCAGTTGGTCCGGCCCGACCTATCTTTGGATCTCGTCGGCTACTACAACCGATACAACCACCTGCTGAGCCTTGAGCCCCAGGCTTCCTACTTCGACCCAACCGCCAACGGCACGATCTATCCCCAGGTAAACCGCAACGGCGTGTACGGAACCACTGCCGGACTGGAACTGGCGGCGAACTGGAAGCCGCGCCGGTGGTGGCGGATCGAAGGCTCCTACGCATGGCTCAACATGGACATGCACAAGCGGGCGGATAGCATGGATACGACGACGGTCGCCAGCTTGAAGGGGTCCAGCCCGGGACACCAGGTGGTCGTGCAATCCTACATCGGCCTGCCAGGCCATCTGGAGTTTACCCAAATCTTCCGCAGTATCAGCGGTCTGCCAGCCCAGCAGGTTACGGGATATAGGACCGCCGACGTACGGCTTTCGTGGCAGAAGTTCTCCCATTTGGAATTCGGAATCACGGGACGCAATCTACTCCAGCCGCACCACGCCGAATTCAGCGGCGATCCAGGCCCATTGGTCGGCATCAGACGAAGCGTCTCAGCCGACATTACGTGGAGAAAATAACGGTGGAGCGAATGAAACCCGCCTACCGCCGGGTCCTCCTCCTGTTGGCTACGTGCCTCCCGCTGGTTGCGCAGGCCCCGGTTCCAACCGAATACCAAGTGAAGGCCGCCTATCTTTCCAATTTCGGGCGATTCGTCGAGTGGCCAGCCCGGACGCCGTTGGCGGATGGCCAGCCGTTCCACATTTGCGTCCTTGGCGACGACCCGTTCGGCAGTATCTTGGATTCCGCGCTGTCAGGCGAACTCATCAAACACTCTCCGCTGGTGCCGAAGCGGATCACCCGCGTCCAGGATGCCGCCGGATGCCGGATCGTATTTGTCTCCGCCTCCGAGGCCTCCCGGCTCAAGACCATCGTAGCCGAACTGGAACGTGGAAACGCCCTGACAGTAAGTGACATTCCGCAGTTCGCGGCACAGGGCGGCGCGATCGAACTCGTTCTGGTTGGCAAGACGGTCCGATTCCAGATCAATCTCGCGGGATCCGACCGGGCGGGCCTCAGCTTGAGCTCCGAATTGTTGAAGCTGGCACTCAGCGTGCGGAAGGGAGCCCGATGAAGCGTTTTCGAATCGGCGACTTTCCGATCAAGAAGAAGCTGACGTGGATGAACATGCTCGTCAGCGGCGCAGCCCTGCTGGTCGCGTCGGCGGCGTTTCTTGCCTATGAGCTCACCAGCCTGCGGGTCGCAATGGTTCGGAATCTTTCATTGCAAGCGCAGATCAGCGGTAGAAATTGCGCATCGGCCCTCCTGTTTGACGATCCGCAGTCGGCCGATGGGACCTTGGCGGCGCTGAACGTCGCGCCGAACATTCTGTTTGCCGGGATTTACCGAGTTGCCAGCACCCCCGGCAGCCAGCCCTTCGCGGAATACCGGCGCGAACCAACTTCACACGCCCCCGCGCTTCCAGCAATCCCTTCGGCGCCGCTCGCCGAATCCTATCGTTTCTCGTCCCGGTCGTTGGGCTTGTGGCGGCCAATTATCCTCCAAGACAAGCTCGTCGGCATCATCTACATCGTCTCCGACCGGCGGGAGGAGTCCGAGCGGCTCCAGAGTTACGGTGAGATCGTTGCGGCGGTGCTGGCAATCTCGCTATTTGCGGCATGGTCGCTCTCCTCGGTATTCCAACGGACGATAGCAGAACCGATCATGGCCCTCGCACGCATCGCCCGGACGGTTTCCGGCGAAAAGCGCTACTCGCTCCGTGCACCCTCCACCAGCAACAGGGACGAGGTGGGCGTCCTGATCGACGCGTTCAACGAGATGCTGGCCAACATCCAAGACCGCGACGCAGCCCTCCAACAGGCGCACGAGCGGCTGAATCTGGCCCTGAGGTCCTCCGGCACAGGCACTTGGAGCTGGTCGGAAGGCGATCCGGCAATGGCTTGGGACGATTACATGCATCCGCTTTTCGGTATCAGCGCCCTAGGCTCCCAGCGTTTGCTGCCGGAGATCTTGGCTATGATCCACCCCAAGGACCGGGAACGGGTGCTCGCGACCGTCGCCGAATTCAACGCGCAACGCGCGGGCGGGACACAGTCCACCGACGTGGAATTCCGTACGGTATGGTCGAACGGAACCGTCCATTGGCTCACTGTCCGTGGCACGATGTTCCGGGGCCAGTCGGGCAAGCCACTCAGAATGGCGGGCGTGTGCTGGGACGTCAGTGCTCGTAAGCTTGTCGAGGAAGACCGGCAGAAGTTCGTTTCATTGATCGACCAGAGTGCGGACCTGATTGCCGTTGCCGGTCCCGACGGCAAGCTGACGTACCTGAATCCCTCCGGCCACGCCTTGACCGGGCTCTCCGGCATCAACGAGCCGAGGTTCCTTCCCGACCTGTTCGGACACGCTTGGCGCGAACGAATCGAAACCGATGTGATTCCGGCGCTCTTGAACGGTCGCAATTGGGTCGGGGAGGCGCAACTGGTCCGGGTCTCGGATGGCACCGCGGTCGACGTCCTGTTGAATTTGTTTCCCGTCAATGATCCGGAGACTGGAAACCTGCTTTGTCTGGCGGCGGTCGCCCGCGACATCACCGAGCGGCGCAAACTGGAACTGCAACTCAGGGAGGCGCAGAAATTGGAGACCCTGGGCCAGTTGGCAGGCGGCGTCGCGCATGACTTCGGCACCCTGCTCACGGTGATCAGTGGATTCGCCCAGTTGATCGCTTCCCAGTTCCCGGACGGCCACCAGGTCCGCGAATCGGCCGACGAAATCTACAGCGCCGCCAACAGGGCCACTGCCCTTACTCGGCAACTTTTGGCCTTCGGTCGGCGCCAGAGCGTGCTCGAGCGGGACATTGCAATCAACAGCCTGGTACGAAGCGTCGAGAAGATGCTGCGTCCGTTAATGGGAGACGACTCGGATCTGGTTTTATCCCTTGATGAAACCGCGGGCTACCTCCGGGCCGACCGTGGGCAGTTGGAACAAGTGATCGTCAACCTGGTTATCAACGCCCGCGACGCGATTCCATCCGGGGGTAGGGTTGAAGTGGGTACGTCGAGGGTCTATCTCGACGAAGAGTTTGCCGCCGAGCACGGCTCGATGCAGCCCGGCGAATACGTCGAGTTGTTCGTCGCCGACACCGGCTCAGGAATGACCGCCGAGGTGAAGGAACGCATCTTCGAGCCGTTCTTCACGACCAAGGAGCCCGGAAAAGGCACGGGACTGGGCCTCGCCATGGTGCACGGCATCGTAACCCAGAGTCGCGCATTCATCCAAGTGGATTCCGAGCCCGACCGTGGCACTACCTTCCGACTCTACTTCCCCGCCATCCAGACGGACGCGGAAAGCGACGAATTCGAGACGGATGCCGCGGAGACACCCGCTGGCGGCACCGAAACAGTGCTGGTGGTTGACGATGACGCGGGGCTGTTGGACTACCTTTGCGTCATTTTGGAAAAGCACGGCTATGACGTCCAGAGGGCTGCAGGCGGACGGGAGGCGCTGGAGATCATTGAGCAGCAGGGACGCCGGCTGGACCTGCTTGTGTGCGATGTGGTGATGCCTGAAATCGGCGGACCTGAGGTCGCGGCACGGTTCGGGGAAGTCAACCCGAACGGGACGATTCTCTACATGTCCGGCTACGGCAGCCGCTATACCTTGGACACGGGGGAATCGGACGGCGTGCTGCAGAAGCCGTTCTCTGAAACCGAATTGCTGGCGCGGTTACGGGAATGCCTGGATCGGTGCCATCAGGGTTTGGGTGGTTCCGGCTTCTCGCCGGGGCGGTAGAGCGTCGGCGGCTTCCGCTTCGGCTTGCCGTCCTCGGCGAGTTCCGCTTTTGCCGCCTCGGCCTTCTGTTCCTTCAACTGCTCGGTGCTGGTCATGGTGTCCAGCTTCTTCTTCTCCTCGGCAGCCTTGGCCTTGACCGCCTCCGAGCGCTTGCCGGTATCCGCCGCCGCCGTTTCGATGCTTTCGCTAGTGGTATCCTCGGCGTCCTTGAGCGACACCTCGTACATGTCGAGGTCGTGCGGCTGGGCGGCCTCGATCTTCTTCAACTGGTCGAGGAACTTGCGCTCCGCATTGCCCACAGCAACCAGACCTTCGTCGATGTTCTTGCCACGCTTCAGCGCGTCGTCGGAAACCGTGTCGATGGCGTCGATGATCTGCGTATAATCCTCCAGCAGTTGGCGGACGAGCACGGACCGGCCCTTCTTGTCTTTCGCAATCTGCTGGTTGACCTGGTCGATCCGCTGCTTGGCGAACTGCACGTAGACAGTCAGCCGCTGGTTGGGCTCTTGGGCCTCGCGGATTTTTTCAATCTCGTCGTTGGTGAGGAACTCGCGCTGGGCAATCGCCGGGCGGACCAGCGCGGGGAGCGCCAGCAGCGAGAGGGCAAGCAGAATCTGTCTCATTTCTTCCTCATGATGCCGTCAAACCATTCGTCGTGGATGTCCTGGACCTTGGTGCGAGGGCCTTCGACCGCAGCCCGCTCCTCGGCATCCATCCGTTTCTCAAGGTCCGCAAGCCTGACCAGAATCTCCTGCGTTTTCAACTCCGCGGATTTGTATGGACCCGGATGGCGCATCGGGGTCTTGCCAGTCTGCGAAAACGCCGCTTGGGCCAATTCGACGCCCAGAGCCATCTCCTTCAACTCGGACGCTGTCGACGCCATGTTGCCTGCCGTGTAAGCGGCTTCCGCCCGCCTTTCCGCCGCCGCCGCGAACTCGACCGCCAACTTGGCCCGCCGCTCCAAGTTTGGCTCGCTGCGTATTTGGTCGAGCGATGGCGGTGCCGCCTGCGCAAGCAACAAGAGGATGGTGATCAGTGCGCCCATGACTCTAGCCTATGATGCCGCTCACTTCTTCTTCAGTTCATTCCCGATGATGCGAATCCGCTGACGCGCCTGGAAGTCCTGATCCTCGTGGGCACCCTTGTCGGCCTCGAGAAATTGCTGGTAGGCCGCCATCGCCTGGGGCTTCATCTTCAGCTTGTCCAACGTGATGGCGCGCAGGAAATAGTCCCCGGGGATCTCCTTGCCCAGCGCCCGGACGTGGTCCAGCGCCGCCAAACCTTCGACGTAGTTTTCCCCCACGATCAGCACGGACGCCAACTCGTTCCACGCAGGAGCGGAATCCGGCTGGAGTTTCGCGGCCGCCTGGAACTGCAGAGCCGCCGGAACGAACTTGCGGCCATCCCGCAGCGCGCGTCCGAGCGACATCCGGATCTCGTAATTGCCCGGATCGCCTTGCGCCGCCAATTGCAATTGTTCCAGCATCTTGTCAGGCTGCTTGTTCATCCGGTAGGCGTCGGCAAGGGCCAGCCGCCCCGAGGTCGTCGGAGCCCGCCTAACCGCGTCTTCCAAATTCGCGACCGCCCCTGCCGCGTCGCCCCCGGCATCCAGTTGCAATTCGCCGAGCCGCTGCCGCGCCCCCGCGTTTTCGGGAAATTCCTTGTAGAGCGCTATGGCGTCCGTCTTGTTCCCGGCATGGTCGTACGCCATCGCAACCTCTAGAAGCCCCTCTTTCCACCCGGCCGCCCGGAATTTCTCCGCCGACTCCGGCAACTTGCCCAGTTTCAGCATCACCTGTGCCTGGCCAAGCAGCGCAACGGGATTCTTCGGGTCGATATCGGAGGTAAGCGCAAACTGCCGCTCCGCACCCGCGACATCCCCGCTGTCGAACAGGGCCTGCGCGTAGTAGAGGTTGGGGCGGAACTCTTTCGGCTTGGCCTCCACCGCCTCTTTCAGTGGAACCAAGGCCCCCGCCGGATCCTTGTCGCGAACGAGCAGGATTCCCAAATTCAGATCAGCCTCGTACAGCTTGGGCTGGAGCTCCAAGGTCTTGCGCAATTCCGCAACCGCCTCGGGGTCTTTCCGTTGCAAACTCAAGGCCAGGGCGAGGTTGAAGTGCGCCTCCACATCCATTGGATCGGCCTCGACAGCCTTCCTCAGGAGCGGCTCGGCCACAGCGGGCTGCTTGGCATTCAACGCCTTCAATCCGTCGGCGAGGTAGTCCTCCGCGGGTGCCCCAATGAGCAGGGACACTGCAAGGAGCAACGCGACGGCCATCCTGATCCCGCATGCAACCATACCCATGATTCTATCGGCACTTTACGGCTACTTCTTTAGGGTGGTTTCGAAAAGTTTGAAGATGCGCTTGTACTCGTCCGTCCAGCTCGAAGGCTGCACGAAACCGTGGTCCTCCACCGGGTACGAGGCAAGCTCCCAGTTGTCCTTGCCCAGTTCGATCAGCTTCTGCACCAGCCGCACCGTTTCGATGTAATGCACGTTGGTGTCCACCATGCCGTGCGCGATCAGCAACTGCCCCTTCAGCCCGCCTGCGAAGTAGATCGGCGACGACTGCTTGTACGCCTCCGCGTCCCCCTGCGGCTGGTTGAGGATATTCCCCGTGTACTGCTGGTTGTAGTAGGTCCAGTCGCTGACCGGACGCAGGGCCGCACCGGCGGCGAAAACATCGGGCTGCGTGAACATCGCCATCAGTGTGATGAAGCCGCCGTAGCTGCCCCCATAGAGCCCAATCCGCTTGGGATCCACGCCGTGCGCCGAGACAAGCCACTTCGCCGCGTCCACCTGGTCGTCCAGGTCCTTGCCGCCCATATGACGGTAAATCGCAGTGCGCCAGTCGCGCCCGTAACCCTTCGACCCCCGGTAGTCGATGTCGATGGCCAGGTATCCATGCTCCATCAGGAACTGGCTGAACATGTATTCGCGGTAGTAGTTGGCCGACCAGCCCTTCGTCACACCCTGCGCATAGCCCGCGCCATGCACGAAAATCACCGCCGGGCCGCCCTTCTTGAAGTTCGCGGGCTTGAACAGGTGGGCCGGGACCTTGGCCCCGTCGCGCGCTGGAACCTCAACGAGCGGCGCGTCCATCAGCGCGATCTGCCCGAAATCCGTCGAGGGCGAGTTGGTCAGCCTCGCGCCGTCGACCATCGGCGTGTTGGGCTGGACGTAAAGCTCCGGCGGCTTGGTGGCGTAGGAATAGACGTCGGCGATCCATTTTTCATCAGGCGAAAGGACGCCCGCATGGAACCCGGGCAGTTTCGTGATACGTCGGCTGGTGCCGCCGGTCGCGGGCATCGACCACAGGTGCCGCTCCGCCGCCCCGCCTTCGCTCGTCGTCAGATAGAACGTGGACTTGTCGCGCGACAGCACCAACCGGTCGATCTCCCACTTGCCCGAAGTCAGCGCCTTCGGCTCCCCGCCATCGTACGCAACACCGAAAAGGTGGTTCGAGCCAGCACGCTCCGACGTGAAATAGAACGTCTTGTTGTCCGCCAGCCAACCAGCGCCGCCGCCGGGACCGCCGATCCAGGCCGCATCCTTCTCGGTCGAAATGGCGCGGGCCTTGCCGCCAGCCAAATCCAAGGCGAAATACCAGCACGTCTTGTTGTCCTGCGACCGCGCCCCGAACACCCCTTTCGTCCCATCCGGAGAGAAGTACACCGTCTGAGCCGGTCCGAACGGCCCCCCGCCGCCGCCACCGCTGCAACTCCCGCCGTCCTCGATCTGGTTCGCCGGAACCCCCGCCTCGCCGTGATCGACGGTCTTAGCCTCCCCGGTCGCCACGTCGATCACCACCAAGTGCCGCTGGCCGAGCGAATCGCCGACACGCGCACGACCCGGCAGGTCTTCCGGAAAGCTGGAATCGGTGATCCAGTCCGGCACGATGGAATTCTTCGACCCGTTTGCCGTTTCCGACAGCAGCGCGACAACCTTCTTCCCGTCCGGCGCAAGTTGCAGCCCGCTGAGGCTTTGCCGGGCCTGCAGGGTATAAGGTTTGCGGACCGCCAGCTTCTTGCGACGCGCGTCGGCCTCGTCCTTGTACTTCACGCGGTCGCGGACGACCTCGAACAGTTCCTTCTGCTCCTTCTTGAAGTACTCCTGGGCATCCGTGCCCTTCGGGGCGTCGCCTGAGGCCGTGGGGGCCGCACCGCCACGACCACCTCGGCCTCCTCCTCCGCCCCGGCCCCCACCTGCAGCCGCCGCCGGAGCCGTCGCGTCGCCCGCCGCGCGGATATCGGTCAACTGCTCCAGATCGCCGTTCTCCAGCGATAGCAGGAACAGATTGCCACCCCGCTGGAACGTGATCTTTTTCGTTCCAGGCACGAAGCGCGGATTCGTCTCCGCGTCGACGGTCTTCGTGACCTGCCGACGTGTCCCGGTAGTGTTGTTCATTAGGACGATGTCGCCATCCTCGGCATACACGCTAAGCGACCGGTCGTCGTTCGTGTCCATCAGCGCGGGCGGGGCCGTGCGAACCTCCTCTTCCGACAGTTTCCGGAGATCCGAGCCATCCCGGTTCACCACATACGTGTCCATCGGGGCTGCGATCGGGTCCGACGCCTTCTTCCACTGGAAGTAGATCTTGGACGAATCGCCGGACCATCTCACCTGCGACGGTTCCGTTCCGACCAGGTTAGGACCCTTCATGATGCGTTCAATGGTGAGCGCGATTTTCGATTCGCCCGCAGCGGCAGCCAGCAGGCAGAAACCCAAGATCGAGGCAGTGACACGTCCGAGGCGAGTGCGCAGCATATTCCATGCATGATAGCGTGGTTGCTGATGAACTGGGCGGTAGCATTTCTCACGCTGCTTCTGCTGGCGAACCTTCCCCGTCCCACCTTGGTCGCGGTGGAGAAGGCGTCGGGCAAGATTGGCTTCTTTACGGCATCCGGGAAGCTTGTGTCGGAGGTGGAAATCGGCGGACACCCGCACGAGATGGCGATCTCATCGGACGGACGCTACCTCTTCACCACTGACAACGGCGTCATGTTGATGACGGAAAAGACCGACGGCGGCAACTCGTCGTCCATCGTCGACCTCGTCGAACGGAAGAAGGTCGGCGTGATTGATCTCGGTCCGCACCGCCGTCCGCACGGCATCGATTTCGACCCGTCCACCGGCCACGTCCTCGTCACCACGGAGCTTCCCAGCAAGCTGCTGATCCTCGATCCCGCGCGCAAGGCCGTTGTTGACACCTACGACATCGGCGGCAAAGCCCCGCACATGGTGCGGCTGGCCCCCGACCACCGCACGGCATGGATCAGTTGCACCGACACCGGAACCGTCACCGCCCTCGACCTGCAAACTCGCGCCTTCGAGCAGATTCTGGTCGGGGCCCGTCCGCAGGGAATCGAATTCTCTCCCGACTTCCGGCGTCTCTACGTCGCCAACTCCGACGGCTACTCGGTGACCGTGATCGACACGACCACCAAGAAGGTGGTCGGAGAGATTCCGCTGGGGAGTGCACACAGCGGGCCGGTCCGCGTGATCCCGTCGCGCGACGGAAAGGTTGTAATCGCAGCGCTGCAACCGGACCATGCCATCGCGTTCGCCGACGCGTCAACCCTCAAGCAGACGAAGATTCTGCCGCTGCCGGGTCCGCCAGTCTCGATGACGCTGTCCGCCGACGGCAAACTCGCCTATTGTTCCGTCCAGGACTTGGACACGGTTTTCGTGGTCTCGCTTGCTCGCCGGACCATCCTCCGCAGTTTCAAAACCCCGCCGCATTCCGGTCCCGACCCGGTCCTGCCGATACCCGCCCCCGCCAACGCGCATTAGGGAATATGATGATTCCATGCGAAAAGTACTCGTCGCCGCCGGGCTCGCGGCATGCGCCCTTGTTGGCACCCTGACCGCACAACGGAATGAAATCCTCGCCTGGGGTCCGAAGACCATCAAGCCTTCCGAATGGACCGGCAACAATCGCCCGCACTACGTCTACGCCGACCTCCTCGCCCAGCACAAGGGCCAAGCCAGTTGGCACCAAGTGGTTCTCGACGACGAGCACCTGAAGGGCGTCTACATCTCCGAGCCTCCCGGCACCAAGACCCCGCGCCGCTTCCACGCCGACACGCGCGAGTGGTGGGTCATCACGCAAGGCCAGATCCGCTTCACCATCGACGGCCAGGAGCCCTTCGTGGCGTCCAAGGGCTGGCTGGTGCAGGTGCCGTACCGCACGATCTACAGCATGGAGACCGTCGGCACGGAGCCCTCGATCCGCCTCGAAACCAACATCGCGGGCGCGAAGACGCTATATCCGATGGACGTGCGGCCGCCTAAGCTGGACGGCTTTGATTTTGTGCCGGTGCGCATCGCGGGCCCGGTGATGAAGGACTTCCCGACGAACCGGATCCACGCGACCTATGAGGAACTGGCCGCCGAAGCCGAGGCCACCCCGCGCCACCAAGCGACGCTGCGTTTTGCGCACGACGAACGCGGCACCGTGAACTTCATCTATGGCCGCGAAAGTGACCTGCCCCCGGTCAACCTGGCCGACAAGGGCCACTACCACCCGGAGGGCGGAGAGTTTTGGATCGTGCTTTCAGGCCACATCCGGTATAAGATCGAGGGCATGGACCCGTTCATCGCCGGGTTGTACGACACGGTGTATGTGCCGAAATCGAAGTTCCATCTGGCCCGGTGGTCAGGCGAAGGGCCGTCGGTGCGGTTGGCGATGAACGGGTATTTCGATATAGCCCACTTGTTCGAAGCACCTCCGGCGAAAAAATAGGGGCCCTTGGCTTTGCATCTGCTCCGAGCGGTATCATTGAAGAAGCGAGAGCACCAATGCGCACGTATTCCATCCACCCGGGCACCGAGCCGGACGAGAAACTTGTCGTCGTGGCATCCTCCCATGCGGGTCCATCTGTCGTGACCTCTCGTTCAGAAATGTTTCGTGGCTTCGCGGCATTCATGAGCCGCAGTTCAATTCCGACAAGCCCAACCGAATCCGACGAGATGGATGCGGTGATTGATGAGGCTGTCTCTCATGCCCGGCATCACCGGGCGTGAGAGCGGTACTCGATACGAACATCTTGGTCCGAGCTGGTAGGCGCGCAAATGGGCCTGCCCATGAACTTCTTGTCCGGATTGTCGGAGCGGACCGATGGCGACTATTGATGTCGCCCTTTCTGCATGAGGAACTGGCTCGAGTTCTTTCCTACCCTCGGGTCCGCAGAGTGACAAAGCTATCCGCCGCCGAGGTGCGACAATACTTGGACTACCTAGCTCACGATGATATCGCTGAGACGGTCTTTCCCGGACCGCCTCCCCGTGTCGTCACTGCCGACCCGGACGACGATCATGTCGTACACACTGCAGTTGAAGGCAAAGCGGATTTCCTGTGCACGCTTAACGTACATTTCTTCCAACCCGAAGTGCTGGAACACTGTCGAGCGCACGGGGTCACCATCTTGCGTGACTTGGAGCTCTTGCGACTCCTGCGCGACGAACAAGTCGTCCCGCCCTTAGTGGTGTGATGGTGGCGAGCTTCCTAGCCTACAACCCCGCTTCCCGAAACGCCTTGTGGACCGCAGCCGCAATCCCCTGCGCTCCAGGCGTGTCCCCGTGGATGCAAACCGTCTCCGCCAGCCCCGCCTTGGCCATCCGAACAGCCTGGGCGGCGGCCTCGGAGGGATCTTGGATCAGCGCTCCGGGCAGTTTCCGGTTCCGCAGTGTGCCGTCGGACTCGTACCGGCGGTCCGCAAACGCCTCGGCCAACACCGGGAACCCCTGTTCCCGGAACACGGCCAGCATCTTCGATCCGGCGAGGCCCACCAGCGTCACCGTCTTGTCGTAACGGGCCACGCCCCGCGCGATCGCCAGCGCCAGCCGCTCATCCTTGGCAGCTTGGTTGTAGAGCGCCCCGTGCGGTTTCACGTGGACAATGTGCCCGCAGATCTTCACCAGCGCCAGAATCTGCTCGTGGACCGTCTGCTCCACCGCACCCAGAGGCATGTCTAGTTCCAGCCTGCCGAAATTGGCGCGATCGGGATAGCCCGGATGCGCCCCGATCTTGAGCCCGTGGCGGCGAGACTGGTCCACCGAAACGCGCATCGTCCGGTCATCCCCCGCATGCCCGCCACACGCGATGTTGACCGAGGTCAGAAACGGCATGATTGACTCCTGCCGACCGTCCTCGATCATCTCGTGGATCTCTCCGATGTCGCAGTTGATGTCCATACTCAAGCCAGTTCCTCCCCCTTGGTCTCCGGCAACAGGAAGATCAGGGCCGCTCCCAGTATAAAGAAGGCCGACGTGCACGCGAGCGCGGCGCCGATGCCCCGCGCATCAGCGATGGCCCCGATGGTCCAAGGAGCGAACGCGCTGACCGCCTTGCCCGCGTTGTAGGAGATCCCTTGCGCGGTGGCCCGGATCGACGACGGAAAGATTTCCGCCAGCATCGCGCCGAACAAGCTAAAGTAGCCGTGCCCGAAGAACCCAATCAGCGGCCCGAGGATCATCAATAAGGTGGGGTTGGCCCCAGCCAACCCGTAGACCGGAACCAGCGCCGCCGCGGCGAGCACGAAGGTCAAAAAGGCCGGACGGCGGCCGAAACGGTCTGCAAACATCCCAAAGAGGTTGTACCCGGCGAACGACCCCAGCTGCATCGGGACCACCCACGCCGCCGATTTCACCACGCTCATCCCCGCACCCCCGCGGGCAATGGGCGTCGCAAGATACGCCGGAATCCACGTGAACAGGCCCCAATAGGCGAACAGCAAGCTCGTGCAGACGGCGCTGGCGACGAGCAGCGGCCTTCTGACGCGAGGAGTCCACAACATGGAAAGCTGAGGACGGTGCGCGGAATGCCGCCAAACCTGCGGCTCGGGAATAGCTCGGCGGATCCAGACGGTCACCAAGGCGGGCAGGACCCCACACACGAACAGCGCGCGCCATCCGAATCGTGGAATGACCGACCCCGCCAGCAGCGCCGCCAGGACGTACCCCAGTGCCCAGCCGGACTGCACAAACCCCACCGCCTTCCCCCGGCTTTCGGCGGGCCACGATTCGGCCACCAGCACGGAACCGGCCGACCACTCCGCCCCCAGCCCGAACCCCATCAGCGCCCGCCAGACGCCCATTTCGACCGGTGTCCGGGCGGTCGCGGTCAAACCGGTGAACAAGGAATAGACAAGGATGGACCAAACGAGGACGCGCGCCCGTCCGTAACGGTCGGCAAAGTAGCCCGCGATGGCCCCACCGGCGGCACCGGTCACAAGGGGAATCGAGGACAGCAGTCCGGCCTGGGCCGACGTCATGCCGAACTCTCGCTGGATGCTGGCAAGCGCGAACGAGTAGAGCAGCGCGTCCATGCCGTCCAGCATCCAGCCGAGCTGGGCGGCGAGGAGGATGCGGCGCTGGTCCGGGCTGGCAGCGCGCAGAAGGGCGATCACAGAAATATCTCCTCGGATTTCAGCAGGGCTTCGCGCTCGCGGATGAGTTGGTGGGCGTGGGCCGGGTCGATTTGTTCGAAACGGACTTGGTCGCCGGGGCGGAGTTGCCCGACCGACGGAAGGTCCACCGTAACCACGTTGGCGATCTTCGGGTACCCGCCTGTGGTCTGCTGGTCCACGAAGAGAATGATCGGCAGGCCCCCGGCGGTGATCTGGATCGCTCCCAACGGAACGCCCTCGGTGGTCATCTCGGCTCCATTTTGTAAGGATAGGGCAGGGCCGTCCAGCCGGACACCGAGGCGGTTTGAGTTGTTCGAGACGGTATACGTTCCGGTCAGAAACTGCGCCAGCGCGTCGGCCGGGAACCAGTCCGCCTGGGGGCCGAGGGTAACCCGAAGGGTCCGTCGCGGGGCGAGCTTGGCAAGGATTTCCGGGCGGATTCCCTCACGCACGGCACCCACCGCCGCCGTCCCGATCCGGAGCGTGTCCAGCTTGCGCAGGGGCCGGCCCTCAAAGCCTCCCATGTTTCCGGGCACGTGCGTGGAGGCGCTGCCCGCGATCAGGGGAACTTCGATGCCGCCCCGAACACAGAGGTAGCCGCGGACCCCGGGCTGAATCGGACCTGCCCGAAGCGTTTCGCCCGGCTGAAGATGGACTGGCCGAACGGACTCAGGTCCCGCGATGGCGACGACCGCCCCTTCCGGGAACACAAATGTCCCACCCAGCAGGGTCATTTCCAGCGCTGACGCGTTTTCAGGATTCCCCAGCAGCCGGTTTCCCAACCGCAGCGACACTGGATCGGCCGCACCGGCGCGCGACACGCCGCTCATCCCCTGCATCGGGCGGCCGAGATCCTGCACGGTGGTGAATGCGCCGGGGTTCTGGACGACGATCATAAAGGCAGAAACCGTACCGTGTCGCCTGGCTGCAGCAGGCTCATGGGATTGCGCGCCGGGTGGAACATTTCGAGCGTCGTGCGGCCGATTAGCCTCCAGCCGCCGGGGCTCGCAGCCGGGTAAACACCGGTCTGCCGGCCCGCGATTCCGACGCTCCCCGCGGGCACCAGTTTGCGCGGAGAATCGAGGCGGGGCGTTTCCAGCGACTCCGGGAGGCCGGTCAGGTACGCGAAACCGGGGGCGAATCCGAGAAAGCAGACCTCGTAGTCCACCGATGAGTGCCGCTCAATGACGTCCGCCGGTGTCATCCGGTGATGCTCGGCGACCCATCCGAGGTCCGGCCCATCTTCACCGCCGTACTGGACCGGAATCTCGACCAGCCTGCAAGGCGCTGTGGTTTCCGGTTCCCCGGTGTGGGCGGCCAAGGCCAAGGCGATGCGCCCGACGATTTCGTCCGCGCTGGTGAGGACTGGGTCGAAGACCACCAAGACCGTCGCGTAGGCCGGATGTAGGTTGACCAAGCCGGGAATCGAAAACGCAGCCAGTTTCCGGGCAGCCGCGATGACCCGATGGCGCGTGGCGGGGTCCTTCGGAGACCCGAAGTCTACCAGCACCGACTGGTCGCTGGAGTAGAGCAGCCGGGCATCGGCCAGTTGCTTCAGCAGCATTTGTTTGATCCTAGCGCGGACAGCCCGGCCGATTCAAATCTAGGGCGGCTAGAATTGCTCTAGATGCCTTCCACGCCCCCATCCGCCACTACCGCCCTCGTGACCGGTGCGTCCAGCGGTCTGGGGGAAATGTTTGCCCGCAGACTAGCCGCGCGGGGGTACAACCTTATCTTGGTCGCCCGTCGCGGGGAGCGCTTGCTGGAACTGGCTAAGGAACTGCCCGTCCAAGTCCAAACGATCTGCGCCGACTTGGTCACGGAAGACGGCCTCGGGAAGGTCGAATCGGCCATTCGGGACTGCCCCTCGCTCGACCTATTGGTCAACAACGCCGGTTTCGGCACGCTCGGGTACTTCTGGGAAGCGGACATCGCCGGGCAACGCGACATGCACGCCCTCCACGTGATGGCGACGGTCCGGCTAACGCATGCGGCCTTGGGACCCATGGTGCGGCGTAACCGGGGCGGCGTGATCAACGTGTCGTCGGTCGCGGCGTTTTCCATCAACCCCGGCAACGTAAGCTACTGTTCGACAAAGGCATGGATGAACAACTTCACCGAGGGGCTGGACATCGAACTGCGGCATGCGAAATCGGCAGTGCGGGTGCAGGCGCTCTGTCCCGGCTTCACTTACACGGAGTTCCACGACACGCTCGGAGTAGACCGGAAGGGCATTCCCGACTGGCTGTGGCTCAAAGCCGACGACGTCGT
Source organism: uncultured Acidobacteriia bacterium (assembly GCA_903907865.1). Classification (GTDB taxonomy): domain Bacteria; phylum Acidobacteriota; class Terriglobia; order Bryobacterales; family Bryobacteraceae; genus BOG-234. Next base: position 200,195 of record CAIVPR010000126.1, read on the forward strand.
GGAATCCTCCCTCCGCGGGCTGGGCTCGGGCAAAGTGATCGTGGTGCCGGGCCTCGTGTACAAGCTGGTCGCCGCGCTGGTCCGCCCCCTGCCGTACGGGATCCGCAAACACCTGAAGCGCCCTTTCAAGGACAAGCGCGCGTGATCGCCGAGTGCGTCCCCAATTTTTCCGAAGGCCGCGACTTGGCGCTGGTGGACCGGATCGCGGCGGCGGTTCCAACTTCCATGCTCTTGGACAGGACGTCGGACCCCGACCACAACCGGTCGGTCCTGACCTTTGCCGGGGAACCGGCGGCAGTTGCTGATGCGGCGTTCGAGGCCGTTCGCGCGGCAGTGGCGGCACTCGATCTACGCAGTCACCATGGGGTCCATCCCCGGATCGGAGTGGCGGACGTGGTACCGCTTGTACCCGTCGCAGGAATCACGATGGAACACTGCGTCGAATTGGCGCGGTCAGTCGGACGCCAAATCTGGGAAGAATTGGAGGTGCCGGTGTTCTTCTACGAGGCTGCGGCGTTGCGTCCCGAATGCGTCCGACTGGAGAATGTCAGGCGTTTGGCGATGGCCGACACCTTGGCGCCGGACCTCGGAACCGGGCGGCACCCCTCCGCCGGGGCCTGCGTGGTGGGGGCGCGCAAGTTCCTGATCGCTTGGAATATCGACCTGGACACGGCGGATGTAAACGTTGCGAAAGCGATCGCAGGGAGAATCCGCGAGTCCGGGGGCGGGCTGGCGGGAGTCAAGGCGCTCGGACTGATGTTGAAGTCTAGCGGGGTGGCGCAGGTGTCGATGAACCTTGTCGATTTCGAGAGGACTCCGATGTGGGTTGTCTTCGCCGAAGTGGAGCGGTTGGCGCGGGAGCTAGGGGTGGGGGTGCGGGGGAGCGAATTGATCGGCATGTTGCCCCGCGCGGCGCTGGATGCGTGCAGGGACAGGGATCTGAAGTGGATGAACCTGGCTGCGGGGTCGGTGCTGGAAGCCCGCCTGCAATGCGGCGACGCGGGAGGAACGGGTTGAAACAAAAGGGAAGGATCTTGTTGTATTCTGAGAGGTATACTGCGCTCGAGTTCCCTCCTGCCGGGTGGATACCCCGCAGCGTACTAGGACGCTGAGCCCACGGCGGCAAATATTTTCTGTTGCGGTGAGGGTCAGGTGTTGTATAGTGGGTGTAGATCGGAACGAAGCGTCCGACTCGGAGGATTTAACTTTGAAGCGAATTCTAACAATCTCATGGGTGGGTCTTGTTGCGGTGGCGGCAGCCAGCGCGGCGTCGTTCAACATCAATCTGGCGCAGGGCCTGTCAGCAGCTAACGTCACCGGCGGATCCAACACGATCAGCGGGACTTGCGCAGGTGGCACGCAGGCTGCGGCTGGCTACGGTGGTTGTATCCAAGGCACGCAGGCTGCGGGAACCGGCACCGGTAACGTGGCATGGAACAGCGTCAACACCTACTCGAACAACATCTTCAACTCGGCCAGCAGTGCTACGGCTGGCAATGGCAATACTGGCAGCTTCTCGCCAGCTTCCTCGTACAACGTGACTGATCCCTATGCCGGGACGATCTCGCTGGCGTTGGGAAGCACGAGCACCGTGTGGAACGGTACGGGCGGTCCGTCAGGTGCTACGGCCACTCTCACCATTCCGATCGGCGTGTATGGTGTCACCGATGTTTGGACCATGCTCCAAGATGAGTTCGGCGTGAACGGCGTCAGCAACACGACCGTGATTTTCAACTTCGGCTCTTCCTCAAATCAGACTTCTGGATTGACACAGGTCTCCTACAGCCTGACCAACGGGAATCAGATCCGCTCTTCCACCGTCTGCACGGGAACGAATACCGGCGGTGCCGCTCCGGCGTCTTGCACAGGATTCGCGGGAACGACGAGTTCGTCGAACACCACTCAGGTGTATTCGCAAGCATATGCTGGTGACGGTCGGACTGGTCCGTACCTGAACACGCAGGGGAACATCTACCTTGATGCGCAAGTCTTCAACTTGGCAACCTCCTACTCAGCCGCCACGCCGTGGTTGGTGAGCATCCAGATTCAAAACATCGGCGGCGTCTACAACGGTACCGGCAGCACGTTCACGAGCCGCACGGCCCTCTCCGCAATCACGGTGGACACGGCTCCCGAGCCCTCGTCTGTCGCGCTTTTCGGAGCTGGCTTGGGTGCCTTGGCGTGGTTCCGTCGTCGGCGTCAGGCATAGACAAAACCACAACAGCTTCAAGAAAAGAGGGCGGCTCCGTCCAAGGAGCCGCCCTCTTTCCGTTTTACGGCCTGCGCCAAGGCATCGGGAGATCGTAGGACCCGGAGGCCTCCAGCACCGAGTAGGTGGCCACTTCCGCAAGCGACTCGTTCAGAGGTATCCCCTCGTATTCCAGCCAAGCGTGACCTTCCAACTTTCCGTCCCGCCGTCGAAACCCTACCCGCACGATCCCGTCCAAGCCTCGACGCCGCATCAAAGCCCACAGTGAGAGGGAGCGGACAAGGCAATTGACGCGCCCGGCTGTGTAGCCGTGGGTTGTGTATCGGTAAAAGATAGCTTGGGTCTTGTAAACGATCTGGAGCAAAACCCGCTGTTCATCGCTCGATAGAGCCGCGCTGCGCGTCGGCGCGCTCCACCGGCGCAGAAATGCTTGAGTCTTTGGGACCCCCCAGATTCGGAAGGCCGCCGACACGATGGGCACCGCAGCGAAGGTCTTCACCAACAGGCCGCGTCCGACCGGCCCCAACCCCCAAAAAGTCCGCAGTTTTCTAACCAGCACTGTGATGATAAACTCAGTGTGGCATGGTCATGATCGCCCTCGCCGTCTGCGTCGGCTGCATTATGCTCTCCTCGTTGCGCAAGGATGCTTGGCCGCTCACTAGGTATCCAATGTTCACAAGGCGTATAGAGGCCAAGGACATGGTGGCGATTCGATTTCGGCTCCTGCGTGCCGACGGGTCGGCGGACTGGTGGCGGCCAAGGTCGCATCGGTATGAGGATTGCATTGGAGAGCGCATCCGGGCCTTGGGCACCGCCGAGGTAATGTGGGGTGTCGCCGAAATGTTGCGCTTGCTGGCACTCGACGAAGCCGACACCAGCCGTTACCAAGCTGTTGAGGTGGTAGAACGTTCATTTGCCAATGGGCGCGTCGAGGACCGGCAGGTGGCGGTGGTTCCGGTTCCCCATAGACGGTTACCGATAGATGAGTAGACCGTTGGCAACTCAAGTCTTCGCATCCTTGTACTGCGGCACAATTGCGCTGCAGACGGCGGTCCGCTTTCGCGATCACGCTTGGTTCCAACGCAGTGATCCCGCTCGGCTCTACGGCCCTCCACCGCGACTGTTCGGCCTTGTTCGGCTACCCACCCCAAGCAACCAGGTTTTTCAGTTGGCAGGAGCGGCTTTCATCGTCGCGCTCCTCGGGGCAGCGCTCGGAATTGCGGCGAAGTTGTCGCTGGCAGCGGCGCTGCTGGCGTACTTCGTCCATTTTCCTCCCATCCATGGACTTGGCTACATAGCGCGTACGAGCAACCTGATCCCGGTCGTTCTCGCCATTCTTTTGGTCGCCCCCCCTGAACAGATCATGGCCGTGCAACTGGCGGTAGCAGCAGTCTATTTTTCAGCAGGAGTGGCGAAACTGCGCGCCTCCGGCTTGCGTTGGGCCGACGGGGTCGCCCTACAGGGTTACATGGTTCAAGCCTACATGTGGCATGAAAAGCCCGCCGCCCTCTGGATATCACGCCGCAGATGGCTGTGCGCCGGACTCAGCGCGGTCGTCCTGATGTGGGAAGTCACATTCCCGGCTGCCATATTTTTCCCGCATGTCGTTTGGATCTGGGTATTTGTGGGCGTCCTGTTCCATATCAGCACGTCCGTACTGATGCGGATCCACTACTGGATCTACTTCGGACCGGCGTATTTCGCCTTCATAGCCGAATGGCTCGCAGGGAGAATCCAGTGACAACTTGCGCCATGACGACAACGAGTCCCGGCATGGTTCCTGTGGGGCTCGAGCACGCCACCGACGGCGAGCTACGCCTCCGCTGGCAGGATCTGGGGCGGTTCCACTGCTACGACGGCTTCTTCGACAGCGGGCTCGATCGCATGCGCGCCATGCTCGGTGGCGATCCTCCCGGCATTACCAGCACACTCGCGGCCTTGGACTCCCTGCCCCTAGACGATTGCATCGCCCCGACCGGCTTGATCTTCCATACCGGCCGGTGCGGCTCGACCCTCCTCGCCAAGGTGCTTGCCCGGTCCCGACGCAACATCGTGGTTGGCGAGGCAAGCGTCCACAACGCTTTCTGGAATCTCCTCCCCGGTCGTGGCGATAGGGAAATCGAACAGTTCCGCCGACTCGTCCTCGCCATGGGCAGACGCAGGCTGGAGACGTATTCCGGCCACATCGTCAAGTTCACGTCCTACAACGTCCTGCGGCATTCCGCGATCCGGTCGTCATTTCCAGACACGCCAACGATCTTCCTTTTCCGCGAGCCCCAAGCGACGCTCGATTCCATCCATGCCAGTCCGCCGGGCTTCATCCAGAGCGGCGGTATTGCTGAGTTCCGCTTTCCCTCGCCCGAACAGATGCTGGAGGACTACATGGAGGCAGCGCTTGCGATCCCCGACACGGGCATGCGGGTACTCGACTATTCGCACCTGAAGCCGCAATTCCTCCCCGCCATCCTGGACTGGTTCCGGCAGAAACCCGACCCCGCCGAACTCCGGCAGATGCTCTCGGAATTCGACTGGGATGCCAAGGGCGGCATCGGTGCCCGATTTGTAGGAAAACAGCGTGCGCAACGCGGCGTGGTCTCACCCCGACACCTGGAACTCTACACCGCCCTGCGCGACCGGGCGAAGCGCGACTGGCCGGAACTCCCGCAATGAGCCGCTGCTAACCTGGGAGAAAGCGCCCATGCCACCCTTCGAATCCGCCAGAGTCCTGGCCGCCCTCTTGTCGGACCCGGCCAATCGTTTGCCCGAAGATGCGGATGAAAGGCGCCGCTTGATGGAATCGGCCGCGCGCCAAGGCTTGGGCCCATGGCTTGCGGGAAGCCTGCGACCGCTGCTTACAGGCTCCGACCGGGCATGGTGCGATGAAAAGCTAACGCGGTCATGGCGCCAATACAGCAGAATGCTCGGGGCCGCCACGGAAATACTGGGCATCTTGGGGTCGGTGGGGATCCTGACGCTCGCACTGAAGGGCCCCGTGTTGGCATTGCGACGCTACGCGCCTCCGTTCCTCAGAAGGCCGTCGGCCGATCTGGACATCGGAGTCGCGGATAGGGACCTGGAAGCGGCGTGCAAGGCGCTGGAGGGCGCGGGGTACGTACTGCGCAGCACCCTCCAGGCGAGCCGGGCAATCCGTCACCACGCAGTCTTGACGCACGAAACACTGCCGGAGATCGAGCTCCACTACAGGCTCACACACGGTACGCTGGGTACCCCGATTGCAGAATTACTCAAGGACTGCATTCCGTTCGACCTGCCCGGCGGGGCCACGACAATGGTCCTGGGTCCGGCCGAGGAGCTTCTGCACTTGTGCCTCCATTCCGTGGACAGCCGGTTTGCACCTTGGTTCCATTTGTTCGAGTTTCGACGACTCTGGGAGGCTGCGGACCCGGTAGTTCGGGAACAATGCCTGGCACGCGCTGTCGAGCGGCACATGGTCGGCGCGCTTCTGATGATGGATGTCGCGTTGCGCGCGATCTGGCAGGAGGGCTTGATTCCGGACACCGCGGCGCTTCCTCGCACATGGCTGGACTTCCGAATCAACCAGGATCTCCTGTCGGAATTCGAGGCGTGGGGAGTGGAGAGTGCGGCCCTCGGCGGCGTTGGCATCGGCTTGAAGAACCGCATCCACGGGCGCTGGCTGGATGTCCAGCTGACAGACCGACCGGCGGATGCATGGAAGCAAGTTGCAGCGCTGTTTCACCTCTGGCGCGAACAAAGAAATCTTTCTAGCCGTTGAGGGAATTCCGAGCGGCTTCCTGTACCCATAGACAGAGCCGCTCATGTTCACGTTTGGGACGGTGTAGAATCGGGTGCTGAATGCAGTCGCCGCGAGGGATCGCCGTGTATGTTTCGCCTGTATTGTGGCTGGCTTTGGCCTCGTGCCGCCCCCCGCAGCCGGTGCCGCGCAGCTTCGAGTACACCATCGAGGCGCAGAAGATGCGCGACGGCAAACCGGTGTCGGAGGCATATGCGGCCTCGGCGTAGGACACGTTCGAGGCGGGCTGGCGGTTCCGGTTGCGGATGAAGGCGGGTCAAGCGGGGTATTTTGCGCTGATCCGCAGACGGTGTACCGGGTCGCTGCCGGGGCCAAGGAGCCGCTGTTGGTGAAGCTCACATTAAAGTACGGTGCCAAGGCCCGCTGAGGCGCGTCCCACTGGATGGAAGTCGAGTAGTATGGAGAGAGGACTCAAGGAGCCACTATGAAGAAATTTCAATATCTAGCCGCCGCGTGCGCCCTGCTGTGCGGGAGCACCACGGTTTACGGTGCAGGGGATGCGAAGAAGGGCCAGGAAGTGTTCGACCAGTGCGCAGTCTGCCACAACGCGGACAGCACCGAGAAGAAGATGGGACCGGGCCTGAAGGGTCTGTTCAAGAACAAGGCCCTCGGCAACGGCAAGCCTGTCAACGACGCCAACGTCACGAACAAGATCAACGAAGGCGGCAACGGCATGCCCGGCTACAAGGACATGCTGAACGACGCCGAGCGCGCGAATCTTGTCGCCTACTTGAAGACGCTGTAGTCCAACACCGTCTGATCGACAAAGGGCCGTCGGAAGTTCCGACGGCCCTTTGCTTTTCTAGCTGTTCTTCGCGGCTACGATTTCGAGCGCCTTCTTGAGGATCATGTCCTCGTTGGACTTTTTCTCGGGAACCGTCGGCGCGGCGTCCAGGTCGTCCTCGGGATCGCCCGCGTTCTGGTCGGTATCGATCACCTTCTCGTCGGGCGTCACGCCGTTGTCCTGGATCGCCTTGCCGTCCGGGCCGTAGTACTTGGCCACGGACAGGATGATGGCGCTGCCGTCCTCCATGCTGATCGGGCGCCGGATGGAGGCATCCCCGAAAGTCGGCTCGCCGACCACGGTGGCGCGCTTGTTCTTCTGCAGGCCCGTCGCGGCCACCTCGGCGGCGGCAGCGGTACCGCGGCTTGTCAGGACCACGAGGGGCAGACCGGAGACCATTTTCTTCTCGTCGGCCGTGTAGGTCTTCTTCGGGAACTTCTGACCTTCGGCGTAGGTGATAGTGCCCTTGCCGAGGAACAGGTTGGCGAGTTCTACACCGTCCTCCGGATCGCCGGTGGCGCACTGGCGGAGGTCGAGGATGATCCGCTTCGCTCCCTGCTTCTGCAACGCCGTGGCTGCGGTGGAAACCTCCTTGACGCGGGCGGCGCTGAGCGCTGCGGCCTTGATGTAGCCGACGTCGCCGGACATCAGCTTGGAGTCCACGGCGGGCAGCGCGATCACGGCGCGCGTCATCGTAAGCTTCTGCGGCTCGGGCTTGCGCCGCAGCACGGAAAGGTCGACAGTCGAACCGGGTTCACCCCGCAACAGCAGGCTGGCATAGGCGAGCGGCATGTCGCGCGTGGCGACGCCCTTCACCGATTCAAGGAAATCGTTGGTCGTCAGCCCCGCCTTGTCGGCCGGCGAGCCGGGCACCACCGCCACGATGGTGATGTAGCCGTACTTCTTCGCCAGCACCATGCCGAGGTCACCCTTATAGCTGTCGAAGTTCTTCAGGTATTCCTTGTACTGGTTTGCGTTGAGGAAGCTGGCGTAGGGGTCAATCGCTTCCAGCATGCCGGTCATGGCGCCGAGCGTCACGCTGCTCATGTCCGGCTCTTCGACGTATTCGCTCTTGATCCGTGACAGGACTTCGGAGTAGACGGAGAGATGGCGGTAGACGTTGTTGCTGCCGGAGCCCTGGTCGGCCGGGGCACCCTTGGTGACAACACCGCCTAGCAGGAGCATGGCCACCATGACGGTGGACGACATCACGATGGCGAACTTTGCACGGCTGTTCATAGGTCTTCTGTTTGGACGCGGCATCACGGCAAAACGGTGCGCGCGCTCCTAGTTTGAGTATATGCCGTCACGCGGCTGTAAACTGAAGATTCGGTTCAGACAGGCCAAAACCTATGTCCAAGATGTTGGACGAGATCCGGCAGCAGCCGGCCGCTCTCGAAAAGACCCTCGACGAGGCACTGCCCCTCCTCGAAAAATTCCGAGCCGCCATCGCCGCGCGGCAGCCACGTCTTGTGGTGCTGGCGGCGCGCGGAACGTCGGACAACGCGGCCCAGTTCGGGCGCTACCTGATTGAGATCGCGACCGGCATCCCCGTGTCGTTGGCCGCGCCGTCGGTCCACACGCTCTACGGGGCCAAGGTCGACTACCGCGACGCGCTTGTCGTCGGGATTTCCCAGTCCGGCGAGTCCACGGACACCAATATGGTGCTCGAACGTGCGCGCGAGGCCGGGGCCGTCACCGTGGCCATCACCAACGAGGAAGACAGCACCATGGCCGGCCTCGCCGACCACGTCCTTTTCGTGCGCGCGGGCCGCGAGAAGAGTGTCGCCGCAACCAAGACCTACACCGGCCAACTGCTGCTGATGTACGTGGTCGCGCACGCGCTGGGGGCCAAGTTCAAACCGGACCAGCTCCGCGCCATTCCCGACTGGGTGGAAAAGGCGTTGGGCATCCACGAACGCGTCTTCGAAGTCGCGGGACGCTACCGCTTCATGGAGCACGCCGTGGTCGTAGGCCGCGGGCTCAACTACGCCAACGCCTACGAGTTCGCGTTGAAGATGATGGAAACTTCCTACGTGGTGGCCGAGCGCTTCTCGTCCGCCGACTTCCTCCACGGCCCCATCGCGATGGTCGAGCGCGATTTTCCCGCCTTCGTCTTCGCCCCGTCGGGTCCTACGGGCGTTTCGATCAAGGAGATGCTGGTCAAGCTGGACGTACTCGGGGCCGAGACCCTCGCAATCGCGGACGAGTCGAGCCGGTCGGCCGCGAAGTTGGCATCAAGGGCACTGGTGATCCCCGCGAAGATTACGGAAATTTACACTCCGATCCCCTATATCGTCCCCGCGCAGCTGTTCGCGGCGGCTCTGGCGGTCGAGAAGAACCTGAATCCGGACCGTCCGCGCACCTTGACGAAGGTAACTCAAACGCTCTAGCGCGAGGAACGCGACACACCCGGAGGGCTGCAATACAATAAAAGACTGCTCGGGTTTGCTGTGCGTCCGACGCTTGCGGTAGGGGGCGGAAGCGCGGTCGATTTGCGGCACAAAGAACTTCGATTCGATTAGTTGACGCGGGTGCCATTTCCCCCTTGAATAATCCTCCGGAATCAAGTGAAATGGAAGCCACGGTGGAATACACGCCTTGCTAGTGAGCCCAGCCTCGGAGATAGATTCCCTGATGCACCTGTCGGCCCGCATCGGTGGCGAGCCCCTGCTCGTCCAAGCGGGAACCGGAAACACGTCCATCAAGCTGGACGGCGTCCTGTGGATCAAGGCCTCCGGCAAGTGGCTGGCACACGCGGCGACCGAGGAGATCCTCATTCCGGTCAATCTGGCCGAGACCCGGCGGCGTGTCACTCAAAACTCGGATCCCTCGGGCCAGACGGCAATGATCGGTGGGCGGGCACTGGCTGCGTCGGTGGAAACCGCGATGCACGCCGTGCTGCCGCACAGGGTAGTGCTCCATGTCCACTCGGTGAATACGATCGCGTTCGCGGTGCGCCAAGACGGTCCCAGGCAACTGGCGGAGCGCCTTGAAGGCATCCGTTGGGAGTGGATTCCCTACGTGCCGTCGGGACTTCCGTTGGCCAGGCTGATCCAGGCGGCCGTCGCCCGTGATCCCGAGATTGTCGTGCTCGTGCTGGCCAACCACGGACTCGTAGTTTGCGGCGCGGATTGCGCGGAGGCCGAAGCGTTGTTGCGCGAGGTGGAGCGCAGGGTCGCGGTGGCACCTCGTCCCTCCCCCGAACCGGGCTGGGATTTGATGAACCGGCTGGCGGCGGGCAGCGGGTGGCGCGTTCCGGCAAGCGTTGCGGCGCACGCCATGGGTGCCGACCCTGTTTCGCGACGGATCGTGTCGCACGGCGTCCTCTATCCGTGCCAAGCGATCTTCCTCACGCCCCACTCGCGGGTCTTTCCGCGCAACGTGTCGGAGTCGGAACTGTCAGCAACCGAGGAGCCCTTCGTCTTGATCGAGGGCGCGGGTACGCTGCTCAGGCACAAGCCGAATCCGACGGAAGCCGCGACGCTGAACGGACTGGTGCAGGTGCTGCAGCGGATTCCCGAATCGGCTCCGGTGCAATACCTGTCGGAGCGTGAAGTACGGGATCTCCTCTGTGCCGACGTTTACCACTACCGCGAGTTGGTGGAAGACAACGGTGCGGGCCACATGGCCTTCCAACCGCATGTCTCCGGGGATTCGGTCGGGATCAATTTGGCGTCGTAAGTGGACGGGACGAGTCGGATGCAAGACAGCCGCGACGAGCATGAATATATGGCGAACCAGCTTTCCCCGTCAGACACGCCTTGGATGCGGTTCGTAGGCTTGGTGGAAACGGGCGGTCCCCAAGCCAGCCGCTCCATCGACGAAGTCGTCTATGAGAACTCGATCTGATTGCCGGATAGAGACCCGGAACTCAGGAACCTCGCCTTAGAAACTTCCCTTCCCCCCCATCGATCCGTTACAATGAAGAGTCACCCATCCGTGCCGAGCGCCCTATACCCGGGTCCCGGGCTGTTGGGCTGATAAAGGCAACCGGAACGACCCCGAACTAGACGCATGTTTGATAACCTGTCCGACAAACTGCAGCGTGTCTTCAAGAACCTGCGTGGCCAAGGACGCCTCACCGCCGAGAACATGGAGGTGGCGCTCCGCGAGGTCCGCGTTGCGCTCCTTGAGGCAGACGTCAATTTCAAGGTCGTCAAACAGCTCATCGAAGCCGTTAAAACCCGTGCGCTCGGTGCCGAAGTCCTGCAGTCGCTTTCGCCCTACCAGCAGGTCATCGGCATCATCAGCGAGGAACTGGTCAAAATCCTCGGCAGCCACGAATCGAAACTCCGGTTTGCCAACGATCCGCCCAGCGTCTTCCTCATCGTCGGCCTCCAAGGCTCCGGTAAAACTACTTCCACCGGCAAGCTCGCCAAGTGGCTGATAAAGAACGGACACCGCCCGCAGGTTGTTTCCGTCGACATCTACCGCCCCGCCGCGCGCCAGCAGTTGGCCATCATTGCGCGCGACAACAAGATTCCGATCTACGCCGGTGCCGAAGGCGAGACGCTACCCATCGATTTGGCCCGCTCGGCGCGCCGCGAGACCGTCAATTCCGGTCGCGACGTCCTGCTGGTCGATACCGCAGGCCGCCTCCACATCGACGACCAGTTGATGACCGAGTTGAAGCAGTTGAAGGAACTGCTCAACCCCGTCGAAATCCTCTTCGTGGCCGACGCCATGACCGGCCAGGACGCGGTCAAGTCCGCCGACGAATTCCACAAGCAGTTGGGAATCACCGGCGTGATCCTGACCAAGATGGACGGCGACGCCCGTGGCGGCGCGGCGCTCTCCATCCGGCACGTCACCGGCCAGCCTCTCAAGTTTGTCGGCCTTGGCGAAAAAGCCGACGCCTTTGAGCCGTTCCACCCCGACCGGGCTGCCTCGCGCATCCTCGGGATGGGCGATATCGTAAGTTTCGTCGAGAAGGCCCAGGAGGCCTTCGACTCCAAGCAGCAGGAGGAGATGCAGCGCAAGCTGCTCGACAACGAATTCTCGCTGGAGGATTTCCGGGACCAGCTCAAGTCCTTGCGCAAGCTCGGCTCGCTGGATTCCATCCTCAAGATGATGCCGAAGGTCGGCATGATGAAGGAGCTGCAGGGGTTGCAGCCCGACGAGAAGGAACTGACGCGGATTGTGGCGATCATCGATTCGATGACACCCAAGGAGCGTCACAACCACATGATCATCAACGGAGCCCGCCGTCGGCGCATCGCGCGCGGCAGCGGCACCACCGTCCAGGACGTAAACGAGTTGCTCAAGCAGTACGGACAGGCCCGCAAGATGATGAAAAGCTTGTCCGGCAGCCTGTCCGGGATGGGCTTCCTCGGCAAAAAGCTGGGGAAGATGGGCGGGCTGGGCAAGCTCGGCCTTCCCGGATTTTGATCCGCCCGTAATTTTGATTTGGTCTTGAAGAGTTTTCAGAGGACAATAAGAAGCAGATGCTGATGATTAGACTGGCGCGTTTCGGCGCCAAAAAGAAGCCGTTCTACCGGATCGTCGTGATCGAGAAGGAACGCGCCCGCAACAGCCGCAACATCGAGGTGGTTGGCCACTACAACCCGCTCATCGACCCGCCGGCCGTGAAGCTCGAATACGAGCGGATCGCCCACTGGACCAAGAACGGCGCCCAGCTCTCCGAGACGGTCGAGCGGTTGATCAAGAACAACCCGGCCCCGGTAGCAGCGTAAGCCCGGTATCCCGGAGCGAGAAGGCCATGTCGATGCAACAACTGATCGAAAACATCGTCCGGGAACTTGTGGACTCTCCCGACCAAGTGTCCGTGTCGCCCAAGGCTGGCACGGACTCGGTCTTGGAATTGAAAGTTGCACCGGGCGACTTGGGCAAGGTGATCGGCAAGCAGGGCAGGACCGCCCGGTCGCTGCGCTCGATACTCGGGGCGGCTGCGGCCAAGCACGACACGCGCTGCACGCTGGACATCCTTGAGTAATACCGGAACGGACTGGGTCACCATCGCCATCCTCGGTCGCCCGCGCGGCAACAAGGGTGAGGTGACTTCGTCCCCCTTGACCAGCCACGAGGACCGCTTCGAGGACTTGGAAACTGTACAGCTCTTCGGAGCCACCGGCCAAGGTACCGAGTACGTCGTCGAACGGATCTGGATCCACCAAGGCACCCCCATCTTCAAATTCGCCGGCGTGGACTCCATCAACGCCGCCGAGCTTCTGCGGGGCCGCGAAGTACGCGTACCCAAAGAAGAGCGGGTCGAACTGGAAGATGGCGAGTTCTTCCATGACGACCTGATCGGTGCCGAGGTGCGCGACCGCGTTTCCGACCGCTTGATCGGCAAGGTGACAGGCTGGGAAGAGTTCGGTGGGCCTGCTCTGCTTGAAATCGACGGCGGCCGGGTCTTGATCCCGTTCGTGAAGGAGATCTGCGTCGAAATCCTGCCGGACCAGCAATTGATCCGGGTCGACCTGCCGCAAGGGTTGGAGACGATAAACGAGGACTCCACAGCCAGTCCCTCCGCTTGACGCAGGCATGAAGTTCCATATCCTGACCATCTTCCCGGAGTTCTTCGACGGCCCATTCCGCCACGGAGTGGTCTCAAGGGCTGCTCAAGCCGGATCCCTCGAAATCATCCTCCACGACCTCCGCACTTGGACTCACGACTTCCATCGCACCGTTGACGACCGCCCCTTTGGCGGCGGCGAAGGCATGCTCATGAAGGCCGAGCCCATCTTCAGCGCCGTCGAGACCATCTGGCCCGAGCGCGGACCCGGCCGCAAGGTGGTGCTGCTCTCCGCCCAAGGACGCAAGTTCGACCAGAAGGTCGCCCGCGAGTACCTCCAAGCCGACGAACTCCTCTTCATCTGCGGTCGCTACGAGGGCGTGGACGAGCGCGTAGCCGAGCACCTTGCCGACGACGAGGTGTCGATCGGCGACTACGTGCTGAGCGGCGGGGAATTGGGTGCCGCCGTCATCGTCGATGCCGTGGCCCGCCTACTTCCCGGCGTGCTCGGCAACAGTGGCTCCGCAGTCAACGAATCGTTCGAGGACGGGATTCTGGATTGTCCGCAATGGACCCGTCCGGCGGATTTCCGTGGCTGGAAGGCTCCTGAGGTTCTACTGGGTGGCAACCACGCGGAAATACGGAAGTGGCGGCACGAGGCGGCCTTGGCCAAGACTCGAAGGCTACGCCCCGACCTGCTGCCCAGCTAAGGCGCTGCCCCAGCCCGAACTTACCGCCGACGGTCTTCCTCAACGTCAGGCACCGCCACCGCGGATGTCAGCTCCCTGGCTGCAGCCCCGATCCGCGCAGAAAGTGGCAACAGGAAGACAAACGGCACGCCGATGTAGTGCGGTGTCCGGGTCCAGAGCACCACCACAAACCCGATCGCCACCACAACAGCGATAATTGCGATAACCTGCGCCGGAACCGACCCCGGCTCGCCCGAAGCGGTGCAAGCTGTCCACCCACCTAGAAGCGCGCCGAAACACATCAACACCATCGATGCCACCAACGTATAACGCGGTGGACGGGCCGTATCGTCCAAAACCGGCAATAGTCCGTCGACAATTTGATCGGTGCCGGCGACGATGAAGGCCAGCATCACGATACCTGCGACAACACCCAGCACAACCCGAGTGCGGACGGCGTCCAAAATCAACAACGCGCCGGACAACGCCAGCGCAATCGCGATTGCCAAACCGACCGCGAAACGGTCGACATGGCGACCTGCCCAGACTGCGGCACAAATCGCCACGAAGTACAAAACCGTTCCGAGTAAGCGTCTGATCGAAGGACTCATCTTTTCTGTTCCATTATCCCCCGACCCGGTGTCCGTGTGGCCCGGCGTTCGCTAATATCACCTGTATGCGCCCTGCCCTCGTCCGGAAACGAGAATACCCCAACAACATCACTTTCCCGAGGGCGCTGCGCGATGCCATTCCGGACCACGAACTGTCGATGGGGCGCGTCTTGAAGCTCGCCACTGTGGACGCGCAAGCCGCCCACACGGTCCAAATGGGCCGCAGGGTGCAGATCAAGCTCCATGTTTGCGAGACGGGGAAGCTGGAGGGGGAATTCGACGTCTGGATCGACATCGAGTCGGAGGCGGCGAAGGCTTTCGCTAATTTGGTGACGGAGGCTGCCACCCAGGCCGACCGGCTCAAACCGGTCGATGCCTGGGCCCAGCCCAACTAGACCTACTTCACGAACGCGAACGTGACAGGGGCCCCCAAGTCCACCTTCTCGCTCACCGGTGCCAGCTTCCCCGTCTTGCGGTCAATCTTCAGCACGGCGATGCTGTTGGTGTCCTGGTTGCCAGCCACGATGTAGTTGCCGGAGGGGTCGATCATGAAGCCGCGCGGCGTCTTGCCGCCCGTCGACTCCGTGTGCAGGAACTTCAGCTTCCCGGTCGCCGCGTCGACTGCGAAGACGGCAATCGAATCATGGCCGCGATTGGAGGCATACACGAACTTGCCAGCGGCGTCCGTGAAGATCTCGGCGGTCGTGCTCTTGCCCTTGAAGTCGGAGGGCAGGGTGGAGACAGAATCGATCTCCTTCATGGTGCCCTTCTCGGCGTCGAAATCGAAGGTGGTCACCGTGGACGCCATTTCGCTCAGGACATAGAGGTGCTTCTGGTCCGGCGCGATCGCCGAGTGGCGAGGACCCGAGCCGGGCTTCACGGTTCCGAAGGCCGGGTCGTTGGGCGTGATCTTGCCGGCGGCCGCGTCAACTTTGAAGACGTTGACGTGGTCGGTGCCAAGGTCAGCCCCGACGGCGAACTTGTTGTTCTTGGTCAGCACGATGGAGTGGCCGTGGGGTGCCTTCTGGCGGCTGGCGTCCACGCTGCCGCCGGTTTCCTGGATGAAGGAAGCGGCCTCGCCGAGCTTGCCGTCGGCCGCCAGCGGAAACGACGAGAAGCTGCCGCCCGCGTAGTTGGCGACCAGAACAGCCTTGCCCGTGGCGTCGACCACGAGGTGGCAGGGACCGGGGCTGGCCGACGAAACCTGATTCAACAGCGTCAGCTTGCCCGACGCCTTGTCAATCGAGAAGGCCGAGACCGAGCCAGTCTTCTTGCCTTGGAATTCGTTGTCCTCGTTGATCGCGTAGAGGAACTTGCCGTTGGGATGGACGGCGAGGAAGGTCGGGTTCGAGCTCTCCGCGGCCAAGCCGATGGAGGTGAGCTTGCCCGTCTTCGCGTCGAAGCGGTAGGCGTAGATGCCTTTTGAGCCCGTCTTGGGCGTCGTGTACGTGCCCGCATACAGCAGTTGAGCGGAAAGCGTGGGGGCGAAGGTGGAGACGACGCCGAGCGTCAGTGCGAGAATGGCCAATTGTTTCATCGACCATTGAATGTATCAGGAAGCGGCGCGGACTGCAACGATGCCCGAATTTCGGGTCGGTGACAGGCCGCTGAAATCATTTACGGACCTTTACTAACCTTTGTCCTCCGAGAAGCGTTATACAGATATACCGAAAACGGCACGCGATGAATGGTGCGGCACCCCTCCGCCACACTTTGTCACGCGCCGGACAGGACCGATCCCCCCCTCGGGTCGGCCTGTCACCCCCCTAAGAAGGCCCGACCTCCCCTCGGTCGGGCCTTCGCATTTCTGACGACCTTGATTCAACGCTGTCCCTGTGATACGTTCGGCTTGAGTGCCACACTTGAATCGATTCACACACTCCGTGCTGGCGACCGTCCTCGCGTCTGCGACGGCGCTGGCCCAGACACCGTCCCCCGCACCTGCCCCTATTGATTTCAACCGTGACGTCCACGGGATTCTGGCCGAGCATTGCCTCGTCTGCCATGGCGAGGTCAAGCGCGGCGGAGGGCTGTCGCTGGCCACCCTTGAGGACATCCTGCACGGCGGACGCACGGGCTCGGCGGTCAAGCCCGGCTCCAGTTCGACCAGTCTTATCATCCAGCGCGTGACGGGAGCCGCCAGCACCCGCATGCCACAGGGCGGCGCGCCCCTGTCCGCGAAAGAAATCGACACCCTGAAAGCCTGGATCGACCAAGGTGCCAAGGCAGCCCCAGGCGGTGCCGTGGCCAAGGCCCGATGGGAGCCCAAACTGGCGTTGGTCTCGCCGCCCGTGCCGCAGCCCGTGTGGCCCGCATGGTCGGAGCCCCTCGATCGCCTCTCATCGCGCTACCTCGCCGGCCACGGTGCCAAACAGGCACCGGCACTCGTCGGCGACGCCGAATTCGCCCGCCGCGCCTACCTCGACATCCAAGGCCTGCTTCCCGATCCCGACCAACTCCGTACTTTCCTCGACTCCAAGGATCCCGGCAAGCGCGCCACGCTGGTCAACACTCTCCTGGCGGATACCGACAAGTACACGGACCACTGGATCAGCTTCTGGAACGACCTGTTGCGCAACGACGAGGGAGTCGCCTACTATTCCGAAACCGCCAACCGCAAGACCATCACCCCGTGGCTGGTCAACGCCCTGCGCACCAACAAGCCCTACAGCGAATGGATCACCCAGTTGCTGAATCCGACCAAGTCGGGCGATCCGGACGGCTTCCTAACCGGCGTCAATTGGCGCGGCACTGTGAGCGCAGCCCAAACTCCGGCCATGCAGGCGTCGCAAAACACCGCCCAGATCTTCCTCGGCATCAACTTCAAGTGCAATTCCTGCCATGACAGCTTCATCAGCCACTGGAAACTGAAGGACGCCTACTCGCTCGCGGCCTACTTTGCGGCCGAAGAGAAGCTGCAGGTGTACCGGTGCGACGTGGCGCAGCCCAACACCTTTGCCACCGCTGCGTACATGTACCCGGCAATCGACAAGCCCGTGGCATCGGGCGATCCGGCGGACCGCCGTGCGGTGCTGACGTCGATCTTCCTCGACCCCCGCAACGGGCGCGTCCCCCGGACCCTCGTGAATCGGATCTGGACGCGGTTGATGGGTCGCGGGTTCGTGGAGGACGTGGACGACCTCGACGGCGAGCCATGGAGCCCGGAAACGATGGATTGGCTGGCGGCGGATTTCGTTTCCCACGGCTACGACCTCAAGCACCTGATCGCCACGATCATCGCCTCAAGGACCTACCAACTGCCTGCCGTCAAAGGCGTAGGCTCACCGGCGACGGAGTACGTGTTCCGTGGGCCGGAATTGCGGCGCTTGACCGCCGAACAGTTTGCCGATGCCGTCGCATCCGTCACCGGGGACTGGCATGTGGCCCCGGTGCAGAAGTTCAACGCCCCGGCGGCAAACGGAAACGACGCCAAAGTGGTTGCCGTGTTCTCGGGAGCTCCCGTCGATGGCGCCGGAGTGGCACCTCGTCCCGCCGCGCCCGCTGCTCCCCAACGGTCCGGCGGACGCGGGGGCAACGGCACTCCGCCCCCTCCACCACCGCTCCTGGGCGGCGAGTACGTGCGCGAGTGGCGCGTCGCGGGCAGCAGTTTGACGAAAGCGATGGGGAGGCCTATCCGCGACCAAGTCTACACGTCGCGCGAAACCCAGGCCACCACCATCCAAGCCATCGAACTGGTGAATGGCGAACCGTTGACGCACTGGCTCTGGCGCGGCGCCCAGCGGATGGTCGGCGAATTGCCTGCGGAGCCGAAGAGCCTCGTCGGCGTCCAGGTGGGCGGCAGCGGTGCGCCGAAGGAATTCGCGGCAGCACCCTTCAGCGTCGACATCTCGAACTCCAACAAGCTCTACCTAATCGTCGAGGACCGGCTCTCGACTGCACCGGACAAGGCCGCCCCGGTCTGGCGCGGCGCGCAGTTGGTCGGGCCGAACGGAAATGTGCCCCTGGCCTCGTTGACGCCGTTGGCCAGTACCGCCTTGCGGGACGGTGCCACTGTGGACGGAATCGCCGTCAAGTTCCCGTCAGTGGTGGTCTATGACATCGCAGGGAAGGGCTTTGCCCGCTTCGAGGGGGTGCCCGTGATGGAGAACATCGGCCTGGCGCAGGGCGAAAACATCACATCGCGCTTTTTCGTCTTCGACTCCCAGCCCAGCTTGGACCGGCTGGTGCCGCCCGCCCCGGGAACTCCGCTACCGGCTGCTTCAGCGCTGACCACGATTCCGCAGACAGTGGACCGGGCCTATTGGTACCTGTTCGGACGCGCCCCGACGTCCAACGAACGGCGGATCGCGTCGGCGTCGCTTGTGGATCCGGCTCGTCCGGGCCGTCCTTCGCCGCAAGGTTTGGCGGATTTGCTATGGGTGCTGCTGATGAGCCCCGAGTTCCAATTCATCCGGTAGGACTCTGAAGAACATGACACGGGAAGAACAGTACATCACTTCGAAACTGGATCGCAGAGGCTTCATGGGACGCTGCGCCACCGCCGCCGCGACCCTCGGCGCGCTGGCCGGAGTTGAGCCGGAGCTCGTCCGGGCTGCCCCGGCCGAGGCCGCCACCGCCGACACCATCGTCGTCCTCTGGATGGCGGGCGGCATGGCGCAGACTGAAACCTTCGACCCCAAGCGCTACACCCCCTTCGCGCCCGGCGTCCGCACCGACCAAGTCCTGAGCACCTTCCCCGCCATCGACACCGTGGTCGACAACATCAAGCTTTCCAAGGGCTTGGAGCGTGTGGCCAAGGTGATGGACCGGGGCACGCTGATCCGCACCTACCAAGGGCCGGATCTCGGCTTCATCCTCCATTCCCGACACCAGTTCCACTGGCACACCGGCTACATCCCGCCGCAACCAATGGCGGTGCCGCATATCGGGGCCGTCATCGCGAAGACTCTGGGGCCGAAGGTGGCCACGGTGCCGCCGTTCATCTCCATCGGCCAGAACATGGAGATCGGTGCCGAGAGCCCCGCTCTCAAGTCATTCCACACGGCGGGATTCCTTGGCACGGAGTACGGGCCGTTCCTGATCACGGAGCCGATGGATGCCGCTTCCGCCGTCCGTCCGCCGTCCGATCTCGGTCCGTCACGCTTCCGCAGCCGCCGCAAGTTGTACGAGCAATTGCTGGCCCAGCAGCCGGTGTACCAATTTGCCGGTGATTTCCAACGGGAGTCGTTGATTCGGTCGCTGGATTCTGCCGACAGGCTGCTTTCGTCGCCCTCGGCATCGGCGTTCGACATTTCGCTGGAGCCCAAGGAGAAGGCCGCGGCGTACGGCAACACCCGCTTCGGGCAAGGCTGCCTGCTGGCGCGGCGCTTGGTGGAAGCCGGCGCACGTTATGTCGAAGTGACTTCCGAGTACGTGCCGTTCCGCTGGTGGGACAGCCACCAGGACGGCCATTCCAAGGCAGAGTTGATGAAACAGATCATCGACGGGCCGATTGCGCAACTGGTGCTGGACTTGGAAGAACGCGGGCTGTTGAACCGCACGTTGGTCGTGCTGGCGAGCGAGTTCGGGCGCGACGCGATCACGGAGGGAAAGGTGGGCAAGGAAGTCCGCGACCAGGCGAATACGCCGGATGTGATGCAGACCCCGATGCACTACGGGATGCACAGGCACTTTACGGCGGCCGGATCGGTGTTGATGTTTGGCGGCGGGGTGAAGAAGGGGTACGTGTACGGCAAGACTGCCGACGAGCGTCCCTGCACGACCATCGAAAACCCGGTGCCGCTTGAGAACCTGCACGCCAGCATGTACCATGCGCTGGGGATCGCGCCCAACCAGTTCTTCGTGAACGAGAAGCGACCGGTGTACGTGACCAAAGACGGCAAGGGCGAGGTCGTGCGGGAATTGTTTGCCTGACCCCGCCCTGGTGGAGACCGTTCTACCTAATTGTTGCCGGACTTGCCGACCCTCTTGCGCTTCTTCTGTTTCCCAGGCTTGCCGGACTTGCCCGGCTTACCGGCCTTCTGTCCTGCTTCGGCGAAGGGGGCGAGGACGAGGCCAAGGCCGATCATCGTCGCGATGAGTTTCTTCATTTCGTATCTCTCCAGAATCTTGTGTCGACCGGTAGCCACCGACCGCATGAGTTGTTGAACACGGGTAGTACCGATAAGTTGCGGTTCCGCATTGGTTTCGCCCAAGCCGTGCCCGACCATGATCTGAAGCACATCGCGAAGTCGACCGAGACCTCCTAGTGTACGCCGAGGGCGATGATGTTCTGGCCGGAGGCGATGGCGATGTACTGCTTGCCGTCAAACTCGTAGGTCATCGGGGAGGCCTTGAAGGTAGTGTTGGTGTCGAACTGCCAGAGGATCTTGCCGTTCAGCGAATCCACTGCCATCAAGTTGCCGCCATCGCCAGCCACGAATAGGACACCGCTGGCAAAAAGCAGGGTTCCTCCCCACGATGTTGCGCCGCCCGCCTGGGGCAGTTCCCAGACCACCTTGCCCGTCTTGTAGTCGATGGCGCGGAGGATCTGCTGGGGGATCTCGCCGGGCACGAGGCGCTGCGAGCCGCCGGAATAGCCGCGTCCGGCCTGCCAATCCTCGGTGGTGCGGGTCGTATAGATGCTGCACTTCTCGTACGTCTGGACGAAGTACCGGCCGGAGGACGGGTCGAACGACGAGGAGAACCAGTTGGTGGCGCCGTCCTGCGACGGGCAGACCTTGAATGCGTTCGGCGTGCCCGCACTCACGGGCGGGAGGAGGACCGGCTTGCCGTCGGCACCGATTTCCTTCGCCCAGTTGATGTTCTGGATGAAGGGCTTGGCGAGCAGGAGCTTGCCGTTGGTGCGGTCGAGGACGTAGAAGAAGCCGTTGCGGTTGGCCTGGATGAGGAGTTTGCGCTGGGTGCCCTGCCAATCGGCATCGACGAGGACCAGGGGCTCGGTGGCATCCCAGTCGTGGGTGTCGTGCGGAGTGGTCTGGTAGTACCACTTCATCTTGCCGGTCTTGGGATCGAGGGCGAGGATGGACGAGGTGTAGAGGTTGTCGCCCTTGCGCTCGTCGCCGTTGTAGTCGGGGCCGGGGTTGCCGGTGGCCCAGTAGAGGGTGTCGAGCTGGGGGTCGAAGGACCCGGTGAGCCAGGCGACGCCGCTGGGATGTTCGATGGCCTTGCCGCCCCAGGTCTCGGAGCCGGGCTCGCCGGGCTTGGGGACGGTCCAGATGCGCCAGACTTCCTTGCCGGTTTCCGGACTCCACGCCGCGATGAAACCGCGCGCGCCCTGTTCGCCGCCTGCGGTGCCGGAGATAACGAGGCCGTCGGCGATCAACGGGGCGGAGGTGGCGTTGTAGTTCTGCTTCCAGTCGGCCATTTCCGTTTCCCAGAGGACGTCGCCGGTGAAGCGGTTGAGGCCCAGGATGTGGGCGTTGTCGGTAACCATGAAGGCGCGGTCGCCCAGCACGGCGACTCCGCGGTTCATGCCTTGGGCGGCGTTGCCGACGAGGCCCTTGGTGCGGGCGCGTTGGAAGTGCCAGATTTCGCGGCCCGCGCCGGCGTCGAGAGCCCAGCACTCGTTGCCGCTGGTGACATACATGATGCCCTGGACCACGACCGGCGTCGTTTGGGCTCGGGCGGTGGTGCCTTCCATGGTGAACATCCAGCGGGGAGCGAGCTTGGAGGCGTTCTCCTTGTTGATCTGTTCGAGCTTGCTGTAGCGGTTGCCGCGGATGTCGCCGTTGTAGGTGGTCCAGTCGGTTTGCGAAGTGACTTCGCGGTACTTGGATGCGACTGGCCTGAGAAGGTGGATCTTGTTGTCGTCAGTGCGGAGTTGCAGGCTGGCGAGGTTTTCGCCGATGACGAGGCCCGTTAGGGTGGTGCCTGTCGTCGTCTCGACGGTCTTGCGGACCGGGGGGAGGCGGCGGCGGGGACGGAGGGTGCGGAGGAAGGCCACCATCTTGGCCTTTTCGGGCGCGGCGAGGTTGGGGAAGCCGGGCATGCCACGGTCGGGGCGGCCGTCACGGAGGAGCGTGTCGAGTTGCTCGTCGGTGAGGTTGGCGATGCGGTTTATGATGGCGGGGCCCATTTCGCCGCCCATGGCGTCGCCGCCGTGGCAGGAGCCGCAGTTGCGCTCGTATTCGGTCTGGCCCGGTTGTTGCTGCTGGGCAAAGAGCGGGCTGGCTAGAAGCAGGAGGATGGCGATTCGGGGAAGCATGGTTGGAAGAGGTGCCGGAACCGCAAGTTTATGCCCTTCGGAGTCCAACGTCAACCTGGGACGGGGAAGTGCCTGAGCCTGGGGCCTTGGAATAGACTGGTGACTGTTCATATGGATCGCAGACAATTCCTGAAGACTGCCGCTTTCGCGGCTGCGGCGACGCAACTGAATGCCCAAGCGGTGCCGGACTGGGGGACGCCGGTTTTCGACGTCCACTTCCACATGCGCCCGACGGTGGAGGGCAACGCCGAACACCTCGACGGGTGCGGAGTGACGAAGGCCAACCTATTGACCAGCGGACCCGCTCTGGAGCAGGTGAAGGCCGTCCAGAAGGCCTACCCGAACCGTTTCATCTGGTTCAACCGGGCCGACATCACGCAGCCGGACGCCGAGAAAATTCTGACCCAAGCGGTGAAGGACGGGGCGCAGGGCCTGGGCGAGATCAAGTTCCACGTGGCGGCGGACGGGCCGGAGTTGCGACGGATGTATGCGCTGGCGGCCGAGTTGAACGTGCCGATCACAGTCCACTTCCAGGAATTCCCGCACACTCCCACCGAAGGCGTTTTCAGCACCGGGTGGAAGAACTTCGCGGCGATGTTGAAGGCCTATCCGAAGACCAAGTTTCTCGGGCACGCGGATGCGTTCTGGGCGAATGTGAGCGCGGACTACAACAATGACGTGGCGTATCCGTGGGGGCCGATCAAGCGTGGCGGCGTCACGGACAAGCTGCTGGGCGACTACCCGAACCTGTATGCCGACATGTCTGCCAATTCGGGGAACAACGCGCTGTCGCGCGACCCCTCGTTCACGCCGGACTTCCTGAAGCGCCACCAGGACAAGCTGATTTTTGGCAGCGACTGCGGGTGCAAGGACGGCAAGGGCGGCGGCGTGTCGCAGGCCAACAACCCGACGGCGACGCGGCTGGCGGGGAAATGCGTGGCGCGGGAGACGCTGGCACTGTGCAAGTCGTCGACGACGCCGGAGATTTTCCGAAAGCTGGCTTGGGGGAACGCGCATAAGTTGTTGAAGATTCCGGCGTAGGGTGGTCAGGCGGCTTTGGCGAGGGTGTCGGGAAGCCGATCATCCAGAACCGGGGGCGTGACGGTTGCGGCGGAAGAAAATTCAAAGCCTTGACCAGGGGTATCGGTCTGCGTTGGGTACTGGGAGGATAAGTCCGGCGTGCGAACTTCGGAGGCCATCGGCTTCGACCGGGTATTGAGGCGGGCTGGGAGCTTGGTGGTTTCAAGGGCTTCGGCGCGGGTGGCGCGGCGGTCCGACTGGAGCTTTTCGAGGCGAGCAGTGGCGGCCTTGATGTTGCGGTGGATGCGGGACTCGTAGAGGGTCAGGCGTTCGAGTTCCTTGGAGTGTTGGAGGAAGGCCTTTGCCTGGTTGAGGGCTGCGTCGGCCTGGGGGTGGGTCGCCAGCGTCTCATTTTCAGCGAACTGGATGGCGAAGATGCCGTCCTCGATGGATTTGACGCGTTGGAGTCGCCAGTAATCGTCGGCGATGAGGGCTGCGAGCTGGATTTCCTCCGGGCCTTCGGGTTTCAGGGAGGCGGTCAGGGATTTGACGTGGGTCTTGTAGAGGTCGAGGTCGTCGGACGGTAGGACGACGGTGCGTCCGGTGAGGCCGTGGCGGAGGGCGTTGACCCGGACCGTCTGTTTGCCTGCGGTGGTGCGGGGGCCGGTGGATTTCTTGGCGTTCTGCCGGTTCGCGGCGATCTGTTTGCGTGTGGACATGTGGATTCTCCCGTGCAAGGAATAGCACGGGCGGGGGTGGAATCCGGGGTCGGATGGCGGCAAGATGTTGATTCTGTTGGGAAAATAAATTTTGACTGAGGGGTGGGCCCTACCGCAACTCGGCGGCAACTGCTCTCCGCAGAGTTTCGTTGACCAAATCGTTCATCGGCTGGTGGTTGCGGCTAGCCAAGTCTGCGAAGTGGGCGCGGAGGTCGTCACTGAGGCGGATAACCGGGCCGCGGTGAAGAAGTCCCCGGACGGCATTGGCGGGCAACTCGCGAATCTCGGGTATGTCTGAAAAGTCTATGTCGGAGTCGGGCATCGCGATCAGTGCGGCGATTTCGAACTCCTGTTCAGCCGACCGTGGTCGTCCAAGGAGCTCCTCCTCAGTGAATTGTTTGATCATAGATTCGCCTCTCAGCGTTCGATGCGCGGCGGGCGGAAATGGTCCGCATCACCTCGTTCATGCCATGCTCCGTCCAAGTATGGACGACTGTCAGCAGCAACAGGCGATCCAGTGACGTGACCGATGGCGTGCCAACGCTCCTCTCCCGCTTCAGCGCGCTCGATGTACTGGACGACTCTCGCGTCCTCGAAGACACGACTGGCGGTCTCGAATGAGATCCCGTGTTTCCGGCGATTGATCTGGTTCTTCTCATCGTTCCAGTCGAACCGGACACTCTCAGGATACTCGGAAATCCGATCACGTGGCATCCGCATTGAAGCCGGGGCGCGCCCAGGGACGCGGACCATGCGCCAACCAGCGGCGTTGGCGCCGGGCATTTTCGAGCCCGACGGATTTGGCTTGACAATTGCGGGGGGGGGGATACTCTTATGGAAAAGCGTAGGCCATATGAAGATTCCGAGCAAGTTACTTGAGGGATTGGGTGGCGGGTTGGGCTGTTTGGCGATGCTGGCGATCTTCGGGCTCGCGGCGGTCTGGTGGGTCGGCAGCCAAGTCGCGATCGTAGTGATGTTCTTCACGACCAATTGGATTGGCATGGCTTGGAGCGACTGGCTTACGCCCTTAGCTGGGTCGATATTCGCGCCCCTCGCCACGGCATTGTATGTTTGGCGGGCCGGGCAGCATATCCCGTTCGAGGGGGGCTGGCGGACTTGGATCGAGGTTATCCTCGTGCTCCAAGTCGGCACTGCTATCGCCGGAATCCTGTACAGCAGGCTCCCCGAAAAGGACGGCGAGAACCAGGTGTCGGAGAATCCGCAGCTGGCACCAATCTGGAGGCGGGCGCTTTGCATTCCGGTTGATGTCTTTGTTTTCCTGATGTTGTCCACGCCTCTACAGTTCTATCTTTTCTGGCCTGTTCTTCTGTTCGTATGGGTTGCGTCATGGATAGCCACGTCATCTTTGGCCGTTGATTTTCTTACCTTTCACCCTCTGCCTGAACCAAGCGCACGGCTGGCAGCCGAGATTGAAGGGCCGATAGTAGCATTCATAGCATTTTCGATTGTGGGCTACTATTACGCCTATTTCGTCTCCCGTCACGGGGCGACGCCAGGTATGATTCTATTTGGATTGGAGGTCGTCACGCCAAATGGCGGACGGATTTCCAAGGATCGCGCTGTGGGGAGATACATGGCCACCCTGCTAAGCATTGGCACATTCGGCGTTGGCCTACTCGTCGCGTTGTGGGATCCAGAACGCCGGACGCTGCATGACCGGCTCGCAGGCACCCGCGTAATCAGTTCATCAAGAAAGTGGTGGCGTAGGTCGGCCGGGGATGAAATGCCATCGGGTTTGCCGGACCGGGTCGGTCGCCCCGACTGTCCATCAACAGGACACGGCCATCACAGTCTGGCGCGCCAATAACCGGGCCTTCGTTTGGAGTGGGCGACTGCAACGACGTCGGTAGCATGGGCCGTCGTGCGAAACACAACGCTGAACGGGAATTTGCGTAGGACGGCTCGTCTTGTTTCGTAATCCCACCTGGAAGGGAGTAGCGGCGATTCTTTCCAGAACGGCATCCAGTTCCAGAAGGAATCTTCGCGCCGCGTTCGGGCTGCGGGCTTGGTACCAGTCTGCGGCGGCTTGGGCTTCCAGCAGTGCGTCAGGGTGGATCTGAAACGCGATGGGATTCAATGATCCAAACGCGCCCAGAGGGACTTGCGCGCCTCGGACCACGGGATCATCTTGACAGCGCCGGAGTCAATTTGGTCTAAACGACGACGGATTTCGGCTCGCCACTCGTCTGCGATCCCCGAAACGTCATCGCCTTCGGGTTCTCCATCGAGGCTTTCGAGCAGGGAATCCACCAAAGCGGCTCGCGAGTGCGGGGGAAGCGCAAGCGCGTCCCTGAAGATTTCCGCGGAAGTGATCGCCATGCGACCAGTATAGGACAAATGCGTGATGGCCTGTGAATCGCGGTATTGTGGCGCGAATGCCGCGGAGGCTCGACCGCCGACGAGTTAGAACTGCAGGATGCGGGTGCGCCACGTCAGGCCATGCGGGAGCCGGCGGACTTGGCGTCGTAGCCTCCGAGGCCTTCCAACTCGCGGCGGAAACTGGATTTGCCGAGGGTGTCGAGGAGGGCTTGGATGCCGGGGAGGTCGAGGAATTCGCGGCGAATGGCTAGGTCGTAACGCTCGCTGACGAGGGGGATGAAGCCGAGTCCGAGGACGCGGGCGGCGGCGCGAGTGGCGATGCAGCAGTCGGCCGTGCCGGTGCGGACGTGCCAGGCGGCGGGGAGGTGTCCGGGGGCTGTGCGGTTGTAGCCCAGGACTTTTTCGGACGGAACTCCCAGCTTGCGGAGGCCGTCGTCGAGGAGGCGGCGGGTTCCGGCACCTTCCTCGCGGTTCATGATGGAGACGTCGGGCCGGGCGAAATCCTCGATGCCTCGGATGCCCTTGGGATTGCCCAGTGCCGTCACGATACCCTCCTCCCAGATGGCGAAGGAGATAACGGCGACGGTGCCCTTCTTGAAGTAGTGGTCGACGCCGCCGGTGAGGTGGGTGCCAGCGACGTGGATTGCGCCGCGACGGAGCAGGTCCAGCGACTGGGAACTGTTGCGGTGGGCGAGGACGAGGCCGGTTCCGGCGGCTTGGACATGCTTGGAGAGAACGGAAATGCCGGGGTCGCAGCCCGCGACGAGGATGCGGTTTTGGACGTCGACGGTGCCATGGAAGAGGCGGACCTGGGCGGAGCCGTCCGGATGGGCGGATTCGACCACCGCGTCGCTGGCGGGGAAGTACCAGGCCTGGGGGGCTGGCGGGGAGGCCATGAGCTTGCCGCCGACTTCGCAGAGTTCCACCATTTGGCCGGGGACGGGGGTGTCGGTGGCGTCGAGGAGGGTGGCGGATTCGGCACGGAGGTCGGGGCCGGGGTCGCCTTCGAGTTGGAAAAGATCCTCGACCGAGCAGTCGAGGGCGCGGGCAAGGCGGAGGGCGACGACGGTGTTGGGGACGTAGGTGCCGGATTCGATGGCGTAGACGGTTTGGCGGCTGATGCCGACGGCTTTGGCGAGCTCGATGGCGGAGAGGCCGCGTTTTTGTCGGAGGGGAGAGAGTTTGTTGACGCTCAACATGCGGCTCTCCCCTTTATATCCCGTCTCCATCACCAGCGCACGTCATCACCAGCGCACGTCATCACCAGCGCACGTCATCACCAGCGCACGTCATCACCAGCGCACGTCCAGCCGCGGCTGGCGGGCTCATGAGCGGGCGGGGTCGAAGAGGCGCTTTGCGAGGCGCTGGCCGAAACGGATCATCGGGTCTTCGATGAAATGGAACATGGCGACCGGGGTCGCGACGGCGAGGGGCACGAAGACGGCCAGCTGGGCCGGACGCGGCACGGGGAGATTGAAGCACCAGAGCATGAGCGCTATGTGGGAGAGGTAGATCCCGTAGCTGTATTTGGCGATCCAGTGGGCGACGCGGACGAGTGGTGCCCACGAGAACTCCTGGAACCATGGGAGGGCAAGGCCGAGCACGAGGCAGTAGGCCCAACGGAAGGGCATGTCATTACCATGGCGGGCTGCGAAAAAGACGGGCCACACCGAGACCATGGCGAATGGCCACAGCCAGCCCGGAATTCGGCGCGGGGCCATCGTAGAAAGCCTCCATGCGATGGCACCGGCGATGAAACAGGGGACGTATCCTAAGACGTCAAGGCGCCGCGTGGTGCGGAGTTGCGCGAAGGCTACCGGGATCGCGAGAAGCCAGAGTGCGCCCAGCAGCTTAAGCCCGTACTTCCGCCCCGCGAGGAACAGGAAGGGCAGGGTGATGTACATTTGGACCTCGATAGGGAGGGTCCAGAGGCCTCCCACCATGACTGGGGTGAACAGCAGGTTGGTTGTGAGGGCCAGGTTCGAGAAGTATTGAGGCCACGTCCAGTACACCACCGGTTCGGAAATCGCCGGCGAGCGGTGGAGGATCATGGCGATGGTTACGCACACCATGCTCAGCGGGTAGATACGGAAAGAGCGGCGGAGGTAGAAGGAGAGGAACCAGTCGCGCCCATTGGCAGGGGAGCGCTCCATGGACAGCATGAGCACGAGGCTTGTGTGGACGAAGAAACTCAGTACGCCCATCTGGTCAAAGTGCCAACTGGTGAGGCTCTCGGCGCCGGTGACGATCACGTAGAGGTGGCCGAAGAACACCGACAGGACCGCGACCGCCCGAAGGAGGTCGAGGTTGGCACTGTTGGAGCGGAAGGAGGATCGCGACGGGCTTGGGGGCGGGGCCAATGACTATGTTAACCAGCCTTCCGCGCGGAACCAAGGTTACCACCGTCGCTAGCCGCGCACGAAGACGTACCCGTAGTTGGGTGGGACGTTTACGGTGGCCGTGGCTTGGTCCGATGCGATCTGGATGGGCGGCATGGGGCTGGTGTCGGCGTCCAGCATTTCGGTCCAGATGCCGGCTTTCGGGAATGGCAGTTGGATGGTGCCTTCGGTGTGTCCGAAGTTGAGCACGACCATGGCCCAGGAGTCGGATGCCGGGTCGTGGCGGTGGTAGGCCAGGATTTGGTTGCCCTTGAGGGATTGCTCGAAGTAGTAGAACGACCGGCGTCCGCGGAGGGCCGGGGTTGAACGGCGGAGTTGGCCGAGGCGGCGGTAGAGACGCACCATCGGGGTCCCGTTGTCGTCGTAGAAGTACTCCCAGTGGGCGTCTCGCCGGAGGCCGATACGGGCTTGTCCACCGCCAGGCAGGTTGTAGCTCTCGACGAATTCCTCGCCCTGCCAGAGCATGGGGACGCCCTGACAGGTGAGCAGGGCAACGACCATGGGCTGCAACTTCCAGAACTTGGTGCGGTCGCCGGGGGAGAGGAGGTCTTTGGGATGCTCCAAGCCGGCGGCCACAATCAGGTGGCTGTGGTCGTGGGAGTTGAGGTATTGGAAGGGCGCGACGGGCATTTTGACGGGCTGGCCGTCGGCGTTGGTGACGGTATTGGTGTCGGGATAGCCTTGGAACAGCGGGTCGAGCGTGTGGGCGAAGTCGTCGGTTACCAGGGCGCCCGCCGCGATTGCGACCGCCTTGTTGAGCAGATCGTCCTGCCAGGCGCAGTTGGTGTACGTGGTCGCAAGGACTGGTTTGGCCTTGCCCAGTGCTTCGGCGCACTGGATGATGCGGCTGTAGCTGTTCGGATCCTGGGTGAAGCGTGGCTTGTTCACGGAGTAGTTGTAGGTCCGGAAGGCCAAGGCGGCGTAGGCGTTGTCGGTGGGGCTCGTGTAGAGGTCGGTCACTTGGTCGTAGCGGAAGCCGTCGACGTGGTAGTTGTCGAGCCAGTTTTGGTTGGCGGCGACGAAGAAGTCGCGGGTGAATTCTTGGTTGAAGTCTGCCTGGGGCCCGAATTGGCCGTCCGCACCGATCATGGGGCTGGCCGGGTGCGGGGCATCGGGGATCTTCTTCAAGTCGTCGTACACCTGATGGTAGGTGAAGAAGGGGTCGACGTGCTGGTAGACGACGTCGAGGATGACCGCGACACCAGCCGCGTGGCAGGAGTTGACGAGGCGGCGGAGGCCATCGGGTCCGCCGTAGTGGGTACTGGGGGAGAAGTAATGGAGCGGGCCGTAGCCCCAGTCGAAGTCGGTCTTGGCGCTGTTGACCGGCATCAGTTCGAGGCAGTTGACGCCGAGGCTCTTCAGATAGTCGAGGCGCTCCACGACTCCGTCGAAGGTGTCGTTGAATTGGGCGATTTGGAGTTCGTAGACGATGAGGTCGTCGAGTTCGGGGGTTTTGTGGTTGGCGTCGGTCCAGACGAAGGCAGTGGGGTTGCGGCGAAGTTCGATGGCCGACATCAGGCCTTCTTCGGTCCGGCGGGCGAAGGGGTCGGTGAACCAGTTGGTGACGATGTGCTGGGTGCCGGCGTGGTCGGTCAAAAGGAGTTGGAAGCGGTAGAGATGGACGCCCTCCTTGCCGAGGTTTGTGCGGCCATCGGGTTGCACGGCGACGGTGGCTTTCCAGAGGCCGCGGGAGTCGTTTTGCTGCCAAGTTAGGGAGAATTTTCTGGCCGGGACGGCGGGGTTGAAACGGTCGTCGCGGTGAATGATGCGGACGACGACTTCGAAACCGTCCTTGGCCGTGATGCCGGGCAGGAGGAGACCGAAGGCGATTTGGAAGCCTTGCGGGGTGGTTGAGGCGAAGGCCCCGGCGTCGGAAAAGTCGATCACTTGCGTGCTCCTTTGGAGGTTCACCGGACTGGGGTTGATGTCCAGAGTAGCACGCAAATGGGCTGAAAAGCGTGGGGGATTGGTTGACCTAGAAACGGCAGTTGGCCGTGCGGCGGCGGATTCCCGGTTCCCCGAAAAGACGCTCCCTCGCGGTCGCGGCTCGGCTGAATCAACAGGTCACCGAGCCGTGATCACGAGGGAGCGTACGGGCAAATCGAAGGGTCTGTGCTCCAGGGTTAAGATTTTGGTCGGGTGTAGCCCTGGGACTTGTACTTTTCGAGGAGTGTGGACAGGCGGTCGACGACCTCCGGGCGCTTCTGGTAGAGGTTGTAGCGCTCCTCGGGGTCCTTCGACAGGTCGTAGAGTTGGCCAGCGGGGCCGCCGGGGGCTTGTTCGACCGTAGCGGGAGGGCTGAAGCCGCCGGAACCGAGGCCGAGTTCGAGTTTCCAGGAGCCTTCGCGGATGGCGAACATGCCGCCGTTGGAATGGTGGACGATGGCGTCGCGGACCGGTTTGGCGGGCGGGCCGAGGAGTTCGGTAAGCAGGTTGTAGCTGTCCTCGCCCGCGTTGTCTGGGAGTTTGACGCCGGTGAGGGCGGCGAGGGTCCCCATGAGGTCGGTCAGGCAGCCGAGATGGTTGTTGACGGTGCCGGGCATGATGTGGCCGGGCCAGCGGGCGATGAAGGGGATGCGGTGGCCGCCGTCCCAGACGTCGGCCTTTTCGCCGCGCCAAGTGGCGTTGGCGAGGTGGGCGTAACGCTCCTTGTCTTCGAGTTTCCAATCGGCACCGTTGTCGCTGGTGACGATGAAGAGGGTGTTGTTGCCGATTTTGGCGTCGTCGATGGCCTGGGAGATGCGACCGATCAGATCATCGACCTCGGTGACGAAGTCGCCGTAGTCGCCCGCCTTGGAGCGGCCTCGGTTTTCGGGCTTGGGGAGCCAGGGGGTGTGGGGGCCGGAGAAGGCGACGTAGAGGAAGAAGGGCTGGTCGGGTGTCTTGGCGCGGTTTTGGATAATGCTGACGGCCTTGTCGGTGATGGTGGGCAGGACCTCTTCGAGCTTGAGGCCGGGGGAAATGGGGCCGGGACGCCAAAAGACTCCGCGCGGGGCGTTTTGGCCGGGGGTGGTGGCGGTGGGCTGCTCGACGGCGTGGTCGTTTTCGAAGAAGAGGTAGGGCGGCATGTCGAGGGAGGCCGGGATGCCGTAGTAGTAGTCGAAACCGCGGTCGGTCGGGCAGGGGTGGAGGGGCTTGGAGTAGTCGGTCTTTTCTTCGGTGCCGAGGCCGAGGTGCCATTTGCCGACGCCGGCGGTGTAGTAGCCCTGGGATTTCAGCATGGCGGGGACGGTGAGGCGGCCTTCTTCGATGAGGTACGGGCTGTAGCCGTCGAGGACGCCTTTTTTCAGGCGGGTGCGCCAGCTGTAGCGGCCGGTGAGGATGCCGTAGCGGGTGGGGGTGCAGACGGCGGAAGGCGAATGCATGTCAGTGAAGCGCATGCCCTGGGTGGCGAGTCGGTTGCCGTTGGGGGTGGGGATGGCGGATGCGGGGTTGTAGCAGGCCATGTCGCCCCAGCCGAGGTCGTCGGCTAGAACGTAGACGATGTTGGGGCGGTTAGGTGTGGCGGCGGGGAGGAGGCCGGTCGAGAGGGCGGTGGTGGCGAGGGCTGCGGTGCGGCAGAAATCGCGGCGGTTGATGGGTGGGGTCACTTCGGGGAATTATATCGGGTTCGCGGGGGCGGGTCAGGGGGCGAACTCGACGGCGACGACGGTGGGCTCGAAGGAGGGGCCGTAGCGGAGGCGGACGCGGACGTGGGGGTTGCCGGGGGCGTGCTTGCGGAATTGGTCGGCGAAGGGTTGGGGGACGTGGATTTCGTCGTTGGCGGGAGAGATGGAGCCGGCTATTGTGAGTTTGGAGCGCTCGTTGGGTGAGAGATTCTTGGCGGCGTAGGGGTAGAGGCGGATGGATGCGATGGCGGGGACGATGATTACTTGGGCGCGGTCGGGATGGCGGGCGCGGAGGTTGGCGGGGTCGAGGTCGGCGTCGATGGCGACGAGCTGGCTGGCGGCGTCTGGATTGAAGGGCGTAACGGGGGCGACGACCTTGTTGCCGGTTTGCGATTCGCGCGCCACCGATTCGGCCCAAGCCAGCCACGCGGGTCCGGCATATTCGAACGCCGCGTAGACCTTGCGGGGCCGCTGCTGTCCGTAGAACCGCCACGCCGTACTTGCGGAGGGATCCAGATTGCAATCGAAGCCGAGAGACTGCAGCTTGGGCGGGTTGAGCCATTTGGGGACTGGCAAGGAACTTGCGTGCTCGGTCCAAAGGATCCTCAGTAGGATGCTGCTGTCGTCGTCGCTCGCGGGCCGGTTGAGCTGGAGTTCCCGGTCGGAGAGGACGATTTCGGCGTCCGGCGCGCCGCTGCGATTCGATTGGGCGTGGAAGACGACCAACGCGTTGGCGATCAGGACGGTTGCGGCGGCGAGGGCCAATGAGAGAGACTTCATGCTGCACGCTCCTGCGGCAGGGCCAGACGGGTCCGCAGTTGCTTGAACACGATCACGAGGCCGATTGCGATGGCTCCGATGGCGGCGAAGAAGAGATACTTCGGCATCCACTGCCACCACCAGTGGTAGAGGCGGATGAAGAGGAAGATGGTGAAATAGACCGCGCCGGTGTTTACGGTGCCGGTCCAGCTTCGGGTTATGCCCCACCAGATCGCGCCGGTCGAGAGGGCGAGGCCGACGAACTCGTAGGTGTGCTCGATGGTATCGGTTTCCCAAGGGAGATAGCTGGACGCGCCCCACGCGGCCAGGGACAGTACCGCTGTCAAGGCGACGAGGGCACCCACGAGGCGGTAGACGGGGTCGAACTCGCGGTTAGCGGCGTGTCGGACGGCGAAGGGGCACGCGAAAGCGATGAAGCCCAAAAGCAGGAAGATCTCGGGACGGCTGGCAAATTGGCCCCACGCGACTCCTTGGAGCGTCGTGCATGTGGCCGCGACCCATGCGGTCAGCAGCGCCAAACCGGCGGCCAGGTGCAATCGAAGGCCGTAACGGTAAGCCAGAAGGAGCGCGAAGATGCCCCATGGCAGGAGCGCCCGTTCGGTCGGGACGAGGTTGAAGATCGTGCCCAAGGCCGAGAGATTCATGATGAAGGCGGTCAGCGCCGTGAGGCCCAGCAGGCCGGTGAAGTAGCGGGCGCGTTCGCGTCGGGCGGCGAATTCGGTGGCGGCCAGAAGCACGAGGGGGATGGCGATTAAGAGCGCCATCTGTTGCCATGTTTCGAGATAGCCCCAGAAGCGCAGGAAAAAGAGCACGAGCGCCGCGCACAGGGCGAGTCCGCCGAGCGTGGCGGCGATGCGCATGCCCCAGGAAACGCGTTTTTGGGACGAGGTGGTGTCGACGTCGAATTGACGTTCCAGTTCGACGAGCCTGGCGCGGGACCATTCGTCGAAGCGGACGAGTTGGTCTGGGGATAGGCCGAGGACGTCGCGGAGTTCGGGTGCGGCGAGTTCGTCGCGGAGGATGCGGATGCGGTCGGCCTTCTGCTGCGCGTCGGCTGGGGTCGCGGTGGGCACAGTCTGATTGTATTCGAAATTGGTGGCGCGCAGAGGCCAAGAAGCGAGCCGGGAGCGCAATGGCAGGGCGAGCTTGGTTCTGGCGGTTGTACGCTAGGAACGAGAAGGTTCTTATGGACAAGGATGCTGTGCTGGCCCGGCTCCGGGAACACCAACGGGAGTTGAGGGATTTGGGGATCGAACACCTGTCGCTGTTCGGGTCAAAGGCTCGCGGTGACGACACTGCCGCGTCGGATGTGGACTTGGTTGCGGTCTTCGACGCAGGGAGAAGATACTCCCTCTTGGACATGGTCGCGATGGAAAACCGGCTTTCCGATCTACTGGAAGAGCCCGTGGACCTTGCGCCCGAGCGGTCGCTGAAAGACGGGATTCGCGAGCGGGTTTTGAGCGAGGCAGTGCTTGCCTTTTGAGGACTCTGATCGATGGCTGCGGGATATCGTGGATGCGATCAACGCTATCGAACAGTTCATCGAAGGTATGGACTACTGCACGTTTTGCGACGACCCGAAAACCGTCGCAGCGGTTGAGCGGAAGCTACAGGTGATCAGCGAGGCGGCGATCCGACTGGGAGCAACAGTCGAAACGAGGTTTCCGGACATTCCGTGGAGGGAGATTCGGGGCTTGGGAAATTGGTTGCGCCATCAATACGACCGGATTGAGCTGGACACGATCTGGAAAACGGCGGTAGACGACTTGCCTCGCTTGAAGAGGGCGATTTCCAAGTAGCAGGTGCAAGGCGTAAATCTTCTGGCTAACGGTCCTCTTGACAGCAAAAAGGCACCCGGCGGACCGGGTGCCTTTGCTACGTCGGAGATACCGCTCCCAACTACCCGTTCATAGCAGCCAGGAACTCGGCATTGCTCCGGGTCCTGCCCAGCTTATCCAGCAGCAACTCCATCGTTTCCACCGGCGACAGCGGGCTGAGGACCCGGCGCAGGATGTAGACGCGGTTGAGCTCGTCCTTCGGGAGGAGCAGTTCCTCTTTCCGGGTGCCGCTCTTGTTGATGTCGATGGCGGGGAAGACGCGCTTGTCGATGAGCTTGCGGTCCAAGTGGATTTCCATGTTGCCGGTACCCTTGAACTCTTCGAAGATCACGTCGTCCATACGGCTGCCGGTGTCGACGAGCGCGGTCGCAATGATGGTCAGCGAGCCACCTTCCTCGATGTTGCGGGCCGCGCCGAAGAAGCGCTTCGGGCGCTGCAGGGCGTTGGAATCCACGCCGCCGGAGAGGACCTTGCCCGAGGGCGGCACGATCGTGTTGTAGGCGCGGGCGAGGCGGGTGATGGAGTCGAGCAGGATCACGACGTCCTTCTTGTGCTCCACCAAGCGCTTGGCCTTTTCGATCACCATTTCGGCAACCTGCACGTGGCGCGTGGCGGGCTCGTCGAAGGTCGAACTGATGACCTCGCCGCGGACCGAGCGCTGCATGTCGGTGACTTCTTCGGGCCGCTCGTCGATGAGCAGCACGATGAGGTTCACTTCCGGGTGGTTGGTGGTGACGGAGTTGGCGATGGCCTGCAGCAGCATGGTTTTGCCGGTGCGGGGCGGGGCGACGATCAGGCCGCGCTGGCCCTTGCCGATCGGGGTCACGAGGTCCATGACGCGTCCCGAGAAGTTGTCGCGCGTTGTTTCGAGCTTGATCCGCTTGTCTGGATAGAGCGGCGTCAGGTTGTCGAAGAAGATCTTGTTGCGCGCTTCCTCCGGTGGTTCGAAGTTGATCGCGTCCACCTTGATGAGGGCGAAGTACCGCTCGCCTTCCTTGGGGGGGCGGATCTGGCCGGAGACGGTGTCACCGGTGCGGAGGTCGAAGCGGCGGATCTGCGAGGGCGAGACGTAGACGTCGTCGGGACCGGGCAGGTAGTTGTATTCGGGGGCGCGGAGGAAGCCGAAACCGTCCGGCAGGCATTCGAGGACGCCTTCGGAGAAGATGAGGCCGCTCTTTTCCGCCTGGGTCTGCAGGATTTTGAAGATCAGTTCCTGCTTGCGGTAGCCAGCGGCGTTCTGGACGCCCATTTCCTTGGCGATGTTGTTGAGGTCGATGATGCTCTTGTCCTTGAGCTCGACCAGGTCCAAGCGGTTTTCCTTGCCTTGCAGCTGGGCCTTGCGGCGCTGCTGCTGGCCGGGGTGCATGTGCTGCTGGGGCTGCTGGTTACCGCCCTGGGGATTTGCGCCCTGCTGGTTGTTCTGCTGGGGCTGGTTTGCAGGAGGTTGGGCCGCCGAAGGCTGGGCAGCGGGTGGTTGCGCCGACGCCTGGGGAGCGGGAGCAGGAGGCGTCGCGACAGGCTGCGGGGGCGCGGGGGGCGCGGTCTCCGCCTTTTCGACGGGCTTGGAGCCAGCGTCGGAGTGCTTGTGTTCAGCCGGCTTGTGTTCCCCGTGCTTGGCCGGGGGGCGTGGCGGACGCGGCGGACGCTCGTGGTGCTGCTTGGAGTCGTCGTGCTTTGCGTGCTCTTTCGCGGTCGACGTGTCCCGGGCGGGACGTTCGGCCGTCTTCCCTGAAGCCGGTTGCTCCTGGGGCGGTGTGTCTGTGTTTACTGTAGGTGTGATTTCGTTATCGCTTGCCAAATTTCCCTCACTCCCCGGCCGGTGACGGCCGAGAACGGCAACGGCTCGGCATATTGCCGGATGGCGTCCAAGCTTTGCCGCTGCTCTTTCTGATTCAGTTTGTCGATCTTCGAGGCCACGACGAGGTACGGGTGGCCGTTGGATTCGAGCCAGGCCTTCAGGTCGAGATCCTTCTCCATCCAGGCCCGTCGCGCATCAAGGATGATGAACGACAACTTCAGAGACTTCCGGTTCGCCAAGTAGCTTTCGATCAGCTTGGCCCAGCCCACCTTCGCGGCGACCGGCACCTTGGCGTACCCGTATCCGGGGAGGTCGACCAAATACAGACGGTCCTCGACCCGGTAATAGTTAATAGACTGCGTCCGACCAGGAGTGTTGCTGGTGAACGCCAACTTCTTGTGTTCCGTGATCGCGTTGATCAGGCTCGACTTGCCCACGTTGCTCCGGCCGAGGAACGCGATCTCGGGTAACCCGTCCACCGGGAAATGTTCCGGACTGTTGGCGCTTAAAACGAATTCAGCTTTCAAAGGTTAGCTTTCAGGTCGGGCGCTTTCAAGTCGGGAGCTTTCAGGTCAGACCAAGAATCGGCAGGGGAAACGGAAGCAGGGTACCTGGAACCAGGCAAGAACCATTGTACTCCTTTTTCTTGACGCGCGTGGCGGCTGCAATTGCAAGGTGTTGCGGATCGTGCTAAATCGCGGCACGGAGGCGGCGCCACGACACGTCCAAGTCCTCCGGCAAAACACGGGTCTCCCCGATGACCGACATGAAATTCGCGTCCCCGTGCCAGCGGGGCACCGCATGCAAGTGGATGTGGGCGGCGATTCCGGCCCCGGCGCATTCGCCCAAATTCATCCCGATGTTGATCCCGCCGGGCTTGTATACAGCCCGAAGAGCGCGCTCGGAGCGCCTCGCGAGAGACATCATCTCCGCCGCCGCCTCGTCCGAAATGGCCGACAGGTCGGAGGAGTGCCCGTACGGGATCACCATCAGGTGGCCGCTCGTGTACGGGAAGCGGTTCAGGACTACGAAATTCCACTCGCCGCGGAACAGGACCAAGTTTTCCTCGTCCCGGTCGGCCGGGTCGGACCCGATTCGGCAGAAGACGCAACCGGCGTCCCCACTTTTCCCTTCCACCTTTTCGGCGGTCAGGTAGCGGTAGCGCCACGGGCTCCAGAGATGGTCCAATGAGTCCGCCCTAGTCGTCCAGTTCGTCCGACTCGCCGCCGTTCACCGTGTCTTTGAGTTCCTTGCTCGGCTTGAAATACGGGATTTTCTTGGCCGGAACCTCGACCTTGGTGCCAGTTTTCGGGTTGCGACCGAGGCGCGACTGGCGCTGCCGGGTCCGGAAGCTCCCGAAACCGCGGATCTCGATTTTGTCGCCGGCGCGAAGGGACCGAACGATGCTGTCAAAGATGGCCTCGACGATGACCTCGGATTCCTTCCTGGTCATTTCGACCTCGCGCGAGACCTCTTCAATCAGATCGGCTTTCGTCATTTGTGTTTTCCTCCGGCAACCGCCGGAACTACGAGTATCGCCTACAAACCCTATTGTTTGCAATGGCCTTGCTCAGGCTTAATCAGACTTCCTTCGTGGGAGCACGCTTTCGAAACCCGAAGTTGCCGCAGCCGCACGCTTGGAGTACTCGTCCAGCCTGCCTCTTTCGGCATCGACGGCCAGCGCCTTGATGCTCAGTCCGATCTTGCGCTCCGCCTCGTTCATCTTCACGACCTTGAAATCCACCTCGTCGTCCACGTGCAGCGGCGGCGCTTCCGACTTCTTGCCGGACCAGCCCGCGACCTCCGAGAAGTGGCACAACCCCTCCACGCCCTCGGCCAGTTCCACAAAGGCGCCGAAACCGGTGAGCCGTAGCACCTTGCCCCGCACTGTGTCGTTCACGTGGTGGGTCTGGAACCAAGTTTCCCAAGCGTCCGGCTGCAGTTGCTTGATGCCGAGCGAGAGCCGCTTGCTGGGCGCGTCGATCGATAGGATGACGGCTTGCACGACGGACCCTTTGCGCAGGATCTCGCTGGGATGCTTGACGCGCTTGGTCCAGGAAAGGTCGGAGATGTGGACGAGGCCGTCAATGCCCTCCTCGATCTCGATGAAGGCCCCGAACTCGGTCATGTTGCGCACGCGGCCCTCGACGACCGACCCGGCTGCGTAGCGCTGGTCCACCGTGGTCCAGGGATTGGCCTCGAGTTGTTTCAATCCGAGTGAGATCCGGCGGTCTTTGACGTGCACTTCGAGGACGACGGTCTCGACCGTATCGCCCGGTTTGACCACCTTTGACGGGTGTTTCATGCGCCGCGACCACGTCATCTCGCTGATGTGGATCAGTCCCTCGACGCCGGACTCCAGTTCCACGAAGGCCCCGTAGTCAGTCACGCTCACCACGCGCCCCATGACGCGGGAACCGGCGGCGTAGCGCTCCGGTGTGCCTTCCCACGGGTCAGGGGCGAGTTGCTTCATGCCCAGGGAGACGCGTTCCTTGGCTGGGTCGTACTTCAGGACCTGCACCGTAATCTCGTCTCCAGTGTGCAGAACCTCCGATGGGTGGGTGACGCGGCCCCATGAGATGTCGGTGACATGCAGGAGGCCATCAATACCGCCGAGGTCGACAAACGCCCCGTATTCGGTCAGATTCTTGACGGTGCCGGTGACGACCGCGCCCTCGTGGAGTTGCTCCAAGGTGACGGTCTTGCGGGCGGTTGTCTCTTCCTGGACCGCGAGTCGGCGCGAGACAACGGCGCTGCCGCGCTTGCGGTTGAGCTTGACCACCTTGACCGGAATGTCCTGGCCCACGAACTGGTCGGCGTTGCGCACGGGGCGTGAATCGACCTGGGAGCCGGGCAGGAAGGCTGGGATTCCAATGTCAACCTGCAAGCCGCCCTTGACGCGCTCCAGCACCCGACCGGTAATGGTGGTCTGGCTGGCCATGGCCTCTTCCAGGTCGTCCCAGATCTTGAGGCGGGCGGCGCGTTCATGGGACAGATGGACGTAGCCCTCCGGCGAGTGCGCGGTCTCGACCATCACCTCGACGATGTCGCCCGCTTGGACGGAGATCTTGCCCGAACCGTCGAGAAAGTGTGCGATAGGGGCCACGCCGTCGGACTTGTAGCCGACGTCGATGAAGACGTGCGTCGTGGAGATCTTGAGGACCTTGCCTTCCATCACCTCGTTGCGCGCGGGTGGCGCGAGGTGGCTGTAGTCCTCGAGAAGATGCTGGTAGTCTTCGGGGTCCATCTCCTGGGAATCGGATTCCCGCAGTTCCTCCACCGTTGCCGGGGCGCTTTCCGTTGGTGGAAAGTCCCCCGCGGCCGGATCGACTGCCGAGGCCGGTGGTTCCCATGTGCCGGTCAATGCGTTGTCTTCCAAAGCCTTTGCTCCCTGAACTCCCCGGTGTCCGCGTCCGCCACAGTGGCCAACGCACGCAGCTCGGGATTCTATCAACTATAGAGATCGTAACCCGAAAATGTCAATCGCCGACAAATCGGCACCCAAGGATGCGGTCGGCGAGGTTCGGTGGTAGAATGAAGATTCCGACCCAAAGGCGGGGTAGCTCAGCTGGCTAGAGCGACGGTCTCATAATCCGTAGGTCGGGAGTTCAAGTCTCCCCCCCGCCACCAGATCTTCTTTTGCGCCGTCTCGCATCGCTTCCGGTGATCTTTGTTGCCGCTTTGGCGATTCGGTTTCTGTTCCTCTGGCTCTACCTCGATTCCCACCCTGTCCGGGCACTCTCCACAATTCCATTCCTTTTTGAGCCCGGCAACATCGCGTACTCGCTGGTGAACGGCAACGGTTTCGCGTCGCCGTTTCGCGTCGAGACGGGTCCGACTGCTTGGATGACACCGGTCTGGCCGCTCATCCTAGCGGGCGTCTTCAAACTTTTCGGCACGTACACGATCCAGGCGTTCGTGGCCGCAGCCGGCTTGAACGTGTGTTTCTCCGCTGTCACCTGCATCCCGGTCTATGCGGCTGCCAGGCGGATCGCCGGGTCGGGCGCGGCTGCTGGGGCGACGTGGCTGTGGGCGGTGTTTCCGACGGCAATCCTGCTGCCGTACGAATCCCTTTGGGACGCCTCGCTTTCCGCCCTGCTAGCGACGACGCTGTTGTGGGCGACGATGGTGGTCTCCGAATCGGTTTCGAACTCGCGCTGGGCCGCCTACGGGCTTCTGTGGGGCTTCGGGCTGATGACCAACGCGGCGCTCCTCTCGTTGCTGCTGTTCCTGTTCGGCTGGGCGGAGTTCCGGTCGCACCGAATGGGGAAGTACGATTTCCGCAATCCCTTGCTCGCCGCCGCGATGGCGATGCTCTGCTGCATGCCGTGGATGGTCCGCAACTACCGGGTTTTCCATGCCTTTGTTCCGCTGCGTTCGGTAGCGGGACTGGCCCTGTGGCTGGGCAACAACGAGCACGGCGACGGCCTTTCCGCCCGCCAACACCCGATCTCCTACCAGCAGGAGCGCGACCGCTACGTGGAACTCGGCGAGATCGCGTACATGCGGGAGAAGCAGGCTGAGGCCGTGTCGTACATGCTTGGGCATCCGGCGCGCACGGTGCAACTGGCCGCGCTCCGATTCACGGCGATTTGGACCGGCACCAGCGGCCGCTTCCTGGACGACGTCCGCCGGGCCCGGACGGCGCGGTTCTACCTGGTTGTCGGGTCGGACCTAGTCGCCGCACTAGGGGCGCTGCTGGGTGTAATTCTGCTGGCGCGCGGGCGCGATCCCCGCCTGATCCCGCTCGCCGCATTTCCGCTGGTTTTTCCGCTCGTTTACTATTTCGCACTCGCACCTCCGCGCTATCGCCATCCCATCGATCCGGCGCTACTAATTCTTACGGTCCTCGCATTCACCCGTCTGGCACACTTAAAGAAGCGGCCTGTCCAAGGCCGCACAAGCAACCCATCGTGAAGAATACCCGCACGCTCAACCTGTCTTTCGGCATTTCCTTCGAGGAACTTTATAGCCGCGAGGGCCTGATCCGGCTCGATTCGCAATTTTTGTCCAACCTCGCCGAGTCGGACGTCCCCCTCCACGGTCGGCTCCTCGCGGCCCGCGAGAATCCGGCGTCGGTCGCGCTCAAGCCGGGCTCGGAGCTGATCATCGCGCTCGCCCCGCACGTCGAGGACTTCATCGGCCAGTTGTTCGGCATCGGCCCCGAGCTCCGCGCGCTCCAAGCCCGCCACCACGATTTCTCGCCGATCCTCTCGGTCAAACGCCGTTTCGTCTTCAAGAAGGCCCTCACCGGACAGACCCCGGAGAAGGCCGCGTTGATCGACGGTGCCGCGGTTGGTAGCCAGTTGGAAGCGCTGTTCGGAGAACCCGTCACGCAGAGTTCCTACGGGGCCCACGTCGCGCAGTGGATCGACTCTGCCGAGGCCGAGGCTGCGCACGCGGACGACCTCAAGATCGCCGCGCAGTACGCTGTCTGGGCCGTGCTCACGCCAGCCGGCAAGGCCGTCCATAAGGGCGACATCCTTTTCCACCTGCCCCACAAGCTGGATATGAACCACCTTGTGCCAGCTGAAACCCTGCAGACCGGCAACCTGGTGCAGTTCATCTTTGGCCCCGAGCATTGGCGCAACCGCTCCGGCTTCGACCTGACCGACCCCGGCATGACCCTCCTGCCCGCGCTCGACCAGGCCGCCTACTGCATCAAGTGCCACAACCAGGGCAAGGACAGCTGCTCGCACGGACTGAAGGAGAAGGACGGCTCGTTCAAATCCTCGGCCTTCGGCGTCAAGCTCGCCGGTTGCCCGCTGGAAGAAAAGATCTCCGAGATGAACGTGGTGAAGGGTGACGGCCTGCCGCTAGCCGCCCTCGCCGTGGTCACCATCGACAACCCGATGGCCGCAGCCACCGGGCACCGCATCTGCAACGACTGCATGAAGTCCTGCATTTTCCAGAAGCAGGAGCCGGTCGACATCCCGCAGGTGGAAACGCGCTCGCTCAAGGACGTGCTGGAGCTGCCGTGGGGTTTTGAAATCTACTCGCTGCT
Source organism: uncultured Acidobacteriia bacterium (assembly GCA_903907865.1). Taxonomy (GTDB): domain Bacteria; phylum Acidobacteriota; class Terriglobia; order Bryobacterales; family Bryobacteraceae; genus BOG-234. The sequence goes on from CAIVPR010000126.1 coordinate 243,432, forward strand.
GACGCGCTGGAATCCGCTCAACTTCTCGCGGCCCTATCCGCGTGAAGATTCGGGGCGCAAGGTGCTCGTGGTCGGACTCGGCCCCGCCGGGTTCACGCTGTCGCACCACCTGATGAACGACGGCCACACGGTCGCCGCCGTCGACGGTCTGAAGATTGAGCCGCTGCCCTCCGACATTTCCGGTGTCGACCCTTGGGGCCGCCGTGTTGGATTCCGACCGATCGAGGACATCACCGAGATCTACGAACGGCTGGGCGAGCGCGTGATGGCCGGTTTCGGCGGCGTGGCCGAGTATGGCATCACCGTCCGGTGGAACAAGAATTTTCTCAAGGTGATCCGGCTGCTGCTGGAGCGGCGCGCCCAGTTCGCCATGTTCGGCGGCGTGCGCTTCGGCGGAACGCTGACGGTGGACGACGCCTTCAACCTCGGCTTCGACCACATCGCGCTCTGCGCCGGCGCCGGTCGTCCGACCGTGATTCCGATGAAGAACGGCCTTGTGCGCGGCGTCCGGCAAGCTTCGGACTTCCTGATGGCGCTGCAACTCACGGGTGCCGCGAAGTCCGATTCGCTGGCCAACCTGCAGATCCGGATGCCGATCGTGGTGATTGGCGGCGGCTTGACGGCGATCGACACGGGCACGGAATCGATGGCGTATTACGTCGTCCAAGTGGAGAAATTCCTTGCGCGTTACGAGGCGTTGGTGGAAGATCTCGGGGAAGTCGCCGTGCGTTCCAAGTGGACACCGGATGAAGCGGTGACGGCCAAGGAATTCCTCGCCCACGGACAAGCGATTCGCGCCGAACGCGACCAGGCTGCGGCAGAGGGTCGCGAGCCCCGATTCGTGGAGTTGCTCAATTCTTGGGGAGGCGTCACGGTTGCGTACCGACGCCGCCTGATCGACGCCCCCAGTTACACCCTCAACCACGAGGAAGTTTCGAAGGCGTTCGAGGAAGGCGTGAAGTTCGCCGAATGCCTCGCGCCGGAGGAAGTTGAAGTTGATGCCGCCGGTTCCGCCGCCGCGCTGCGCTTCCAGAAGTACGCCTGGGATGCCGAGAAGGCCAAGATTGTTGCGACCGGCGAGTCCGTGACGCTGCCCGCGAAGACGATTTTGGTCGCCGCCGGCACCCAGCCCAACACCGTGCTCGCCCGCGAGGACGACCACAATGTGTTCCTGGATGGCCGCTACTTCCAGGCGTTCGACGAGGAGGGCAACAAGGTCAAGCCCGAGCGGATCGCCAAGCCGCAGGAAGTGCGGGTGCTGATGTCGCTGCGTCCCGACGGGCGCGCGATCAGCTTCTTCGGCGATCTGCATCCCTCGTTCTCCGGCAACGTCGTGAAGGCGATGGCCAGCGCGAAGCAGGGGTATCCGGTGGTTTCACGCAGTCTGGCGCGGATGTCCGCCCCCGCCGTGGATCCGCAGACGCTCATCGCGAAACTCAATGACGAATTGCGGGCAACGGTGCACGATGTGGTGCGCCTGACTCCGAATATCGTCGAGGTGATCGTCCGCGCCCCGCTCGCCGCACGCGCGTTCCTGCCGGGGCAGTTCTACCGGCTGCAGAATTACGAGGCGCTGGCACCGCGCACCAAGGACACCGTTCTCGGGATGGAAGGGCTGGCGCTTACCGGGGCCTCGGTGGACCACGAACAGGGCCTGCTTTCCACAATCGTGCTGGAAATGGGCGGTTCATCCGACCTCTGCGCCATGCTCAAGAAGGGTGAACCGGTGATCCTGATGGGTCCGACAGGCACCCCGAGCGAGACGCCCTCGAAGGAGACTGTGCTGCTGGTGGGTGGCGGCCTCGGAAACGCGGTGCTGTTCTCGATCGGCCAGAAGCTGCGCGAGGAGGGCTCGCGGGTCCTTTATTTCGCCGGCTATAAGAAAATCATCGACCGCTATAAGGTCGAGGAGATTGAAAAAGCCGCCGACATTGTGATTTGGGTGTGCGACGAGGCCCCCGGTTTCTCGGCGACGCGCGTGCAGGATTCGGCGTTTGTCGGCAACATCGTGGAGGCCATGGTGGCCTACGGGCGCGGCGAGCTCGGCGACGCTGACTTGGGACAAGGCGGCATCGCGCTTTCCGCCGTGGACCGGATCATAGCCATCGGCTCGGACGGCATGATGCGGGCAGTCCAGCAGGCCCGCCACACGGTGCTGCGCCCCTACATCAAGCCGGACCACCAAGCGATCGGCTCCATCAACTCGCCCATGCAGTGCATGATGAAGGAAATTTGCGCGCAGTGCCTCCAGACGCACCGGAATCCGGAGACGGGCGAGGAGACGGTGGTGTTCTCCTGCTTCAACCAGGACCAGCCGCTGGACCATGTCGATTTCGCCAACCTGCGGACGCGGCTGACCCAGAACGGCGCGCAGGAGAAGTTGACGAAGATGTGGATCGACCATTGCTTGCGGGAATTGGGCGTGCGCGACGCCGGGGTCGGGGCGTAAATCGTTGCGCCTGCTCTTTATCGGCGACATATTCGGGCATGCGGGCCGGATGATCGTGTCGGACCATGTGGCCGACATCCGGCGGTCGCAGGGGATCGACGTCGTGATCGCGAATGTGGAGAATTCGGCATCGGGTTTCGGGGTTACGCCCGGGATTGCGGACGAGATTCTGCGCTACGGGGTGGACGTGATGACCTCCGGCAACCACATCTGGGACAAGAAGGAAATCTTCGACTACATCGCGCGGCAGCCGAAATTGCTGCGTCCGGCGAATTATCCCGGCAATTCGCCGGGGTCGGGGCTGTACATCCACACAACACCATCGGGCGAAAAGTGCGCGGTGATGAATCTCCAGGGACGCGTGTACATGGCGGGGACGGATTGCCCGTTCCGCAAGGCCGATGCCCTGATCGCGTCGATTCCGGCGGACGTGAAGGTCAAGTTTCTGGACTTCCACGCCGAGGTGACGAGCGAAAAGATGGCGATGGGGTGGTATGTAGATGGCCGCATTTCGGCGGTCGTCGGGACCCATACGCACGTGCCGACTGCGGATACGCGGATTCTGCCGGGGGGTACGGGGTATCAGACCGACTGCGGGATGACGGGACCGTACGATTCGATCATCGGGGCGGACCGGGACATGTCGATGCGGCGGTTTTTGACGGGGATCGGCGGGCGGCTGGAGGCTGCCACGAAGTCACCGGAGCTGCATGCGGTGATTGTTGAGGTTGATTCGGTGACGGGGAAGACGGTGGCGATCCGGCGGCATACGGTTCAGGGGGGGTAGGACCACCCCTGCGGATGACCTACGCCCGCTTCTTCCGAGCCTCAAGCAGAATCGGCAAGAAAGAAATAAATACTACCGCCAGCACCACCTTCTCGAAATTCCGCTGCACCAGCGGGATCTGACCCAGCTTGAACCCCAGCGTGGTCATGAAGGCGATCCAGAACATTCCCCCGAACAGGCTGAAGAACAGGAAACGCCCATAATTCATCCGGGCCACGCCCGCGATGAACGGGGTGCAGGTCCGGACGATCGGCACGAATCGCGCATAGACCAGCGCGCGCGCCCCGTACTTCTCGTAGAATTCCCGCGTCCGCTTGAGGTGGTCGGGGTGGAAGAAACGCGACTTCGGCTGGTTGAAAATCCTCGGACCCGCTTGGCGTCCGAGGAAATAGCCCACGTTGTCGCCGATGATCGCGGCCACCATCAGGAGGCCGGCTAACAGATACAGGTCGATGCTGGCCGCCCCGCCCGCGACGCCCACACTGAACAACAGGGAGTCGCCCGGCAGGAAAAAGCCCACCAGCAGGCCCGTTTCCGCGAATACGATACCGCAAAGACCAGCCAATCCCAACGGGCTGGCGAGGAGCATCCGCACCAGCGCCAGAAGCCGCTCGGCGTTGTAGAGCGACTTCAGGAAGTCGAGTATGGCGTCCATTCAGAGTTAGCCGCGCTTGTAGTTGGCCACGATGCGCTGGATCACGTCGTCGTGGATCTTGAGCGTCTTGTCGGCCTTCAGGCGTTCCTTGAGGCCTTCCTGGAACAGCTGCGCGCGGTCGCGGGACTTCTTCTGCCGCAACTCGGTCCGGATGGCATCCGAGGTCGCCGCCAGCGTCGCCGTGTCCGCAGGAGTCTTGGCAACAATCTTGGCCACCAATCTGCCGCCGTTGACGGTCGACGGTCCGAGGAGCGTGCCGACAGGCTTGGTGAAGACGTCGGGGATGGACGAGGCCGTGCCGACCGATTCGATCGCACCCTGGCGATCCACGTCGGCGGAGGTCTTAACTTCGAGCTTGAGCTCTTTGGCGGCCTTCTCCAAGTCGCCGTTGTACTGCTGGGCCTTGGACACGAGCAGGGTCACCTTGTCCTGGATGAGGCTGTTCAGCTTCTCCTGGCCTGCACGGGTCTTGGCCTCGGCGCGGGCTTCGTCGTAGGCGGCGGGGTGGGCGGCTTGGACGTCGGTCACTGAAGCGACCACGGCGCGACCGTCGGCTAGAACGACGGGGCCGGCCATCGCCTCACCCTTGCGCAGTGCAGCGACCGCGTCGTTGAATTCCTTGGAGTTGCCGACGCCGGGAACGGGGTCGCCGGTCTGGATGTTTTCGGCGCGCACGACGGTCGTCCCGACGGCTTCGGCAGCCTTTTCGGGATGCAGGGCGTCCTTACGGAGTTCGGCGGTGGCCTTGTCGGCGAGTGTTTGGAGCTGCTGGTTGGCGATGCGCTTCTGGTAGTCCACGATGATCTGGCCGCGGACCTCGTCCAAAGGCTGCATGTGGGCTTGCTCGTGCGCTTCCACCTGCAGGATGTGGTAGCCGTACGTGGTCTTCACGAGGCCGCTGGTCTCGCCGACCTTCAGGGAGAAGCCGGCCTTCTCAAATTCGGGCACCATCTGGCCGCGGACCATCCAGCCAACCTCGCCTCCCTGGTCCTTGGAACCGGGATCTTCGGAGTTCTCCTTCGCGAGCTTGGCGAAATCCGCGCCGCCCTGGATCTGCTTCAGGAGCGCTTCGGCCTTGGGCTTCACGGTGGCCTCGTTGGAGGCGTCGGACTTCAACAGGATGTGGCGGGCCTTGACGCGCTCGGCAACCTGGAAATCGTTGCGGCGGTTGTTGTACTCGGACTGGACGATAGCGTCGGACGGCATGTTGGCCGCGCCGATCTTGGCCGGGTCGAGCACGATCACGCCGTAGCTCTTCTTCTCGGCGGTGCGGAATTCGGCTTGGTGCTTGTCGTAGAAGGCCTTGATCTCGGCTTCCGTCGCTTCGCCTTCGGCTTGGAACCGGGCGTTGGTAAGGAAGGCGTATTGAATCTTCACCTTCTCGTTGCGGTGCTTGAACTCGTCCTCGATCTCCTTGGGCGAGATGACCACACCCTGGGAAACGATCTGTTCCAGTTTGTTGATGATCACCTGGCGCGCGGTGCTGGACTTGAGGGCGGCCATGGTCAGGCCCTCGGACTGGAGCATGGCGTTCAAGGTGGCGGTGTCGACCTTGCCGTCCTTGACGAGCTGGGGAGGCAGGGAGTCGATGATGGCGGTGTCGGTCTCCTCGTCGCCCGCCTGGATGCCCAAGCGCTTGGCCTCGTAGGCCATGATGCGCTCGTCGATCATCTGGTTGATGATCTGGGGAACGTAGATGGAAAGCAGTTCCGGCGGAAGCTGGCGGCTGCGGGTCATGTTCTGGACCGCCTTGCTCACTTCCTGCGCGGTGATTTCGTCTTTGCCGACCTCGGCGACGATGGTCTTGTCATCGGCGCTGGCCCCGCTGGATCCCGTGCCGGAGCCCGGAATCAAATAGGTCACCATCGATACGGCAACCAAGCCGAGCATGACGGTCAAAAGGATGCGTACAGCCTTGTCGCGGCTGCGGAACAGATCAAACATTGGTAGGGAAGTCTCCTGGACGAAAGCGAATCCTTGATTATAGCGCGGACGGGAGCGGGCGTGTCTTCGAGGTGTCAATAGGCAGCCCAGCTGCGATGGTCACGGCAGACCACTACAGTTTTGTAGTGGCTCGCAGTGGCTACGATGATTCCCCGAAGTCCCGCGCGCGTTCCCACCGGTCCTCGAACAGATGCCGCATGGCCTCGCCCATCCCGGCGTGGTCGAAAACCAAAGCGGTCCACGCGGGCTTGCTGACCACCGGGTCCAACAAGGCGATCAGGCCGCTGCGGCCGTCGAACAATGCCAGCTTCAGCGGCAGGGACTCCGCTTGGCGGATTTCCACCCCGGCGGCCGCGTATTCGCTCAGCCGCTGCCGGTGCGGACCGTCCAGCGTGCCGCTCTCGATCAGCAGGCGGCAAACCACCCCTTGCAGGCGCGCCTGGCGGACGAGTTTCTCGTCCAGCGGATCCACGGCGTAGGGCGGGCGCGAAAACTCGAGGTATTCGCCCCTCACTTCCGACAGCATGCGCCGGTACTCGGCGGCGGTCTGGGTGGGCTCCACAATGATGCGGAGAAAATCGAGCGTGCCCCGCCCTCCCTTGCCCTCAGAGTAAAAATTATTCAAATCTTCGAGGAGGTTGTTGGCTTTGCGGGCCTGGTCGGTCAATTCATGTTCCGCCTGCTGCCGTTTGCGGGTCAGATAGGCGGGGATGGCAAGGTTCGGCTCCACAGCCGAAAACAGCTTGGTGCGGTCTTGGATGACGCGCGCGAAGCCTTTTTCCATGAGTGAATCCAAAACATGGTAAATTTTTTGTCGCGGCACCCCCGCCCTTGGAGCAAGGTCCAACGCCTTGAACCGCGAGTGGCCGAGCAGTACGAGGTACGTTCGGGCCTCCCAGGCATTCAAACCAAGGTTCTGCAGCGCCTTCCACGAGCGCTCGTATTCAACTTCGGTGAGTTCGGGAGTCATGCGATCACTCCAATCTATCCGATGCCCAGCTTTTGCCGCTTGACAACAAAACTTGTGGAACCATAGACTTAGTTAGAACCATTCCCTAACTGTGCCAAACATTCGAATCCTGATCGTCGACGATAGCAGCCTGCTGAGGGACGGCTTGGCCAACCTGCTCGCCGTGCAACCCGATTTTGAGGTGATACCGTCGGTCGATGGCGCGCTCGCGGCATCCGACCTTGTGCGGAGGGTGCGTCCGGACATCGTGCTGCTCGGTTGGCCCGCCAGTTCCCAGGGCAGCCAGAAGGTATTCAGCGCGATCCAGGAGGCCAAGGCAGCCAGCCGTGTGATCATGCTCACCAACGATGACACGAAGCAGGACTTCGTGGAGGCCGTGCGCCAAGGGTGCTGCGGCATCGTGCCCAAGAACACGTCCACCGAGCTCCTGCTCAAAAGCATCCGCAAGGTCAACGCGGGCGAGTTCTGGTTGGACCGCATGACTACGGCCGACGTCATCCGAAAGCTGGCCAACAAGGCCGCAGGCCAAGGGGGACCCGCACCAGTCGCCGCGCCGGTCGCCGCACCGGCACCAGCCCCGCCAACATTCCAGCAACCGTCCGTGCGCTTGGGCGTGCGCGACCAGGCCGGGGCCTTGAGCAACCGCGAGCGTGAAATCGTAATCCTCGTCGCGCAGGGCTTCAAGAACAAGGAAATGGCCGAACGGATGTTCATCAGCGAACAGACGGTCAAGAACCACCTGCACAATATTTTCGACAAGCTGGGCGTGTCGGACCGTTTGGAACTCGCGCTCTACGCCGTGCACCACCATCTGCACGAGCCCTCCTAGACTTCATGCCGGACCGTACATTTGTTCGCGGACAACTCGAAGTCCGCATTCATCCCGACCGCGAGTCGGCGGGTTCCGAAGGTGCGGCTTTTGCCGCTGCCATCATCCGGGAAACGCTGGCGCGCAACGCCGGGATGTCCATCGTTTTTGCATCCGCCGTTTCGCAGGACCCGTTCCTCGCCGCGCTGCGGAAGGAGGAGGGCATCGCCTGGGAGCGCATCACGGCCTTCCACATGGATGAGTATGCGGGGATGCCGGGTACGCATCCGGCGTCGTTCCGGCGCTTCCTGCAGGAGCGGCTTTTCGACCACGTTCCCGTAGCGGCCTTCCACCAGTTGGACGGCGAGGCGGTCGATCTCGACGCCGAGTGCGACCGCTACGCAGCCTTGCTGCGCGAGGCCGCCCCGTCGCTCGTGATCATGGGTATCGGGGAGAACGGCCACTTGGCGTTCATCGACCCGCCCGTTTGCAGCTTTGTAGAACCACGGGACGTCCGTCCTGTCGATCTTGACGACGTATGCCGAATGCAGCAGGTGCACGACGGGGCGTTTGAAACCATCGACGATGTCCCGAAGCGGGCGCTCTCGCTGACGGTGCCGTTCTTCCTGCGGATTCCCAGGGCTCTGGTGTTCGTCAATGGCCACCACAAGGCGGACGCGGTTGTGGCCGCCGTTGAGGGCCCGATTGTGGAAGCGTGTCCGGCCTCGGCGTTGCGGACACACCCCCACGCGACGCTGTTCCTCGATCCGGCGGCCGCTTCCAAGTTGGAATAGGAGCGGGTATGCGACGTCGGGATTTCCTTGGTGCCGGCCTCGCCGCGGTCGCGTCCTCGGCCGCGCCGCCGAAGAGGCCCAATATTGTTCTGATCTACGCGGACGACGTCGGGTACGGCGACTTGGGCTGTTACGGAGCGACTTCGGTGAAGACGCCGAACCTCGACAAGCTTGCCGCCGGTGGCTTGCAGTTCTCCAACGTGCATGCCAGTTCCGCCACCTGCACGCCGTCGCGGTATTCCATGCTCACGGGCCAGTATGCCTGGCGGAAGAAGGGCACGAATGTGCTGCCCGGCGACGCTGCACTGGTAATACCGCCGGGTACCCCCACGGTGGCGTCCATCTTGAAGGACCAGGGGTACACGACCGGCGTCGTGGGCAAGTGGCATCTTGGACTCGGGAACGGCAATGTTGATTGGAACGGCGAGATCGCGCCGGGGCCGCTGGAGATCGGCTTTGATTATTCCTTCGTCATCCCGGCCACGGGCGACCGCGTGCCGTGCGTTTTCGTCGAAAACCACCGGGTCGCGAACTTGGATCCCGCAGACCCCATCAGCGTGAGCTACACGACGCCGTTTCCGGGCCAGCCGACGGGCAAGGACAACCCGGAACTGCTCAGGATGCACCCGAGCCAGGGGCACAACCAGACCATCGTCAACGGGGTGAGCCGGATCGGGTACATGAAGGGCGGAAAGTCGGCGCTGTGGGTTGACGAGGATATCGCGGACACGCTCACCGCCAAGGTGGTCGGGTTCATCGAGAAAAACAAGGCCAAGCCGTTCTTTCTGTACTTTGCGACGCATGACATCCATGTGCCGCGCATCCCGCACCAGCGTTTTATCGGCAAGACGACGATGGGGCCGCGCGGGGATGCCATTGCAGAGTTGGACTGGTGCGTCGGAGAGGTGTTGAAGGCGCTGGACCGCAACCATTTGGCGAACGACACGCTCATCATGTTCTCAAGCGACAACGGGCCCGTGGTGGACGACGGGTACAAGGACCAAGCGGCGGAAAAGCTGGGCGCACACAAGCCTGCCGGACCGCTGCGGGGCGGGAAGTACAGCATTTTCGACGCCGGAACACGGGTGCCGATGCTGGCCCGGTGGCCGGGTCACATCAAGAAGGACTCGCGGTCGAATGCGCTGATCAGCCAGGTGGATTTTCCCGCGACGTTCGCGGCGCTGGCAGGTGGAAACGTGCCGAGCGGCGGCGGACCGGACAGCACCAATGTGCTTCCGGCATTGCTGGGACAATCCCAGACGGCGCGGGAGCGGCTTGTGGAGCATGCGGGGACGCTGGCGCTGGTGGAGGGCGATTGGAAGTTGATCTCGCCCAGCAAGGGAGCCCGACGCAACGAGGCTACCAACACCGAGTTGGGCAATGACCCGGAGCCGCAGTTGTATGATTTGGCGAAAGACATTGGGGAAACGAACAATGTGGCGGCCAAGTTTCCCGAGCGGGTGCGGGCGATGACGGCTACGCTCGAGAAGATTCGGGCGGCGGAGTAGGGAGCTTGATTGCGGTACGGCGCGGCCCGCAGACTGATGCGGGCCGCGCGCACGGAAACTACTGGGCGAAACAGTACAACAACCCGGCGCCGCCGGTGCTGACCAAGTTCTCCTGGCTGCAGCCACGAGAGGCGTGGGTGGAATTCCACGAGACATTGCCGCCGTTGTTGCGGTCGTGGTGGCCGACCTGCCCCGAACCCTTGTCGCTGCTTGTCCAGTTATTGCAGGTGTGGTCGTCGCTGCCGGGGAAGGCGGTGCCGTCGGGACGGCTGCCGGTCAGGACGTCGTGCTGGTTGGGGGTGTCGCCGAAGCCCTTTACGGTCTCGGCCTTTTCATTGAGCGCGGTGGCCTTCGAAAGATTGTTGCCGAGCTGGGCCTGGGCGAGGGTGTCGCCGTGAAGGTCGCCGTTGTCCTTGGCGATGCGCTGGCCCTTGGCGTTGAACCACGGGCCGTTGCCGATGCGGTCGCGGGCGTTGATGGCGGCCTGGCCGTCCTTGGCTGTGGTGCTCAGGTAGGCGTGCCAGGTCTTGGCACCGGCTCCGACGGCGGCGGCGAGCTTCTGGCAATGGGCGTCGGCACCCGCGAGGCCACCGAGGTCGCCGCCCTTGCCGGGGCCGACGCTGGTGACGAAAAAGCTCATGGGAGGCGGCGGGGCCGCGGGAGGATTCTGGCCGAAGGCGGACAATGCGCCGCAGGCCAACAGGGCTGCGGAAGCGATCATTTGCGTTTTCATTTTGGAGGTTTCCTTTTGTCTTACGACTTGTGCTCTGACGGACTAGTTTTTCAGACGGCGAGCGGATAGTCAACTGGCGGACGAAACCGACTTGCGGATCCAGAGTCCAACCAAGTGGTATGCTCACAAGAACGCGGATGCGAACGGTACTTTCGTTGTGGCTGCCGGTGGGGGCGTTCGCTCTCCTCATGCTCTACGCCGCCACGCCGGACCGCTCTGCGGACCAAGTTTCGGCACCCGCCTCGGACGGCGGACACGACCGCGTCCGTGACGCCCCCCGCGCCTTCCGCGTTTACCGCAGCCTTGAAGCCTACGACGACGTCGACGTTCCCGGCGACTACGAGAAATCCGCAGAGTGGACCCAGGCCCGCCTGATGTACCCCCCGCATCCGGGCGGGCGCTTCTCCAAGCCAATCGGTTTCGGCGGCTACCGCGACTGGCGCGAAGGCGGCACCAGCTGGTCGCAGGACTACCCCCGCGCCGACCGCCATTTCGCCGAGGCCATCCGCCGCCTGACCCGCATCGACGCCCGGTCCGTGGAGCAGCCTGTCAGCCCCGACGATGGTGGCGACATCTACAACTGGCCCTGGATGGTGGTGGGCGAAATGGGCGACATGCTCCTCACCAAGGCCCAAGCGTTGAAGGTGCGGGAGTATTTATTGCGAGGCGGCTTTCTCATGATGGACGATTTTTGGGGCACCCGGGAATGGAACCGCTTCATGGACAGCATGAAGCTGATCTTTCCCGACCGCCAGATCGTCGAGATCGAGAATGCCGATCAAATCTTCCACATCCTCTACGACCTCGACAACAAGTACCAGATCCCCGGCCAGTGGGCGCTGCGGCAGGGCACCACGTACCGCGACGACGGCCAGACTCCGCATTGGCGCGGGGTTTTCGACGACAAGGGGCGGCTCATGATCGCCATGTCGTTCAATTCGGATATTGGCGACGCCTGGGAGTGGGCCGACGATCCGCGGTACCCGGAAAAGTACTCCGCGTTGGGGATCCGCATCGGGGTCAACGACGTGGTGTACGCGATGACGCACTAGACCGGCAGCGAGGCCAAGTCGTCGACGATCCCCCGATAACCCTGCCAAAGCCAGTTGCAAGTTTCGCAGCCTTGAACGTGGTCGTGGACCGGCGTTTCCAGTTCCGGCGGCAATTCGGCATCGATGTAGTCCATCAGCAGGTCGAAATCGCCGCCGCAAGTGAGTTCCGGGCCTCCGCAGAGTTCAGGCCGCAGGATTTCTGCCATCGCGGCACGAGCCCTGTGGAGGCGCTGCCGGACGGTGGCGTCCGGGATGCCCAGCTTCTCCGAGACCTCCCGCGAACTCAAGTCCTCCACGTCGCGCAGCACGAGCACGATGCGGAATTCTTCGGGGATCAGACGCATGGCCTTCTGGATCGCGGTGCGTATGGCAAACCGGGATTCCGTCCTGGGGTCCAAGTCCATTGAGCGGTCGTCGTCCGGCAGCCCAACTTCACCCCGGACCTTGGCTGATCGGAGCCGTCCCAGCGCGGCGTTGACAACGATCCGGTGGAGCCAGGTGGACAGGCTCGATTCACCCTCGAATGTGGCGATTGATTTCCAAGCCGCGACGAGGCCCTCTTGTACCGCATCCTGGGCGTCCGCCTCGCTGCCAAGGATCCGGTAAGCGGTGGCGAACAGCCTGCCGCTGGAAGTTCGGACCAGCGCCTCGAACACGGCAGGGTCGCCCGCCCTCAGACCTGCCACTACGGACTGCTCATTGGTGCTCATGCGCCACGGTACTCCCCACCAAGCAGTATGACAAGCCTCCGGTAGGCGACAAGGTGGCTGCGGCAGGAAACACACGTGCCGAGGTGCTTGTAGAACCACGCCAAGTCCGGACCAGCGAGTTCGCAGTCCAAGTAGCGGGCGACCATGTGGTCGCAGTCGATGCAGGTCATGATGGACCCTCCATATCTTGGAGTCCTTTGGTCATGATTTTGTGACAGCGCGGGGCAGCCCGAAAAAACTTTTGCGGCGCGGTCACAAATCAGTCTTGCCGTCCATCGAAGGTGCGCAAGGCAAAAACACGCCAAAAGGAAAACCAAAATGAAGACCACACAGATTCTCAACTACGCCGCCGCCGCAGTGCTCGCCTGCAGCATGACCTTCGGTATTTCGACTGCCAGCGCCCAGGCTCCGAGCGATCCACAGATCGTCGGAATCGTGCTCGCGGCGGACCAGATCGACATCGACTACGGCAAGATCGCGCTGGCGAAGTCGAAGAACAAGGGCGTCCGGGAGTTCGCACAACGGATGGTGACGGACCACTCGGCGGTCCAACAGAGTGTGATCGGGCTGGCAGCCAAACTCGGCGTCGTGGGCGCGGACAGCCCGACCAGCACGGGACTGAAGGCGGGCTCGGTGGAGATCATGGCCAAGCTGAACGCGTTGAAGGGCAAGGAGTTCGACAAATTCTACGTAGATAACGAAGCGGCGTACCACAAGACGGTGACCGACGCGGTGGACGCGGTGCTGATCCCGAGCGCGCAGAACGCGGAGCTCAAGTCGGCGTTGCAGGGCGCGCAGCCGTTGTTCCTGAAGCACTTGGAGCATGCCCGCATGCTGCAGTCGGGCAGCGGCGGCATGATGAACCACGCCAAGTAGGCGGAACCGGAACATGCGCTTTCTCGGGAGGATAGCAGTGCTTGTGTGGGTGACGGTGGCTGCAGCGGCGGCCCCCGGAACTACCCACAGGATTCTGATCCAAGGGTTTGCGTTCGTGCCGGAACGGATCGAGGTGGCGGTGGGGGACACGGTTGTCTGGGAGAACAAGGACATCGTGCCGCATACGGCCACCGCGAGAAAGGGCTTCGACTCGAAGAACCTGGAACCCGGACAGACCTGGAGTTATGTTGCAAAGCGGCAAGGAAGGTACGAATACATCTGTACCTACCATCCAACGATGAAGGGCCAATTGGTAGTTCGATAAGGAAGAAACGACATGCAGGATTTGCAGACACTCGAAATGAACTTGAACGCGATGATCGCCAAGGGCGAGATGGTGGAGGCGACAGAGCAGTTCTACGCGGACGATTGCCTGTTCCAAGAGGGAAACAAGACTCCGCGTGGCGGCGGCAAGGCGGCGCACGTGCAGTACTTGAAGGGCATTTTCGCCACTGTGACGGCTGTGAACGGCCTCACGCTGCACAGCCAGACGGCCGGCGAGGGCGTGACGATGAGCGAGTGGACCTTCGACCTCGCCACCACCAACGGCCCGGTCTTGTGGAACGAGGTGCTGCGCCGCCGTTGGGCCGATGGCAAAGTGGTCTCGGAGCGCTACTATACGGCAGCATGACCCATCCACTCTTGAAACTGGTCGAGGAGGTGCGCACATGTACGGTGTGCGCCTCCTCGTTGCCGTTGGGCCCGAAGCCCCTGCTGGCGGCGGACCCGGCGTCGCGAATCCTCATCATCGGCCAAGCGCCAGGAAAGGCCACACATCTGGCGGGTGTCCCGTGGCAGGATCGAAGCGGCGACACGCTGCGGAAGTGGCTGGGCGTCACCCGCGAGGAGTTTTACGATCCCCGGTTGATCGCGATCGTCCCGACCGGGTTCTGCTATCCCGGCACGGGCAAGACCGGCGATCTGCCACCGCGTCCCGAATGCGCGCCGTTGTGGCATCCGAAAATCCTGCCGATGTTGACGGAGCTCCGCCTGACGATCTATCTGGGCTCGTATGCGTTCGGGGCGAATCTGGGCGACCACTACGCGAACCTGACCGAGGCGGCGGCTGATTTCCGTACCCTGATGCCCGATAGGATCGTGCTGCCGCATCCCTCGCCCCGGAACGGAATGTGGGCCAGCCAGAGGCCGTGGTTCCAAGCCGAGTTGATCCCTGCTTTACAAGCGAGGGTGCGCGCGATCCTGGCCGCTTGAGGCTATAATTCTCCAATGGGCTCCGCCTCAGATCCAGGTGCCAAGCTGCCAGCCGGCGAGTTTTCCGAGTGGCTGCGCCTGACGGAGGCGTCACTACAGTCCGGCAAAGGCGACGTCGCGGTTCCCTGTGGCAGTTGCACAGCCTGTTGCCGGTCGTCCATGTTCGTCCATATCGAGCCCGATGAAAGACGGGCCCTCCGGGCCATCCCCGAAGCGCTGTTGTTCGCCGCCCCCGGCCTGCCCAAAGGCAATGTGCTGATGGGTTACGACGACCGGGGCCACTGTCCGATGTTCCGGCAGGACAAATGTTCGATTTGCGCCGACCGTCCCGGCACCTGCCGCACCTACGACTGCCGTATTTTCACAGATCGCGCTTCGGGCCCGTTCATGGGAGTTCCACTTCATCGACGAGCGGGCCCGGGCAGACCACGGGCTTCTGCGGCGCGCGGCAGCATTTCTTCAAGAGTGCCGGGACTTGTTCCCGCCGGGGGCAATTCCGGTGCATCCGGTACGAGTGGCATCGATGGCGGTGCGGATCTGGCGCGTGTTTGCATGGGCGCATTCCGAGGGCCTCTCGAACCCCGGCATTGCCGCCGCCATCGCGAGTTCGATGGATTCAGCTGGCAAGTAGGCACCGGCGGCTACAATCGAGATTGCGCCACACCACAAAAGTTCGCGTCCGATACGCCGAAACCGACCAGATGGGGGTCGTGTACCACGCCAATTACCTGGTGTGGATGGAGGTGGCCCGGACGGAAATCTGCGCCGCGATGGGGTTCCGCTACACGGAAATGGAGGCCGACGGTGTCCTGCTGGCGGTCACCGAGGCCCATGTGCGGTATCTGAGCGCCGCAAAGTACGACGACGAAGTGTCGGTCACGGCGATCCTCGCGGAAGCCAACCGGCGCTTTGTGGCGTTCGACTACGAGATCAGCTGCGCAGGCCGGAAAGTGGCGTCGGGACAGACCCGGCACATCTTCCTGAGCCCGGAATTGCGGCCCACCAGGCTCCCGGACAAGTATGCGCCGATGTTCGGCATCGCATAGGCTGCTATTTGAAGCTGCCGGTTAGGGCATCGCCCTTCAGCACCGCGCCATAGGCTTCCAAGTTGCGCTTGCCGTCGGACAGTTTCAGCACGATGGTCCCCCCGGTTTCGCCAACGGCCGCCCCCGTCCACTTGGCCCCCATCCCGCTGGCGGAAACTTCGGGCAGTTTCAGGCGAGGGTTGCGGCCGTCCCACTCCCATTCGAAGGTCGCATCGAGCGACTCCAACGGCGATATCGGGGCCAACTCAACGTTGCGGGCCTTGAGTTTGCCGGACGCTTTCATCCGGGCCCAGAAGTCGTCCCCTGTACCCGATGTCGCGAGCGTACCCTCAGCCTCGATGCCTGCAGTCCGCCAACGCAAGCCGGAAATTTTGCCTGCGAGGCCGTACTCGGCTTCCGGTTTCGACAAATCCACGGTGGCGTCACCCTTGAAGGCCGCCTGGGCCGAAAACACGGCAGGCAGTTGGAACTGCACACCCTCGACCTTGACCGAATCGCCATCCCACAGGATGCGGGCCCTGAACTTCGACAATGTGGATCCGGCGAGGACCAGCGACGCGGCCTGGACGGTTCCGTCGGCGTGAACATCCTTGAGCCAGTCCGGCTCGGGCGGCTTGCCGAAGTTCAACGCCTTGGTCAGAAGGTTACCGCGGCGCAGCAAGGGCACCAGGAAAGTATCCAATTGCGAGGTGTCGATCTTGGCCGCCGTGATCTGGAAGTGGTGCGGGCGGGCCGCGCCCAACTGGTAGGTGTAGTCGCCCTGGGCCTCGACCTGGCCTACAGCGAACGTGGCGTGCTTCAGGGAAAAGCCGGTTTCGTCGAGCACAGCGTCCGCCGACGCGATCTGGACCGGCTGCGTGAACGCGGGAACCGCGATGGCTGCGTCCTTGAGGCTGAAGGTGCCCTCCCAGCTCGGTCCGGCACTGTTCGAATACTCAATGCTGCCCGCCCAAGTCCCGCCGTTAGCCACGCCGAGGAACGGGGCGTGCGCAGCCGCCATGTATGGCCGCATCGTGGCCAGTGGCATCCCCGAGGTTTCAATCGACGCCTCAAACTCCCCCGCGGCGGCGTCGTACTCGGCGGAAAGCGTCGAAGCGTCGGTTGCCTCGCTGGTCACCGCCACCGCTCCCACGGAAACCTTGGAGTTCGCGAAATGGATTGAGGTATCGGCGATCTTCAGCCGGGCAGTATTGCCGCCAGCGGACGATCCAACCGATGTGGCATGCAGCTGGCCGTCGAAGACCGGTTTGCCTTCCGGCATCGCGAATCCAACCTGACCGTCCAAAGTGCCGTCCAGCGTCATGTCGGCGGGAATACCCCACCCAATGTTGCGGGCCACGGCAAACAAAGGCGCTATCGGCTGCTTGTTCAGCAGCAGTCGCACGTCCCATTTGGGCCGCTTCAGGTAGTCCGAGGCGTTGTACCGGATGTCGACGGCCGGTGCCCGCCCTTCAGACACGGCTCGCAGTTCCAACATCTGCGCCGGGAGATTGAGGACACCTGAAATGACGGCCCCGACGGCGGCTCCGCGTGGAGGGGTCGTATTCCAACCGTGCACGTCTCCAATCTTCAGGCTGCCGGCAATTCCAAGTCGTGAGATCGGCCCGGCCAAGTGGGCAGACCCGAGGATATCCCCGTGGATGCCGGATTCGTGGCCCTCGAAAAGGGTGATCATGTCGCCCAATTCGCTCTTCTCCATCTTGACGTCGAGCGTGACGGAGGAATTTGACTGGTGCCACTGGCCACGGGCCACGAAGAAGCCGAAGCCGCGCGCGGGTCGGTCGGTGCGGGCGGGCTCGGCGCGGATTTTGAGGGTCCACGGATCGCCGTCGCTGGCGGGCGGCCAAAGGTCGACGTCGGTGTTCAGCAGGTAGAAAACTGATTTGGTGTCACCGAACTTGAAGTTGACGCGACCGGAAACCAAGTGGATGCTGGGAAAGGCGTTCAAGAGCTTCGGACGCAAGAGTTCCGGGAAATTCCATTTGAGCGCCGTCGCGTCCGCAGGGTTGGTGACGCGAGTGAGGTTGACGCTGGTATCTTCGAGATCCACAGAGGCGAACGCCAACGGGCCACCGAACAGGCTCGCGATGGTGGGACGTCCGCGCATCACGCTGATATAGGCGACGGGCTCCGGACCAATCGCCGGGTCTTCGGAGATCTTCACGTTCTGAACGGTGAAGCCGGGAACCGGTAGCAACTGGAACTGCACCATGCCGATCTCGACCTTCCGGCCCAATGCCGTTTCCAAGGCCGTGTGGATGGGCTCGCGGTATTTGTCGGCGGAGATGCGCGGAACATACCACGCGGCGAAGAGCAGGCCGAGGATGGCGTAGAAGAAGAGCTTCGGCCAAGTGAAGAGCTTGCGCCAGTTGAGATTCCTTGGATTCAAAGTGCGGCGGCCTCCCGCGCTAGCAGCGCTTGGTACAGGCCCGGATCGTCCACGTCGTCATGGATGGCGGCATCGTCCACATCCAAGTAACGGATGGCTGCGGCGTTCCGATCAATCAAATCGCGCACCTTGCTGGATACCGGCTCCGCGAGGAACTCGCGGGCAAGGCTTGCCGCTAGCCGCACCGGGTGTCCCCGTTTTCCGAGGTGGCGCGGGATGGTGATCAGGGAATCATCGGCGACCAGCGCGGCGACGGTCTCGCGCCGGACCGCTGGATGGTCCACGAGGGTGAACAGGACCGGCGTCCGGATCTCTCCGAGGGTCGCCAATCCAACTTGCAAAGACGTCAACATGCCCAACTTGTAATTGTGATTCACGACGGCCACTACTCCGGCCGGGGCCTGCTCGGCGAGGCGTTCCCCATCGGATCCGAAGACGGCGACGACGGGGGAACAGAAGGTTCCCAGCGTATCCGCCAAGGTGGAGAGGAAAGTGCCGCCGCGAAACGGGAGATATGCTTTCGGGCGGCCCATGCGTCGGGACTCGCCCGCGGCGAGGACAATCGCGGCAGGCTTCACTTGAGCAGCGTCCGCAAGTGCTCGTCGGCGAAAATCGACTTGGAGAGTTCGCGCCATTTGCCCTCGGGGTCACGGCGCATGGCGATCATCTCGGCGCCAACGGAAATGGCGATCTCCTCGGGCGAGATGGCACCGATTTCGAGGCCCATGGGCGCGTAGACGCGTTCAAAGGACTCGCGCGGGAGGCCTTCCTTTTCCAGCTCCTTGATGAGGGAGATGGTTTTGCGCTTGCTGCCGATCATGGAGATGTATTTAGCCCGCGTGGTGACGGCCCATCGGAGGACGCGCATGTCGTCGCGGTGTCCGCGGGTGACGATCACAATGTAGGTGGAATCGGTGACGACGAGCTTGGGGAACACGTCCTCGTACTCTTCGGCGAAGACATCGGCGGCCTCCGGGAAGCGTTCCTTGTTGGCGTAGGTCTCGCGGTTGTCGACAACGGTGACACGGAAGCCGGCTAGGTCCAGGACCTTGGCGAGGCTTTTCGAGATGTGTCCGCCGCCGAAGACTACCACCGAGGGCTGGGGCGTGATGCACTCCACGAAGACATCGAGTTGGCCGCCGCAGATCAATCCGTTGTCGTAGGCGGCGTCCTGGCCGAGGCTGAAGGACATCTTGCGGGGCTTGCCGGTCTGGATGACTTCCTTGGCGGCTTCCCAGACTTCGGCCTCGACGCAGCCGCCGCCGATGGTTCCGGCCAGCGATCCGTCCTCGCGTACGACCAACTTCGCCGTCTGGAAACTAGGTATGGAACCCCGCACCTCGACGATGGTGGCCAAGGCACATTTCTGCCCTAGGGCACGCAACCGAACTATCTCGTCAAGGACATCCATCCGTACCCGATTATATCGGGTGGCTACTCCGAGGCAGGCTTAACGGACAACGACTTGGATGTCAATCGCAGTACCGATCTGGCCGATCTCGATGTGGACATTGCCTCCAGTGACCCCGTCCAACTTGCGCCGGAAGACGATCTTGGCGGTTCCGTTCGCCCCGATCTTAGTATTTTCGGCTTCCACGGCAACCCGCGGCACACCGGTGGCGTCGACCTTGAAGTCGACAGCGCCGGGCAAGTTGTTGGTCAGCGTCACCGTCTGGACTGGCTCCTCGGCTGTAAGCGTAACCAAGGTCTTGTCGGCCTGAACGAGCTTGGTGAGGTTGGGTATGGAAGGCATCTTCGGGAATCCACCTCCGGCGTCGGGCGCACCCCGCTTGAAGTCGCCAAATGGCGTGGGCACAGGAGCCGTCTGGTCGACGAACATGACCCATTTGCCCTCCTCCATCTTCCACGTGCTGGTGACCGGCATTTCCATGGGCATGGGTCTGGCGGCCCCCATCATCATCACGGTGAAGCTCGACCTGACCGTAACCTTGGCCATCTTGCCCGGCTCGACGATTTTGACGTCGGCAATCTTGAAGCTGTTAAAGGTGCCCTTGGCCGAGTTGTAGTAGAAGTCCTTGGTGTCCTCGGCGACGAAAGCTTCGGCCTGGCGGAACTTCTTGTCCATTTGGAGCTGGTAAAAGGTTTGGACACGCTCGCGGAGTTCGGCTTCGGCAGGCTCTAGTGCTTGGGCGGACATCAGGATCGCGAAAAGGGGTGCCGCGGCGGCGACTTGGACAACACGGGACAGACTCATACCTGTATATTGACGCAGACGGAGGCAGAAAAGCTGTATGATGGAGTCAGTTTTTCGTTCAGGGCACGCATGCGATTCCACCACCAGAGCCAAGCAATCTCCACCACGCGCCGCAATTTCCTACAGTCGGTGACCGGCGCGGCTGCAGCCAGCAGTTTCTTCGGTCCGTCGGCGCTCAAGGGGATGGTGGGGCCGGGAACCAGGAAAACTGTCGTGGTGACGTTTGGCGGCGGCGCGCGGGACGACGAAACGTTCGCGCCGGACGGCCAGGAGAACATCCCGCACCTGATGAACGAGCTCCTGCCCCAATCCACCTTCTACACCCAGATGGTGAACAAAGGGATTCTGGGGCACTACGTGGCGACCGCCAGCATCGTCACCGGCGCCTATGAGACCTTCAACAACTTTGCCGCGGTGTCGCCAGACAACCCCACTGTTTTCGAATACTTCCGCAAGGATGTGCGGCGGCCCGCCACCGATTCGTGGGTGGTCGCCCCGTCGAACGGCTTCGCGCGCATTGGCGAGAGCGGCAACAAGGCGTACGGGGCGGGGCTTGGAGCGGGCGTCATCCTGCCCAAACGACTCCTGTCAGCCGCGCTGACGTCGCGGTCGGACGGCGCGCGCTACGAGCATCTGCTGCGCGACAACTACGAAACGCCGCTGCATGCGCCGTCGCTCACCGGCCACCAGATCGAATTGGGGCAGATGGCTGAAGTGCTGAAGCTGTCGGTGGACGATTTTTCCACGCACGCGCGGAGCTTGGCGAGCCCCGACGAGATGTCGGTCTACGTGGCCAAGCACCTGATGAAGGAGTTCGCGCCGAGCCTGCTTTGGGTCACACTGCACGACATCGACATCGCCCACTCCGGGACCTTCTCGCTCTATGTGGACGGGATCAAGCGGTCCGATCGCCTGTGCGCCGAGCTCTGGCAGGCGATCCAGAAGGACCCCGAGTACGCCAACAAGACCACCATGTTCATCCTGCCGGATTTCGGACGCGATTCCGACATCGAGCCTGGCGGGAACGGGTTCCAGCACCACCGGACGGGCGACGCCTCGTCGCGCACCACGTGGATGATGGTCCTCGGACCGAACGCCAAGCAGAACGTGGTGATCGACAGGGCAGTTGAGTCGGTCGACTTGGTACCGACCATCGGGTCGTTGCTCAAATTCGACGCGCGGTTGTCATCCGGCAAGCCCTTGGCGGAGGTGGTCTAGTGTTGCCCGGACAGTTGACGGCGGAGTCGTTCGCGGGGTATCCCACGCAGGCCCGGGCCTTCGCCGCGGAACGGTTGGAGCTGCTGCGGAATCTGCCTCTGGCCTTTGTACCGCTGCTATTGCGCGAGTTGCTGGTCTACGACTACAAGTTCCCGATGGAGCGGGTCGACTTGGAGCGCCAGTTCCGGTTCCTCGGCAGCCTGTCGGCGGGGGATGCGGCCAAGCACTTGGAGGGATTCTCCAAGCTGCGGCTACCGAGGGACCTCGAGAAGCTGGACTGGGTCAACAACCCGGCGATCTTCTCCGAACAACTGACTGCGCACTTGTGGAACACGCACCAGATCGACGCCTTCCGGGCGGCGGCGGTGCTGTGGGTGAAGGAGGCGAGCACGGCGTTCCCCGACGGGCCGATTCCGGTGCGCCGGTTGGGGGTGGCGATCATCGGGCAGGGTGCCGGGACGAACGAGTACCGGCTGTTCCGCAAGCTGCGACCCTTGGGGACGTATTTCCCGAAGGTCGCCAAGCCCGAGACCGGGGTCGCCTCGATTTTGGCGGCGCTGGGTAGGCGGGCGCAAGCGCATCCGGGGCCGTACCGGCACTGGTACGTGGACGGCGGGACACCGGTCCCCGTAGGCGCTGTCGGCGTGACCCGTGTTTCATGGGCGGAACTGGCTCCCGCCCGTGCCGCCCTGCAGGTCAAGATGCAGAAGACCTACGAGGCGAGCGTGTTCGATCCCGAGGCCTTTCGCACGATGATGGCTCAAATCAAGCCAGTGGAGATCGGACTCGACGCGGCCAGCGGGGGCGACGAGGCCATCAACCGGTTCCAGATGACGCTGATCACGGAAGGATCCGGGACGCAAGTGTTCTCAACCACCTTCGTGCAGTGGGCCGTACGGGAGGCGTTGCGGCGCGCCCAGCCGCTGACCTTGGTGGCCCGATTTGCGCCCAGGCAAAGGGAGAAGCAGATGAACGAGCTGCTGGCCGAGAGCTCGAAGCGGCAGGATCTGGATCCGCAGGGGTCATTGGTGGACGCCGACATGGGCGCGTACTACCACTGGTTGAACCAGCAGCGGCTGGCCGGGGCGGAGCAATCGGGCTTCCTGGCTTGGTTCGAAGGCCACGGCGAGGCTGTGGTGGTGGCTCCGGGCTTCACCAAGGGGACATCCTCGGACGCACCTGTGGAATTGGCCAATCTCCTGGGACGCTTGTCGTAGCGGCAAGCGTACAATGGAACGAACCTTTGATTTTAACGGCTGGGGAGGATTATGTCCATTTGCAATCGGACGGCACTCGGTTTCGGCGTCGTATCACGCCTCCTGATGGTTTCATTGGCGGCATTCAATGCAGCTGTCCCGGCGCACGGGCAGGGCATCGTTACGGCGTTCGCGGGTGTGCCCGGCGTCGGGGGGCATGTGGACGGGACTGGTTCCCAGGCCTATTTCTCCAGTCCCAAGGCGGCGTCGACGGACTCCGCGGGCAACGTCTATACGGTTGATAACTTCTGCGGCACGATCAGGAAGGTCACACCGGCCGGCGTGACCTCGACCATCGCGGGTCCGCCCACCAGTTGCGCGTTCGGCTCAACCGACGGACCGGCGGCACAGGCGCGCTTTTATGCCCCTTCCGGCACGGCGGTCGACTCTTCGGGTAACGTCTATGTCGTCGATTCCGGCAACTGCACCGTCCGGAAGATATCCACCGACGGCAACGTAAGCACGGTGGCTGGAACGGCGGCGAGCTGCCTTTCCATTGACGGCGACAAGACCACGGCACGATTCAACGGCGGCGCGGGCATTACGGTCGGCACCGATGGCAACCTATACGTTACGAGTTGGGGGGACTGCACCGTACGCAAGGTTACACCTTCGGGCACCGTTACGACGATCGCCGGAGTCTCGGCAGTTTGCTCATCCACCGACGGTACAGGAACCTCGGCGCGCTTCGGAAATCCGTCGGGAATCGCTTCCGACGGTCAGGGTAATTTCTTCGTCGCCGACGAGACGGGCTGCACCATTCGCAAGGTGACTTCGGACGGCGTAGTGACCACGCTGGCGGGTCTGGCGGAACAATGCGGCTCGGCGGATGGACAGGGGTCGGCCGCCCGCTTCAACGTTCCATCTTGGACGGCGGTTGATTCCCACGGGAATGTATATGCGTCCGACTACTTGAATTTCACTGTGCGAAAGATCACGCCCTCAGGGGTGGTGAAGACCATTGCCGGTCTGTCCGGGACCTCGGGGATCTCGACGGGCGCCGGTCCGGCGGCGCTCTTTAACCATCCGGACGGCATTGCGGTCGACGGATCGGGCAACGTCTACGTGGCGGACCGAAATAACCACGACCTGCGGAAGATCGTCGTCCCTGGGAATTTGAGCCTTCCTGCAGCGTCTTCGTTTGCCGTCCGGTCGAGCGCCTTGGCCTACAACCGGGCGACTCAGACGTACAACGGAACTGTTACAGTCACGAACACTTCCGGCGGCACGATCACCGGGCCATTCCAAATTGCGTTCATCGCCCTTTCGTCGGGCGCAACGGTGGCGAATCAGAGCGCGTTCATGGGAGCACCGTTTGTCACCGTGCCCACCGCGACATCACTGGCACCCGGACAGTCGGCCAGCGCGACCGTGCAGTTCCGCGATCCTTCGAATGCGCCGATTGGTTACACGCCGACCGTGTATACGGGAAGCCTGAACTGAGTGGCGTCCGTGGCTCTGAGTCAAGCTGGCTGGCGCAACCTTTACTGGACGCTCCTTGCTGTGTGGGTACTGTGTGCCGCCCTCGACATGCGACACATTCACGCGGGCATGTTGACCGACTACGGGGCGGACCTGACGCAGCCAGCCTGGCTCTATATCGCCTCCCGCAGCCTTGATAATCCGGCCCGTCAAGGCTGGGTCCGACGGACGGTCGGCGCGACGCCAATTCGCGCTGCGGCGTTGATATTTTTGGGGAGCACCGCCACGGAAATCAGCCAGTACTTCTGGCCGCAGGGGTTATTCCCGGGGACCTACGATCCTTTCGATATCCTGGCGTACGCGGTCGGGACCGGGATCTGTTTTGCCCTCGACACGCGCTAGGGTGCTACCGCTCGTGGATGGCCAAGACCCGGTCCACGGAATTGGGTGTTTCCTCTTGGCGGGTGCCGCCGGGCCATTCGATTTCGAGGCGGTCGATCTTGGTTGCGGGGCCGAGGCCGAAATGCAACCGGAGATCGCCTTGGGAAAGGTAGCTGCCGCCACTGCGCACTTCCGCCGACTGGGTGACACCCCCCGCTGTCAGCCGCACCTTGGCACCGATGGCCGACCGGTTGGCGCGGGTGCCTTCGAGCTTGAGCGTTAGCCAGTGGTTCTTTGTGTTGGTGGCCTGCTTGAGTAGCGACGGGGGCTCGTTCTGGTTGCCGACTAGCACCTCGACACTGCCGTCGTTGTCGAAATCGGCGAAAGCTGCACCGCGCGACGAGTGACCGGCGAGAATCCCCGGTCCGGCGGATTCCGAGATGTCCACGAAGTGTCCCTTGTCGTTGCGGTAGAGGATAGGCCGCTGGCGGTACTTGATGTCGATGTTCAGCCGGTCGACTTCCGGGAAGGCGTGGCCGTTGACCAGCAGCAGGTCGGGCCAACCGTCGTTGTCGAAATCGAAAAAGCCGCAGCCCCAGCCCACGAAGCGCGTGTTCTGCCCCAGGCCGGATTCGACGCTGGCGTCCTCGAACTCGCCCTTGCCCCGGTTGCGGTAGAGGGTCTCCAGCTCGTCGGAGAAGTTGGTCCGGAAGATGGATTGGAGGCCGTTGCGGAGGTAGTCCGCCGCGGTTGCGCCCATGCCGGACATGGCGCGGCCGTTTTCGTCGAGCGCCGCCCCGCGCAGCAGCGCCTCGTCCTCGAATTTCCCGTTGCCTTGGTTGATGTAGAGGATGGATGGAGTCTGGTCGCAGGCGACGAAGATGTCGGTCAGGCCGTCGCCGTTGAAGTCGCCGGTGAGGACGCCAAGTGCGTAGTTGCCGGATGGGGCGGCGATACCGGATTCCTGCGAGACATCGCGGAACTTGCCGCTTTCGGCGTGGTAGAGCAGGTTGCGGTCGAAGGGCAGCCCGCGCGGTCCGCAATTGACGGCGATGCCCCTGTAGAAGCAGTACGGGTTTGCGCCCGGTGGGGGCGTGGTCGCGAAATCGAACTTGAGGTAGTTGGCGACGAAGAGGTCGAGGTGGCCGTCGTTGTCGTAGTCGAGAAAGGCGCAGCCGGTGTTGTAGCGGGTGCGGTCCTGGGTGAGGCCCATCTTCGCGGTGACGTCGTCGAAGCGTTTGCCTCCGACGTTGCGGAGGAGGGAGTTCTGGCCCCAGTAGGTGACGAAGAGGTCGGTAAAGCCGTCGTTGTCGTAGTCGCCCGCGCAGACGCCTTGGCCCCAGCCCTTGCGGTCGAGACCGAGTTGGACGGTGGTGTCTCGGAATTTGCCGTTGCCCTCGTTGTGGTACATGCGCGAGGTGGATTCGGGGCCGGAGACTACGAAGGCGTCGGGTAGGCCGTCGTTGTCGTAGTCGATCCAAGCGACGCCGCTGCCGGTGGTTTCGATGATGTATTTCTTGGAGACGTTGCCGCCGTTGGGGATGGTGCGGGTGAGGCCGGCGGTCGGGGCGATGTCTCGGAAGATGGGGGATTGGGCTTGGGCGTTGGGGAGGAGGAGGACGGAGGCGAGGAGGAGAAGATGCGCGCCTCTCGGGCGCGTGGCCGTGTCGGCGACCCGGCCGCAGGATGCCATCCTGCCCCACAAGGGAGTACACCGGGTCATTTCTTGTCGCCTAACCGTTTGAGGAAGTCGGTGAATTCGCCTTCGGGGGGCTTCTGGATCTTGTCGAGCTCGGCCTTCTCGCGCTGGGCGTCGGCGGGACGGCCAGCGTTCCGGTAGGCCAGCATCAGGTTGTAGTGGGCGATCTCGCTGCGCGGTTGCGCCTTGACCGCGAGCTCCAGCAGCGCGACGGCCTCCGGGTAACGCTTCGCATCCGACCGCAGCTTTGCCACCGCGACCAGCGCCTCGGGGAAGTCCGGACGCAGTTGGGCTGCGCGCTCGTGGTGCGCCGCTGCGTCGGCCTTCTTGCCCTGCGCCAGCAAGATTTGCGCCACTTGGTATTCGGCGACGGCATCCGACGGGTTCAATTCCAGCTCCGCCACGAATTCCTTGCGGGCGGCTTCGAGCGCGGCGGGCTCGTGCGCTTGCTGGAGGAGCACGCGCGCCAGCCGGTAGTGGAGGTTGATCGCCTTCGGGTTCTTGGCGATCGCCTTGCGGTACTCAACGATGGCCTCGTCGAGCTTGCCCTGGGTTTCGAAGACCTCGGCGGAAAGCTGGTCCACGCGGTAGGACGCCGGTGCCTTCTGGTACATGCGGTAGATGGCGTCGTTCCACGCTTTCTGGTGGTAGTTGGCTGCGACGTAGAGGACGTCGGGGTCCGACGGGAACTCCTTTTCCAGTTGCGCGACAACGGGTCCGGCGGTGTCGAAGTGCTTCGCGCCGATGCGGCATTGGGCGAGAGCTAGCCCGGCTAGGCGTGCTGCGGCACGGTCACGGGCGGAGAATTGCTGTTGGAGTTGGGCGTCGACGGCGTCGCACTCCCCGGCGGCGGCTCGCGCGACGGCCGTTTGGAGGTCGGCCTGTTGGGCGAGCAGGGCGATAACGAATAGATTAGTGGCCAGCATCATCTGTCATGAGCCCCAAGTTGCCGAAGCGCCCGCGGTCGCTGGCGTCGAAGTAGCGGAAGCTGAGGAGCGGCGGCGCTCCGGGGGCGAGTTCGGTGGGCGGATTGAGCCGGTCGGACGGGCTGACGCCGAGTTCCACGGCGCGACCGGTCAGGGCGATGTCGTCCAAAGGCGTGGCGAGGAGCAATCCTGCGGCCACGGTGAGGCAGGCTGCCAATCTGCGGGTGGTTCGCCGACTTGCGTTCGGACTCGGATAGCCTTTGGGCATGGGACCAGTCTATCGCGGTTGGGGCCGGAGAGGGTGTCGTGGTCGGTGGTGCTGGCGCGGCGGGATGCTCGGGCACGGCTGGCTGAAAGCCTGCCGCGGGCAATATTGCCCACCCCACACAGAGGTCGGAAGTTGCTGATTCTATTGGGGCTGGTGGTTCCGGTCCGGGGGCATTTGGCGTCGGAACAGAGCCAAGCAGACCCAAAAGATCCTCGGGAAATGAGCCGGGCGGGTCGGCAGGGGGTGGGATGACCGGGCGGTCGTATTTGCCTTGGTAGTAGGGGTCTTCGCAGTCGCTGGCGGGGCTGGCTACGGGCGGGTTCTTTGCCTGCGTCGCGCGAAGGCGGAGGAGGGTGGCGAGGGCCTTGTGGAAGTCGCGGTTGTGGCGGGCGGCGTCGCGGGAGAGTTGGGGAAGCACTTTCGACGTGTCGACCAGTTCGCGGTAGCCGAGGGCATTGCGGAAGGCCACGGGGCTGTGGTCGGGATGGGGTGCCTCGGCTTCAGGGGTGGATTGGGGGAGAATGGGCTCGGGGATCGTGTTGTAGGAGTGGTCGATCAGGCGGGCCTCGAGGATTCCGAGACGGTCGCGGCGCCAGGAGGCGGCGACCATTTCGTTCACTAGGGACTTTTCCAGGTGGCCGATAGGTTGGAATTCGCGGTGGTAGCGGCGGGAGTAACGGATGAACTGCTTGCGGTCCTCGCAGGCGAGGAGGACTTCGTCGGCGAGCTTGCCGTGACGGGAGGCATTTTGGGCGCAGACGGATTTGCCCTCGGGCGTGCGGGGGCCGGTTGATTTCTGCGCGTTTTCGCGGTTGGCGGCGAGTTGTCGTTCCGAGAGCATAGGGCTTCCTCCGAAGTGGAGTATGGCATGGAGGGTGGGGGAAAACGTTCTCGGATACTTGGATGTTATTGATTTGGCTTGAGATATAGTTTGTGACTGGGTGTGCGGGTTGTCCAGGATTTGCCAAGCGAGGCCTTCCTTGGCTTGACACTCGGACACCCTTGTCCGAAGATGGCAATGGTGAGGGACTCGGAAGCGGGCGACTCCCGGTTCCCCGACATCCGGTAATGGCCGCCTGAAAAGGCGCCTGCCGCCAAGAATGGCCGCCCTACACGGAATCGGCATCGTCCGCCTGTGGGGATTCAGGCTGCGGTGGCAGCACTGGGAAAACAGGTAACGATGGAAATGCGGAACGCCGCCTAAACGCAGCTTGCCTTGCCTATCCCATCCGCCGCAAGCCGCGCACCTGCTCGAAATGCCGCCGGTTGTTGGTTGCCAACCGGGCATCCAGTCCAAGCGCCGTTGCCGCTATCCAAGCATCTTGCGGACTCATCACCCGGCCCACGGATCGCGAGTGTGCCATCACGGAAGCCCAGCCGGAACACATCCCGTCGTCGGGCAACACGATCTCGAAGCCCCGGATGAACTGCTCCAATACCGTGCGCCGGCGAACTCCCCACTTTGCTGAGATCGCGCCGGAACGCAACTCTGCTACCGTCATGAACGACAGGCCAGATCCGCGTCCCGGAGGAGCGGAAGAAAGGGTTCAGATGCGGGCAACGCGCCGAAGAGCTAGGAGGCGACGTCG
This sequence comes from uncultured Acidobacteriia bacterium, assembly GCA_903907865.1. Classification (GTDB taxonomy): domain Bacteria; phylum Acidobacteriota; class Terriglobia; order Bryobacterales; family Bryobacteraceae; genus BOG-234. The sequence continues at coordinate 272,399 of CAIVPR010000126.1, forward strand.
GTGTCAACGACGATACGGTTCATCTCGCGGTCGGATGCATTTCGGACGCGCGTCGCTCGGCGTAGATCGCCGCAACGAAGCGCTCCATCTCATCGGCCGGAACCGGATCCACGAAACGGAGGATGTCTTCGAGGGTATGCCGACGCGGCGTGGCAGCCGCAGGTGGCAATTCAGTTATGGGTGTTCGGGTACTCATGTGAACCTCCAGCCACGAATTTACCACGATTCTAATTGCGCGTGCAATCACCCTCGATACAATTGCGTACTATGCGCCTCACGCTCCGATTCGCCGCCGCACTGGTCCTGCCCCTCCTTGCCGCTGCGCAGACCGTGCCCCCGCGAGTCCCCCGCGTGGTGACCCTGACGGTCGCGGCAACCGATTCGAAAGGCGCTCCCGCAGCCGGACTCAACGAGGCCGATTTCCAGATCACCGACGCCGGAAAGCCGCGGACCCTGTCCTTCGCCCGACCGGTCCCAGAAGCCCTCACCGTCCCGGTCGCGGCGGGCCAAGCCACCAACCGCACCGCCTCCTCGACTCGACCCGTCACCGTCCTGCTGCTCGACCAGCTCAACGCCTCCTTTAGCGAGCGCACCTCCAACGCCAACCACGCCCTGCGCGAACTGTTGAAGGTGCCTGAGAACGGGCAGGTCTTCGCGTTCATCCTGTCGTCCGAAGGGCGTCTGGTGCCCATCCGCGGCCTTCCCGCCACCGCGCCGGGCGGTCCGGGAAGCGTGGGCGACGACCCGTGGGCCGCCCATGGTGCCGCCATGATCGAAAAAGGCCTGCAAGATTCCGCCCGGATCCGCCCGTCCAGCCTCGACATGAGCAAGCGGATCCAGTGGACTCTCAACGCGCTGGAGAGCCTAGCCGACCAAATGGCGGTCTTTCCCGGCCGCAAGGGGCTGGTCTGGTTTTCCGCTGGCATGCCCCTGTCGCTCGCCCCGCAGGTCACTTCGACGGGCGACAAGCTTGATTTCACGCCCCAGTTGCGGCACCTCGCGAACGCTTTCGACCGGGCCGCCACGTCGGTCTACCCGGTGCGTCTGGGGGCGACCGGCGAGGAGGACGCGCTGGAGGTCGTGGCCCAGCTGACCGGCGGGGCGGTGCCCGACAACCGCGACATTGCGCCGACGTTGCGCCAGGCCATTTCCGACGCCCGCAACAGCTACCAAGTGGCGTTCCTGCCGCCCGACGACAACTGGGACGGCGCATTCCACAAGCTGCGCGTGGTGACCGCGCGCAAGGGCGTCCACCTCCGGACGAAGGCGGGCTACTATGCCTTTCCGGATGCCAAAGAGGTTGATTCAGCCGAGGTTCCCGAAGCTCTGCGGGCGATGCTGGCGGACCTTTCGGACCACGCGGGCATCGGGCTGCGGGGGGAAATCGTCGCGGGTCCCAAGCCGCGCCTTTCGGTGCGGATCGGCACGGCGGATATAGCGCTTGCGGGACAGGGTGCCCGCCAGTCGGCGCAACTGCGGCTGGTGCTGTCCATTCAGATGTCCGATGGCCGTTCCGTGCTGTCGCCGGTGCTTCGAATCGAGCCCGGTTGGGGGGAGGAACAGGCGGCGGGCGTCCTGAGGGACGGGATTCCGTTCGATCAGGAGATTGCCACGGCGGGGATAGAGAGGATTCGTGTCGCGGTGTATGACAGGGGCTCGGGAATTGGGGGATCGCTGACGGTTCCTGTGAAGCGCTAGCCGCAGCTTTTCGAGTTCTCGCCCATGGAATACACTGTGGATGTATGCCCATCATGCAGACGATTCGGATCGCCGTGGAACCGACCCTTCTTCAGGCTGCCGACGCTGCCGCAAAGCGCGAAAACCTGAATAAGTCCGAGTTGGTCCGCGAAGCTTTACGGCGACACCTGAAACGGCTGGATGATCGGGAACTCGAAGCCCGAGACCGTGCCGGTATTTGGCGCGTCCGCAGTCTGCGGAGGAATATCGCGTGTGGGAAGACGCGGCGGTATGGCCGGAAGACTGAATCGTGGCGACGTTTTACTCTGCCGGTTCCCGCAACCGGACAAGGAACTACACAGAAGGGCATCAAGCCAGTGCCCCGAGCGAAGCGCCTACAACGGAGTTCATTTGACGGCGGCGGCTTTTCATTGCGAGTGACGACCATGCCACCGATTGCGGTGAACCAGGTACAACGGGCAGTGCAGGAAAGACAGCAGCACACCACATGTAGATTGTGGTAGCCTTTTTATGGAGGCTAAAATATGGCGAGCAGCGACCAACTGTACGTAGAGCTACGTCCCCAAGGGGATTATGCAGTAAGGAAGCCAAATTCCGAGCGTGCTAGCGCCGTGCTGCCCACTCAGGCCGAAGCCATTGCGCGGGCTAGGGAACTGAATCCCAGTGGGAGGCCGCTCGTGGAGCGTGTCCGTGAAACGGTGCGTGGCGGTCGTGATCAGTGGCGGAGGGCGTAGTAGAGAAACCCGGTCAGTCTCACTGGCCAACTTGCGTTCTATGACCGGTAGCGTGAACCAAGCTGGGATGCGGGGGAGAAAAAACCGGCGATGACGAATCAGGAACTCGATCAAATCATCAGGTGGGCCGTAGCGATGATAACAGCTGGCGGCGGAGGCGCGGTGGTTGCCTATAGCCTGTTCAAGCACCTCGGAAAGAGCTGGCTCGACAAACACTTCAAGGAGAAACTTGAGGAATTAAAGCACACTCACCAACAAGAGATCGAGATTCTCAAGCACGAGATAAATTCGCTTTACAGCCGCGTAAGTAAAATCCATCAAAAAGAATTCGAGGTGCTGCCTGCGGCATGGTTCAAGCTGAATGAGCTTCACGGCACAGTGCTGATTGCCTTGGATCGGACTCTGAAGTCCTATCCGGACTTCGAACATATGCCGGAAGGGCGGTTCGAGGAGTTTCTTAGTACTTCGCGGCTCACTGAAAACCAGAAGCACGAACTGCCGGAACATGTCAAGCACTTTGAGACACCCCGAAGCCGAATTTACTGAGTATTGTTATCCGGGGTCTTCGGTTTGTTGATCCAGGCCTCCTTTGAAACGGGCGGTGGTTGGGGCGGACGGTGGACGAAGCGTTCGGGATGGGCGAGGTAGGCCGCATCCAGCACCCCGGCGCGCCTTTCCACGGTTTGAACCGCAAGGCCATGGTGGACGACGGACGGGGAAAGGAGTCCGAGCCCGGAATGGCGGTGTTCGTTGTTGTACCAGTCCACGAACCTCCTGGAGAATGAACGGGCATCCTCGATTGACCCGAACCGTTCCGGGAAGTCCGGGCGGTACTTCATGGTCTTGAAGTGGCTCTCCGAGTACGGATTGTCGTCCGAGACATGGGGACGGCTGTGGGTTTTGGTGACGCCGAGGTCGGCCATCAGGAACGCGACCGGCTTGGAGGTCATGGAGGACCCCCGGTCGGCATGGATTGTAAGCCGCCCCTTTTCTATGCCCTGCCTGGCGCACGTTTCGGCGATGAACTGTTTGGCCAGTACCGCGCTTTCGCCGTCGGCGACCATCCAGCCGACCACGTAACGGCTGAAAACGTCAATGATGACGTAGAGGTAGAAGTAGGTCCACGTGACAGGCCCCTTGAGCTTGGTGATATCCCAGCTCCAGAGTTCGTTGGGCC
>CAIVPR010000127.1 GCA_903907865.1 uncultured Acidobacteriia bacterium
CCCGTTGCTGGCAGTTGGCGCACCCCAAACATCCAGGTTGCCAGGTTCCGCACCAAAAGTCCAGGTCCGAAGCGAAGTTTTTTCAGACTTTTTTCGCCCGGCACCTTCGCATGGCAATCCGCGGGGCTGAACTGTTACAGATGCAGCAATCGGACCCCCATTGGCGGAACTTGCGGGCCATCCAGGATGCCGGAAACCGGGCTGCGCATCTAACCAAGCAGCTCCTGACCTTCAGCAAGCGCCAGCCCAAGCCGCTCCGACCGGTAGCCTTGAGCCGATTGGTGGAAGGCGAAGGCGACTTCCTGCGGCGCTTGGTCGGAGAGGCGATCCGCCTGGACCTGGAGACCGGCCAGGGTGAAAGTTGGATGGTCATGGCCGACGAGAGCCAGTTCCACCAAGTTCTGATGAACTTGGCGGTGAACGCGAAACAAGCCATGCCGGATGGCGGCTGGCTGAAGATCGGGATCGAGAATGTGGAGGTTGGGGGGCATTCCGGCACCGTGCCGCCGGGCCAATATGTACTGCTTTCCGTCACCGACACAGGGCACGGTATGGACGACGAGACCCAAAGCCATATCTTCGAGCCTTTCTTCACCACCAAGGGCGAAGACGGCACCGGACTGGGCTTGGCGACGGTCTACGGTATCGTGCGCCAAAGCGGCGGGGAGATTTCCGTGTCCAGCAAGGTTGACGTGGGTACCACGTTCCGGATCCACTTCCCGCGGACGTTGGAAGTGGATGCGGCAATGAATTCGTGACTATTCCACGATCCGGCTGTCAGACCCGAAGCGCTTGTAATCGTAGTAGCGATACTTGGTCTCGCCCTGGGCCCGGATCATCGGCGCGAATTTGACGTCGAAACGGAAGACTGTGGATGCGGGCATCCATGCAAGGCCCTTTTGATCGTCAAGTACCCTGCCCTGCTGGCCCTCCATCACGGTGCCCGGTTGGAACCCGTTGGCCGCCTTGACGAACACCGACTTCCAACGCACCTCCGTCCCCTCCTCCTTGTCGATCCAAGTCGTGCGCCGCGCGCTCATGGCCTGTTCCTCATCCTTGTCGGTGGGTTTGTGGTCGGTCTTGGGCTCTGACTCGATCCGCCAGGCAGGCCGGTCGCCCACCAACTCTTCGCCCGCCAAACGGTTGTTGAAAAGCTCTTCGAGGGTTTCCAAGCCGCCTAAAGACACGCTGCGGTGCAGGCTGAACGTCTTGCGCGCCCTCCTCGCCGCCCGTTCTTTCTCCAAATCGGCGTCAACCCGCTTCTGCATCTTGGCGTCCAAAGGCTTGCCATCCACCAAGATCAGCTTCCGATAGTTCGAGCCCTCCAGCATGATCACGTCGAAAGTCTTGGTCGTCTCCTTCTCGGAAACATCCTCCTTCCAAGTGAACTTCCAGCCCTTGGCTTCCTGCGCTTTGCCTACTTGGATCGCTCGGTGGATAAGTTCTTCGGGCCGGGGCGCGGTGTCCGCTGCGAGCACCGGGACAAGGAATAGGAGGATTGCGGCATGCATGACTCCAGTTTGCTACGATGCCAAGTACGATGTCGATCCGCTTCGCCACACTGATTGCGCTCGCCAGCCTGGTCTTGGTCAGCGCGCCCGCCCAGAATAAGAAAGGCAAGCCGGCACCCACCCCCGCCGCTCCAGCGCCCCAGAAGCAGGACGAGGAGTACGCCAAGCTCATCAAGCAGTACCTCCAGGATCCGCGCATCACGACCGAACTGGTCGACCACATGCCCGCTTCCGACACCGTGCCCTCGCCACTCAAGTTCTTCGGACGCATCCCCGGCACACCCGGCGAACTCACCTACGCCGCCGACATCAACCGCTACTATGAAGCACTCGGCAAGTCCTCGCCGCGCGCCAAGTTCTGGAAGCTCGGCCAAACCGAGGAAGGTCGCGACCTCGTCGTTCTCGCCATAGCCGACGAGGCCACCATCAAGGATCTCGACAAGTACAAGGACATGCTGGCCAAGCTCGGCGACCCCCGCAAAATCACCGAGGCCCAGGCCAAGGAACTAATCCATACCGCCAAGCCGCTCTATTGGGCGCTTTCCGGCATCCACTCGCCCGAAACCGGCGGCCCGGAAATGCTGATCGAGCTCGCCTACCGGCTGATTGTCGAGGAGACGCCGTTCATCCAGTCCATCCGCAGCAATGTGATCACGTTCCTGACGCCGGTGATCGAGGTGGACGGGCGCGAAAAGGCCGTCGACACCTACTACTACGGTAAGAAGACAGGCAAGCCCCGACCGCCGCTCATGTACTGGGGTAAATATGTGCAGCACGACAACAACCGCGACGGCATGGGTCAGTATTTGCAACTGACCAAGCACATCACCAACGCGCTCGTCGAATGGCACCCGACCATCGGCCATGACCTGCACGAGGCACAGTCGTATCTCTATGTCTCCACCGGCACAGGCCCCTACAACAACTCCCTCGACCCGATTTCCGTCGACGAATGGTGGATGCTGGCCGAGACCGAAGTCATGGAAATGGCCAAGCGCAGCGTGCCCGGCGTCTGGACTTACGGCTTCTACGACGGCTGGGTGCCCAATTACCTCCTCTGGATCGCCACCACGCACAACTCCTTCGGGCGCTTCTACGAGGTCCAGAGCTACGGCCCCGACATCGTCGAAAACCTCCAGCTGCAGTCCACCGTTACCAGCCGCGAGTGGTACCGTCCGAATCCGCCCCTCCCATCCATCAAGTGGGGCCCGCGCAACAACACCAACATCCAGGAATCGGCGCTCTTGTTCGCGATCCACAAGGTGGGCGTCGACCGCGAACTCTACCTCGAAAACTACTACCTCAAGAGCAAGCGCTCCATCGACAAGGGCAAGGACGGCCCCGTGTACGCATGGCACGTTCCGGCATCGCAGAAGCGCGGTGTCGACGCCACCGACATGCTGAACGACCTCCGGCACCAAGGTCTGGAAGTCCACAAGGTCGATTCCGCGTTCCAAGCGGGCGACCTGAAAGTGGAGGCGGGCGACTACATCGTGCGCGGCGACCAACCCTACCGCACCATGGCCGACATGTATTTCAGCATCCAGAACTACCCGCCGCAAAACCCGCGTCCCTACGACGACACCGGCTGGACGATGCAGTACATGCGCAACGTCAAGGTTACTCCGGTCACCAGCAAGGCCGTCCTCGACCAGCGCATGACGTTGATTACGTCCGACGCGAAACCGGCGGGCGGCGTATCGGGCAATGGCGGCGTCCTGGTGATCGAACACACCACCGACAACGCGCTCATGTCCTTCCGCTACCGCAACAAGGACGTCAAGATGCTCGTCGCCGAAGAGGATTTCGAACTCGCTGGTAAAAAGCTGCGCGCCGGGGCGTTCATTGTCCCCGAAGGCGGCGGACGTTTGGACGCGTCCCTGAAGGAATTCGGATTGACCGGCATCGCGGCCGCCGCGCTCCCCACCGTGAAAACCCACGAAATGAAACTGCCCCGCATCGGCTACGTCCATTCGTGGACCCGCACGCAGGACGAAGGCTGGGTCCGTGCGGCGCTCGACACCTACGGCGTCCCCTACACCTATTTCGCCGACCAGAAACTGCGCGAAGGCAACCTACGGTCCAAGTACGACGTGATCATCTTCCCGCACACCGGCGGCACGTCGCAGTCCATGATCACGGGCATTCCGATGTCCGGCAAGGACCCGATTCCATACAAGAAGTCCGACATCACGCCGCACCTGGGGCAGCTCGACCAGAGTGATGACATCCGCGGCGGCATGGGGCTCGATGGGCTGATGGAATTGGCAAAGTTCGTGTCGGAGGGCGGGACGCTGATCACCGAGGGTTCCAGCGCCACCCTGATGGCGGAATTCCACATGGGGTCGGGCGTGACGGTGGAGCATCCGGCGAACCTGTTCGCGCGCGGGTCGATCCTGCGCGGGACGTTCGCGGATACCAAGAGCCCGATTTCGTACGGCTACCCGGCGGGCGATTTGCCTGTCTACTTCAACCAGGATCCGGTGTTCAACGTGCCTGCGGCGGCGGGTGGCGGTCGTGGCGGCGGGGGTGCGAGCGCCGCGGAGGGCCAGAACGTGACCCCGAATGCCAACGGCATCCATATTTCGCCGTTTGAGGGGATCGGCGCGGCGGTGCCGACTCCGATTCTAGGCGGCGCAGGTCCAGTGTCGCCAGCGGAGGGTGCTCCGGCTGCTGGCGGTGGCCGTGGAGGACGCGGGGGCGGAAGGGGTGGTGCAGCAGTAGCCGCTGGAACCCCGGGTGCCACTCCGGGTGCCGATCCGGCGGCTGCTGGTGCCGGAGGCGGTGGACGGGGCGGGGCGTTCAACGGGCCGTCCATGGTGCCGGTGGAACGCCCCCGAGTGATCCTGCGCTTCCCCACCAACGCAAACGACATGCTGCTTTCCGGCACGCTGACCGGCGGAGAGGCCTTGTCAGGACGAGCCTTGGCGGTGGACGTGACGCTGGGCAAGGGCCATATCGTGATGTTCGCCCTACGCCCGTTTTGGCGCTGGCAGACCCAGGGGACCTACTTCCTGGCGTTCAACGCGATTCTGAACTGGGACCACCTTTAGGGCGTCCGCTCCAATTTCGGGGGCTTGAAAGTACAAATACTGGGGCAGGGTCACGATTCCAATCGAGATCCCGCCCCACGCTCTTGCCACGTTCTGTGGACGCCAGATCAGGAAACTTTCGCTGGTCGGTGCCGTACTCACTCCGCGCGATCTGAGACATGCTCGATTGACAGGTTGCGCCGATAGCTGCAGCGAGGTTCAACCCTCGAGCCTACTCCGGTTGTCCAACCCCCGGAGGCCCCTGCGGCGGGGGCCCGACAGTATCCTCCGGCCCGCCCTTCCGCTTCTTATTGACCGCATTCGGATCATGCCGGAAATACAGCGTCACATCGACCACATGCGTGTCGGCATGGATCTCCGGCTCCGCGCGCGTCTCGCCGAGGTTGTCAAAATACCCCTCCTCCTTGACACGCCGCAGGAAGAAATCCGGGTACTCCGCCGCGTACGGCTCCCCCTTGGGCAGCCCCCAAGCCTTCTTCATCGCCGCCTCGCCGTCCAGCCCCAACCCTTTGACCTCAAGCGTCCCGAAGTTGTACTGCGGACCCTGCTGCGGCGTGAACCACACGTCCACCAGAAGCTTGTCGTCGTTGATGTCCCGGCCCGTCGTCACCTCGGCGTCCAGATGCCCCTCGTGCCGCAGGGAATTCTTGATCCGCAACGCCGCCGACTGGCACTCGTCGAAGTCCAGCGGAGCCCCGAACCGCATCGTCTCCGGCAGCTTCGCCACCCGCATCAGGTGCTTCTCCTGCTCCTCCATCTCGCCGCGCACCGTCACGGTCCCCAACTTGTACACCGGGCCCTCTGTGATCGCCACATGCACGTCGACACCGTTGACCTGCGTGGACGGCGACGTCGTCAGCTTCCCGAACGCAACCCGCATGTACCCGCGCTTCTCGTACACCGGCTTCAACTGGCTGTCCAGCAGCATCCGGAAGTTCGACTCCGTGTACGGCAGCCCGAACGCAACCCCGGCGATGGCGTTCTGCAACTCGGTGTCGCGCACCGCCTTGTTGCCCTCGAACGTCACCAGCGCCACGTTCGGCAACCCCTCGGACGGCGCGAACTGCGCCTCGTATTTCTGCGGTCCCAGCATGATCACCTTGCCGACCGTCCTGAACTTGCTCTCCTTCGCCTCCAGCAGCTTGTTGATCTCCGCCGCCGTGCGGTCGAGCGCCGGCTGGGTCCCCGGAATCCGCCCGCTGAACAACGGGTCGATCTTCTTCAGCCAATCCACCACCTCGGCCTGATTCACCCCCAGCGCCTCCACACGCAGGTTGTACAGCGGCGACATCTCCGTCACTTCGAACGCGACCTCGTAGGCATCGTTCGACCGCTTAAACCTGTACGCGACGGTCTCGAAGTACCCCGTGGCCAGCAGCCGGTCGCGGGCGGCGTCAAGGACGGGCGAAGGCTGAGCCGCCAAAAGGTCGCCGACCTTCAGGCCCGACGCGGAGGTGATTCCGGCAGCCGTGAGAATCCGATTCCCTTCGACGGCAATGGCCTTGAGCGGGAAGGTTGGAGCCGCCTCCTGCGCCTTCCCGCTTGTCCCGAAGACTGCCAAGGCAAACAAAACACAATGGATTGCGCGAACCATACTTGGATGGTACTAGAGACGCGCAACACGGTGGTTTTCGTTCCTAGGAACGGAATCGGCGGGTGCCTGCGATCATGACGGCGCAACCGACCCCCAACAAGCCCCATGTGGCGGGCTCTGGCGTTTGGGTGCCCTCCACCAACCTCCAAGCGCTCGAACCGGCAACACCATAGTCGGATAGATCGCCCCCCTTGGGATCAAAGTTGAAGCCGATGCTCCATCCTCCCGTCGAATCGGACCCGAACCCGTAGCCCGGAAAAGTCTGCTGGAATGCCTCCAACGGGTGCCCTGACGTGAGGGGCAGTGGATTCAGGAAGATGGTCGCGTTGGCGTCGTGGGACAGTGCGGTGATGGTGGTGTCGAGATCGCTCGATTGGTAGTGGAACGAGACGAAGTTGGAAAAGTCGAGCGCCGAGCCCGGCGTGTAGTCGGTGAGTGTCAGCGTTCCGGTGGCGGTGCCCGAACATCCGTAGGAGCAGGTGCCGGTGACCACGTATGTGATGGTTCCGGCTGCGGCGAACTGCGGCGCGACGGCCATGGCGGTCGCAACGATGAGGGTCTGGAAGAGTGTTTTGTGCTTCATGAGCGGAGCATATGGCCCGCGAACAGCCAAGCACCAGTTACAAGTTGAGAAATTTTGAAACAGGGCTAAGTGTTTTCGCATCATGAAGTTGGAGAGCGTAACAAGCAGCCGTAACAAAGGTGGCAGACCGACCGCTCCCCGCCTCCGCACCGGTCGGCGCGCGTGTGGGCCAGCCCATGGATCAAAACCGGGCAATGTAGAATGGAGTTTCGAGACCAAAACGTGACCTACGATCTGATTGTTATTGGCAGCGGCCCTGGCGGCTATTCGGCGGCGGTTCGGGCAGGCCAGTACGGCCTCAAAACCGCCATTATTGAAAAGGACGGAAAACTGGGCGGCACCTGCCTCCACGTCGGTTGCATCCCGACCAAGGCGCTCCTCCACACAGCGGAGCTCTGGAGCTTCACCCAGCACGCCGCCGACGAGGGCATCGGCCTCGAGAACCCCACCCTCAACTTCCCCAAGGTCATCGACCGGAAGAACGGCATCGTGAACAAACACGCCAAGGGCGTTGAGTTCCTGATGAAGAAGAACAAGGTGGACTCGATCACCGGTTTCGGCAAGATCGTCGGCCCGGGCAAGGTCGAAGTCACCGGACCCAAGGGCACCCAGATCCTCGAAACCAAGAACATCCTGATCGCCACCGGGTCGGTCGCGCGCATGATCCCCGGCCTTGAGCCCGACCCCGAATTCATCCTCACGAACGTCGAAATCCTGAACCTCCAGTCCGTCCCGAAGTCGCTCATGGTGATCGGCGCGGGCGCGGTGGGCGTGGAATTCGCGTCCATGTTCAAGCGCTTCGGCACCGACGTCAGCATCTTCGAAATGCTGCCGCGCATCGTCAACGTCGAGGACGAGGAAGTCTCCAAGGAACTCGAACGCGTCTTCAAGAAGAGCAAGATCCGCGTCGAAACCGGCGCGAAGTGCTCCAACATCGAGCGCACCGGAAAAGGCGTTAAGATGAGCGTCGCGCTGGCCAACGGCAAGACGGAAGTCGTTGAGGCCGAAAAGCTGCTCGTGGCCGTAGGTCGCGCGCCCAACACGGCCAACATCGGCCTCGAAAAGACCAAGGTGGAAGTGGACCGCGGCTTCATCAAGGTGGACGCCTACCAGCGCACCGCCGAGCCCGGTGTTTACGCCATCGGCGACGTGGTCGCCGGCACCCCGCAGTTGGCGCACGTCGCCTCCGCGCAGGGCATGGTGGCCGTTGCGACCATCGCTGGCAAGCCCACCACGCCGATCCGCCGCAACCGCATCCCCGGCGCCACCTATACGGAGCCCGGCATCGGCAGCGTCGGCCTCACGGAATCGCAGGCCAAGGCCGCGGGTTACGACGTGAAGGTCGGCAAGTTCCCCTTCGCGGGCAATAGCAAGGCGACGATCCTCGGATCCCACGACGGTTTCGTCAAGATCGTGGCCGACGCCAAGTACGGCGAGATCCTGGGCGTCCACATCATCGGCCCGCAGGCGTTCGAGTTGATCGGCGAGGCGGTCACGGCGATGGAAGCCGAGGCCACGGTGGAAACCATGATGTCGGCGATCCACGCCCACCCGACCATCTACGAGGCGGTCGGCGAGGCCTTCAACGCCGTCTACGGCCTAGCCATCAATGCCTGAGGTTCTGTGTGGGGCGGCTCCGCGCCCGTGTCGCATCCGCGACCTGGGCCGCCTCCCCTACACTGAAGCCCTAACCATCCAGCACCAGATCGAGGCCGAGCGCAAGCAAGGCCTCGGCACCGACACCCTACTCTTCGTCGAGCACCCCCACGTGGTCACCATCGGCCGCAACGGACACGAGGACAACATCCTGGCTCCTGGAGCCCTCCTCGACCGCCTCGGTGTCGAACTCCACGAAACCGACCGGGGCGGCGACGTGACCTACCACGGTCCCGGGCAGATCGTCGGCTACCCGATCATGGACCTCCGGCTCTGGAAGCGCGACGTCGGAGCCTTCGTCCGGGGCATCGAGCAGGTTCTCATTGATACGCTGGAAGAGTACGGCATTCATGCGGGACGCATCCCGAAACTGACGGGCGTGTGGGTCGGCGAGGGTGAGCATGCGGCCAAGATCGCGGCCATCGGGGTGCATTTGAGCCGTTGGATCTCCACCCACGGGTGGGCGCTCAACGTGACCACGGATTTGAAGTATTTCGGGTACATCGTGCCCTGCGGCTTGACCAAGCCTGTTACGTCGATGGAACAACTCGGCGTCCGGGCGGATATGGCGGAAGTGAAGGGCGCGCTCGCCCGCAACTTCCTCAAAGTTTTCGAGATGACTGGAGAGTTTGCGCAATGACAGACGTCGTGATGCCCCAGATGGGCGAAAGCATCGTCGAAGGAACCCTGACCCGCTGGCTGAAGAAGGCCGGCGATACGGTGGAACGCGACGAACCCTTGTTCGAGATCTCGACCGACAAGGTCGATACCGAGATCCCCGCGCCGGCCTCCGGTGTGTTGGCCGAAATCCTGGTGACCGAAGGCACCACCGTTCAAGTGAACGCGATTGTCGCCCGCATCGGTGAAGCCGGAGCAGCGGCTGCGGCTCCCGCCCCGGTCGCGGCTGCGGTTGAAGCGGCTCCCGCAGCCGTTGTTGCCGCTCCGACTCCGGCGCCCGTGGCCGAAGCCCCGGCAGCCCCGGTTGTCGCCGCCGTCTCCGAGCCCGTCGGCCCGCTTTCGCCGCTGGTCCGCAAGATCGCCCGCGAGAACAACATTGACCTCTCCAAGATCTCCGGCACCGGAGCCGGCGGACGTATCACCAAGGAGGATGTCGAAGGCCACCTGAAGGCCCAGTCGGCTCCCGCTCCAGTTGCCACCGCTCCAGTCGCTGCACCGGTCGCTCCGCCGCCCGCGCCTGTGGCCGCGCCGAAGCCCGCCGCCCCCGCACCGCTTCCGACCTACGCCCCCGGTGCCAAGACCCGCGTCGAGCCCATGTCGAACATGCGGATCAAGATCGCCGAGCACATGGTGATGTCCAAGCGGACCTCCGCCCACGTCACCACGGTGCACCGCGTCGACATGACGAAGGTTGCCAAGATGCGCGCCAAGCACAAGGACGAGTTCGCGGCCCGCAACGGCTTCTCACTCACCTTCCTGCCGTTCGTCGCCCGCGCCGCTGTGGAGGCCCTCCGCGCCTTCCCGACGCTCAACGCCTCCATCGACGGCACCAACATCGTCTTCCACAACGAGATCAACGTCGGCATCGCGGTCGCCCTAGACGGCGGCCTGATCGTCCCCGTGATCCGCAACGCCGACGAGAAGAACGTCCTCGGTCTGCAGCGCTCCATCGTGGATCTCGCCGCCCGCGCCCGCAACAAGCAGCTCAAGCCGGACGAAATCCAGGGCGGCACTTTCTCGATCACCAACTTTGGTAGCTTTGGCAGCGTCTTCGCGACGCCGGTCATCAACCAGCCGCAGGTGGCGATCCTCGGTGTCGGAACAGTGGAAAAGGTGCCGGTTGTGATCGACGACGCAATCGCGATCCGCTCGCAGTGCTTCCTCGCCCTGACCTTCGACCACCGCCTGATCGACGGTGCCTTGGGCGACCAGTTCACCGCCAAGGTGAAGTCGGTACTTGAGAACTGGTCCGAAGACGTTCTGTAGTTCACTCCCTTCCAGGAGCAACCAGAAAGGCCGGACGCATCAGCGTCCGGCCTTTTCTATGACCGCACAAGTTTCGTATCGGAGAGCATTGCCCCGTCCTTCAAACTAGAGGTATACTTGGGCTCAGTTCGGCAATACAACTGCCGACAGAAGTACACCAAAGGAGCCTACTCATGAACAAATTCGCCGCGCTGGTCCTCTTGATGATCGGCTGTTCCATTGCACTCCCCGCACCCCCCATAACTGCTCCGGAGATCGACCCGGCATCAGGAGCCAGCGCATTGGCCCTTCTCTCGGGCGCTTGGGGCCGCGCTTCTGGGGAGCCAGCGCAGCCTCGATGCCAGCTTCGCGCTCCTTCCGCCACGTGGCAAGAAGGGAGGAGTACAACCCCTCGCGGCGCAGCAGGGCGCCGATCGCCCCCGGCTCCTTCGCGGCGTCGG
>CAIVPR010000128.1 GCA_903907865.1 uncultured Acidobacteriia bacterium
ACCCCGCTGCTGGCAGTTGGCGCACCCCAAACATCCAGGTTGCCAGGTTCCGCGGCAAAAGTCCAGGTCCGAAGCGAAGTTTTTTCAGACTTTTTTCACCCCGCACCTTCGGCTGCCAATCCATGGGGCTGAACTGTTACGCGTTGTTCCTCCACTGCTCAACTGTCATGAAACCACGGAGCGGCTTTCCCAGCTCTGGAAGGGCCATGATCGCCAAGTGTTGCGAGCACCAATGTGCGATATGGTCCCCATACAGAATCTTGCACTTCGTCTCGGGGATTCCGCGTTCAGCGCAGAGTTCTGATAGCTGTCGATTGCGCGCGTCCCTCGTTCTCTTGGGATAGTCATGCGAGACGACGAGGACGTAGCTACCGCCCGAGTCAAGTACTTCTTTGATTCCGGGCTTGTGGAACTCCTCTCGCAGTTCCTTGGGTTTTAGCTTGCCCGATTTGTACTGGAACGCAATCGGACCCGCTGCCAGCGGGTCCCGCTTGGCTCTGGGTGGCCACACGATGTAGGCATCAATTCCGCCATCGGGATCTGTCTCCCGAGTGGTCAGGTCCAAGTCGGTAAGGGGTACCGCGTTCGCATTTGCCTCTACGATCAACAACGTGTTCATCAGGTGTCGAAGCTGGGCAACGTCCAGACGCGCAATGTCTTTCCCGTCGATACGCATTTTCTGATATCAGAATAGCAGTTTCCGGCTACGCCGAATACGGAGACGGGTTAGGCCCGGAGGGTCGGAAACGCCTCGGAAACCAGAAGCATGGCATCGGGCGCGACCAAAGGCGAGACACTCTCGCCCTCCTCGTAGGCGACCACTTGTGAATAGACTCCGCCTTCGGGGCTGCGATGGACGATGATTCGCCGCGCCTGGATATCGACAACCCAGTAGTCGGCGATTCCTGCACGGGAGTACAGTCGTGCCTTCGGCCCAAGGTCGAACCCGATGGTCGAATCGGAGATTTCGATCAGGAGCCTGACTTCGGCCGCCGGGGGGCTCGAATCCAAGTACGTCCTGCCATCGTTGCCGAGGACGGCGAGGTCCGGCTCGGGCTCGCTAGTCGGATTATCCTCAGGAGCGACATCGATTGGACCCTCCTTGTTCAGATGGAACGACCCGAAAACGTGGGCGAGCCACTCCCCCACCAACATCAGAACAATGATGTGCGGGCGGTTCTTCGGCAACTTCGTGATCAGTTCCCCGTCGATGAGTTCGAATCGGTCCCGGTCCCAAAGGCCTGTCGATTCCAAACTTTGGCACTCCGTGCGCGTCCACCGTTTACGCGGCGGGTAGATCACCGGGGAAAGGGGCGGGATCGGGATTTCGATGTCCGGGGCGAGTGCGGCGGGCATGGTGGATATGACTAATATTCTAGCGCCGCCCTGCGTCACCTTTATAGCTCCCCCGAGCACAGTCGGCAATCGTTGGACCTTCCCGCCCTACCCGTCCGATAAGCTGTCATGCATGCGCCCGAGGCCAATCCCGTGCTGATGCTCGCCGCCGCCATCCTCGTCGGCAGCCAGGCCTGCCGCCCCTGCCACCCGGCCATCGCCGACGCCTACGCCCAAACCCCCATGGCCCGGTCCAGCGGCCCCGCCCCCGCACTGCCGACCGCCGGATTCACCGCCGCCGGTCACCGCTACAAGATTTCCGGCAATACCCTCGCCTTCGACCAAGCCGGCACCGCCCCCATCGACTACTTCGTCGGCTCCAACTCCGAAGGCCGCACCTACCTCCAGTCAAGCGACGGCCACCTCTTCGAACTCCCCGTCACCTGGTACGCCCGCCGCGCCGCCTACGACGCCTCGCCCGGCTACCAGAACAACCCCGACGTCCAACTCAACCGTGCGGTCGAGCCCAGTTGCCTCCTCTGCCACGCCAGCCAAGTCCGCCCCGTCCTCGGCACCCAGAACCGCTACGGCGACCCGCCCTTCCTCGAAGGCGGCGTCTCCTGCGAGCGCTGCCACGGTCCCGGCAGCGAGCACGTCCGCAACCCGGCCTCGTCCCGCATGGTCCAACCGGCCCAATTGCCCCCCGACCGACGCGACTCCGTCTGCGCCCAATGCCACCTCACCGGCGAGGCCCGCATCGAAAACGCCGGACGCCGCCTCGCCGAGTTCCAAGCGGGCGACCGCCTGGCCGACTTCGCCACCTATTTCGTCTGGAAACTGGGCCGCACCGACCTCAAAGTGACCAGTCACGTGGAAAAGCTGGCCGCCAGCCGCTGCAAGGCCGCCTCCGGGGACAAACTCTGGTGCGGAACCTGCCACGGCGTCCACGGCAATTCGAGTCGCACCCAGCAGGCTTGCCTCGACTGCCACCAGACCGCCCACCGCCAGCAGGAGCAGTGCGCCGACTGCCACATGCCCAAGACCCGCGCCGTTGACGCCAACCACGGCGTGATGACCGATCACAGCATTCCCCGGACCCCGCGCACTCCCCTGCCCCCCGTCGCCGGGGACTTGGTGGCATTCCTCGGCCAGGCCGACTCCCGCTCACTCGGGATCGCCTACGCCGAAATGGGCGACCCGCGCGCCCGCGACCTTCTCCGCCAAGCCAGGCCCGCCGACTGGCAGCTCCGTCTGCGCCTAGCCGTCCTCGAAACCGACCCCGCCCGAGCCGCCGCGCTCTACGAATCCGTCTTGAAGGAGCGTCCTGGCGAAACCGCTGCCCTCGTCAACCTGGGTGCGTTCTACGGCGCCGCGGGACAATCCGCCCGTGCCATCGAGCTCTGGCGGCGCGCGCTCGACTCCAATCCCGGCAACGAGGAGGCGACGCTCAACCTCGTGAAGCTCCTTCCCCGCGCCGAGGCCAAAGCCGTCCTCACCCGCTACCTATCCATAAATCCCGGTTCCCGCTCCGCCCGCTCGGCGGTGGCCAATTTTTGATGGCGTAACCGTTGACTCAGCCCCCCGACTGTGATAGGTTGGTGCCCGCAAAGGAATTCCCGTTTAAAAAAAATCGCCAGCCTTTCCCTACTCCTCCTAGTAGGCTTTTTCTCTACATCCGTAGTATTTGCCCAGAGTGATCGCGGTACTATCACAGGGACCGTCTCCGATTCCACCGGCGCTCTTGTGCCCAACGCCAAGATAGCCATTGCCAATACCAATACCGGCACCAAAACGGACACCGTCACCACCGGCACCGGCAACTACACGCTGCTCGGCCTGCCCGCAGGCTCCTACACCCTCTCCATCGAGCACCCCGGCTTCAGCAAGTACGAGCAGACCAACCTCCTCGTCCAAGTGGCCGTGACTACCCGGGTGGACATCGTCCTCAAGGTCGGCGCGGCAACCGATTCCGTCTCCGTTACCGCCGAATCGACGCTGCTGAAATCCGAAAGCGCCGAACAATCCACCACCATCACCGGCACCCAGATCGCCGAATTGCCCATCAACTTCGGCATCGGCGCGGGCGCGATCCGCAACCCCCTCTCCTTTGCCCAGATGACCCCCGGAGCCACCTTCAACGGCTGGAACAACATCTCCATCAACGGGGGCAACAACAACTTCAAGATCATCTTCGAAGGCCAGGAGTCCGACAGCGCCTTCCAGACCCGCGTTTCCGACGAGGAACAGCCCTCGGTCGAGGCCATCGAGCAGTTCACCCTCCAGACCTCCAACTTCTCGGCCGAATTCGGACGCGTCGGCAACGGCGGCATCTACAACTTCACCTCCAAGAGCGGCACCAACCAGATCCACGGCAGCGCCTACGACTACTTCGAGAACACCTTCCTCAACGCCGGCATCCCCTTTACCAATGACGGCACCGGCCACCACACCAAAGTGGTCAAGCACTTGAGCGACTACGGCGTCTCCGTCGGCGGACCCGTCTGGCTCCCGAAAGTCTACAACGGACGCAACAAGACCTTCTTCTTCTTCAACTTCGAGAAGTACCGCGACCGCGAAAACCTCTATGCGGGCATCAGCACCGTGCCGAATTCGGCCTACAACTCAGGTAACCTTTCCAACAACCTCCTCGTGACCGCCAACCGCAACCTCGGCACCGACTTCGCAGGCCGCGCCATCATCCAGAACGCCATCTACGATCCCGCCACCACCGTCATCGACTCCAGCGGCCGCCGCATTCTAAATGCGTTCCCCGGCAACATCATCCCGACGAGCCGCATCGACCCTGCCGCGAACAAGATCATCGCCACGCTGCCCAAGCCCAACATCAACGACGGCTACGTGAACAACTTCGTCCAGTCGGGCGCGTTCTTCAAGCTGCAGCAAATCCCGTCGGTCAAGATCGACCACAACTTCAGCGACAAGATCAAGGTTTCCGGCTACTGGGGCGCCCAGAACACAGACAAGTCGAACGGCGTCGACGGCCTGCCCGCCGCGCTCTCCCGCGTGCGCCTGCAATACATCCGGTCGCAGACGGTGCGCGTGAACTTCGACGAAACCATCACCCCGACCCTGCTCTTCCACTTCGGCGCGGGTTTCATGCGCCACCGGAACCCGGACACGGTCCCGGCCGTCAGCTACGCCTACGACAACGCCTCGCTCGGCATCATTGGCGCGCCCGGCTCCGGCTACCCTCGTCTCGGCCCGGTCGGCGACAGCGTGTTGGGCGGCCTCGCGGTTCCCATCGGCTCGGGCAACCGGGTTCTGAGCATCGACCAGAAGCCCAGCGCCACATCGAACCTGAGCTGGATCCGCGGCAACCACACTTTGAAACTGGGCATGGACTGGAAGATCGACACCCAGACCTCCGCCAACACGAACGGTCTCGCGCCGTCCTACGGTTTCAGTTCCGCCGAAACTTCGCAGCCTCTCTACGGGCAGGCTCTGCCCAGCGGCACCGGCACCGGCAACGCGTGGGCGAGCTTCCTGCTCGGCCAGTACGACAGCGTGGCGGCGGGCAACGCCGTGGCCCCGCAGTACCGCACCACGTCCTGGTCGCTCTACCTGCAAGACACTTGGAAGATCAACCGCAAGCTGACCTTGGACTACGGTCTCCGCTGGGATCTGCAGACCCCGTTGCGCGAAATCCACGACCGCGAAGCCAGCTTCAGCCCCACCACGCCCAACCCCAACGCCAACGGCCTTCCGGGTGCGGTGATTTACGACGGTTTCGGCACCGGTCGTTGCAACTGCCATATCGTGCCGACCTATCCCTACGCCATCGCCCCGCGTCTCGGCCTCGCGTATTCCTATGATTCGAAGACTGTTCTGCGGGCGGGCTGGGGCCTCTCCTACGGCTCCCTGGCTCCCACGGCCACGCAGCCGTCCACCTCCGGCCTCGGCTTCAACACCATCACCATCCCGTCGCCCGGCAACGGCGTCGCGGCGGGCATCCTTTCCCAGCCGCTGAACCTCGACCAGAAGGCTCTCTACGGTGCCTCCTACGATCCCGGCCTGTTCGTGGTGCCCGGCGGCGCGGTCCAGGGCGCACCGGCACTGATGGATCGGAACGGCGGACGTCCTCCCCGCGTGAACCAATGGAACATCTCCATCCAGCGCGAAGTGATGAAGGATCTGGTTGTCGAGGCGGCATACCTCGGCAACCGCTCGGTCTGGATCAACGCGGGCGGCGGCGGCAGCAATACTTCCGGCTCCATCCCGAACCTGATCAACTACAACGCCGTCAATCCGGCCGTGTTGCAGAAATACGGCATCGGCGACCTGACGGTGGCGGCCAACCGGACGCTCCTGACCTCGGCCGTCACCTCCGCCGTGGCCGTCGCCGCCGGGTTCAAGAAGCCCTACGCGAACTTCCCCGACTCGGGCACGGTCCTCCAGAGCCTGCGGCCCTTCCCGCAGTTCAGCGGCATCGGCCAGATTTGGGCCCCCTTGGGCAAGAGCTGGTACGACGCGCTGCAGATGAAGGTCACCAAGCGCCTCTCGCACGGCCTGACCGCGACCGCGGCCTACGCCTTCTCCAAGAGCCTCGACAGCAGTACCAACGCGGGCAACCTTTATGACCGCCGCAGCTTCAAAGGCCTGTCGGCGACGGACCTACCCAACGTGCTCAGCCTGAGCGTGGACTATACGGTTCCCGCCATCGGCTTCGTCAAGCAAAACAAGCTCGCCCGCACGCTGTTGAGCGATTGGAAGATCGGCACCATCGACACGTGGCAGAGCGCCCCCCTGCTGGCGTCGCCCGGCTCCAACAACGGCATCGGCGGCTACGTGGCGACCGGCTACACCCGGCAGGTGCGCGTCGCCGGACAGCCCCTGTACCTGAAGTCGCCCAACTGCGGCTGCATCGACCCCACCCAGGAGACCATCCTGAACCCCGCCGCATGGCAGGACCAGGCTCCGGGTGTTCCCGGCAGCAACATTGTCTACTACCGCGATTTCCGTGGCCAGCGCCGTCCCATCATCTCGGGCGGCATGGGCAAGGTCTTCAACATCAAGGAACGGATGACCTTCAGCATCCGTGCCGAGTTCTTCAACCTGTTGAACCAGAACCTCTCGGTGTCCGACCCTTCCACCGGCAGCCCGGCCACGCCGCCGACCCGTTCGAACGGCAACCTGACCGGCGGCTTCGGCTTCCTCAACTACCTGGGCATCGCATCCAACAGCGTGAACTCGTCGCTGCCGACGCCTAGGACTGGCCAGTTGGTGGCCCGCATCCAGTTCTAGGGTGCGGCCGGACATAAACTGGGACTTGCTTTACCGGCTTGCCATCGTTTCGATCCTGTCCGCAGCCCTTTTTGTGGCTGCGGCGGGGTCGGCGTTGGCGCCCCCACCGATCCGCTTCGCGGAAGTTGCCGCGAAATCGGGCCTCAACTTCACCTTGAAAAACGCCGCCGCCGGACAGTTCCACCAAATTGAACTGACTGGCGGTGGCGTTGCCGTTCTCGATTACAACAACGACGGCTGCGCCGACATCTTCTTCACCAACGGTGCCGCCATCCCCAGCCTCCGCAAGACCAGCCCGGAATTCTCGAACCGCCTCTTCCGCAACAACTGCGACGGCACGTTCACCGATGTCACCACCCAGGCGGGCGTCGCCGGCACCGGCTATTCCATGGGAGCGGCGGTCGGCGACTTCGACAACGACGGTTTCCCGGACCTCTTCGTCGCCGGGGTCCACGGCAACACCCTCTACCGCAACCTGGGCAACGGGCGGTTCGAGGATGTCACCGCCAAGCTCCATTCCGCCGGACCCGCCGACGCGTGGTCGGTCTCCGCAGGCTGGCTCGACTACGACAACGACGGTTGGCTGGACCTGTTCGTCTCCAACTACGTGGTCTGGGACGCCGCCACCGAGCCCCGTTGCGGGTCGGAGGAACGCCAATTCTACTGCCACCCGAGGGCCTACACCGGCCAGCATGGCCAGCTCTTCCACAACAACCATGACGGCACATTCACCGACGTATCCGAAAGATCCGGCATCGCCAAACACATCGGCAAGGGCATGGGAGTAGCCTTCGCTGACATCGACGGCGACGGCTTCACCGACATCTTCGTCGCCAACGATTCCGTCCGCGGCTTCCTCTTCCACAACCTGGGCGACGGCACCTTCCGGGAGATCGGGCTCGAAGCAGGGGTCGCACTGCGCGAGGACGGCTATGCGGTGGCCGGCATGGGCGCGGACCTGCGCGACTACGACAACGACGGCAAGCCCGATCTCGTCGTCTCCGGCATCATCAACGATTCCTTCCTGCTCTTCCACAACCCGGCCAAAGGGCTCCAATTTGATGACACGGCCCAGCGCACCGGCCTCCTGTTGGGCACCCGCCAGTTCACCGGCTGGAGCCTTGGCATGTACGATTTCGACAACGACGGCTACAAGGACATCTTCTTCGGCCTGTCGCACCTGGCGGAACTGGACCAATACCTGGGCCGATCCTCCGAGCTCCCCAACCACGTCTTCCGCAACATCGAAGGCAAGAAGTTCGAGGATGTCTCGGCCACCGCGGGGCCCGATTTCCAGCGCGCCGCCATGCACCGGGGCGTTGCCTTCGCCGACTTCGACAACGACGGCCGCGTGGACGCCGTCGTGTCCGTCCTCAACGGCCCGGCCAAGCTCTTCCTCAATAGGACGGACACGAAATCGCACTGGCTGGCGGTGAAGCTGCGGGGCGTCCACGCGAATCGCCAAGGTCTAGGGGCCAAGGTCCACGTCCATCTGGCCGACGGTCGCGACCTCTACAACCACTCGACCACCGCCGTCGGCTACGCCAGTTCCAGTGAGCCGCTAGTCCGTTTCGGACTGGGGCCGAGCGCAATCCAATGGCTGGAGTTAAGCTGGCCGGGAGGCGCGACGCAGCGCGTGGACCATCCCGCAGCCGACCGGATCCTGGAAATCAAGGAGGTCTCCGCCAAGTGACGACCCCAATGGCTCTGTTTTTTCTCGCGCTGCTGGCCGCTGTTTCACCCGGCCGGCCGGCCTACGAGCAGGCCAACAAGCTCTTCGCCGCGGGCCAGTTCGCCGAGGCGCGCAAGGCCCTCGACGAATCACTCCAACTCGACCCCGACCTCGTCCCGGCCTTGACCCTCCGCGCCAAGATGGAGATGGCCGACAACCACTTCGAGCAAGCCGGTCGCACCCTGGAACGCGCCTTGAAGCTGGACCCCAAGGCCGAATACGCCCACTTCCTCTACGGCCTCAACGCCTTCCTCGCCAACGACATGGGGCAAGCTTTGCCCCGCTTCCGCCAAGCCCGCGAACTGAATCCGCAGAATCCGAGGACGGCCCTCTACCTCGGACTCACGGTCGAAAGCCTGGGCCGTGACGACGAGGCCATGCTGCTCTACCGCGATGCCCTTCGCCTCGAACGCGCCAAGAACGCCGTGGACGCAGACACGCTGCTCCCCGGCGGCCGGTTGCTCCTGCTCCAAGGCAAGCTCGACGAAAGCGAGCGGTGGATCCGCGAGGCCGTCGCCGTCTCCCCCAAATTCCGCGACGCCCACTTTGACCTCGCACGCGTCCTCTTGAAGCAGGGCGACGCCCAAGCGGCCGCGCACGAAGGGGAAGCCGCGCTCCAACTCCAAGGCGCCACCATCACCGACGCCCAGATCCACTACCTGTTGATCCGGGCTTGGAACCAGGCCGGGGATGCCGGGCGCTCGGAACAACACGCCGATGTCCTCAGGACGCTGGAAACTCCGAAAGGGATGTAGAAGTGGCTGCCCCGGTCGCGTTGCTAGACTTGGAATTGCGCCGATGAGCGACCTCGTTCAAATCAGTACCGATCCCGGTGGTTCCTCACTCCAGATCGATCTGATACGCCAACTTTCCGGCGAAGTCCGGTTCGACAAGCTCTCCCGCGCACTCTACTCGACCGACGCCAGCGTCTACCAGATCGAGCCGCTCGGCGTTGTCATCCCTAAAAACGCCGACGACATCACCCGCGCTTTCCGGGTCAGCCGCAAACACGGCTGTTCCGTCACCATGCGCGGAGGCGGCACCTCCCAGGCTGGCCAGGCCATCGGTGCCGGCCTTCAATTCGACCTGTCGAAGTATTGCAACAACATCCTTGAGGTGAACGCCGAGGAGCGGTGGGTCCGTGTCGAGCCCGGCATCGTGTTGGACGAGCTCAACGCCCAGCTGGCCCCGTTGGGACTCCGCTTCGCGCCCGATATCTCCACAGCCAGCCGCGCCACCATCGGCGGCATGATCGCCAACAACTCCAGCGGTGCGCGCAGCGTTCTGTATGGCAAGACCATCGACCATGTGCTGGAGCTCAGGGTCCTGCTCGCGGACGGTTCGATAGCCCATTTCCGCGACATCCCGCGTGACGCGATACCGACCGGCAGGAGCCTTGAGGCGCACTGCTACTCGGCAGTTCTCGACTTGGCGGATCGGCATGCGGACGAAATCGACCGCCGTTTCCCCAAGATCAAGCGCCGTGTGGGAGGCTACAACCTCGACGAGTTCGTCGACAAGACAAAGCCGGTCAACCTGGCCAAAATCATGGTCGGCTCCGAAGGCACCCTCGGCATCATCCTGGAGGCGAAGCTCAATCTGGTTCCGCTGCCCAAGGCCAAGGCCGTGATGGTGGTGCTTTTCCACGACCTTCTGGCCTCGCTTGCGGCCACCCCCGCAATCCTCGAACACGGCCCGTCCGCAGTCGAGGTGATGGACAAATCCATCCTCGACAACACCCGCCAGAACGCCAACCTGGCCAAGATCCGCGATTCCTTCATCGTCGGTGATCCCGGGTCTTCCCTCTGCGTCGAATTCTACGCCGACCGCAAAGAGGACTTGCCAGCCCGTCTCGCCGCGCTCGAGGCCGACCTTCGCGCCAAGGGGCTCGGCTACCACTACCATTCCGAGACCGACCCCGTCGCCCAAGCCCGCATCTGGAGCCTCCGCGAGGCGGCCCTCGGGCTGTCCATGGCGTCGCGGGAAGACGCCAAATCCATCTCGTTCGTCGAAGACACGGCAGTCGCGCCGGAGAAGCTGGCCGGTTTCATCGGGCGCTTCCTCCAAATCATCGCCGCACACGAGACCACCGCGGGCATTTATGCCCACGCGTCCGTTGGTTGCCTCCACGTCCGCCCGGTGATCAACCTGAAGACGGAGGAGGGTATCCGCAAGTTTGAATCCATCGCCTCCCAAGTGGCCGACCTTGTCCTCGAATTCGGCGGCGCACTCTCGGGAGAACATGGCGACGGCTTGGTCCGCAGTCCGTTCATGGAGCGCATGTTCGGCTCCGAACTCTACCAAGCCTTCCGCGAGATCAAGCACACCTTTGATCCGCACAACCTCCTCAACCCCGGCAAGATTGTCGACGCACCGCCGCTCGCGTCCAACCTCCGCTACGGTGTCGGCTATCGGATCGCCCAGCCGCAGACGTTCTTCGACTACTCTGAGTACGGCGGCATGGGCGGCGCGGTCGAAATGTGCAGCGGCGTCGGGGCCTGCCGGAAAAAGCTGTCGGGCAACATGTGTCCCTCTTACATGGCGACACACGAGGAGACCGACTCCACCCGCGGCCGGGCCAACGTACTGCGGCTCGCCCTGACAGGGAAACTGGGCGAGGCCGGTTTGGGCGAACAGGCGGTCAAGCAGGCCTTGGACCTGTGCCTGGAGTGCCGCGCGTGCAAGGCCGAGTGTCCCGTCGGTGTGGACATGGCGAAGTTCAAGAGCGAATTCCTCGCCGACTACTACAAGCGCCACGGCGTTCCCACCAAGGCCCGCGCGCTGGGCAACGTGGCAAACATTGCGGCGTTGGCCAGCCAGTTCCCGGTTTTTGCCAATAGGATGGCCAAGAGCCGGATCATGCGCTGGGCAAGCGAGAACATCATTGGGATCGATCCGCGCCGCGCGTTGCCGGAGTGGCGCCAAGACACCTTCGAGTCTTGGGTGTCGCAACATCGTCCGCTACAATCCGGCGCCAGGGTGGTGCTGTTCAACGACACCTTCACCAACCACTACGATCCCGAAATCGGCATCGCCGCCGTCGAGGTCCTGGAGCGGGCCGGTTGCCGGGTGGATGTGGCTCGCCCCGCCTGTTGCGGCCGCCCGCTGATTTCGCAAGGCTTGCTGGCGGAGGCGGCCGTAAATGCCGCCAAGCTGGTGGAAGGACTTCACTCCATCGCGGCCAACGGCGACAAGATCGTGTTTTGCGAGCCGAGCTGCATGTCCGCCGTGAAGGAAGACGCCGTCGGCCTGCTCCGGGGCCCGCTCCAAGACATGGCCCGGGAGGTTGCCGCCGCGTGCCAGTCCTTCGAGGAGGCTGCAAGCGACTACGACATCTTCCCGCAGTCAATGGCAGGCCCGCAGGAGTTGCAGGGAAAGATCCTGCTCCACGCGCACTGCCACCAGAAGTCGATGGGGGGACTGGCGGCGTCCATGGCGCTGCTGTCGCGGATTCCCGGAGCGCAGGTGGTGGACTTGGACGCCGGATGCTGCGGCATGGCGGGGTCGTTCGGGTACACGAAGGACCACTACGACCTTTCGGTGTCGATCGCGGAGCGGAAGCTGTTGCCGGCAGTGCGCAACATGCGCCCGGAGGACGTCCTTGTGGCGACGGGCACCTCCTGCCGGCATCAGGTTGCCGAACTGGGAGGCCTGAAGGGCATCCACCCCGCTGTCTTAATCCGTCGCCTCCTCTAACCACTGACTCCTTTGCGCCTACGGTTTCGTGGCCGAGCCACGACCGCAAGGGAGTGTTTGTTCGAGCCACGCGCAGGCTGTTCACCCAACGGGTGAGCGAGCGATTCCACTGCCCCGAACCACCCCGTCCGCCTCCGGGGGATAAGATGTATGAACCAACGATGCACCGCCGCCAATTCCTCGCCACCACAACCCTCGGCGCGACCCAGTTGGCGTCCGCCCAGAACGGCCCCGCACCCGCGCACCCCAACGTGATCTGGTTCCTGGGCGACCAGCACCGCGCCCAAGCCCTCGGCATCAACGGCGACCCCAACGTCCGCACCCCGAACCTCGACAACCTCCAGGCCATGGGCGTGCAATTCACAAACGCGCTCTCCGGCTTTCCCCTCTGCTGCCCCTTCCGTGGCTCGATGCTCACCGGCCGCTACCCGCACCACTGCGTCGTCGGCCACGAATACCCGCTGCCCGACGGCCAGGCCACCATCACAGAGCCCCTGAAAGCCGCCGGATACAACACCGCCTACTTCGGGAAGTGGCACCTCGGCGGCTTCCACGAAAGCACCGGCCGCGCCGCCCACTTCATCACCGACCCCAAGAAGCGCGGCGGCTTCGACACCTGGGTCGGCTACGAGAACAACAATTCCCAGTACGACTCCTGGGTCCACGGCGGCGAGGGCAAGGACGCCTTCCACTACCGCCTGCCCGGCTACGAAACCGACGCGCTGACCGACCTCCTGATCAAATACGTCCGCGACCAAGCCGCCGCGCAGCGCCAAGGCCGCGGCAAACCCTTCTTTGCCGTCTGTTCCGTCCAACCTCCCCACGACCCGCCCGTCGCACCCCCCAACTACCGAGCCCGCCTCGGGGCCGGAAACATCGAGTTCCGTCCCAACGTGCCCATGGTCAAATCGGTGCGCGAGCAGGCCGCGCGCGAACTCTCCGGCTACTACGGGATGATCGAAAACCTTGACTTCAACTTTGGCCGCGTCATCCAGACCCTTCGCGACGAGGGCCTCTTCACGGACACCCACGTCCTCTTCTTCGCCGACCACGGCGACATGCTGGGGTCGCAGGGCCAGTTCCGCAAAATGACGGCCTACGAGGAATCGATCCGTATCCCGTTCTTCATCGCGGGCGGCCAGCCAACCTACGAGGGGCACGTGACGGGCCGGGTGCCCGCCCTGCTGAATTCGCCAGACATCGCCCCGACCACCCTCGGCCTGTGCGGACTGACGCCGCCGTCGTGGATGGAGGGCCGTGACTACTCGAAGTTCCGCCTCCGCCCCCAAGTCACCCCGATGCCCGCAATGCCGGACTCGGCATACCTTCAGACCGTCGTCCCGACCGGCCACCCGGATTCCGTCAACAAGCCCTACCGCGGGATCGTGACGCGCGACGGCTGGAAGTACACCTGCTTCGAGGGCATCAGTTGGATGATGTACAACCTGAACGAGGACCCCTACGAGCAGGTCAACATGGCCTACAACAACAAGTTCCGGGCCGAACGCCAGCGGTTAATCGGCAGGCTGAAGCAATGGGTCGCCGACACGGGCGACGCGTTCAACGTCCCCGCAGACTAGCGGCACTTCGGCGTCGGCACGTGGCGGCCGGGGCTGGCTTCCGGCGACCAAGTGGAAATCGACGAGCGCTTCCGACCGCGCTTGGTTACAATGCCGGTATGCTGAAACCCGCATTCGCGATCCTTTGTGCAGCCGGTTTTGCCCAAGGGCAAACTCCGGCAAAGGCCGTCGAGACGTTGCAGGCGCTCCTCGACGAGGTTCACCAACTGCGCCAAAGCATTGACGGCATGACGGTTGCGTCGCAACGGGTGCAGATCGCCCTTCACGCGATGCAGCTCCAGGACGGCGCGGTCGCTCGTTCGTCCCAACGACTCAACGCCGCCAGAAGCCGTTGCCAAGGGCTGGAGATTGGCCGGCAGCACACGCTTGCGGACCTTCAGCGGCTGGAACAGGCCGTGGCCACCGGCACCATGGCTGCCGCTGAGGCTGCAGTCGTCAAACAGCAACTGGCGGACCTGCGGACGCGAATGGAATCCCAGACGGTAGAAACGCAGTCCTGCCAGGTAACGGAATCCGAGGCCTTGGCCCAGTTCCGCACCGACCAAGCCAAGCTTCAGGAACTGCAGAATCGTATCGCCCGCCTCGACAAGGCGCTCGAAGAGCTTGGCACCCGGAAATAACTACCGGCTGCTGTCGACGTGCTCGCGCAATGCCGTCAATTGCTCGCCCCATCGCATCGCCATCGAGCGTATGAAAGCCGTCCCATCGAGTCCGTGCCGCACCGGATGGTCGGAACGCAGACTGGCGAAACCCCGATGGTGGACCGTGACACGCGTCCCCGTCCGGACCGTTTCGAACACGACTTCGACCTCGGTCTTCTCCCCCTCCGCGAAATTCGTCGCCCGCCAGTCGAAACAAAACCTGTACGGCGGCTCCCACGCCGTGATCCGGCCCATCTCGATGACCCGGATGCCGATCGGAGTCTCGAAAGCCTCCAATAGGCGTCCACCCAACCCAGCCTCAAACGTAATGCTGCCCGGATTCCGCCCCGCAACACGGTATTTGACCCCGCGCCGCCACCACAGGTCGGTCTCCTCGGTGAAGAGCCGGAACGCGGTGGCCGGATCTGTCGGAACCGTCACGATCGCGGTTGCCTTGTCGAAAGGTGGCGTCATTGTTCCCCGTTTCGCGCCACGACATGCGCGTGAAACGCGTCCAGTTGCTCGCCCCAGAAGAGTTCAACCTCGTCGAGCCACCCGCGCATCTGGTCAAACGGCGCCTTCTGCAGCCGGTAGAGGCGGACGCGGGCGTCGGCATCCACCTCCTCCGGTGCAATCAGCCCGCTGCGGCGCAGCACGCGCAGATGCCGACTCATGGCGGGGGCGCTCTGCCCGAGTTCGTCCGCCAGATCGCCAGCGCGCCGGGGACCGCGGCTCAGCAATCCTACCACCGCCCGCCGCGTCGGCTCGCCCAACGCGGCGAAGGTGGCTTCCAAATTACTAGGCATTTCTTACTCCCCGCCGCGCAGCCTTTGGGTGAACCACCACAGGTGACCCTCGATGTCGCTCGCACCGTAGCTACGGTCGGCCCAGTAGTCCTCGCCGTAGTCATGGACCTTGGGTTCATCGACAATCGTGGCACCAGCGGCGCGCGCATGTTCACAGTGGGCATCGACGTCGTCCACAAACATCAGGAGACACTGCGTGTTGCCACCGCCGACCGACTGCGGACTGACGAATTGCGGCCATGATTCGCGCCCCGGCTTGGTGTGGCCCGCTTGGCCGACCATGATCAGCGCCTCGCCGTAAACCAATTCGCTATGCTCGATCACGCCCGCTTCGCCTTCGACGCGGAGTCGGACTTCGAATCCGAATGCGTCGCACAACCAGTCAATCGCTTTGGCGGCATCGTTGTAAAAGATGGAGGTGGATAGACGCGGCCATCCCTTTGGTGTTGGCTTCATGGTTAATATTTAACTAAAAACGCAACTACTGTCAAGACCCAAAATGATGGTCAGGCGCGTTTGCCGAGTAGCGACAGCAGATAGGCCTGGGCCAGCGGCTCATGGCGGACCGCCTCCCAGCTTTCAAAGGCCTCAGCGATGCTGTCAACCTCGCGAAGCGCGTCCGACGATGTCCAAACTTTGGCTGTGTTGTAGTCGGCTTGGTTCCGCGCCTGCTGGGCATCCAGGAAGGTGGTTGCGACGATGCGAAGCTGGTCGAAGAGGGAATGTTCGGGCGTTCCCTTCAGACTTTTTGCCGACTGCCTGGCCATCTGCGCTTGCATCTCGTTGGAGGCGGTCCGCATTCGACCGTGGTCGAACAGCCGCCCAAACTCAGGGCGAAGCTCTTCGTGCTGCCAATTCCGCGTGGCATCGGAAATCAGGAGATGGAAGATCGCGTAGTATGCAGTCGAGACGGCTCGTCGGAGCATCGCTTGATTAGGCACTTCACCTCGAGGCCCCGATGCTTGCCCCAAACTTCGCGCGAGATCGAGAAGGTCATCGGCGTACGCCATCGAACGGCACCTAACCCCGGAACGCCAGTTGCGGAACGCTCTCCGATTCCGTCAGGAACCTAAAGTAAGGCATCACGCCCCACTTTTCCACCGGTTGGAGGGCATCCTGGATATCGAAACGCAGATGCCGCGACTTCCGCAGCATCGGGTCCCGCTCGGCCAAAGCATCCGGCACCACGACCTCGAAGAAAATAGCCGGATCCCCCGCCCAGTCGCGGTCTAGCGTATACGTGATATCGGAAAGCTGCGGTTTCAGATTGTCGCGGACACCACGAACGGCCGCCAAGAGTTCGTCCGGTTGCGCAAAGGCCGGTGCTATCAACATGCTCCTATTATGCCGCAGGAATTCCACAAGCCGCACAGTTAACGGTATAGAATGGGCGTATCGTGGCCAGACTGCTCTACCTCCATTTCGCTCTCGCGTTCGCTGCGCTGGCCGCCACCGGTGACGACCCCGCGCGCCAATTCGAAATGTCGGTGCGCCCGCTCCTCTCCGAAAAGTGCCTCGGCTGCCACGGCGACGCCAAATCCGGCGGCCTCCGCCTCGATTCCCGCGAAGCCCTCCTGACCGGCGGCAAGTCCGGTCCTGCCATCAAGGTCGGCGACCCCGACGGCTCCCTCCTCGTTCAAGCCATCCGCCAGACACACGAAAAACTCAAAATGCCCCCCGGCGGCAAGCTCAAGGACGACCAAGTCGCCGCCGTCGCCGCATGGATCAAATCAGGAGCCGTATGGCCCGCCGGCACCACAGCCAAGGCCGCGCCCTACGTGATCACGCCCGAGCAGCGGAACTTCTGGTCCTTCCGCCCAGTCGCCAACCCTCCGGCACCGACCGTCAAGGACGCCAAGTGGGCCCACAACGACGTCGACCGCTTCATCCTCGCCAGGCTTGAGGAAAAAGGCCTCGCGCCTGCCCCCGCCGCCGACCGCCGCACCTTGATCCGCCGCGCCTACCTCGACCTCACCGGCCTCCCGCCCACGCTCGACGAAGTCAACGCTTTCGCGACCGACAAATCGCCCGACGCCTTCGCCAAGGTCGTCGACAAGCTGCTCGCCTCGCCCCGCTACGGCGAACGTTGGGGCCGCTACTGGCTCGACGTAGCCCGCTACTCCGACGACAAGCTCAATTCCACCGACGAGGAGCCCTACACCAACTCCTTCCGCTACCGCGACTGGGTCATCAACGCCTTCAACACCGACATGCCGTGGAACCAGTTCGCCAAGGCCCAGGTGGCTGGCGACCAGATGCCGGACAAGGACAAATACCAGCCCGGCCTAGGCTTCTTCTCCCTTAGCCCCGAAATGCAGGACGACCGCGTTGACGCCCTCACCCGCGGCTTCCTTGGCATGACCGTCGCCTGCGCCCAGTGCCACAACCACAAGTTCGACCCCATCCCGCAGGTCGATTACTACTCCCTCCTCGGCGTCTTCAACAACACGGAGCTCTCGCAGGCCCCGCTGGCCCCTCCCGACACCGTGGAGAAGTTCAAGGCCGCCAAGAAGAAGCTCGACGACAAGAAAAAGGAACTCGACGACTACGTCAAAGAGCAGGCCGACAGTCTCGCCGAAATCCTCGGCTCCCAGGTCGCCCGCTACATGCTGGCCGTCTCGGGCGACGTTCCCGGCGGCTACCTCGACGCCGAAACCTTCGAGCGCCTGCAGAAGTATCTGGCCAAGCCCGAAAAGGACCACCCTTACCTGAAAGCCTGGTTCGCGGCCAAGACTCCCGAAGAGCGCAAGAAGGCCGCCCACGATTTCCAAGACCTCCTCATGGCGGTCAACGCCGAAAAGAAGCTGGTCGACGAGAAGAACAAGATCAAACTGGGCCTCGATCCCAGCCGCAACGACCTCAGCCAGGCCAGTCTCGACTCCATCGAGCGCGACAAGTTCGTCCTCTGGAACGAGACCTTCGGCGGCCAGTTCCGCTTTGGCGCAGGCAAGGTCGACCGCTTCCTCGCCGGTCCGTGGAAAGAGCGGCTCGCGGTACTTGAGGCCGAGCACGAGGCGCTGAAGAAGGCCCTGCCGCCCGAATACCCCTACCTCCAGACCATCCAGGACAAGAAAAAGCTGGGCGTGCAAAAAGTCTGGCTCCGGGGCAGCCGCGACAACCCCGGCGACCCCGCACCGCCCCACTTCATGACCATCCTGTCGCCCGCCGAGCCCAAAACGTTCTCCAACGGAGCGGGCCGACTCGAGTTGGGCGATGCCTTGGTGGACCCCACCAATCCCCTCACGGCGCGCGTCTTCGTCAACCGGATCTGGCAAAACCACTTCGGCCAGGGCCTCGTCCGCACCCCAAGCGATTTCGGCATGCAAGGCGACCGCCCCAGCCACCCCGAACTTCTGGACTACCTCGCCACCCAGTTCGTCCAAGGCGGCTGGTCCGTGAAGAAGCTGCACCGCACCATCATGCTGTCGGCAGCTTACCAGTCTGGCACCCAGCCAGTGGCGAAGAACATGGTGGCGGACCCCGAAAACCGCCTCGTCTGGCGTTACAACCGGCGTCGCCTCGACGCCGAGGCCCTGCGCGACGACATCCTGAACGTCGCCGGCAATCTCGACCTCAAGGAAGGCGGCAAGGCCGAATGGCTGGGCAAGGACAACGTCCGCCGCACCGTCTACTGCTTCGTGAGCCGCCGCAAGCTCGACTCCGAGTTCGCGCTCTTCGACTTCCCGAATCCCAACGCGTCCTCCGAGAAGCGCACCGCCACCAACACCCCGCTGCAGCGGCTCTACTTTATGAACAACGAGTGGGTGATCGGGCAGGCGAAGGCCGCCTCGGAACGCTCCCAAGGCGCTGAATCCAAACGCGTTAGCGACCTATATGGCTTTGTTTTGCAACGCGCTCCCACCGTGGCCGAAACCAAGCTGGCCCTCGACTACGTGCATGCCGCAGGATCGGACGGGTGGACCCGCTTCGCCCAGGTCCTGATCACCTCCAACGAATTCCAGTTCATCGAATAGGATCCAAAATGACACGGCGCGATCTACTCAAGGCTTGCGGGACCGGTTTCGGCATGACTGCGTTCGCGCACTTGGCGGCTGGCGCGGCCCCCATCGGGGGCGGAATCTCGTCCAACCCGCTCGCCCCGAAGTCCCCCCACTTCCCGGCCAAGGCCAAGCACGTCATCTTCCTCTTTCTAAACGGCGGGCCGTCGCAGGTCGATACATTCGACCCCAAGCCGATGCTCGACAAGTACAACGGCAAGCCTGTCCCGACGGGCAACCTCGCCACCGAGCGCAAGACCGGCAACCTGCTGAAATCGCCCTTCGAATTCCAAAAGCACGGCCAGAGCGGCATCGAGATCAGCGACATCTTCCCGAAGCTGGCGACCCAGGCGGACGAACTCTGCGTCATCCGCTCCATGTACACGGACCGCCCGAACCACGAGCCGTCGCTGCTTCTCATGAACACTGGCGACAAGTTCGTCGGACGCCCCTCGATGGGGTCCTGGCTGACCTATGGGCTCGGCTCGGAGAACCAGAATCTGCCAGGCTACGTGGTGCTGTGTCCTGGACTGCCCGTGATCGGCCCGCAGCTCTGGGCCTCCACCTTCCTGCCCGCCGTCTACCAGGGCACCTATATCCCCAACAACGAGAAAACGCCAGACAAGCTGGTCCAATACATCAAAAACCCAGACCTGAATCTGGCCGACCAGCGCAAGCAGCTCGACCTACTGGGCACGCTGAACGCCATGCACCTGCAGCGCGCGGGCGAGGACCGCGAACTCGAAGCGTCCGTCCAAGCCGCTGAAATCGCCTACCGCATGCAGACCGAGGCCCCGGACGTCTTCGACATCTCCAAGGAATCCGTCAAAACCCGCGAGCGCTACGGCGACACCGAATTCGGCCGCGGCTGCCTGATGGCCTTGCGCCTGGTCGAAAAGGGCGTCCGTATGGTGCAGGTCTACCATGGCAACGGCCAGCCGTGGGACAGCCACGACGACATCCAGAGCCACAAGCGCCTCGCCAAGGCAGCCGACCCTGCCATCGGCTCTCTTCTGGAGGACCTGAAGTCGCGCGGACTCCTAGACGAAACACTAGTGATCATTTCCGGAGAATTCGGTCGCACGCCCGCAGTCGAAGTCAGCGGCTTGGTGAAGGTCCAAAACGGCCGCGACCACAACAGCCACGGTTTCTCCACCGTGCTGGCGGGCGGAGGCATCAAGCGCGGCCACATCCACGGCGCGACCGACGACTTCGGCTTCAAGGCCGTCGACAAGCCGGTCCACATCCACGACCTGCACGCGACCCTGCTGCACCTCATGGGCCTCGACCACACCAAGCTCACCTACCGGTACAGCGGTCGCGATTTCCGGCTCACGGACGTTGCCGGGAACGTTGTCCGGGAGATCCTGGGTTGATCCGTCCAACCGCAAGGCAATGCAGTTTCCAGAAGTATTACCACTACCAGCCATTCTGGGCAGATCGGCTTGAGAATATGCTCCGGGATAGGTTGCTGCACTGTTCCAAGCCTGACCAAGTCAACGACCCGTGGGATTGCAAACCTTCGTTCGACCCCCGGCCCATGCTCGGAGACTCATCGCGCCGGGAAGCCATGATTCAGACGCTGCTTCCGACATGGAGGACCGATCCCTTCGGACCAGAAGGCGCGGAGTGGCTTCGTCGAGATGACGCGGGTTTTGTCGGTGCCGTCGAAGGATTCTCCAGAGCCCTTACCAGTGAAATCGCCCTGCGTCGGATCAAGTGCCTGACACCTTTTCCGTGCTCAACGTTGATGTGGTCACACTATGCCGACAAGCATCGCGGGATTTGCTTAGAGTTCGACAAAGGCAACGACTTGATCGGCAGTGCAATGGAGGTCACGTACCGCAAGACCTACCCTGAATGGACCGACCCTCTTGCGATGCCCCATCTTCTCGATGTGCTTAGTACGAAGTCAGCGGACTGGTGCTACGAACGCGAGTTCCGAATATTCGGTGTGCCCTTGGAAGGACCGCTAAAGATCTACGACGACGACTTCGTCCGTTTACCCGATGGAGCTCTCACGGCAATCATCGTCGGCACCGCCAGTGATTGCTACGACGAGGTAACGAGGATAGTCAAGGCTCATGCCCCTTCGGTCCTTGTCAAGCGCGCGAAAAAGGTCCACTACTCGTATTCGCTGGCTGTCGAAGACTAACGAATCACGAACTCGAACGGTACCCATCCTCCGAGGCGTCCTTTGATTCAGTAGTAGCTCGGCAACGCACCGGACACATTTTGGCGAGTCACAACCGCAGTGGCGCCGGAAGATCCCGCATCCCATGCACCATCCGCAACACTACAAACACACCCGTCTTGTCCACATTTGTCGATGATCAAACGGTCACCAACCGGAAAGCTGCGCAGTCCAAGACGCAAATCATCCCGCGACCGGCCAACATATGGAAATCGGGCAAGCATCCAGATCCGCTCATTGATACCAGCGACCATACGAGTTGCGACCGCAGGACTGCCGCTTTCCTTCGCCAAATACTTCCAGATCTGCTTCAAATCGCCCTCGGCGCGACGCGCCAAGCGAAACCTAGGCGTCAAAACCGGGTCTGTTGTGTCACCCACCACTTCAGCCCTTCGCGCTCAATCTCAGCCGTAAGCATCTCCACCTCACTCAGCGACCCGATTTCACGGAATTCGCCTCGCGACACGGATTCCTCTGCCTCGTCGAGACCAGCGAGAAAATCCAAGCGTTCCCGTTCACGTTCTTCCCAGAGCAAGAGCCCCTGCCGAACTGCGTCGGCTTGGTCGCGGAGCCTACCGCTGCGCACGGCACCTTGTGCCAAGCTTTCCTGTTCCTCGGTGAGTGACACTTCCATACTTGCAGGTTAGGACTTCACCGACCACAAGTCAACACGTACCCACCAAAGCTCGCCGAGTGCTTCACGTCGTACGCGTACGTAGTGATGCCGTCGATAATGTCGAGCGTGTCCTGATGGCAAGTCGAATTCCCGCACGGTGAGGAACTGCTGCTCGGGGCAGACCCGGTGCCCACCCCCCATCCCCCGCCTACGTTGCCGGTTGCGCCGCAGTATCGAACGTCGCCTTCGTCCACGCCACACGGGCATTGAAATTCGTATCGACGCTGGCCTTGAGCGCCACCGGATCCACCCCGTCATTGGGAATGTAAACCGCGTCGTATGTCAGGAAGGTTGTACCCGGACCGGTTGCCTTGATCGTCACGGTGCCTTCGTACGCCTTGGCCGGCATGGGGGATTCCAGAACCGCGTAGACCAGGGAGTGGTTGGACTCGTCCGTCGACATCAGCCGCTCCTTCAGCGTCGTCCCCCGGTCAAACCAGACTTGGCGCACCCTGTCGCCAAGCTGCTCCTGCTTCACCGCGTCTTTCACCCAGCTGATGTTGGTCCAGTCCGTGATGATCTCCCAGTACTTCTCCATTGGAAAGTTCATCTCCAGCTCGAAGTGGCTCCTGGTGCCGACCCGCTGCAGCAGCTCGACGTCTTCAGTGGTCGGAATATGGAGTGCGCCTAGCGCGTCGTCTTGAGGAAGTGCCATGGAGCAATGTTACGCCTCCATTGCCACGTTGTCAACGCGAATCGGCAACTAGTTTTCGCCTTGTACGGCCAAAAATCCGGACCCTCTGCATCAACTACATCTGTAGTTTATCTCGCCCTGTGAAAAATTTCATGTTGGTTATTGACACGGTATCGCCACATTGTGATACCATCCTCGATACGCCCGGCAAAGCCGGAGAGGAGAATTGAATGTCGTCATGGTCTGATTTTCAGCTCGCGCTCAAGCGCAACGGTTCATTCGAGAACTATTTCTCGAATTGGACACGAGCCAATTTCAAGCCCTTCTGGGACTTTATGGGGCAGTTCGCGGTCACCAGTGATTTCTACCTGATCCTGCTCCTGAAGATGAACCGCAAGAGGCTGCCCCGAATTCCGCTAATGTCGTGCAAGTCCGACTTCCCCACGTTCGAGACCCTCTACGACGAGTCCCGCACCACCTACACCCGCCTCCTGCCCCGCAAGAAGAACTACGTCGACCAGCTGCCCCCCGTTGAGGAAGTCGCCAACCTCTTCCGGCGCCGCGGCAAGTTTGTCCGGGAAACCAACCGCATGTCCAGCGTGATCTTCCCGTACTACGCCCAGTGGTTCACCCACCAGTTCTTCAACACCAAGCAGAGCCCGGGGCAGTCGGCCTTCACCGAGGTTCCCGTCGGCTTCAACCTCAGCCAGCTCTACGGCGGCCCCGCCGACGAGAACCGCCTCCGCGAACACGTCGGCGGACGCATGCGCCTCGAGGTCGTCAACGGCGAGGAGTATCCCCTGCTCACCGACAACCCCTACCAAGCCTACTATCCGACCAAGGACGGCAAAGTTTTCGATATCGGCAACATGCCTTTCAACTTCCTGCCGGGCGTCGTCGCCATGCAGATCATCATGCTCCGGAACCACAACCGGAATGCGAAGTTGATCTCCCAGGCGCACCCGGAAATGGGTGACGAGGAGTTGTTCCAAAAAGCCAAATTCGTCTCCCTGGCCCAGGTGCTCAAGGTCACCATGGAAGACTACGTCAACAACCACATCTTGTCCAGCCACGTTCGCATCCGCTGCCGCCCGCAGGTTGTGGGCAGCAAGATGTGGAACCGCAAGCTCCCGAATTTCTTCCCGTCGAACACCATCTCGATGGAGTTCAACATCCTCTACCGCTGGCACCAACTGATCCCGGACACGATCAAGCTCGTCAAGAACCTGGACGTGAAGAACCCGCCGAAGTCCCTCGACGGTCTCGCCGTCGACGAAATCGGTCCCGTTGCCGACGCCACCATGGTTCGGGACCGCGGCGTGGAGGTCTTCCTCGCTTCGGCCTCGGCACAGCCTGCCGGAAAGCTGACGTTGTTCAACACCAACGACCAGATCGTCGACATGGTCGTGCTGCCCGGGCTCAAGCGGCTGCGCGAACTCGAACTGGCCTCGTTCAACGACTACCGGGAACTCTTCGGCCTCTGCCGTTTGACGAAATTCGAGGAAATCAGCGACGATCCCCAGATCGTGGAAGGTCTGCGGAAAGCCTACAAGAACAACATCGACCTCGTCGAGTACTACCCCGGCATCTACGCCGAGGAAAAGCTCTGGGGTGGCCTGCATGGTGGCTCGCTCGCCCTGATGGGCGTCAGTTGCACCTATTCCGGCATCTTCAGTTCGCGCATGCTCCTGCCGGAAGCCTTCACCCCCGAGGCGTTTTCGCCCACCGGGTTGAAGATCGTCGAGGAAACCACCCTTCTCTCGCAGTTGGTGGGATGGAATTCCAACCTGAAGACCGTCAGCTTCAAGGCCCCCTAGGCTGGAAGCCCGTCAAACAACAGAAAAAGGAGACACTCCATGCCTTTCGTACGCATTGAAACCAACAGCAGCATCGACGCCACAGCATCGGCGGCCCTCATCACCGAGGTCACCGATCTTGTGGCCAAGGTCAAGCCGGAGGTGCAGCGCATCGGCATTGCCGTCGTCCTGCACCACGGCTCTCCCGTGGCTTTCGGCGGCGACGCCAAAGCACCGGCGGTCGTGATCACGGTCACCAACGCCACCATGCCCCACGAAGTCACGCTTCCCCTTACCAAGGGACTGACCGAGATCAGCAAGCGCTACTACGGGTCCGACCCCTTCCGCACCTATGTGTTCTTCCAGGAGTTGAAGGATCTCTGGCTCGTCGGCTTCGACGGTGTCACCTTCGTGGAACTGGGAGCGGCTGCGGCGGACGCCCGAAACGCCGCAGCAGCGCAGGCTGCAGCACCTCCGCCAGCAACACCGCCAGCACCGCCGGCCAAGCCCTAATCACCATCCGCATTGTCGGACCAAGCGCTGCGACGCCGGAGTTCCAACCTGAACTCCGGCGTCGCATTTCTTGCGCGCCCCGCCCGGTATCATTGTTAAATCCATGCCCAAGTCCCCCGAAGAGCTTCGTAGCTACCGCTGGTTCGGCCCCGACAACATGCGCGGCTTCAGCCACCGCTCCCGCATGAAGCAATGCGGCTACCGGCGCGAGGATTTCACCGGCAAGCCCGTCATCGCCATCGTCAACACCTGGAGCGAGCTCAACCCCTGCCACGCCCACCTCCGCGAACGCGCCGAGGCCGTCAAGCGCGGCGTCTGGCAGTCCGGCGGCTTCCCCGTCGAAATCCCCGCCTTCTCCATCTCCGAAACCTACGCCAAGCCCAGCCCCATGCTCTACCGGAACCTGCTGGCAGATCGGAAGAGCACACG
>CAIVPR010000129.1 GCA_903907865.1 uncultured Acidobacteriia bacterium
CCCGTTGCTGGCAGTTGGCGCACCCCAAACATCCAGGTTGCCAGGTTCCGCACCAAAAGTCCAGGTCCGAAGCGAAGTTTTTTCAGACTTTTTTCGCCCGGCACCTTCGCATGGCAATCCGCGGGGCTGAACTGTTACAGAGTCTTTCAGATGACGAAGAAATTCATCGCCGCAGGCTTGCTCGCCGCGGTGATCATGGCTTCCGGGCCCCTCGTGGCCCAGGAAGTCAGCGCCGGCATGACCGGCCGCGTAACCGACCCCTCCGGGGCGGCCATTGTGAACGCCTCGGTCAAGGCCAAGGACCTCACCCGTGGCACGGATTGGTCGGCCAAGACCAACACGGAGGGCATCTACTTTTTCCCCCGCGTTCCGGTCGGTTCCTACTCGGTCGAGGTCGAGGCCCCGGGTTTCAAGACCTGGTCGCTTCCCAGCATCACGCTCGAGATCAACCAGCGCGCCCGCATCGACGTTCCGATGACGGTCGGCAACATCTCGGAAAAAGTCTCCGTGACGGCCGAGGCACCCGCCCTGCAGACCGACACGACGCAGGTCGGCTCGGTGATCAATGAAACGACGATCACCAACACGCCCCTGATCAGCCGCAACCCGGTCGCCCTGACCCTGCTTACGGCGGGTGTCACCACCCCGGATCCGGCCAGCTTCAACAGCGGCCAGCGCACCACCGGCGGCGGACGTCCCTACGTGAACGGCAACCGGGAAGAGTCTAACAACTTCCTGCTGGACGGAGCCGACAACAACTTCACGTCGGACAACCTGGTTTCATACCAGCCGAATCCGGACGCGATCGAGGAGTTCAAGCTCATCACCAACAACGCGTCGGCCGAGTTCGGCAACTTCCAGGGCGGCATCATCAATGTCGTTATCAAGTCCGGCACCAACAAGTACCACGGTAACGCCTTCGAGTTCTTCCGCAACGACAAGCTGAACGCGGACAACTGGGGCCGCAACTGGCAGGGTCTGCCGCGCACGGCTCTGCGCTGGAACCAGGTCGGAGGCACCTTCGGCGGTCCGATCCTGAAGGACAAGCTGTTCTTCTTCCTCGACTACCAGGGTCTGCGCCAATCGGTGCCCCCGGTGATCAACAACGCCAGCGTGATGCCGACGGCGTGGCGCAACGGCGACTTCTCATCGCTCTTGAACCCGGCAACCCAGACCACCAACGGCGTGGCATTCAACAAAACGGTCCAGCTGTACAACCCGTTCTCCCTCACCGGCAGCACGCGCGCGCCGTTCAACGGCAACATCATTCCGCCGAGTCTCTTGAACTCCGCCGCGGTGAAGCTGCTCAACAATACGGCCGTCTACCCGACGCCGCTGCAGAGCACCATCCAGAACAACTACCAGTACTCCTCGGCCAGCAAACTGGTGTCCGACCAGGGCGACCTGAAGCTGGATTATCGGCCGAACGACAAGGACTACTTCACGACCCGACTCTCCAAGGGCCGCCAGGACGCGCCGGGTATCAACACCCTGCCCTTCCTCTACAACAGCTTCAACACCTCGCCCTTCCAGAACGGCGTCATCAACTGGACCCGCACCATTTCGCCCACCATCGTCAACGAAGCGCGTTACGGCGTGAACAACACGTTGCTGATGAACGGCGGCGCGGACAAGGGCCTGGGCGACATCGCGTCGGCCGCGGGCATCAAGAATGCCGGACCGGGCTTGTTGTCGCTCACCGGCTTCAACTTCATCAGCGGCCTGGGCAACGCCAACATCGGCATCCAGCAGTTGTTCGCCAACACGACCTTCCACTATGCCGACAACCTCAGCATCAACAAGGGCCGCCACGCCATGAAATTGGGCGGACAGGCGCTCCGCGAGTGGATCAACGTGTTCTACGCGGGCAATAACGGCCGCAGCGGCTTCATCAACTTCGGCGGACGCTTCACGGCGGCCAACGCGACTTCGCCCACCGGCACGCTGATCGGCGAAGCGGATTTCATGCTCGGCCTGCAAGATTCCGAAGGCCGCGGCCTGCAGAGCGGCACTTGGGGCCAGCGCTCCACCATCTGGGGCTTCTACTTCCAGGATGACTGGCGCGTGAGCAACCGGCTGACCCTGAACCTCGGCCTCCGCTGGGAATACCACACCCCCTGGGTTGAGGTCGCCAACCGCCAAGCCAACTTCGACGAG
The DNA here is from genome assembly GCA_903907865.1 of uncultured Acidobacteriia bacterium. GTDB lineage: Bacteria > Acidobacteriota > Terriglobia > Bryobacterales > Bryobacteraceae > BOG-234. The sequence continues at coordinate 2,158 of CAIVPR010000129.1, forward strand.
TATACGGGCCAGTTACAGCTTGCAAACGTGAACGGCAATAGCCGGGCCCTGTACAACTCCTACAAGAAGGACTTCCAGCCCCGCGTCGGTTTCGCATATACGCCGGAGTTCGGCAAGGACAAGCTGGTGGTCCGCGGCGCCTACACGATCTCGTCGTACCTCGAAGGCACCGGCACCAACCTGCGCCTGACGTTGAACCCACCCTACGGCGTGGAATACGGCGCGCTCTACAACACCTCGGCCTACACCCTGCCCCCGACGACCCTCGACCAGGGCCTCTCGGCGCTCGTGCAGAAGGACCCCTATGCCGGCGCGACGCTGCGCATTTGGGATCCCAAGGTCCGTCCGGCGGAATCGCAGCAGTGGAACCTGTCGGCCGACTACCAGTTGCCCGAAGGCAACGTGCTGACGGTCGGCTATGTCGGCCAGCACAGCACGCACCTGATGGTGCCGATGTCCTACAACCAGAAGATCCTGGTTGGCGGCGTGGCCCAACCGGGTCCGTACCTCGCCGGCAACCCGGCGGTTAAGAACGCCATCAGCGTGGTGTCCGGAACCTCTTCGATCGGCAACCAGAAGTACAACTCGCTGCAGGCGACCCTCAAGAAGCGCCTGAAGGCTGGCTTGGAATACCAAGCGGCGTTCACCTACTCGCGCGGCATGTCCGATTCGATCGGCTACTACGGACAGGGCGGCCAAGCTGGCGGACAGTCCGCCTACTGGCAGAACCTGTACAACCAGAAGTCGGAATGGGGCCCGACCTACTTCGACAACAAGTTCGTCTTCGTGCCCTCGTTCGTGTATGAACTGCCGGTCGGCAAGGGCCGGAAGTTCCTGGGCAACGCGAACAAGTTCGTCGACGGCGCAATCGGCGGCTGGCAGATAGGCGGCATTTTCACCGCGCATAGCGGCTTCCCGCTGACCATCAAGATGTCCGGCGACCCCTCCGGCACCGGCGCGCGCAGCTTCCGCGCCAACGTGATCGGAACCCCGAACGACCCGCACCAGATTGGACCGGGCGCGTTGTGGCTCGATCCGTCCGCCTATGCGCAGCCGACCAGCGGCACCTTCGGCAACGCGGGTGTGGGCATCGTGCGCGGACCTGGCATGAGCCGGATGGACCTTTCGCTGAGCAAGAACTTCAACATCAGCGAGAAGCGGTACATCCAGATCCGTGGCGAGGCGTTCAACCTGGCCAACACGCCGATCTTCCTGAGCCCGGCGTCGCAGACCATCACGGCTTCGACCTTCGGACAGATTCGGAGTGCCGAGGGCGAGCGGAACGTGCAGATCGTGGCGAAGTTCTACTTCTAGACGATTCGCGCAGCTAATCCGATGGCCGGGAATCACCGCTTTGGCGGGGTTCCCGGCCATTGGTGTTTTGGGGGCAGCGTCGGGGGACGGCGAGAACCTGGAGAATCCGATGCACGGCGTTCGGCCGGTACGGCCAACAACGTGCAGGATTGCAATCGGAATCACAATGGAAAACACATCTCACGTATTCGGGATCTACGAGACACAGGAGCATGCCGGGCGGGCCGTCGACGGATTCGTGCGCAACGGCTTCGACCTTCGATCGATCACGGTGTTGTGCGGCGATAGCCCTACTTCGCGTGATTTCGCCGCGGACAAGCACACGAGGCTGCCGCCACTCGCGCTGGACCAGCATGGCGACGATGTGGCTCCCGATGGCAGCTGGGGACTGTTGGACCCGCAGTGTGGTCCGCAGGCGGGATCAATCTTTTCAGCGCTGGTGGAAATGGAGATTTCGTCGGAATGGGCTGAAGGCGCCGTTCTGGAGGGCAAGGTCCTGGTGTCGGTGGATTGCGTCGATCCACAAGGTGTGCGCCTCGGCACAGAACTGCTGAATAGCACGGGAGCTTTGGAGGTCGGCTTCTCTCCAACGCGGGACGCAGCCGATACACCTGAACAGGTTGCCAAAGCGTCGGCTGACCATATTCGGTCGAATCGGGACGCTGAAGGACAATCGCTGTGGCGTTGAACCGGCGGCACGCGGATTTGGTCCGCGTGCCGCCCGCCGGGCTCTAACAGAACTGAACCTTACTGTTCATCACTCTGAAGATCTTTCCCCGGCAATGCGACCCGCAGGGCGTTCAACAGAGCGGCAACATCTATCACTTCCTGGGTAACAGCGCCGGCCACTGGCGAGAGGTGTCCGGTGGCCGCGGCCAACATGCCCAACATGCTGAGAGACATGCCTCCGATCGCGCACTGCAGCGCTATGCGCTTCATGCGCCGTCCGATATGAATCAGTTCATCCACTTTCCGCAGGGAAGTCTCGAAGATCACGGCGTCGGCGGCTTCCGCGGTAACGTCGCCGTTCTTGCCGAAAGCAATGCCAACAGTGGCAGCCTGCATCGCCGGCGCATCATTTATGCCGTCGCCCAGGAACATCGTGGGTGCCAGTTTCGCCTCGGCTCCGACAATGGCTACTTTCTCTTCGGGACTCTTTCCGAAAAGTGCGTCTTTGATCCCAACCTGCCCGGCCAGATACACAACCTCCCCCTCGCGGTCGCCGGACACGAGCATGATGTGCTTTACGCCGTGTTTGGGCGCGAGGTGATCAATGAACGAACGGCTGTCCTTGCGCGGCGTGTCGCGAAACCGGAACGTAGCGCCGTACCGGCCATTGACCAGCAGGATGGACTCCATTCCCGCCACCACCGGCGGCAACGATGCAGCCATCTCAGGCGACAACGTCAGCGCGACCTTGCGGCCGGTGACCTGAATCCGATCCTTCCCAACCAAGCCGTTCAGACCACCGCCCGGCTTTTCCGCTACCTCGGAGACATCGGCAAGGCCGACCTGTTCAGCCTTCGCGGTCTCCAGAATTGCGGCTGCGAGGGGATGGCGGGAGTATTGCTCGACGCTGGCAGCCCAACCTAACACCTTTTTCCGGTCCACATCGCCCGCGCACAGTATTTCCGTCAACGCAGGTTTGCCGTACGTCAAGGTTCCGGTCTTGTCGAAGATCATGGTGCGGCAGGAACTGACTCGCTCCAGCATGGAAGGGTCCTTGATGATGATGCCCCTCGAAGCGGCGATGGACACAGCGCCTATAATGGCGACGGGAATCGCGAGCAACAGCGGGCATGGGGTCGCGATCACCAGCACGGCCAGAAACCGCGTAGGGTCGCCAGTAATCAGCCAGCTGGGAATCGCGATCCCCAGGGCCACAAGGATGTACCAAGCACCGAGACGGTCCGCGATGCGGCGCATCTGCGGTCGGTTGAGCTCGGCCTGCTCCATGACGTGAACGATCTTTGCGTATCGGGAGTCGACCGGCAGCTTTTCCACTTTGATGGTGAGCGCGGTCTCGCCATTTACCGCTCCTGACATGACATCGGAGCCGGGCAGCTTTGAAATCAGATAGGGCTCTCCGGTCAAGTACGATTCTTCCATCGAACTCTGGCCCTCAACAACTTCCCCGTCCACCGGGCAACTCTCGTGGGGAAGGACGACAAGCAAATCACCCAACCGCACGGTGTCGAGCGCAATGTCCTCCAATGCCGCAGCCGTCTTGCGATGCGCAATCTGGGGCATCCGCTTTGCCAAAGCACCGAGGACCGCCGACGCCCTCTTCATGGCAAACGATTCAAGTGCCGTTCCGCCGGCCAGCATGAGCAGAATAACCGCGCCAGCGAGGTACTCACCCAGAATCAACGACACAACGATGGAAATTCCTGCCAACAGATCCGACCCGAATTGCAGTTTGAACACACCCCACAGCAACTTCAGGACGAACGGCGTGCCGCCGATCACCAGGACAACCAGCATCGGGATGTTGTAGGCTTGCGCGGAAGTGTGCAGCCAGTATCGAGCCAGCAGATGCCATGCGATCACAAGCACGCACGCCGCGGCCACGTACGGCTCGATCGGTGGAAATGACCAATGTTTCTCGTTCTTGTTCTCGTCGCTCATTCAGACTCCGTTCCGCTTCCCCGGAGGGCCTTTTCCAGTGGTACAACTTTCAATGGGACGACCTCCAAGGGGACCACTTCCAATGGGACAACGATGCTCCGTGCCCGCCAGACCTCTGCGAGGCCCGCGGCGACGGACATGAAACACGGTCCGATGACTAGGCCGGCAGGCCCGAACACGACCAGTCCGCCGATGAAGGCGACGAACAGGACCAAAGGGTGGAGACCAATTCTTTCGCCAACCAACACTGGGTACAGAAGGTTGTCCACCGGATGAATAATGGCGAAACCCCAAACCGCTACGATCACGCCCCGGATCCAGTGTCCCTGGACGACCAGAAACACGCTGGCCGGAATCCAGACGAGAAAAGCACCGAACACTGGCAACAGCGATAAGAGGATCATTACCGTGCCCCAGAACAGCGCCGCAGGCAGGCCGACGAGGGCAAATATCAGTCCCCCCAAGACTCCCTGAATGATGCCGATCAGCAGGCGTCCATAAACTGTAGCCCTGACGGTCGCCGACACCCGAGCGGTTAGGCCATCGATCTCATCCGCGGAAAGAGGGAGCAGACTCCGTGCGCCGGCCAGTAGACGTGCTTCGTCCTGCAGAAAGAAGAACAGTGCGAGGAGGACGATGCCCGCCTGGGAGAGCAAGCCTACGGACCGCACCAGGAAGGGGGCAATCGAACGCGCCATCGTTCCTGCGAGTTGTTGTCCCAGCAGTGCGAGATCCAGTTCGCTGTCGGTCCAGGCTATAACGGTCCCGATCCACGGCCTCGCTGCCACCGCACCTCGCCAACCGCCCCCTCTCAGCGACTCTTGCAGGAGTTGCTGCGCCCTGAGGCACTCGTTCACCAATTGCCGCCCGAGCACCGCGCCGGGCAGACTGACGCCAACCACAAGAGCCGTCATGATCAGCAAAGTGGCCGCGAGTCCGGGCATCCGACGGGTCAACCAAATCCGCACTGGATAGAAGGCCACGGCGAGGGCGAACGCCCACGTGAAGGCACCCAGAAACGGCACCGTCATCATCCAACAGAAATAGACGGCGATCAGAGTCAACGCGGCAAGCGCAAGTGCCCGCTCCATCAACAACACACGCCCAGCCGCAGCGAAGGGCTGCTGTCGGCGCCTATGCCGCGGGTGTCGAGGCTCGTGTAGTGAAGGCATGGGGATGACGTTAGTGGAACTCAAGATAGGCGAAGTATTACTTCTTCTGGATCTCCTCGATATAGCGCGCGAGATTGGCGATTCGAACAGGCCCGAAGTCCCTATCCCAGGTGACCTGGGAGAAGATAGGCCCCCAGATAGGCATCTCTCTGGTGCCGTGTCCTCGCGGCAGGGTCTCGGTACCGGCGATGACGTGCTCAATCCTGTCCCTGGAGAAGACGCCGCGATTGCGACTCGCGATCTTGGTCAAGTCGGGGGAGCGCACTTTGAGGAAACCGGCCATTGGCCCGCCGCCCTTCCCGTCCCAGCCATGACATACCGAACAATAGGCGGTGTACAGGGCCGGGCCCGTGATCGATTCGATCAGGTGGGTGTTTTGGGCTGTCGGGGTCGCGGGAGCCTGCTCGGCACCAAGCGGCATGGCAAGCAGGATCCCGGCAATGAGAAGCGTTCCCTGTGTTCTATTCATTTGATTCGTCCACTCTTTCTGTACATACCCGCGATCCGTGCCTAACTCAGCACGCGCATGGCCGTGTTGGCCGGTGCCGCCGGACGGATCACTGTTGCTCCCATGACCCGGGCATTTGCGGTATGTAGTACCAACGAGGTTTCGGATCGGTGGTCGTTATCAGAAGTGCCCACCCGCCAACCGTGCGCTGGACTGTCACGACGAAGGAGAGGTTACTCGGCACGGTCCACGTAGTAAATCTCCACGAAGTTCCGGGGACGAACCCTCCGGGCAACCCCGGTGCCAGGTCGTTGATCACAAAGACAGGCAAGGGGGAGCCGGCGCCAACCTGGGCCACGGTGGTAGGGGGATCACGCTGAGCCTGGACTTTACCGGGCCTGACAAGTAGCGCGGCCAGAAAAGCCAGCAGGACCAGCGCCAAAGCTGTGGTCGAAAGTCTTCTTGTAGTCATTCGCATGTGTTTTCAGTTCCTTGTTGTTTGGGTTCCAGACCTTCTCGATCCGGGATAACGATTTTGCAGGTTGCTGTTATAGCTGTAAATCAGCATCGTGACGATCCCGAACAGCATGGCCATCAGGGCCAGAAGGGCACCATAGGGCCGTTCCGCCGTAAGGGAAACGCGAATCAGGATGGTCGAGATGACGAACGCCGCGTTCCGGAAGACCAGTTCATAGCGATCGGAGACGACCAAGGACAGAATCAGGATCAGGACGTCGGTGAAGATCATCACGCTAAATACATCGGTATAGAACAGCGTATTCGGCTCAAGGTCTCTGGGAAGCCCGTGGGAGATCGAGTGCCAGGAGTCGCGGGCAAACTCGACAAGCGAGTAGAGCGCCACGGCGACCAAGCACACGGTAAGCGCGAGCGCAATGCCCTTCTTGCGAACGATGAACCGACGAAGCTCCTCCGGCTCCGCCTTGGACACGTCGGCCCGTCTCCGCGACAGCGAAACATGCTGAAAGACCGTCACCAGCAGAAACATCAACACGCTGGCGCCCACGTCGCTCATGGCGGGAATCATCACGGCCGACGGCTGCCGGACTGCCCCGATATCGTCCACAGCCGCGACATCTTTGAAGAAGCCACGGACAAATATGAGCGAAACAATCTCAAACTGGCTGGCCACCGACTGCACCGTCGAATGGGGAATCGCCGCAACCAGCGCAAGCACTTCGAAGAACAGGATGAAGCTAAACGGTGTGTAAATGGCCGCCAGATAGTTCCTACCCACGGCCGCAATTGCCGCCGGCGGGTAAGTCAGACTCCGCGCGAGCAGGATCAGCGCCAGATGGCCGACAAACCCCGCAATGCTCAGCCTGACCATCCACCGCTCCAGACGCAACCGGTTCGAATGAGTAAACAGCCTATCGTAAGCCGCTGCGAGCGAATCACTCCAGCCCTGGAAGTTCATCAACATATATCGACGCGCTCCGACGTGGTCAGTCGCCAAGCGCGGCGGACAGTTATCGCTCCACCCTCAGGTTGTTCGTCACTGAAAACACGCCGGAGACACCGCTGGCTCGAATCTTAACGAGGTTCTTGTCGCCTTCGGTGTCAACAACTCCTTCCAGCGATAGGTTGCCGTTCTTCACTATGATCCGAATGGGCTTTACGGGTGGCATGGAGTACCGGAATAACGGACTGTATCCGTAGATCGCGCGATAGGTGGCCATCCGCAGGCGGTCATCATTTGGCGAAAGCGGCAGGACCTCGATGTTGTTTACAACGTTCTCGACGCCCTCGATGTCCCGCAGTTCGCTCTCAGCCGAGGCTTTGAGGGACGGTCGGGTTACCTGGCCCGATAGGATGAGGGTGTACCCATCGAGGCGCAATTCAATATTGTCGAAGACGTCGAAGTACGGGAGCGTTACTATTTCATGACGTGCCTCTTTAGCAATTCGGGCCTTGCCCTTGTCTGTAGGAGGCTCACTCTGCGGAGATAGAGGTTGGGTGTTTGCTGCCGACGCCACAAGAATGGCTGCCAGCAGGACTACGGGAATACCATTCGCGTTCATTTGGTTCACAACTCTTCCGAGAGCAGTTTGAGGGCCATCGCGAAGGAAGAATGAGTCATGACCACGCTTTCCAAGCTTTGATGGCACCTCCATCCTCTTAAGCCGGTTCGGCGATGACCGGGCAGCGACCTGCATCATTGCACTTGAGTAACCCAATCAGCAGTCAAAACGGCGATATGTGGAGCCACCCAATGATCGTATTTGGTCGAACGGCACCCTGTGGGCACATGAAATCTAGCGCGCTGGTGGCATTCTTTGCAAGGCATTCCCGGCTCCTCGAACAAACGCTTCCTCGCGGTCGCGGCTCTGCGGAATCAGCCCGTTGCCGAGCCACGACCGCAAGCGAGTGTTTGTCCAACCATGCGAGCGATTAGCGCAAGACCTTGTGTTCTCAACCGAAATCGACGACCTCAACCAGCTTCTGGCATTCGACCTGCTGAAGCACATCCGGGTTAAGGTCCCCAAAACATGCATAGTGAACTGAAACGAGCCGGAATCGGACGATGGCTCCACCCATTTGCAGGGTCCGTATGCCTCATGGTATTCCCCTTGAGTTTTGTCGCCACGGCCCAAGACCAGCGGAATCCTACGTTTTCGTGCTCCTCAACCAATGGGAGGCGCAACTTCTGTCCCGTGGATACTTCCCGTGGCGACTTTCGCTTCACGCGGCAACTGAGTAATGTCCGCTGCGTCGAGGGCTACAACTGGGGACGCGAGGACAATGGCGTTTGGGTGGATCGCGGTTGCCGCGCCGAGTTCGAGGCATTGCCCGAAGCGCGGCGGAGGCCTGAAAGCACGACCATTGAAGCCGGGATGACGTTGTCCATCCGCACGAATGAGGCAATCAGATCGAAAAGGGCCGACGGGAGGATCTTCACCGGCGTCGTAAACGACGACGTTGAGGGGAGCAACGGCCACCTCGCGATCCCAAGGGGGTCGAACGTCGAATTGATCGTTCGTGTCGCCCAAGACCAGGATCTGATTCTGGATCTGGAATCCGTAGTGGTCGATGGGAGGCGGTACGGAATTGACGTCTCACCGGAACGAATTGAATCCCGGGATGGCGTTGGTGCCAATCAGCGAACGGGTAAGTATGTGGGCGGTGGAGCCGTGATCGGGGCGATCATCGGAGCGCTCGCAGGCGGAGGTAAGGGAGCGGCGATAGGAGCGGGCGTGGGAGCCGCCGGGGGCGCGGTCGGCCAGATAGCCACCAGCGGACGCGAAGTGAAGGTGCCCTCGGAAACGGTGATCACCTTCCGGGTGGAACGGGCTCTCACGATGGGCATTGCCGACAATGGCAGGCTGGGCCGCGGACGCCACTACCATGACGATAGGGAACGCCGGTAGGCTGGCGCAGTGGCCGGGCGGTCGGGGAGATAGAACAACCCCGCATGGAAACGCGGTGATTCCGCGGACCCGCGACCGCAAGGAGCGTCGCACAACCTACCGCCTTGCAAAAAAACTTCCGGCTAGACCGGTCCTATTGCCCGCCAGGGCCGCCATCGCCATCGCTGCCGCCGAAGATGGCTTTTCCATTGATGTAGATGCGCCGGGCGTCCATGAGATGCGAGCCATCCTTGGCTGCGTAGCCGTCGACGATCAGCTTGTCGCCGATCTTGATGTCACCCTTCTTAAAGCCGCGGCGCGTGAGCGAGAAGGGGTTGGCACCCTCGCAGCCCCAAGTGAGGGTCTTGCCGTTGGCTTCCTTCACGTCAATGTAGAAATAGGAGTGGGGGTTGCTCCACTCCATGCGGGAGAGCGTCCCTTCGACGCGGATCGGCTTGTTTCCGTCAAACTCCGCGGCGAAGGAATGGTGCGCAAGTGCGGATCCCACCCCGGCAAGGCCAAGGCAGACCGCAAGCATGGTCAGCTTTCGGTTCATGTTATTTCTCCTTTTTTGGTTGCAGCCAGCCGAACCAATACGGTGATGAGCGCATCAATGTCGGCACAGGTGTTGTAGAAGGCGAAGGACGGCCGGACGCTGCTCTCCACACCGAAGCGGCGCAGAATGGGCTGGGCGCAGTGGTGCCCGGAACGGACGGCGATCCCCTCGCGGTTCAGAGCGGCACCGACGTCCTCGGTCCGGTGCCCGGCCAAGACGAACGAGAGGACGCCCGCCTTGTCATGTGAAGTCGCCCCATGGGGATTTCCCAGGATTCGTACCCCGGGAATCTCCGCCAAGTGGCGGGTGGCGTAGGACAGCAAGTGGTGCTCGTACGCGGCGATCCGATCACGTCCGATGGACAGGACGTAATCGATGGCGGCACCGAGACCGACCGCATCGGCAATGTTGCCGGTTCCAGCCTCGAATCGCGCCGGAGCCGGGTGGTAGACGGTGCGCTCGAAGGTGACATCCTGGATCATGTTGCCGCCCCCTTGCCAAGGCTGCATCTCGTTCAGGAGAGCCTCCTTGCCGTAGAGCACGCCGATTCCGGTCGGTGCGAACACCTTGTGGCCGGAAAACACATACCAGTCCGCGTTGAGGGCTTGGACATCCACCGCCAGATGGGAGACAGCCTGGGCTCCATCCACGAGAACCTTGGCTCCCACTGCATGGGCTGCTTCCACCACTTGTTTGGCCGGAGTCACCGTGCCAAGCGCGTTCGAAACCTGCGTGAACGAGACGAGCTTGGTTTTCGGCCCCAGCAACTTCACATATTCGGCAAATTGGAGCTGGCCGCTATCGTCGACCGGGATGACGCGAAGCCGCGCACCCTTCTCCGCCGCCAATTGCTGCCATGGAACGATGTTGGCGTGGTGTTCCAGCCAACTGACGATGATCTCGTCGTCCTTGCCGATGTTTTGCCGACCCCACGCCTGGGAGACCAGGTTGATGGCTTCGGTGGCACCCCGGACAAAGACGATCTCATTGGTGGAACGCGCGTTGAGGAAGCCGCGAACCTTCTCGCGGGCGCCCTCATAGGCGTCGGTGGCGCGGGCAGCGAGTTCGTGCGCCGCGCGGTGGATGTTGGAGTTTTCGTGCTCGTAGAAGTACTTGAGCCTGTCGATGACGCACCGCGGCTTCTGGGTGGTGGCCGCGTTGTCGAGCCAGATGAGAGGCCTTCCGTTTACGCGCTCGTTGAGGACCGGAAAATCCTGGCGGATCTGCCCGACATCGAACGACCCCGCGAGCCCCTGCTGGGCTGGTTGCGGATCTACGACTTCGACGTGCTCGAGAAAATAGAAAGACGGGCTGGCGGGCGGCACCAGACCCGAAGGACGTTGCGGGACGCCGGGCTCGGGAGCCGAGAATTCGTCGGCGAAAGCCTGGTAAAGCGCGCGGAGCTCGGCCTCGCCGGGCAGATCGGCTGACAACGGCTCGACGTCGTGCAGGGGCTCGAAACCGCCCGAGAGTCCGAATTGCGGAAATGGAACGTCATTCCCGTGGGTAGGAGGCGACGCCGGCGCGGGGGCATCGGGCCAGCCGCCGTAAAGGGTTGGCGCTGGCCCTTGTGTGCTGGACGCGCCGCCGCCCGTCTGCTGGAAGAATTCGTTCGCGAGCCGGGTCAGCAACTCGACGTCAGGACTAAGCCCACTTGTAGTCATGGTATTTGTCCGTTTCAACGGCTTCGAGCACGCCCAGCGAGTCCTCGGTCAGGACGGCGAGCGAACAGTAGAGCGAGATCAGATACGAGGCGATGGCCTTGTGGTTGATCCCCATGAAGCGGACGGAAAGGCCGGGGCTACGCTGGCCTGGAAGATTCGGCTGGTAGAGTCCAACCACGCCTTGACGGCGTTCGCCGGTGCGGACCAACAGGATGTTGGACTTGCCAGCGGCATCGATCACGACCTTGTCGGAGGGGATTAGCGGTATTCCGCGCCACGTCAGGAACTGGGAGCCGAACAACGACACGGTGGGAGGGGGCACGCCGCGCCGGGTGCACTCGCGCCCAAAGGCGGCGATGGAGCGGGGATGGGCCAGGAAGAAGCCCGGCTCCTTCCAAACACGGGCGAGGAGTTCATCCAGATCGTCCGGGGTGGGAGCGCCGGTACGGGTCTTGATCCGCTGCCTAGGGGCCACATTGCTGAGCAGGCCGTACTCGGGATTGTTGATCAGCTCGCTTTCCTGGCGCTCCTTGATGATCTCCACGGTCAGGCGAAGCTGCTCGGAGATCTGGTTGTAGGGGGTGCTGTAGAGGTCGGAAACACGCGTGTGGATGTCGACAACCGTGTTGACGGCGCTCAACATGTACTCGCGGGGCTGCTCCTCGTAGTCCACGAAGGTCTGGGGGAGCTCGCGTTCGTCGCGGCCGGAGCAATCGACGGTGACGCTGGATTCATCCTTGACGCGATTGAGGCGGTAGATACCGGCCTCGACGGGGACCCATTGGAGCAATTGGGTAAGCCAGCGCGGGGTAATGCGTCCCATTTGGGGCGCAGTCTTGGTCGCATTGGCAAGTTGCCTTGCGGCGACGTCGCCCAACGCTGAGTTTCTTTGTAGTTCTTCGGACATTTCTGAGTGTTCTCCTTCGGTCGTAGGGGATTATTTGCAGCCCGTGGTGTAGCGAATTGATTCCCTTGGGCTTGCTGCGTCTAGTTCTTCGTCGGCGTTGTGAACAGGGGCGGCGGCAAGGGTTTGGGGTTGTCGTAGCCGCGCGTGCCGTCCTTGCGGATCGGGCCGGGGCCAAAACCGAGGTGTTCGCGGTCCACGTTGTTCTCGCTGCAGGAAAACTCGTGGAGCTCGTCGGTCGGCTTGCCCAGCACCCAGGTACGGGAGTAGTTGAAGGGCTTGGTGTAGAACTTGGGGTCTTCGATGAGAGTCTCGACGTGGATGTGGTCGTAGTCCGGACGGGTCCAACGCTCGACGACGTGCAGTGCGTCGCTATGCGGGTTGGCGTTTTCGTCCGCCCAGACCTGCGTGTCCTTGAAGCCGATGGAGTCAATGACGAAGGTGTCCCCATCCCAGCGGCCCAGTTCCTCGCCGAAGAAGGAAGGATCGGGATCTTCGGAATGTTTCCGGTTGGCGTCCACCGGAATCAGGCGGAAATAGGTATACCAGTAAAGGAAGGCCACTTTGTTGGCCCCTTGGAGCACCTCGAACGGGAGGCCGCTGGCGTTGTGGCGGGGAATTCCGCCGAGGATGCAGAGGCTCTCGGGGTCGATGGTGGCGGTCAGGTTGTGCTGGAGCGCGGCCTCGCCCGCCGGTGTGAGAGGAAGCTTGAAGCCGGGGAGATCCTTGCCGATGTTGCCGCCTGGCTTGGTGTCGCGAGTGCCCTTCCAGAAGCCGCTGAGGTCCGGATGGCCGTCGGCAGTCCGGGGAGTTTTCCGGTCCGACGGCACGTCGGGCGCGGTAAGTCCGCCGCCGTTTTGGGAAAAGGCCGTCCAGGGAGCGATGAGGGCTGCAACCAGGATGCCGCCGCGCAAAGTAGCTGAAAATTGATTTGTCGTCATGAGGAACGTCCTATTGGGTGGACCGGTGCCGCGCTGGTCCCGGGCGGGAATGAATCCCGCCGCAGGACCAGCACGCAGACGCCGTCTCTACCTATCTCGCCAAATGCCTACCGGACGGAAGCGCTCACCACCGGAGCCTTCTCGGCGAGGAGGCGTTCGATGGTGGAGGTGAACTCCTGCTTCAGCTGTGCGTTGAACTCCCCGCTGGCCGGAGCGGCAAAACCGGAGTGGATGTGGTCCACGCGACCGTCCTTGCGGACGAAAACGGTGGCAGGCCAGGTATTGAGGTTCACCAGCTGCGGCACCTTTTCCCACATTTCGGCGGGTGCTCCACCGATCAGGTAGGTGTAGGGAACCTTGTACTGCTTGATAAAGGCGCGGACGCGGGTCGGATCCTCCAACTGCTCGGGCTCCTCGAAGTCCAAGGCCACGATTTCGAGTCCCTTGTCGTGGTACTTGTTGTAGAGTTCCACCAAGTATTGAGCTTCGTCGTGGCAATTCGGGCACCAGGTCCCGGTCACGATGGCCAGAACAACCTTGTCCTTGAACTGCGAATCGTCATTGGAGCGCACTTTGCCGGCGAGGTCGGGCAGCTTGTAGGCGAAGATCTCCTTGGCGTCGCGGGCCGTGGTGTGGGTGGTGTAGTCGGCCGGGGCCGGGATGCCCTTGGCGCTGGCGACTTCCGCGCGATAGGCAAGCAACTCGCCGTCGCGGTTGCTGCCGCGCTGCAGGAGCCGCAGCGATCCATCGGCGTTCGGAATGATTTCCAACAGGCCCGGGCGGGAGCCGTCAAAATGGCTAACTACGAACTTGCCGTTCTTCCAGCTTCCGGTCAGAGCGCCGGTGTCGCCGTCGACGCGGAGGACGGTGGCGGTGGCTTCCGCGCCGTTCTGCTTCACGATCAACCTCCAAGCCTTTTCACCCTTGGGGCTTTCGTGCGGGATCACCCAGGAGCCGGCAATATTCGGGACATTGGCACCGGCGTTGTCGCCATCCACGTGGCGGCTGGCGTGGAACTCGCTGCCTTCGGGACCCTTGTCGCCGCGCATCTGGATCTTGCCGTCCAGTTGACCGTCCTTGAAGTCGGCAACAATTTTGGTCAAGTAGTGTTCCAAGTTCAGCACCAGCTTGCCGTTCTTGAAAGAAGCGTCCGTAGTGAACTCCTTGTCCTCACCGTTGTACAGGGTGCCCTTTAGGCCCGGTCCGCTGCCGGACACGTCAAGGCGGAAGGGGATGACCGTGGAGCCCACCTTGAGCGTTGCATCCCAGCGGCCCTCGGGAGTTTGAGCCGACGCGGACGCGGCGGCCACTGTCATGGCGATGGCTCCGAAGCCAAGCCGTAGTGCGAATGAGTTTTTCATGCTTTCAACCTTTCCTTTGTTCGTCGCGGTGCTTGTTTTTCGAGGCCGGTTCGTGATCCGCTACTTTTGGGCGCGGATCGGAAACGACCTCCATTCGTCTGGCAGCCCAGGCTTCGTCGCCAGTAGAATCTCGAGAATCGCCCGTCGGTCCTGAGCCGAGAGGCGCGCATAGTCCGGCCGTTGGTCGGTGCCGGTAAGAATTTCCAGTAGCCGGTGGTAGACGTACGCTTTTGCTGGTTCGGGGATGGCGTCAAAGGCCTCCGAATAGATCAGGTAACTGCAGGGGTAGCGGAAGGTCCGGGTATTGAGATCGAAGTCACGGAGGGAGCGCCCCTTGGGGTCGCGCGGGCCGATCGACGCGAAGTCCTTGGCATAGTCCGAACTCCCACGCACAGGCCCGGTGAACGGTGCCTCGTTGGCGAACAGGAGGTAGCGGACCAGTTCCTCCGCCGGCGTTTCGTACTTCTTGCGCTCTTCGGCGGTCAACGCCGAAGTGGTACCCGCGGCCTTGTCGTGCTCGGCGTGTTCATAGGTGGCGATCCGTGCCCGGTAGTTGGTCAGAGTGATTAGGTTGTGCATCTGGGTCTGGTGGTCGAGAACCAGATGGGCCACGATGTCACTGCCCTTGTCGAGGAAAGCCCCGGTGTTGATGCGTTTTGCGAGGTCCACCACGTTGGAACCGGCCGCGCGGTCGATTGTGGTGGGATTCTCGGGATCTTCGGCAAGCACGTTGCCCATGTGGGTTTGGCTCCCGTGCGTGCCGGTCACGTACCAGCCGCCCCAACGCTCGGACAACGGGCTTTCCTGGCCGGTGATGTAGGTGGGCGAGTGCGCCATTTGCGTACCGGTGGGCTTGGTGAAAATCGATTTCACGAAGACGCCGGGTACATTCCGGGTAGCGGGCGCAACGTGGCACTGGGTGCAGTCGAGTTCGGCGCGTTCGAACTTCGGCTTGTCCTGCTTCTGCTCGTCCAGGATGTAGAAGATCGCGCCCTGCATGGGATCGAAAGAGACGAATTCGAGCACCTTGCCGTCGTGGACTTGGCCGACGTAAACGTCGTCGTTGAAATACATGGCGCGCGGCAGTTCCGGCGTGATCTTCTTGAACTGGAAGCTGGTCTTCGAGAACACCAATGTCTGGGAGTTGGTGGAAATCTTCAACAGATCCAACACGGACTTCAGGTAGCCGTGCTCTCCGTCGTGCCGGAGTTGGACTTGGCCCGAGGCGAGGGCCTGTTGGAGCTTTGCAACAGGATCGTGGAGGTCGTCCGATCGGTAGTGGATGGGCGCATCGCTAAACGGCACGAAGCCCTGGTTCTTCACCGCGATCTGGGCTTGGACGGGCAGGGCCAAAAGGGCGGCCACGGCCATCGCCGCCGTCCATCGCAGTTGTCGTCTGGTTTCCATATGGTCGCTCCTTGGTATCGGGCCGAATGCTGAGAAGGTCACCCTGGCGCCCCGTCGGATCAGCCGCGGATTGCTCCGAACAGTAGACCTCAACTGTAGACATTGTGCATTGGCTAGACCGGTCCCGATTCGGACCAACAGTGCCAACTGAGAACGCAATCGAATCTCCCCGGACGCCACACACGGACCATGTGGGGCGCGTTTTCCAATGTTCGCGCGTTGGGAGACGATCCATCTCTGGAGCCACCGGGGAATCCGCTGGTTACGGATGCGAGAGGCCGGACGGAGTCGGAGGACGCGAACCTTTTAACTCCTACTTTCTAAATAGACTTTACCATGGCGATTTTGGATTCGTCAAGCGCGGGCTGAGTCCTGGTGGGGCCATCTCCACAGGCGGCCCCGCGTCCTACTTGCCCGTCACCGCGTCCAGTCCGGCTTGGGCGAATTTCTCGTCCTGCGACGACTCCGAGCCGCCGACTCCAATCCCGCCAATCGTCTTGCCATCCTTGATGATCGGCAAGCCGCCTTGATTGACCGTCAACTGCAGCGAGCCACCCGCAGGCGGCGCGGTCACGTTTGCCGAGACCGGTTTTCCCGCCGCAATCGAATCCAGTACAGCCTTCGTCGGGAGACCGAACAGAACCGCCGCGTGCGCTTTTCCCTGCGAACTGGCCACGGCTCGGGCGGTCGCGCCATCCATCCGCTCGAAATAGACCAGGTCTCCGTTGGCATCCACCACTGCGATGCCCACTTTCGCCTTGGCGGCGATCGCCGCCGCCTCCGCTCCGGCGACAAGCTTCTTCGCCGTCGCGACATCAAGGCTCTGGACCGGCGGAGTATTGTCCCGCGCCCCCTGGCCCCGACCTGCCTGGCCCGGAAGCTGCCAAGCAGCAAGAAAAAGAACGGCGGACGCTGTGAGAATGTGTTGACGTTTCATTTGGTTCACCCAAGCTTTGGTATTGCCCTACTTGCCGGAGACGACCACTTGGCCGTGGTTTCCGTTGCCTTCAACACAGACGCGTTCCCAGATTTCGATCACTGGATCGGATCCGGCGTGTTTGGCGGGGAAGGTTTCGTTGTTCCAATCGTCGGCCGGGGTCTTGTCGGTTACGCGGCGGTTGGGGATGGTGATGGTAAAGGGACGCGTGAGCACGGTGGGATCCGTGTACGTCGCCTCGTAGGTAAAGCGCTCTCCCTTGGGGTCGAAAATGAAGCGCTCCTGGATGGTGGCGTTCTCGCTCACGAACTCGCCGGTCCGCCCGAGGCGGGCTTTCGAGTTGTTGTTGGCGGTATCGACAACAAGGGCGTTGCCTACCCAATGGCCCCGCGAGTCGCCGTTCCAAAGTTTGATATTGGCTGGCAGGTGGCGCGGATTGTCGAGATGGATTACGCGGTTGCCCGAATCGAAGAGGAACACCACGTAGCCTGGATACTGGCGGATTTCATAACCATGCCACATGAACGACTTCGAGGGCCCACCGGGCGCGCAAAGGGCGAAGGGTTCCACGTACTCCGGCTTGATGGGGTTGTTCAAAAACTTCAGGAACTCCTGTTGCTTCAACTTGGCCCAGGGCTGCGCGGGCCAACTTCCATCAGCGGGATCGCTGATCCGGCTCGGGGCGCGCGATGCGCGGGGTCGCGGCTCGCGCGGCGGGCGCTGGCCACCTTGGCGCGGCGGTGCCTCGTCGTCGTCGCCCAAGGGACCCTGCGGATCCGTCAGATTGTTGTGGTTCCCAACTGTGTTGGACCAATGGCCGGCGATGTCCGGTTGTCCATCGGGCAGCTTGGGGCCCGTCCACTCTCCTGCCGCCGTGGGTTGGAAAGCGGTTTCGCGCCAGCCGCGCATCCCCTGTGCGCTCAGGGCGGGAGCCATCACCAGCAACATCGCGGGAAACAGGAGCGGCAGCAAGCGCCGCGTTTCGGAATTGATTCTCATCTCTACCTCTCTGATTTCAGGGTCGGAACGGGATAGTACTTCTCGAACTCCTGCAGGGCGCAGTAGTTTTCAATCAGTTGCACGTTGGGCTCAAGCCGACGGTAAAGCAGCAGTTCGATCGCCCACGGCTTGGTGTAGGTCTTGGGATCTTCGAAGGTGGCGCGGTAGCGTATGGTGTTCCGGTCGACGAAATTCCAGCGTTCCACCAGATGCAGCTCGTCGCTGCTGAAATCGCCGACGCGATCAAGCCAGGCCTCGCCGTTGAAGTCCGTCACGTCGACCACGAGCGTATCGCCGTCCCAATGCCCGCGCGAATCGCCGAGCCACAGATCAATGTGGCCCTCCGGATGTTCGGTGCCGTTGGTGTGGATCGTACGCACGGGGTGTCCGAATTCGTACATCACCGTAAGGTCGCGCGGCCGCTGGAGGAGCTGAATGGGCTCGCTGCCGTAGAGCCCGCGCGGCGTGCCGAGCGTGAAGCACTTCGTCCGCGGATCGGCCGTGGCCCGTGCGGCGAAATTCTTTGCCCGTTGTTTCAAGGCTTCCGGCTTGTAGGGAATTGTGTCGCCGGTAACAATGCCGACGCCCGGGGGGCCGTCCGCCGAGGAGCCGTGCGGTTCCAGCCCGTAGTCGGCACCGCTCAGCGACTGCCAGATACCCGAAAAATCCGGCTTCCCGTCCACGCCGCGCGGGATGGCGTTGCCCGTCTGAGCAAACGCCATTCCGGCAAAGGCGACCGTCGCCAACCCGATGAGGGCAGGTCTCATTGCTTGGGCACCCCGTCCGAGTTGGAGGCTCCGGTGAAGAAGTTCCGGCCGTCCGGAAGTTTCGCACTGGTGCCATTGACCATCTGGGTCCCGTTCTTGGCGAGAAAACCCTTCACTACCAGTTCCGCGCCGAGCGGGAAGTCGGACTTGCGCAGCCCGCGGCGGAGGAGAGCGCCCGGAGCGCCGAACTCGATCGCCCAGTTCGACACCTTGCCGTTGTCGCCTTTGACATCCACATAGATCCAGCTGTGGGGGTTGGTCCAATCGATTTTGGTCAAGGTTCCCTGGAGGGTGACCGGCTTCTGGCCGTCGTACTCGGCCGCAAATGAATGGTGCGCCACCGCCGGGAGGGCGGCCAATGCCGCCCCCATCAGTACAGAAATAAAGATCTTTCTCATGACGTCTCTCCCTCGTTGGTGTGTCTACTTCGTCGCCGTTGCCGTTGCCGGACGGGGGGGAGGCACCGGAATGTGCAACGCCTTGCCGCCTTCAGATTCGTAGTCTTCGACGCCGACCGCACCTGCGACTTTGAAGCCCTTGCTGTCCAGAAGGTCGGCCGCAACGCCGGCCCGCGCCGCATGGTTGGAAACCGTGATGATGGTCTTGTCCTTCGGAATGTCCCCGAGGTGGTTGGCAAGGTCATTCGCCTGGATGCTCAGGTAGACGGGGAACCCACCATTGGCAGAGACCTCATCCGGGCGCCGGACATCGATGAACACCGATTCGGACGGCTTCGCGAGCCACGAATCCACCTCGGCGCGGCTGAGCTTCTTCGCCTTCGGGGCTGGCCTCGTGGTCTTACCCTGGGCGGCGGGTGCCGCGGCCTGTTGCGCGAACACGGCTGTCACCGACAAGGTAGTGGCCGCCATGAGAACGACCGTCAAGAACTTACGCATTTGATTTGAGATTCCTTTCAAGTTTTCCTGTTGCATTGCTGTTGCTTTCACTTACACGAACCGCTGTCCGCAGGGGACAGCCATATTCCCCGCCCTTGCGCCTCCGAGGCGCAAGGGCGGAGGGAGTTCCTCAAAAGATCACCTTGATCGCCGCCTGGTTGTCGCGCGGCGACCCTGCCGACGAGATTTGTCCGAAGCTGGGATTTCCGACCTGTGTGTTCGGGTTGCCCAGCGGCGGCGTGTTGGTCACATTGAAAGACTCGAAGCGCAACTGCGCGTGGATCCGTTCCGTCAGGCGGAAACTCTTGTGCGCAGCCAGGTCGAGATTGAAAAGGCCCGGGCCGCGCAGTACGTTGCGTCCCGCATTGCCGTACGTGTACACCGAGTTCTTCGCGAATGCTGCGGTGTTGAACCACTGCTGCACCGTGGGATCGGACCGGTGCCAGTCGCCCACCACGTTGGGACGGTCATTCTGGCCCGTGTTCGACGGTGTTCCATTCACCGTAAGGTTCAGTGGTTGGCCAGCATTGAGGGTCAAAATCGGCCCCACGCTCCAACCTCCCAGCACGCCGTCGGCAAATCGGTTCCAGTGGGAACCATAACTCTTTCCATGTCCCAACGGAAGGGCATAGACAGCACTGCCCACAAAGTGCTGCGTCATGTCCTGGCCGGCGACCGCGCGTTCGGCGGCCCAGTTCAGTGGATTCTGCACGCCCGAGGCATCGCCCAGGGCCAGCGTCTTCGAGTACGAATATGAGGCGATGACCGTCAGCCCGCCGCTGTAGCGCTTCTCAACCTTGGCAACGAGCGCATTGTAGCGGCTGTAGCCATCCTTGTTGATGCGCACCACGTCGGCCAGAGTGATCGGGGTGGTGGTACCGGGCACCAGAGTTTGGGTGTATAACCGCCGGGTGTTGACGTTGCCCGGCCCGGGAGGTGCCGGGTTGCCGTCGAGCTGCCGCCAGTTGTGGTCGAACTTGTTGCCGTAGTAGCCGACCTCCACCAGCACGCCGCCGCCCAACTGCCGCTGGATATCGAGATTCCACTGTTGCGCCGTAGGCGTCAGACTGCTGCGCTCGTATGAGATAAGAGTGACGTTGGTCGCGTTGGCAACCGAGAGCGCGTTGGGTGCGAAACCCTGGCTGAGGTAGATGGAGGGTTTCGCCGGATCGGTGCTGAGGTTCACGCGCACATTGTTGGGCGGGTTGACTTCCATCGATTGCTGGCCGCCCAGCGTGATCATGTTCGAGTAGAAAATGCCGTATCCGCCACGCACCACGGTCTTGCCGTCGGGCAGGCTGTAGGCGAAACCGAAACGCGGCGCGAACTGCTTGTAGTTCACACCCATGAGTGCGCGTGCGGCGCGGCCCGAGCCCTCCGAACCGGCGGGCACCAGATGTGGCTTGCCCGGCGTGGTGTCCATGTCGAAGTTGGAGATCGTGTCATTCTTCTGCAGGGAGGGCGGGCTCAGCTCGTACCGGAGGCCAATGTTCAGGGTCAGGCTGCGGGAAACCTTCCAGTCGTCTTGAACAAAAACGTGCGTGTAGGGCGTGCGCAGCGCGAGGTACGACCAGTTGGAAAGGCTGGCCGACGAGGCCGTGCCGAGCAGGAAATCCGCAAAGGCGCTCTTGGTGTACTGTCCGTTGAAGTTGAAAATGCCGCTGGTACGCTGCGAACTCAGGAAGTTCGTCTGCAGCCAATAGGACTGGGCACCCACCTTGATCGTGTGGCTGCCGCGAGTCCACGTCAGGTCCCCGGACACTTCCCGATTCTGCGAGGCGTCGGCATTCGGAACGTTCGTCACGCCCAAGCTGGGATAGCCCGTGATCACCATCTGGGAGAAGCCTGGATATTTTTCCGTCACGCCCGGGATGCCAAGGCCGTGCAGGGACTGGTCTGGAAACACATTGATCCAGCTGAGATCATTCCAGCCCGCGTGGACCGACGTGACCACGCTCGACGACCAAATCCGGTTGTGCACAAACACGAAGCTCTTGCTGTCAGAGTTCTGCGCGCCGCCACCGGTGTAGTAGTTGCCTTTGGCATCCGGCGGAAGGTTCGACTGCACGCTGGAGTCTGTGTCCTGCTTGCTGAAGCGGAAATAGACGTTCTGCTTCTCGCTCAGGATGTGGTCGATGCGGAAATCCCACCGGCTGGGGTTCGAGTATTGGGGGCTGGCGTAGACGTAGTTGGCTGTCGCGCTGCCGGTGAGCGGCAGCGGCAGGAAACTGGCGGCCTTCACCGCGATCGGGTCGAGGCGCGAGGCCGGAATCGTGTTCGCCGCGAACGGGGTGCCGCCCAGCGGATCCGTAATGGCGGAACTGAACTTGCCCGACACTTGCGCCGCCGTCGGCAGCGTGCTGGTGGATGTTCCGCTTTGGCGTATCCGTCCCAGTTCGAAATCTCCGAAAAAGAACGTCCGGTTGCGGAGGACCGGGCCGCCGATGGCAGCACCGTATTGGTTGCGCTTGTATGGCGCGCGTACCTGGGCGAAATAGTTCTTCGCGTCGAGCGCCTCGTTGCGGAGGAACTCGTATACCGAGCCGTGCAGATTGTTGCTGCCCGACTTGAGCGCCACGCTCACCACTCCCGACGAGGACCGCCCGTACTCGGCCGAGTAGCTGTTGGTGACGACTTTGAATTCCTGGATCGCGTCGACAGACGGCTTGATGATCTCCTTCTGGCCGGAATGTCCGGTGGAGATCTGCTGGTTGTTGTTGTCCTGGCCGTCCAACAGGAACGCGGCTTGCGCGCCCGACTGGCCGCCGATGCTCACCCCCACCCCGCCGCCGGGCGTGGTGCCCGCCGATAGAGCGGCAAGTTGAAGGTAGTCGCGCCCGTTGAGCGGCAAGTCTTCAATCTGCCGGTTGCCAATGACGGTGCCAACCGTGGAATCGGCGGTCTGAAGGAGGGGTGCCAGTGCCTCCACGTCGAGCGACTGGGTGACTTCGCCGATTTCGAGAACGGCATTCACGTGGCGGACATCGCCAATATTGAGGACCAGGCCGCGCTGGTGGTAGCGCTTGAAGCCTGGGGCCTCGATGCCGATTGAATATTCGCCGATGCGGAGCGGCGGTGTGCGGAAGTTGCCCCGTTCGTCGGTCTTGACTTCCGTGGAGGCGTTCGTGGCGGCGTGGATCAGGGTTACGTTGGCGCGGGTTACCCCCGCCTTGGTTCCGTCGAGGACGGTTCCGACAATCACGCCGTCGCCGGATTGCTGGGCGAAGGCGGAACTGGCCATTAGAAGAAGCGCGGTCATGGTCGCCGAAAACTGGCGGCTGACCGTCGCTTCGAAGACACTTCGAGCGTTCAACATTGTTACGATTCCTCGTTCATCAGCTTGTTGGCTGTTTGTGTACTGGCGCGTCCGCTAGATCGCGGGGTCTTGGGACGCCGTCCATGCCCGTCAGGGCGAACTCCGTTCTGCGCTCCATTTCGTTGCGTGGCGGCTACGCCTTTTGACCCCGACGGAGGGGTCGGAAAAGGGCTTCGTGCCAAGTCGATACGATGCGTGACCGGAACAGGCAGCCGGGACGACAAGTGTCAAAGGGTCCCAGACAGCCTTATGTACGAGTAACTATATAGACATTAACATGATCACCTGACGGGCGTCAAGCATGGTCAGAATGAAATTATAGCGGCAGCTAGAGCCAAACACGCTCCTCGTGCAAGACGCTGCGATTCGATCTTATAATACTTAAACAGTAGACAATCTATGCGTGGGTCGGCAGGATGGGGGCACAGCCACGGGGCGGGCTGCGGAAACTGCGGAATCTACGGCCGTCGGACGCAGAGGGCGCGGTTCAGGCCCGAATCCCCCGTTGCAACCGACGCCCTTCCGCCGTCCCCGAAATCGAAGGCCCAGCCTTCCCCCTCCTGTTGACCGGCAGTTGCACTCCACTGCCAACCTGTCAGCTTGATCGGAGCCCTCAGATGAAACCCGCCATGATTTTCGTCGCCGCCGAAGAGGCCCTGCAGTTCTTCAATCGTGGGGAGTGTCCAGTCTTTGAAGCCGCCCAGCGCCGAGGCACGGCAGTACCGTAGCGCCTGTCGCCGGCTCAGTCCCGAACCGTTGTCGGAGGCGGCCCACATCAGACGCGTGTTGGGATCGACCCAGTAGGCGGGAACCGGCGCACTGGCGGCCGCAACCTGTGGAAGAATGCGGACTGGACTTGCGCCGCGGCAGTTGCCCGCCACCAGCAGCGAGGCGACGGACACGGCCAAAAATAAACGCACAACTCTGAGTAATTTAACAAGTGTATTCATAAGCAAAAACGCCCGCCGCCCGTCTTTCAGGGACGGCGGGCAACCCGATGGGGAAAACGGCCTACCGGCGGGCGACCACTTCTCCGGCTACTGCCGGAAGAGCCGTCCGCTGTCCGTCGCTGGAGGCCAGAAGACGGTTGATCGTCGAAGTGAAGGTCTTCTTCAGATCATCGTTGTAGACCCCGGCCGCTGCGGAGGCGAAGCCGGAGTAGGTGGCTTTCACGCGGCCATCCTTGCCGATGAAGAGCGTGGCGGGCCAAGTGTTGAGGTTGACTACCTGCGGCACCTTGTCCCACATCTCATCCGGAGTACCCGCCAAGACGTAGGTGTACGGGATCTTGTACTGCTTGATGAAAGCGTTCACCCGAGTCCGCGAGTCCAGCTGGTCGGCCTCTTCGAAGTCGAGAGCCACAATCTCCACGCCCTTCTTGTGATACTCCTCGTAGAGCTTGGCCAGGTACTGCGCTTCGTCGTGGCAGTTCGGGCACCAGGTGCCGGTGACGATGGCGAGGACCACCTTGCCCTTGAACTTCGGATCCTCGTTCGACAGCACTTTACCGTTCACGTCGCGGAACCGCCAAGTGAATACTTCATCGGGGTTCCTCACACTGGTGTGCGTGAGGTAGTTGGCGGGCTCGGGAAGACCCTTGGCCCGAGCAACTGCGGGGCGCCATGCCGCGAATGTCTCATCGCGCGGTTCCGCCTTGAGTTTCACGAGAAGCGATCCGTCCGCCTGGGGCGTCAGATGCACGAGGCCGGGCCTCGACCCGTCAAAATGGCTCGCCACAAAACTGCCGTCCTGCCAACTGCCGGTTAGGGCGCCCGTGTCGCCGTCTACCCGCAGCACGGTGGTTTCAATCTCCGCGCCCTTCTGCTTCACAATCAGCCGCCAAGCCTTTTCACCCTTGGGAGATTCGTGGGGGATTTCCCACTGTCCGTCAATGTTGGGCACATTGGCAGCGTTGATCGGGGCTGCCGCGACGTAGCGCTTGGCGTGGAAGGCGCTCACGCGGTCGGACGCGGTGGCCTGATAGGCCCCCGGAGTGATGTTAATGGGACTGCGGGAGGTCACAGTGACCTTCCCGTCAAGCTCGCCATCTTTCACATTGGCCGAGATGGTCGTCAGATAGTGCTCGAAAGCCAGCGACACGGCACCGTTGCCGACGCTCGCGCTGGTGGTCGTCTCCACATCCTCGCCATTGTGAAGGGTGCCGACGACGCGGCCGTTCTTGGTCGCGATGTCCAGACGGAACGGAATGACGATGCTGCCCTGGGTAAGGGTTGCAGCCCAGCGACCGTCGAGGTTTTGTGCCTGGGAGAGGGCCACGCTGCCGAGTGAAACGGTGGCTAGAAGCAACGCGTTTCCCGAACTGTGTAAGAGCTTCTTGAGTTTCATGGGTTCCTTTTGTGTGGGGTTGGTAATGCGAGGTTCAGGGTTGGCGGTTGACCGCGGCAGGTGAGGCCGCGATCATGGTTGTCGAAGCTTGTTCCCGGGAGAACTGTTGCCATTCCTCCGGAAAACCGGGCTTCGTTGCGAGAAGAATCTCCAGGATGGCCCGGCGGTCCTCGCTCGACAGCGAGGAGAATTCGGGACTCCTGTCGTTGCCGCCCAGGACTTCAAACAGGCGACGGTGGATGTATGTCCTGGCCGGCTCGGGAAGCGCATCGAAGGCCTCCGAGTAGATCAGATAGCTGCACGGGTATTTGAAGATGCGTGTACGGAGGTCGAAGTCACGCAGCGAACGACCTTGGGCGTCGCGCCGCCCCGGCGTCCCGAAATCGGCGGTGAAGCCTGAGGTGCCCTCGATCGGCTCGCGCAGCTTCTCCTCATTCGCGAACAGGAGGTAACGGACGAGTTGTTCGGCTGGCCCTTCGATCTGCTTCCGAGCAGCGTCGGAGATCGTCCCCGCCGGTTGGTTCCGCTTTTGGTCGGCAAAGAGGGCCAGCCTCGTCTGATAGTTGGTCAGCGTGATCAGGTTGTGCATCTGGGTCTGGTGGGCCAGCACCATGACCGCGACGATGTCGCTGGAATCGGTCAAATAGCCGGATGTGTCGAGGCGTCCGTTCAGCGTCGCGAGGTTCGTGGAACCTTTGGTGTTCAGTTGCTCGGGATGCTTCGGGTCCGATATGGTCACGTTCGCCAAGCCACCCTCGCCGCCGTGCTTGGAAGTGACGTACCATCCGCCCCAGCGCTCGTTCAGGGGACTCTCGTGCCCGGTGACAAACGACTTCGAAGCCGCGTCGGGATACCCGTTCGGCCGCGTAAACACGGACTTCACGAGCACACCGGGAACACCGCGCGTCGAGCCAGCCACGTGGCACTGGATGCAGTCTACAGCCGCCCGCTCAAACCGTGGCTCGGACGATTCCTGCTCGTCCAGCACGTAGAAGATCGCGGCCTGCTTGGCATCGAATGAGACGAATTCCAGAAACTTCCCGGCGTGCACCTGTCCGACGTAGACATCGTCGTTGAAGTACAGAGCCCTGGGTGCGGTCGGAGAGATGTCTGGAAACTGAAAGCTTGTCTTCGAGAAAACCAGCGTTTGGGAGCTCACCGGGATTCGCAAAGCGTCGAGCACGGCCTGCAGGTAGCCATGGCGCGGATCGTAGTGAAGGGAAACCTCGCCACTTTCGAGGCGCTTCTCAAGTCGCGCGATCGGATCGTTCAGTTCCGCCGAGCGGTAGTTGATCGGCGGACCCGCGAAGGGCAGGAAGCCCTGATTCTTCACGACGGCACCCGGGGTATTCCCGGTGGATTCTCCCCGCGCAGGCAACCCGCTGAAGACCATCGCAACCGCGCAAGCTCCGCAGCCAAGGACTGCCAACCAGTGGCAACGGATGCGCCAAGACTGCGTAAATATCAAATTGCGTCGGAGCCACATCCCGGCCCTTCCAAGCGCGGTTGTTGGGCGCGGAAGAGCGGCGAACAGTGATTGCATGACGAGTCCTCCCCAGACTCCCGAGTCCCGTTCTCTCGGCTTGGAGGAACTTGACGAAAAAGATGGTTCTCTCGGCCTGGAGGAACTCGAGCGAAAAAGTTGGACCGCAGAATTGTCTACTAGATAGGTCTAGTATAGGGCGATAGTTGGCGAGCGTCAAGTGGGACACGCAGGAAAAATGAAACGCAATTTCGCTCGGGCAGCGGCAAGGAGCCCTAACAAGCCAGACATCCACTGCGGACGCCGGGACGGGATTGACCGAATTGCCCCTTGCATGCCGGACGTGCTGGGGACGGCATCCCTCTACTCCCGCGCATACTAGTCTACTAGACAGATGGAATATAAGGTGTTACGATGACAGACGTCAAGGAGAAAACGTGGGAACCCGACGACAAAGCGCCTTCTGGCTCAACCTGCTGGCTCTGGCCGCGGTGGCCCTATCGGCGGCGCTGGTCGTCACGGGCAACGCCGACACGGGCAATTCGAACCAGATCCTGAACGTCTCGTACGACTCGACACGCGAGCTGTTCCAGGAGTTGAACCAGCAGTTCACGGCCAAGTATCTGAAGGAGACCGGGCGCAAGTGGGGCATTCAGCAATCCCACGGTGGCTCGTCGCGCCAAGCCCGGGCCGTGGTAGATGGCCTCCGGGCGGATCTGGTCACCCTCGGGCTGTTTCCCGATGTCGACTTGCTGCGCAGGCGCGGCCTCATTGCAGAGGGCTGGAGCCAGCGTCTTCCGAACGATTCGCGACCGTTCACATCTACCATCGTTTTCGTGGTTCGAAAAGGCAATCCGAAGCACATCCGCGACTGGCCAGATTTGATAGGCCGGGATGTTTCCGTCATTACGCCGAACCCGAAGACCTCGGGCAACGGAAAACTCAGTGTGCTGGCGGCGTGGGGCCAGGTGATCCGCCGGGGCGGCACCGAGGCGCAGGCCCGCGACTACTTGGTCCGTCTCTATCGGAACGTCCCCGTCCTCGGTTCCGGCTCGCGCGACGCCACAGCCACTTTTGCCTATGACAATGTCGGCGACGTGCATCTGACTTGGGAGAGCGAGGCGCTGTTCGAAACAGAGGCGTCGGGCGGCGAACTGGAAATCGTCTATCCGCCGGTGAGTATTCTGGCTGAACCGGCGGTGGCCTTGGTGGACGCGAACGTCGCCGGCACGCGCAAGGAGTCGTTCACGAAGGCCTATTTGCGGTATCTGTTCACTGATCAGGCGCAGGAGGTCATCGCAAGGCATGGGTACCGGCCAGTGAACGCCGAGGTACTGCGCCGCTATTCCCATCGCTTCCCGGCAATCGATTTGTTCCCCGCAACGCTGCTCGGCAAAGACTGGAATGAGATCGGCCTGAAATTCTTCGCCGACAACGGGATTCTTGATTCGATCCCCTTGGAACGGGCTGCGTCATGATCTTTCGGCGAAACTACTCGTGGTCCGACCTGCAGAACGACCTGCTGGCAGGTGTCACGGTGGCGGCAATCTCGCTGCCTCAGGCGATGGCTTACGCTCTTATCGCCGGGGTCGATCCCCGTTTCGGCCTCTATTCGGCAATTGTGGTGACACTGGTCGCATCCGTCTTCGGATCGTCTTCCCACCTGATCAACGGGCCCACGAACGCCGTCTCGCTGGTGGTCTTCAGCGCCCTCGCCTTCTTCGATCCCGAAGCCCGCTTCGACGCGTATCAGGGCATGTTTCTTCTCGGAATCATGGTCGGCGCAGTGCAGATCCTGATTGCGGTGTTCAAGCTGGGCGACCTGACGAGGTACATCTCGGAGTCGGTCGTGCTTGGTTTCATGACCGGGGCGGGCTTCCTGGTGGCGCTGGGGCAGGTCGGCAATCTGGTTGGCCTGCGCGACAAGGGTACGGGCCACATGCACGTGCTCTATCGCTTCTGGCTGACGGTTACGCAGGACGCGCACGTGGACCCGCGCGCTGTCGGAATCGGGACCGGCACCATCGTGCTGGCCGTCGCGTTGCGCAGCGTGGCGCGGAAATACCGGCTGCCCCAGGTGGACATGTTGGTTACGCTGATCGCCACAACATGGATCGCCACCAGCCTTGGGTGGTCCCAACCGGGCGCGGCTGGAAAGGCTGCCCTTGCGGTGGTTGGAAATGTCCCGGCTACCCTGCCGAAACCGCATATCCCTGAAATCCAGTTTTGGTGGATCCGCGAAATGTCGGGCAGCGTGCTGGCTATCGCCTGCCTGGGGCTGCTGGAGGCGCTCGCCATCTCGAAATCAATCGCCCATGAGACACGCCAGACGCTCGATTTCAACCGCCAATGCCTTGCCGAAGGTCTCGCGAACCTGACGGGGGGCTTTTTCCAGTGCCTGCCCGGGTCCGGCTCGCTCACCCGCTCCGCGATCAATTTCCAAGCGGGCGCAGTCAGCAGGATGTCGGGCATTTTTGCGGCCGGGTCGGTGGCAATCGTGCTGGTGCTGTTCGCGCCGCTGATGCGGTACGTGCCCCGTGCGGCGTTGGCGGGGTTGCTCATGGTCACGGCATCGCGACTGGTCGACTGGAAACGGCTGCGTTCCGCTCTGGGCGCTTCCGGATATGACGCCAGTCTGGTGGCGTTGACGGCGTTTGCCGCGGTGTTCATCAGCGTGGAGTTCTCGATTCTGATTGGAGTTGGCGTCTCGATCCTGCTGTTTGTGCCCCGTGCCGCGCGGCTCCGGGGGGCCGAACTCATAGTGAGCGAAGACCGCGTGGTGCGCGACCGGCTGCCGTCCGATCCGGATTGCACGGGCATGATCATTTTCGATTTCGAAGGGGAGTTGTTTTTTGGGGCGTCGCCCGAGCTCGACGGCCATTTCGCCGGTCTTGAGCGACGCGTGCGCGACGAGGGAATTCGCTGCATCGTGCTGCGGGTGAAAGGCACCAGCAACCCGGATATGGTCTGCATGGAGCGCTTTCGTCATTTCATCCAGGGAATGGAGCGGCGGGGCGTCTTCGTCCTCCTCTGTGGCGTCCGTCCCGACTTCGGGCGGGTGATGAAGAACATGCGCTTCGGCGAAGTGCTGCCGGACTCGCGCGTCTTCCGCGAGGAGCCGACCCTCTATTCATCGACCCAGAAAGCGGTCCGCCACGGCTACGATCTCATGGGCGACGCGGACTGCGAGCATTGCGCCCGACTGCAGGTGTCGGAAGCAGCACACGATCTGTACTACCAAGTCTGAGGTGGAAAACGGTGCGCTGACGCTAAACTTCGACAGCTATGCGTCGACCCTGAAGGCCACGGTGAAGGACGGTGCCATTACGGGCGATTAGGTCCAGCGGTGCAGCAAAAGGGAGCGGAGGTTTCCGCCGCGATCCTCCGCATCGATGGCGACACGGGAACGCTGACGGGCGGGTACAAGGACGGCAAATTCGTTCTCAGCCATTTCTCCGGCGCGCGCCCGTCACAGGTATTTCTGACGCCCCAGGCCGATGGAACGATCACCCTTGAAGTGAGTGGCCAGCACCATGAGGGTGCCGTAATCGGATACCGCCCGGAGACGGCGCGCGCCAAAGGCCTGCCGGAGCCGAGCGACGCCGACCAACACACGGAAGTGAAGGACCCGTCGCAGCCCTTCACTTTCAGCTTTCCCGACCTGAACGGACAGCTAGTTTCCAACACCGACGCCCGCTTCCACAACAAGGTGGTCCTGATCAACATCACCGGCAGTTGGTGCCCGAACTGCCACGACGAAGCTCCGTTTCTGGCCGAGCTCTACCGCAAGTACCACAAGCAGGGCCTCGAGATCGTTGCCTTGTCCTTCGAGGAAGGTCTGCTCGCAAACAAGCTCTCCGCGAAGTAAGCCCTGTCGCATTCCAAGCGAGATTGAACCGGGGTCGCCGTGGCGGCGACCCCGGTTGGCTCGCTCAAGCCTCAAATCTGGTAGTCGAAAGAACCGCTGTCGGGCGTGCTCTTGGGAGTCACCCTCACTTTGGTCGCCTCGGAGACCACGAGCGAGTTTTCCGGAACGCTGCTGGTGAGGAAGACGTTTGCGCCGATGGTGGTGCCCGCCCCCACGACCGTATCGCCACCTATGATGGTTGCCCCGGCGTAGACCGTCACGCGGTCGCCCAGGGTCGGATGGCGTTTCTGTCCGCGCAGCGCCTGCCCCGCCGCCAATGACCTGGCCACCAGGCCAACGCCCTGATACAGCTTGACGTGGCTTCCGATCACAGCCGTCTCGCCCACCACCGTTCCGGTGCCGTGGTCGATAAAGAAGTGCGTGCCGATGCGCGCACCGGGATGGAGGTCGATTCCGGTACGAGAGTGCGCCCATTCCGTCATGATGCGTGGAATGAGCGGGATGTTCTCGAGGTAGAGTTCGTGCGCGAGCCGCTGCACCGAAATCGCTTCGATGCAAGGATAGGCGACAATCACTTCGTCCCGGCTGAAGGCGGCGGGATCGCCCGAGAAGGCGGCGTCAGTGTCCGTGCGGAGCAATTCCCGGACCCTCGGCAGGTTGCCGAGGAACCGGCGGGTGAGCGCGGCAGCCGCTTCAGGCGGTTCCGCGTCGCCCCGTTGGGCGGAGGCGGCATACCGGAGGCTCTTGCGGATCTCGGTCTCCAGACGGGCAAGGACACTGTGCAGCATGGCCCCGGCGACATCCTCCATTTCGGAGGAGTGGACGGGCTTCTCGTCGAAGAATCCGGGGAACAAGAGACGCAGGAGGTCGGTCGCGATTGCGGCGACGGCGTGCTTCGACGGCAGGTTTCTGCCATCCACGTGATTGGTCCCGCCCACGCGCTGATACGAGGCCAGCAGACGTTCGGTCAATTGGGCAACTGTTAACGACACGGTTCGATGTTCACCTTGGGCAAGCCGGCGCGGCGGTGGCTGGCACTTGCGATGATAACGCGGGGCAGCGGGCTACACCTCCATCACATGGCCAAGCACGGACTGCACGAGGCCGGAGAATGCCGGATTGGAGCGGTCGCGGGGTCTGGGCAGGTCGACCAGCCACTCGTCTTCGGCATGCCCCCGTTTTAGAAGGACGATCCGGTCAGCCAGCGCCACCGCCTCCTCCACGTCATGGGTGACAAGGATGGTTGTCGCGCCGGACTGGTGCCAGAGCGACTCGATCAACCCCTGCATTTCGAGCCGAGTTAGCGCGTCGAGACTGCCCAAGGGCTCGTCCAACAGCAGCAAGCCGGGGTTGGCAGCGAGGGCGCGCGCGAGTGCCACCCGTTGTTTTTGACCGCCAGACAAGATCGCCGGCCAGTCCCGGATCCGGTCCGCGAGGCCGACACGGTCCAACATGTCGCGAACCCGTCCGTCATTGTCCTTGGGAAGACCAAGCGCCACGTTGTCGCCCACCCGCAGCCAAGGCAGCAACCGGCCATCCTGAAACACCATGCGAGCCGAAGAGCACAAGCCGATAAGGACCTCCCCCGAAATCTGGATGGAGCCGCGCTCCGCCCGGTCGATGCCCGCCAGCAGACGCAGGAGGGTACTCTTGCCGCAGCCACTACGACCGACGATGACCACGAACTCCCCTGGCTCGGCGTGGAAGTTCAGATCCCGCAGGACAACCTTCGCGCCGAACTGCCGGTGCAGGTTCGCAGCCTCGACGGCGACACCCGTACTCACGCGCCTTCCCCCGGCAAGGCGGCAGGCAGCGCCACCGCGTGTGCCGGGTGCCACGGCAACAGCCGCCGCTCCAGCCAGCGGGCCACGCTGTCGGCGAGCTTGCCTAGCAGCGCATAGAGCAGGATGCTCAGCACGACCACGTCCGTTCGCAGGAACTCCCGCGCATTCATGGCGAGATAGCCGATTCCGCTGGTGGCGGCGATGGTCTCGGCAACGATCAGGGTCAGCCACATGACGCCCAAGGCATAGCGGACCCCGATCAGGATGGACGGCAACGCACCCGGCAGGAGAACCTTTCGGAACAGGTCCCAGCGTCCCAAGCCGTAAACCCGGGCCATCTCTATCAACCCCGAGTCCACGGTCCGCACGCCATGGTGCGTGTTGAGGTAGATCGGAAACAGCACGCCGAGAGCGACCAGAAAGATCTTGGCAGCCTCCCCGACTCCGAGCCAAAGAATCACCAGCGGAATGAGAGCCAGGTGGGGTACCGTCCGGAGCATCTGGACACTGCCGTCGATCAGGTCCTCGGCAATGCGCGAAGAGCCGGTCAGGATTCCCAGCAGCAGGCCGATACCGCCGCCTATCGCAAAGCCGACCGCGGCCCTTTGCGCGCTGATCGCGATGTGGCTGGCAAGTTCGCCCGACGCCCCGAGATGCCAGCCTGCAGCCAGAACCGCCGCGGGCGTGGGGAGCACCCGATTTGAAAGCCAGCCGACGCTACCTGAAACCTGCCAAAGCAAGAGCAGCGCCAGCGGAACCAGCCACGGAATGAGCTTCCTCCTCATCTGGAACTATTGGCGGCACCCGGAATAATCGCGTTGCCGACCACCTCCCCCAGCCGGTCGGCATCCGGCCCGCGCGATAGGTTCAGGTGCGGGAAGACATGCTCGGCGAAGTGATAGGCCTCCTCGAGGTGCGGATAGCCGGACAGGATGAACGTGTCGATCCCGAGCGCTGCGTACTCCTGCATCAAAGCTGCGACCGTGGCGCCATCTCCGACCATCGCGGTTCCCGCGCCACCCCGAACCATACCGACGCCGGCCCACAGATCCGGCCGGAGCCAGGGACCTTCCCGCCCGCCGCGTTGGAGGTCGAGGATGCGCTTCTGGCCCTCCGAATCGAACTTCGCCAGGAGCTTCTGCCCGGCGGCGGCCATCTCCGGCGTGACATGTTGAACCAGCTTCTCGGCATCGCGCCGGGCGTCGGCGACCGTGTCGCGCACGATGACGTGGAACCGGATGCCGAAGCGCAGTTCCCTGCCCGCTTCCGCAGCGGCTTGGCGCATCAGCGCGATCTTCTCGGCGACCTGTTGCGGCGGCTCGCCCCACGTCAGGTAGAAATCCACATATTTGGCGGCAACCTTCATCGCCGCTGGAGACGAGCCCCCGAAGTAGAGGGGGATGTGCGGCTGGAACGGCTTGAAGAGATCCCGCGCGCCCCGGACGCGCAGGTACTTGCCATCGTGGTCCACCGTCTCGCGGCGATCCAAACCGCCCCAGATATCAAGGAACTCGTCCGCCTGGGCGTAGCGTTCGTCGTGCGGGAGGAACAGGCCATCCCCCTCAAGCTCTTCCGTGTCACCGCCGGTGACGATGTTGATCAGGATCCGGCCCCGCGTTTGGCGGTCGAAGGTGGTGGCCATGCGGTACGAAACCGTGGGACTCACCAGGCCCGGGCGCACTGCCACCAGGAACTTCAGCCGCTGCGTGACCGCCGCCAGTCCCGACGCAGTCACCCACGCGTCTTCGCAACCGCGTCCGGTGGGGAGCAGGACCCCCTCATAGCCAAGCGTATCGGCAGCCCTCGCGATCTGCGAGTAGTAGTCGAACGTGGCGGGCCGTCCGCCCGTGGTGGTACCTAGAAAGCGTCCGTCGCCGTGCGTCGGTATGAACCAGAAAACATTCATCTTGATGGCCTCTATTTTGAAGCAGGCTCAAGGACCGCTTTCCGGACGTCGATATGTTTGGGCAACAAGCCCAGTTCCAAATACCGATCCGCCAGAGACTGCTGCGACGCGATCAGGTCTTCCGTGATCGGCTCGGTCTCGTAGCGATTCCGACGCGACTCGGCCAGAGCCACGGCCGCGACCGGGATTCCAGTCTCGTCGGAGAGGAACTTGTTGACCTCGCCGGGACGCTGTTTGGCCCACACCTGCATGTTGCTGAGTTCCGTCAGGAAGTCCTTCAGCAACTGGGGATGGCCTTCGACGAAGCTCCGCGAGGCAAGGTAAAACTCACGGCTCTCCACGTAGCCTTTGCCGGATGTGAGCGCGCGGTAGCCGCCGGTCTGTTCACCAGCCGCGAGATACGGGTCCCAGATCGACCATGCATCGATGGAACCGGCTTCGAGAGCGACCCGCCCGTCGGCGGGAGGGAGATAGACCGGAACGATGTCCGAGAACGAAAGGCCGTTCTTTTCCAGATAGCGCAGCACCATGGTATGGGCGCTGGTGCCCTTTCCGAAGCCGACACGGCGGCCCCGGAGATCGGCGGGCTTTTGGAGCTTGGAGTCGCTCTTCACCAAGATGGCCGAACTATCGGGACTGGAAGACGAGACGGCGAAGTACACGAAAGGGATATCGGCAGCCTGGGCGAACAGAGGCGGGGAATCCCCGGCGTGGCCGATGTCGATGCTGCCCGCGTTCATCGCTTCCAGCAAGGGTGGTCCAGCGGGAAATTCCGTCCATTCGACACGGACTCCCTTCGGCTCGAACGCCTTGGCAAGTTCGCCCGACGCCTTCAGGATGGAAATGGTACCCCATTTCTGGTACCCGATGCGCAGCGTCTGCTTCGGAGCGTCAGCCTTGGGCGCGCAACTCTGAAGGACTGCGAAGGGTACAAGTGACAACAGCAGAGATGTTCGGCGCTTCACTGTTTGGCTCCTCCACATGTCTCGGTGGATTGTTCCAGCATAGTGCATCGGTAAGCCGGAAGGAGCCGCCACGGTTCCAAAACGGTTCCTGGCGGCTCCACTGTTCCGGGGCCCATTTCATTTGGCCGACGGCTTCGCGATCACCGCGGGCACCAAGACTCCAGTCCCGTATTTCTCGATTTTCCGAGTCTTCATGTTGTAGACATCGCCGGGCGAGAGGACGTAGTACGGCTTCTCCCAGGGCTCGTAGACCCGGGTGTTGTCGTGGATGGCCACTTTCCATTTGCCTATCACCTGGAAGCGGTCGCCGGTGACGACGATGGCGGTACCTTCCGACAAGCCGATCCCAAGCAGTTCCGGGAATTTCTTGATGACCGGGATGATATCGTCCCAGCGGTTCCGGGTGTTGATGTGTTGGTCGATGGCGGAATGGCGGAGGAATGCGAAGGCGCGTTGGTGGTCCGGCTCGGGCGACATGACGATCTCCGAGCCTGAAATGGCTCCGCGAACCAGATAGTCGCCCTGGATGGTGGCACCCGCCGAACTGCCCCCGATGACGCCTCCGCGCTTGAGCACCTCATGGAACTCGCGCAGTGTGAGGGTGTTGGCGTAGGAATCGACGCAATTCCACTGACGACCTCCGTTGAACCACACGCCCTTGGCATCGCGCAGGGTGGCGGCGAAAGCTTCGGTGTTGGCAGCGGCCGGGTCGGCCGTGTGGAGCATGTGAACGTTGGACAAGCCCAGCTTTTTCCACGGGGCGATGATCTTGTCTTCCTCGTAGGCGATGAGCTTGCCGTCGCGCCCACGGTTGCCACCAGCGGTGGGAATGATGATGATCTTGGCGTCAGGACCGCCCGCAAGGTTTACGAACGTTTCCTCGATGCCGGTGCCCTCGGCGGAACCGCCGCCCTGGATCACCAGCGTGCCTTTTTCCGGGCCGTATTCTGGAGCCTGTCCGTGCAGGGAAGCGACGAAAAGGGCGGTCGCAATGATGGTTCGAAATTTCATAGTCACCTTCCAATGTATATTGTTTGAGTAGACCGTTCAAAAACGGCGGGGACCGGACGCGCGAGTCACAGTGCGCGTCCGGTCGCGCCGGGGTGTGGTTGATCCGAGGAACGGGAGTTGGCCGTGCCTAGGAGTGGTTTCGGTTCCCGAGTAAACGCTCCCTCGCGGTCGCGGCTCGGCTTGAGGAGCGGTTTCGGTCACCCTAGAAACGGCAGTGGCTGCGTTCTGCCGAGAACAAGCCGTGGCTTGCAAGGGTCTTGCGCTGGTGGCTCGTTGAGCTGTTGGGTGGGCAGTTCGAACAAACACTCCCTTGCGGTCGCGGCGCGGTGGCATGTTCGGGCGGATTCGACGTTGCGTGGAGCGAGCCCGAAAGCGCGGGTGGCGACGGTTGCCGCATGTAGTTCGATAGCCGGAAGCGACGACGGAAACAGCGGAATCGGACTCGTAAATTGTTGATTCCATTGGAATATCTGGCCGATTGTGGTCGTCCCGGGGGCACGGTTCCGGGGCCGAAACAGAGCCGAACAGACCCAATAAATCCTCCGGGATGGTGCCGGGCGGGTCGGCGGGCGGGGGGATGACGGGGCGGTCGTACTTGCCTTTGTAGAAGGGGTCCTCGGAGTTGGGTCCAGATTTCGGCGCGGGCGGGTTCTGGGCCTGTGTGGCGCGGAGGCGGAGGAGGGTGGCGAGCGCTTTGTGGAAGTCGCGGTTGTGCCGGGCCGCATCGCGGGAGAGTTGGGGGAGCACCTTGGAGGTGTCAACCAGTTCGCGGTAGCCGAGGGCGTTGCGAAAGGCGACGGGGCTGTGGTCGGGATGCGGGGCCGGAGCGTCGGGGGCCTGTTCAGGGAGCAAGGGCGCGGGGATGGTGTTGTAGGAATGGTCGATGAGACGTGCTTCGAGGACTCCGAGGCGGTCCCGTCGCCAGGAGGCGGCGACCATGTCGTTGACCAGGGACTTTTCGAGGTGACCGACCGGCTGGAACTCGCGGTGGTAGCGGCGGGAGTGGCGGATGAACTGGGTGCGGTCTTCGCAGGCGAGGAGGACTTCGTCGGCGAGTTTGGCATGGCGGGAGGCATTTTGGGCGCATACCGATTTGCCTTCGGCGGTGCGGGGGCCGGTGGATTTTTGCGCGTTTTGGCGGTTGGCTGCGAGTTGTCGTTCCGAGAGCATAGAGGTTCCTCCGAGGTGGAGTATGGCATGCGGGGTGAGGGAAACGAACTCTGGGTGGGGGATGTTGTTGATTTGGCTGGAAATATAGTTTGTGACTGGGTGGCGGGACGGGTGCATTTTGTGGCGGCCCCTGTGGCTGGGCCTGTGTGGAGTGCAGGAAAGGCGGCCCGTGGCGTTTGAGTCGTGCGCGCAAGTCACGCAGCCGACCCCGGTAGTCGCCATGCCCAGCCGCGCGCAGATTCCGAAGATCGACAGGCCTACCACTCCGCGGCTTCTGGTTCCCGCAACCCTCGTTTAGCGGCCTCGGTGCGGACGATAGGCAACACGCCTAAATCTCCGCCTTGACCACTGACCCGGAAGGCGTCAAACGCCTACTGGAAACGGCAGCGGACCGGGAGCGCGAAGAACGAACCATCGGAATCGTGTGTGTCCGGTTGCTCGAAGCAGCCGACTTGCTCCAGTCCCGGAGGTCGGCATGATGGCGGCGATGGAGGATCTTTCCATTCCCTTGGATGCGGTCAAGGCGAGGGCCCGTTTCTCGATTGAAGACATACCGGACATCTGGGAGATGGATGCCCGCGTGAACTGGCTGGTAGATGGGGTTATCCCGGAAGGTGCCATAACACTGGTGTCGGGCGATTCGGGTGTGGGCAAGTCAACTTTCGTGCTTGCTCTCGCTGGAGCCGTTGCAAACGGACAGCCATTCCTAGGGCTGAACTCAATCCGACGGCGGGTCTTGATCATGGACAAGGAAAACGGCTTGCCCGTGACCCGCGAGCGCATTGGACGCTATGTGGTCCGCACGGACCAGCTCACGTACTGGGGAACTTGGGTAGACCCGCCACCGCCAGGGGCGCGCGATGGCAGCTTGCGCGCGTACGCATCCCAGCACAAGCCCTTGATAGTGTTTGATTCGTTGGTGGCATTCCACACCGGCAGCGAACAGGACGCCACGGAGAAACGGCGGTTCATGCAAGGTTTCCGCGACCTTGCCAGTTTGGGGGCCACAGTGATTGTCATCTGCCACGCAGGAAAAAGCGAGAACTCCAAACAGTACCCGGGGTAGCAGCGACATTCGCGCCAGTGTGGACCGCGCGTTCCTGCTTGAGGCCGTGGGCGACACCGGGGGCGGAATTACGACCCTGAAGTTGAGCACGTTCAAGGAACGTATGGCGGCACAGTTCGAGCCGATCCAAATCGAATTCAAGGACGGTGAATTCATTCTTGCTGGTCCCGTGAAGGGAGCGGCGGCAGAACGGGGCCTTGAACGTGTCACGGCCCTTGTGGCGGACAATCCGGCCAGTCCCAATCATCGCTGGTGGAGCTTGCCAGCAAGGTTGGAATCAGCAAGGAACAGACCCGCGCCTTGCTGGATGAACGGGAACGGAACCAGCGCTTCAAAGTCGTCACCGGCCCCAGAAACGCAAAGCTCTACTCGGTGGCACCACCGGGCGGATAGGCGAAATCGACCGTTCCGGGCACGCGTTTTCGCGGTTGGGCCCGGAACGGTCACCAGCAGGTGATCAACCGGCCCTAGAGGAACGCTGGAAGCGGAGCGACAATGCGTTGGGTTCGATGCTCACTGGCACGCATGAACCGATCCTCACTAGGCGCGGGCTTCCTCCGGCGCTTTCATTGGGGGAGTGTAATCGCTGTGCGGACTCGATGCTCGTAGGTCTAACATGGGCTCCGTGGGCTCTGGTTCCAGAAACGCAATGCCCGGAAGGCGAAAGCCTTGCCCCTTCTTGATCATTCCCTTATCGAGAGAATAAACGGTGCTGGCCTCATTGACCACCGCGCAAGCGATGTGAAAGCAATCGATTTTTCTGCGTTTGTTCTCTTGCGCCTTGTCTGCAGCGTTCGACGATGGGAAGGAATCTAGCGCATGCGCCTCGTACTTTGCCGCCGTCAGGGCTATGTCTTTGTCAATTGACAAGATTCTTGCCATCTTATTGATGACAGCATAGTTGTCCAGTGCTGGAACGCCGCGCCGGAAGGTGCTGACAGACACTTCTTGGACCGTAATGATGGAAGTGATAATTCTAACTTTGCGTCTCTTTAGTTCGCTGACCAACAGGCGGATGTTCTCCGCTTGCGGCGCTCCGCCAATGATCGCTAGGAATACAGACGAGTCGAAATATACGGATTTCATTGCAGAGTCCTAACGGTCAATCAAATCTTCGAGACTTGTGTCGCCAAGCATGTCGGGAAATATCCCATAGATCTCGTCAAATGCGGCCTCATAGTCCCTGTTGTCGTCCTCGGTGATGCTACTGGCTATTAGCTTGGGCGCGCGTCCGTCAAAATAGTGCGCTACCCCAGTAACCGAAACTTGATGTCCAAAGAGAGGAGCGGTGGCGGCCATCAATTCGCGACGGAATTGGACCCTCCAGCGCTTGTGATTGTCAAGCCGCAACTCGCCCCAGAATACCGTACGACCCTCTTGAAGTTCTTGACTCTTATCCTTCAACTGGAACAGCTTACCGTATAGAGTAACGCCTTGTTCAATGAATACCGCTTCTGGACTATATTCCCGGATCTGCTCGACGGTGTGGCTATCGAACGTCGCTTTCACGGGAAGCCTCTTGCTGCCGGGAGGCGGAATATACGACGGGGGTTGCTGCAGCGCGAACTTGGCCTCCACCTTGCTCTGCGTGTTGATAAACGCCATTTTGTCAAGGCGATGGACTACGGCGGCATAGACTGCCGGTTGCCGATGCGGACCTTTGCGGTTTGTGTTCAAGGACTGGATAGTGTCAAGGACAGTAGCAACCGCCAACGCTCCGATGTCGGGAGAACGTGTAATGGCGATGCTGGCTCGCACGCTGCCCTTGAAAAGAAACTTTCCGGTGCCGTCGGCCAGAATCTCCAATCCGTAGTCACCGGTAGGGTCTTGGATTCCACGTGCCTTTTCGATTTCCTTTCCGGTTTCACTCACCAACGCCTTGAGATCAGTGAGGAAGCGGATCACGTCTGCCAACGGCATTCGGTGTCTGGATGCCATTCCATGCTCCAACGTGACGGTGAAAATCGGTTCTGTCCGCACGGCTGTCTTCGCACGTACATTTGTCGTCGCTTTTGGTGCCACTTTTGGCGCTTCCGTCGTGCTTGTCATTGCGTCAGGCCGCGGTGAAACGGTTGTCCCGCTACGATTGCCGTTGGGCAGATGCGGAGGCTTGCCCATGCAAAAGTGCCCCCGGACTCCAACTGAACCTCACCATGATACATCAGTGCAATGATTTTCTGTGCGTCACGTCGCACAAATTACCAACTTCGGTCTTTTCTAAATTTTGGCTTGACGCGCGAGAGACCCCCAGCGGTTCACGCGGGGTGAGCCGGTAGGGATTTGACCGGCCCCCACCCGGCAATGCGTCACCCCCTTTAACCGTTAACCTGTTTTCGCGTAAAATCTACCGCGACCATGCCGCTAATCGACCCGCGACCGCTGGACCCCTAGGAAGGACCCTGAAAACTGCCGTGGGGGGTAGGGTGTCCAGTCCATGCCCGTTCTTCGTCGTGACCGTGGGAACCGCAACCGCGAAAATCCGCGCAATTGGAAAATCGCAAAGCTGGGAAGCCCGTTGGCCGGTCAGGGCTATTGAACAACCGGGTATTCGGGGTTACCTGCCCCCATCCCCCAAGCCCATTGTAGCGCCGCAAATTCGCTACAATGAACCTTCACAATGCCTGAAGACGTACGGCTGACGCGGACGGAAAAAAACGCCATCTTCATCATGATCGAGGAAAGCGGCCTCAGTCCAGCGGTTTTCACATGGAAAGAACGCCGACACGAAGAACCCGTCGAGATGTTTGGCATGACCTGTGCCACGGCCTCGGTCCTCCTTCACCCTGAGTCAGATTATTTCTACACGTTTGGCAACTACTGCGATTCCTGTTCGCCCGGTGGATATGAGCGAATCGAACGCCAAGAAACTTTCAAAGACGGCGTCAAGGGACGCTGGAACTATCGGCACCGTGCCGTCAAGTCGTGGCTGGAAAGGCTCAAAGAGGAACTGGACGCCCCGGACCTATGGGGTAAGCTATTCGAAGGCAAGGCGCTGGCAATTCGCAGCGCTCTGACGCCACCGACTGCACGGTTTACTCAAGAACAGGTCAGGTCGCTGTCTTTTGAGTTCAGGCGGATCGAGCAACGGACCGCTGATCTTCACGAACTGACCGTCGCCCAGAAAGAGGCGATGCATGAAGGCTTCGAAGAGATCAAGGCTGAAATGAATCGGTTCGGCATCAAGGATTGGGTGAACCTTGCGTGCGGCCTCCTGTTCAACGTGTTGGTCGGTGCGGCTTTTGCACCAAATGCTGCGTTTGATCTGTACAACAGCTTCGCTGCTGCGGTCTCGCCGTTGCTGGATGCGACGCAAAGACTGATTCCGTAGCTCGCTCCCGGACGGCGTAATGGTGTTTCTGGGTGCGCGCAAAGGATAAGGCTCGTCCGGGAAATCTGATGCGTAGCGCGCCCGGATGTCCGGCCCGTCCAAGTCCGACCAAACCCCGATTGCCAAGCCGGATTCCAAGGCCATCAACCGCACGCC
Source organism: uncultured Acidobacteriia bacterium (assembly GCA_903907865.1). GTDB lineage: Bacteria > Acidobacteriota > Terriglobia > Bryobacterales > Bryobacteraceae > BOG-234. Next base: position 43,916 of record CAIVPR010000129.1, read on the forward strand.
CTTGGAATTCAGGACCGACACGCCCCGAGGTCGGACCGCCACGCATATCGGTTTTCCCGCGAAGTACGCGCGCGCGTACCGTTCGGGGTGGGGTGCGACCATCGGTCGGAGCGTTTTGATAGAAGGGAAGGGAAACGATGGAACCAATGCAGAAAACAGAATCCGCGTTGACGCCCAAGAAGCCCGCACGTGCACTCGGCGCACGGCGCACCGGCCTAACAAGGTGGAGGTGTCTGTAGCTGGAAGTTTAGACAGCAAGTTGGCAAAGCTGCCGACCCTTACCGGCATTCAAAGGCCTGAAGTTGGGATCAGGGTTGCATCCCAAGTGTCCGGCATGCTGAGATCGCCCAAGCTGGAAGATGCGGACAGATCCTTGTTCGTGGCAATCGGCGCGGTTGCGGAGTTGTCGCCCCGGAACGGGATGGAAGGGATGCTGGCGGCGCAAATGGTCGCGACCCACGAAGCCGCTATGGGTTTCATCGAGTTGGCAACCCGCGAGGGTCTGACCTGCCAAGAACGTGACGCCAACGCGGCACGGGCGACGCGGTTCATGCGGTTGCAGTTGGAGCAGATTGAGGCCATGCAGAAACTGAAGGGGCAAGCGGGACAGCAGCGCGTGACCGTGGAACACGTGCATGTGCACAAGGGCGGGCAAGCGATTGTCGGGGCGGTGTCGTCTGGGGTACCGGGGGTGGGGGGTGGAACCGGAACGCGTTGAACGACCCCATGAGGCGCGGCGCGGGTGGCTGAAAAACGGAAGCCCACCCGGCGACCTTTCGAAGGCCATCCCGTGCGGCGCAACCACCCGGCGCGGATCGACTTGCCAGTGTCCGGCGATGGCGAACGGGCGGTGTCGGCTCCATGGCGGATTGAGCACGGGGCCAAGAACGGCTGAAGGGTTGGAGCGAGTCCGGCGGGCCGTCACCAAGCATGGGCGGTATTCCATCGCGGCGAAGGCGGAGAGGCTTTACTACCGGAACCTGCTGAAGATGTGCGAGACCACGCTGGGCGAGATTGACGGCACGGGGGGGTGGTTGAGAAGCTGGCGGCCCGGAGCGCCGGAGCCGATGCAGGGGCCAAGCGGACGTGGAAAATCGGTGGTAAGATGGAGGAAAGGTATCGGGCACGCACACTACGGGTTGTGCCCGGAAAAATCGGACCGCTTTCGCTAGCGGTAGTGTAGTACGGTTGACTCCATCATACCGCCCTCAACCGCTACTCGTCAAGTCCGAATGCCCTTTCCGGGCCGACGTAATTCGTCTGCCCCGAAGTAGATGCAACGCAAGCTACTGAAAGGAATACAGTTACAACCATGAATGACGTCTATCAAACCATCCGAAAGGCTATCCTTGCTAAGCGAGCCATCCTGATCGAATACGACGGTCTTCCGCGCCTCTTATGTCCGCACGTGCTGGGAAAGAACCGCGACAAGACTACCGGCGGCCTTCGGGGCCAGTTTCTCTCCTATCAATACGCCGGGGAAAGCAGCCGACTGCTTTATCCCGTGAACAGTCCGCAAGCCCACCAAAACTGGCGGTGCATGTTGGTCGAGAAAATCACCTCAGCCCAGATCATTGACGGGCCGTGGTATTCAATCTCTCGCCACACGATGCCTCAGACGTGCGTGCGGCCTGAATTCATCGACGTCGAAGCTGCAGGCTGGGACTGAGCTGATCGGCGTAACGGAGGATTCTTCCAATCAGCATATTCCTGCGCCAGCGCTTGTGAGTTGCCCGCAAAGAATTCAATGATTGTGGCTGCTCCATCGCTGTCGTAATCGATTGCTTCACACGCGTAACCGCCGGGATTGCGCAGCGACGGGACGATTTCAAAGTTCATAGCTGTTGCTCCTTCCATCTGAACAGCATATCCCATGCCAATGGACGCGAGTGTGGCCCTGCGCGATTTTCGGGGCCACAACTTGCGCGGGCCAATTGCTCTTGGCTCACCACTGTTGGCGGTTTAGGTCGCGGTACGCGCGCGCGCACCGGTTTTGCCCCGCAGTACGCGCGCGCGTACTGGTTAGGGTGGCGTGCCAGTTGACGTGCGGAATCGTCCAAACAAGACGGAACGCCATTAACGCGGTTCACCTAGACTGGTCGGATGTGGAGCGGAACGCGGTTTACGCCCTTGCTCCGCTTCGCCCGCAGCTTCCAGCACGTTTGCGGCGGCTTAGTCCGCGATACGCGCGCGCGTACCGGTTAGGCCAAACCAGCGTCGACGGGCTGGACGATACGCGCGCGCAACCATTGCGGCCAATCTGGGGTGCGACGGCCTCACGTTAGGAGGTTTATTGAAGGTCCTTCGAAGCGCCCTTCGTTCAGCCACACGAGCTTAAGACCACGGTCACCGGCCAAATAGTCTATGTACCATTGGGACGACGGTGCCTGGGAGAACACAATCCACAACGACGCATCTGCCAGCGAATGCAAGAAGCGGTACTCGTACAACTGGCTCAGCGCGTGCCGGATCTGGTCGCGTTCATTCGCCTCATTGATGCTTTTGATCTCGAAGATTGCAGGACCGGTCGTCAAGACTGAGTAGGCGTCTATGAGTTTGCTCGCCGAGACGTCTCGATTCCGTAGGGTTAGATGTGCCCTCAGGGCTTCGAGGGTGCTTTGGTGGAGGATGTTGGCTCGCTCTGTCTTGGCCCGCGCAGCCTGTGAGACGACATACGGGTCGCTGTCAGGCTCGCTAGGAGCCCTCTTGGGCTTTGGGGCCGGAGGGACTGAAATGGGCGTCAGTTCAAATATGCGCGGTTTTGCTTGTGAATTGTCTGGAAGTTCTTCCGAAACATCAACCGACGCTGGTGTGATTTCGGAGCTCAGGATTTCTTGCTCTCGGAGTTTCGCGAACTTGCGCCGCCATGCCTCCGTGTCGTTCATCCGCCGAACTGCGTGCCAACCAATGGCCTCATCGACCTCAGCCCTCAGGGCGGCGTAGACGTCGAACCGATAGGCCTGCTTCAGGAGAGTCGGAAGGTCACGGTTCTCATGCAAGCGCTTCAAGAGATGGAGAATTGAGTACTCGCCGAAAGCACCGCACATGTAGTAGGCACTCAGGATCGTTCCGTAGCACTTCTTGGCATATAGCCGGTCCAAACACCGGTCAAGGTCCGGCCTCAGATGGGTCTTTAGCAGCCCCGACCCAGCGCGGCCAAGGAACTTCATCAGGTCAAGATTCTCTAGCTGCGCCTTGGCCCTAGCATCTGAGCCCATCGGCAGCGCGACTTGATCGTACTTCAAAACCTGCCCCCTTGCGGCCATGCTACCACCGGGTGAATTTTAGCGCATAGCTGTTCAAGGTGGCGGTGGCCCAAAGTTGGCACCAGCCTTGCTGGGACCGCTTGTAATGTAACGGGACGGTTGCATGACAAACCGCCGATGTTCAGGCGTTCTTGGCGTTCGCGTTCGCCTTCGCCCTGCGCGCTTCCACTCCGGCTTCGGAGGCCTTTTTGGCCCGCGCCGTCCGTTGCTCCGGCGTCATCCCCTCCACTGCCTTCCGACCGCCCGCGCTGCCACCCGGCGGCTCTGGCGGACATCGGAATACAGGATAGAGAAGTTTCGGCTGTATCAGAAACGGAGTGGTGCCGCAACCAACTCCGCGCCTCCCGGCGCGTGCGGAGGTTGGCAACCTCCGCGCAGGATGCCATCCTGCCCCACAACGGAAACCGTTGCAGGCCGCTAAGAAGTTGCGGTTAGGTGATACAAAGGGCAGTTTACCCGTTGGGCCCCCTGCTCGAAAATTAGGCGACTGAGCTATTGGGGTTGGACCCCAAGTGGAGACGCTAGGCGACTCTTCCCAGACGCAAGACCAGTATAGCCGTGGATTTGAGGGCCGGTCAAGCGTGGGATGCGCGGGGGGCGGGTATGGAACGGCTCTTGGTAGGAGGAGCGAAGACGATCAACCTGCGCCTTGCGGCGCATGAGGCAGCTGAAAGCCTTGAGTGCATGTGCGGAGGCTGGAACATCGCGTAGGATGCCATCCTGTCAACATGGACGTCGGCGGCTTCGCGCCTACGGCCCACAACAAGCGACGATAACGTGCTGCCACGGGCGGTGCGTTTACGGCTTGCTGAAGCTCGCCGCGGCCAATATTGGCCGCCCCACGCGGGCAGTCCCGGTTATGCCAGGCTGAAAGCCTGGCGCAGCCAAAAATGGCTAATGCCACTTACTTTTCCAGTCGGTGCCGGTTGCATCCAGCGGGGAGCTGTGAGCAACCTGCGCCCTGCGGCGCATGAGGCGGCTGAAAGCCACCTCGCAGCCAAGAATGGCTGCCCCACAACGGACACGAGCACCTTATGGAAACGGCGGGATAGCATAACGCCCTATTGTCGCTCAAGGCTATAGGAGAAAATATGCGGATGTTGGGACGGAGTGAGGTTGGGGCCGAATTCCGTCAGGGCCCGTTGGGTTGAGAACTGCGCATAGGTCCAAACAAACGCGCTGTTGACGGTTTGCCCGTTTGAACGCTGCATTCGGCATCCGGTTACGGCTGCCTGAAAGGCCGCCGTGGCCAATATTGGCCGCCCCACGGGTAGTTTATTTGCGTTGGTGTGGGCTGTCGGTGGGCTGAAGGCCGGTGGACACTCCCTTGCGGTCGCGGCTCGGTAACATGTTGAATGGCTGCGCTACATCTGGATTGGCGGGCTTACAGCCCATGGACACTCCCTTGCGGTCGAGTAGTGGTGGGCAAAACTGCCCGGGCCACGTCCGGACCGCTTTTCTCCTACATGCTCGGTGTACAATGGGCCCTTGTGTGGCCGGGTACGGTTTTGCACGCATTTTCCAGGGAGGCCTGTCTGTGAAGTTACTGATTCTATTGCTAGCTGCAATGACTGCGTTCGGCCAGTCCGACCGGGGAGCCATCGCCGGTGTCGTGAAAGACCCGGTCGGCGGGGCTCAGGCGGGCGCGACGATTACGGCCAAGAACGTTGCGACTGGAGATTCGCGGACAGCCTCCAGTTCCGCGCAGGGCGCGTATACGCTGGCGGACCTGCCGGTGGGAAGCTACGATGTGTCGCTGTCCATACCGGGCATGGCGCCGTTCTCGCAAAAGGGCGTGGCTGTCACGGCTGGCAACACGGCGCGTGTCGACATTGGCCTGAAAGAGGGATCGCAGATGAGTACGCTGGGCGAAGATGCGCTGGCCATCGCGGCGGACCAGAAGCTGCACCATCCCCCTACGGGTCCCGCACCCCGTACCACCGACGGAAAGCCGGACCTCTCCGGCGTGTGGTGGGCACCCAGAACGGTCGACCCCGGCAAGCCGGAGTTCCTGCCGGGTGCCGTGGAGGTCGCCAAACAGCGGATGGCGGACAATCGGAAAGACAGCCCGCAGGTGCGTTGCCTGCCGGGACCGGTGACGCGCACCGGGCCGCTGTATCAATTCGTGCAGTCGGCGGCTTACCTGGTAATGATTTCCGATGACGACAGTCCGGGCTTCCACCAGATATATCTGGACGGCCGGGAGCATCCGAAAGAGCCGGATCCAAGGTGGTACGGGCATTCGGTCGGGCACTGGGAGGGGGACACGCTGGTGGTGGACCGGGTGGATTTCGAGGAAGCGGTTTGGCTCGACCAGGAGGCGCACCCGCATTCGGACAAACTGCATGTGACGGAGCGTTACCGGCGGGTGGATCTGGGGCATCTGGAGACGGTGATCACGATTGAGGATCCGGGCGTGCTGGCCAAGCCGTTGACGTTGAAGCGGCTTTCGGACCTTGCGCCGGGATTGGAGGTTCGCGAGTTCATGTGCACGGAGAACAATCGGGATCTGGACCATTTGGTGGGCCGTTAGGCGCGGGAGTCATTGGGTGCGTAAGGAAAAGAGAACAGACATGAATCAATCAGGGAAGAGGTGGCTTTTGGGGCTGGCAGTGGCGGCTGGCCTGACTGTGCCGGCGGTCCCGGTTTTTGGCCACCACTCGTTCGCGGCGGAATTCGACGCGAACAAGCCGGTGACGCTGACTGGAACGGTGATCCGGCTGGAGTGGACCAATCCTCACGCGCATTTCTACATCTCGGTGAAGGACAACGCCCCAGCCGGTGTGACATGGGAGTTTGAGTTGGCCAGTCCCAACGGGCTGATGCGGCACGGGTGGACGCGGAATTCGATGAAGCCGGGAGATCTGGTCACGGTGGTGGGCTATCTGGCGAAGGACGGGTCGAAGCTGGCCAATGCGCGGTCGGTGAATTTGGCGGATGGGCGCAAGATCTTTGCGGGGTCGTCGGAGGACGGCGGTCCGACCCAATAGGGACAACGGGTCGCAGACCACGGCAGTCCGTTCTAGATTTCGATGGACCAAGCATAGGAACTGTGGTCACTTGGGCTGTTGAGACGGCCGGCCCCAAATCATTGTCACGAGGTGGCGTGAAGAGGGGCGTTGTTTGGCGGATGGTCCGCTACGGGATCCGACTCGGCTCAGGGCCTTCATCAAGCGATACGGAATCCAGTACACCGTCTTGTTGGGCGGCGTACAAGATACGGTGCACGAGCGCCTTCCCCAAGCTGTGAATCTCAACACCTGGCCCGCGACCTTTATCCTCGGGCGTGACGGCTTGGTCCGGAGCACGCATGCCGGATTTGCCGGTCGCGCGACCGGCGAACTACATGAGGAGATGGTGCGGGAGATTACGCACACCGTGGAGAAGCTGCTTGGCGAGCAAATCACGGCGTCCAAGTAAGGGCACGTTGGGGATGGATAGAGGGCCGGGAACCTCCGTTTCGACGGGGTTTCCGGCCCTTGGTGTTTCTGGGGGATCGATTGCAGGGTGGCTTGTTGCCGGTGGCTGCGTCGGCGACCACGCCGTCGGTCACCAATCCCGCTACACCGCCGAGTTAATCAATACTCGTCACCAGCTACTTTAAGTGTAAGAGAAAGCAAGTGAACGGTCAATCCCGCTGTTTTGTTGGGTTTTCGGAGGGAGGGGCGGAGTTGTCCACAGGTGTGATAGACTGTCTGTCCATGGAAGAACCACGAGAACTCATGGCAAAGTCGTATGGCGATGCGATTGACCTGCTTAAGGTGGGGGCGGACATAACCAAACACCTAGCAACACTATCCACTGCCTCGATTGTTTTGGCTGCAACATTTCAAGATAAATTTCAAAAGGCGCACTGCATGCCGTGGGCTCCGGCACTGGCAATCGTGTTGATGGCAGTCTCGCTGGTGGCTAACGTTGGGGGCCTCACTCACTTGATGCAATCAATTTCCTCACTCAATGCACTGAGGGACAATGTAAGGGCCGGGACTCAAGCGCGCCCGCATCATCCTGCAAAGATGCATGATGGAGTTAGAAACTTCAATAGGATGTTTGGGATTTGTGCGTGGTCGTTCATTTTGGGAATCCTGACGCTCGGCACGTTCGCGATTGCAAACAGTTTTTGAGTGCCGTATCCCGACCTTAACTATAGACTAGACTGGCTCACCCCACTTGCTCAATCCGTTTCCATCCGAAGCACAATGAGTCGAGGGAAGGAGTCGGCAGGCTTGGAATGGCTACGAGCATGTGTGGAGTGTTAAAGAACTGAAATTATCGCCGCGCGAACTGTTGCGGCCATCGTGCTTGCGGTGTGGTATCCGGTGTGAGGCAGCTTATCGCCCGTTTACTAGTCCGGCGATACCCGCTAGAAGGGTGGGGAGGACTTTCATACTAACGAACACACCGCCCCGAACCTGTCGGGAAAGTGTTACTGCAAGTTTAGTGTGAGTTGTCTTTTGGCTTCATATTTGTGTGCTAAGAGCTGGCGGTAGGGATTTGCAACGGATTTGGGCCGGGCGCATACGCCGTGCTTGTTTCTCCAGCGTACCCGGAGCTCCTCAGTTTGTACCCGAGGACCATCATTCAGCGAACGTCCACAACGGTCGCATGGGAGCGACTTATGCGGTGCCTGTTATTAAGGATGATTTGCATTACTCAAAAGCACGACATATCGGCGGATAGGGATAAGTTACGTGGCCCAACACCAGTTAGACCCACAGGGTTAACGACGGAGTTCCGGTGCGGGCTGACGACGCACCAAACGCTCCCTCGTGGTCGTGGCTCGGCATAAGATGGCTCCGGCACCTTTGCGCAGGACTTCAGCAACAGCTATACTTTCTATGCACCATGAAAAGCAGACTTGCGTTTATCTTTCTCGTGACGCCCTTGCTGGTCCACGGCCAGACCACCGGATGGAAACTGTTCTGGTCTGACGAATTCAGCGGCAACGCGGGCAGCGCTCCCGATACCGCCAAATGGGGGTACGACACCGGGGGCGGGGGCTGGGGAAACAACGAGCTGGAGACCTACACCTCCTCGACCGCCAATGCGTTCCAAGACGGCCAAGGACACCTGGTCATTCAGGCACTGAGTGCCAACGGCGGCTACACCTCGGCACGGCTCAAAACGCAGTCGACGTTCTCCTTCACCTACGGCAAGGTGGAGGCACGAATCAAAATGCCCTATGCACAAGGCATCTGGCCCGCATTCTGGATGCTCGGCTCGAATATCACGACAGTCAGTTGGCCGAAATGCGGCGAAATTGACATCATGGAGAATTTCGGCGTCACCGCCAACGACGCCGCCATCAACCACGGAACCATCCACGGCCCGAACTACTCGGGTGCGGGAGTGGGCGCGAACTACACCTTGCCCGGTGGCGCAAAGCTCGCCGACGACTTCCACATCTACGGTGTGGCCTGGGGGCCGGGCAGCGTGGAGTTCCTGGTCGACGGGGTCTCGTACTTCAAGGCCACCACAGCCTCGTTACCTTCCGGCGGCACATGGGTTTTCGATAACAACCCGATGTTCCTTCTGCTGAACATGGCAGTTGGCGGTAGCCCGGCACCAGTGGGATACCCGAATGCCACCACCACCTTTCCCCAACAAATGCTGGTGGATTACGTCCGGGTGTACCAACAGACGACAGTGGCGTCTGGAGTGCCCAACATCACGCCCAATGGCGTGGTTGACTCGGCACTTGGATCTTCCAACATTGCGGCTGGAGGGCTGGCCACAGTCTATGGCACCGATCTGGCGGATGGAACATACCCCTCGACCTTCGACTCGCGGTCCGGGGCGTTCGCGACGAGCACGCCCTCGGGCGTATCGGTGACAGTCAATGGAGTCGCGGCACCGCTGACCTACGTGTCCCCGCAGCAAATCAATTTCGAAGTACCGTGGGCCTCTCCAGTCAACGGCGCGCCGGTCAGTGTCACGGTCGCGCGAGGGCAGAATGTGAGTTACGCCGAGCCCGTGTCGTTGGCAACAGCGGCTCCGGGCGTTTTCCAGGATTACGCCGCAGGAACAGCGCTGGTCACTGGTTGTAGTCCGAAAGCCGGGGCGGCATGTGTGATGTGGGGCAACGGCTTCGGGCCGGTTGGGACTGGACTGGTGGACGGGGTCCCCGCACCATTGGCAGCGAATTGGGTCACCGGGTCATGCCAACTGGCGATCGCCGGTGCGAACGCGCCCGTGGGATATTGCGGGTCGGCCCCCGGACTGGTGATCGACCAGTTGAACTTTACGTATCCTCCATCCGTTTCGGGAACCGGTGCGAAGGTTTCGGCTGTTCTCACGGTCAACGGAGCATCCACGAACTTGATGTTGCCGGTAAGCCGCTAGGCTCAGTCACCTTCCGGTGCCATGCCCGGCGGCAGCACGGTTTTGCCCACCCGCCAGAGCGGTTTCGGTCGTGGCAATCCGGCGCGCCAACTCGCGCGGGTCCGCGCCATTTGCCTTTCGGAATTCCTCCAACGCCCGCCGGTACGCGGCCACGGAATTCGCAGCCTCCTGAGTCGCATCGTGGCCTGGAAGCTCCTCCATATAGGCGTGCAAGCCACCCAGCGCGGCCCACGCCGTGCCCGGGTACAAGACCATCTCCGCTCTCGGCTCCTTGGATGCGAACTCTTCCGCAAACCTTATCGCTTTTTGAGCCAATTCGAGCGCCCCGGTCCGGTTCCCGGTTCTGGCGAGGACGCGCGACTGCAGATCGTACGCACGTAGCAGCCACTCCCGCATGGGTGGAGAATCCAAGCGCCCGTGGACAATCGCCTCAGTTGTCTGGACGGCCCGGGCCGCTACCTCCAAGGCCTCCGCACTACCCGAATCGTCAAGCGCCCGCGCGAGGCAATGGAGGTTGATGGCCCGATTCTGGTTCTTTTCGCGCGACGCGGGATCGCGCTGCAAATCGGCGTCGAACGTCGCCAGAGTGCGCCGGAGCGCGGCGATGGATTCTTCGCGCCTCTCGGGAACCCGGCAGGCGGCAAAGCGCATCAGGACGATGGTGTAATCCTCCTTGATTGAGGGATTGTCGGGATCGGCCTTCAGCATGGCCTCCGCAAGGCTGACGCTTTTGCCGTAGAATTCCCGCGCGGCCCGCTCGTCCGCCCTGGGCCCGCCGTAAACCGGACCACCACTCAGGTCCGCCAGCCGGACGTAGCTCATCATCAGTTCCCGGCGCATGCGGATGTCGTCGGGATGCTGCGCGACACGTACTTCCCTCGTTTCCAGTGCCTTCTTGGCGTACACCAACGCCTCGTCATACTCGCCGGCCATCCGCAACATTTGCGATAGCGTGCTGTAAGAACCTCCCACATAGTTGGACGCCGCGTCGCGTTTGGGATAAAGGGCAGCGTAGCGCTGTTCCGCCTCAGCGCCAAGCCGGGCGTAGCGGACCGCGGCCCGCGGGTCCTGGTCCCCGACCACGGCTGCGGCGACTCTCAACCCGTCGGCCTGATTGCGCAAGACATCCTGTTGGCGGGGAAAACGTTGGACCGCCGCGTCCAGCCTCGGCTGGAGATTGGCGACGATTTCGCGCGCCGCGACGACTTCGCCGGACTGGTACAGCCGTTGCACCATGCGGGGTTGTACGTCCCCGTCCAGTATCGACCGTGCCGGTTCATCGCCCGGTCCGAGCTTTTTCACCTCCGCGGCGGCCTTGCGATAGCTGCGCAGGGCACCCTGGAAATCTCCCAAGTTGGGTTTGCCCGGCGCTCCGAGCGCATCCCCCATCGCGTTGTACCCATGCACGATGGCGATGGTCAGGGTCGCGGGCGCATACTTCTCCGAAGACAGGTGGTCCAAGTAGGTCAGGGCGGATTCGATAACCTTGCGCCGGGTCTCGGTGGTTCCCGACGTCCGCGACAGCGCGTCATTTACGTCGAAGAAGGACGTGTTCGCGAGCTTGACGATGTCCTGGAGGCGTTCGTCCGCCCTTCCGCGCTGCTGCAGGGCGCTTTTCGATTCCGCTTCAGCCCGGTCGCGCTCCGCGACCGCGATACGTCGCTGGGTTTCGGCGTTGTCGTGTTCCTCGACCGCTTGGCGACGGAGCGCGTCGGCCCGGTCCCTTTCGGCGATGGCGATCCGACGCTCGGCTGCGGCGATCCGGGCCTCGCGATGGGTGAGCAACACCCCCGACAGGATACTCGCGGAAAGGGCCACTCCGGCGGCAACGGCGAAGGCGTTGCGGCGTACGAATTTTCCCGTCCTGTAGCCGAGCGAATCCTCATGGGCAAGGACGGGTTGTCCAGCGAAGTGCCGCTCCAGATCCTCGCGCAATTGGTCCACAGAGGCGTAGCGGCGATTCGGTTCCTTGCGCATCGCCATGAGCACGATGCGGTCCAAGTCGTCGTGGAGGCGGCCCGGCATTGTGGTACCGGCAACACGGCTCGGCCGCCGGGTCTCTTCGGCGCAGACAACGCGCCGGAGTTCCTCGTGCGTGCGGGTTGAGAACTGGTGCGGGGCGCTCCCGGCAAGGAGGTGGAAGAGGATGGCGCCGAGCGCGTAGACATCGGTCGCAGTGGTGGCGGGCTGCCCCAGGACCTGCTCGGGACTGGCGTATTCCGGGGTCAACATCCGGTGCTGGAAGGCGGTTGCCCCGGCATCGGCTCCTGGTTCGGCTAGTTTCGCGATGCCGAAATCGAGGAGCTTGGGGGTGCCTTCCGGCGTGACCAATATGTTGCCGGGCTTGAGGTCGCGGTGCACCACCAGATTGCGGTGGGCGAACGCGACGGCATCGCAGACCTTGGCGAAGATCCGGCATCGCTCTGCGGCGGATAGGTTGCGGCGGGAGCAATGGTCGATCAGAGGCTCGCCGTCGACGTACTCCATGATCAGGTAGGGGCGGCCGTCGGGCAGCGAGCCGCCGTCCAGAAGCCCCGCGATGTTGGGATGTTCCAGGCGCGCAAGGATTTGGCGCTCTTGGCGAAAGCGATGGAGGAGTTCATCCCAGTCGAGGCCGCGCTTGATGACTTTGACAGCGACGCGCTTTTCGAATTGGGCGTCGGCACGCTCGGCGAGGTAGACGGCCCCCATGCCGCCGCGTCCGATCTCGCGGATAATCCTGTACGGGCCGACTTCAACTCCCTCCAAGGTATCGTCGCGGACCTCCGTCACGGAGCGTTCAATGGCGTTGGAAAAGAGATTGGCTGTGCGTGCATCGGCGGCGAGCATTTCCTCGACGCCTTGGCGGATGTCGGAATCGCCAGCGCAGGCCTCGTCGAGATAACGGCGGCGCGCGTCGCCTTCGATTTCGAGGGCTGCGAGGAAGATTGATTCCAGTTGGCGGAGGTCTGCCATCTTTTATACGCTAACAGGGTGCCGGCAAGGTTGGCCAGCCGACCGCAACACAGGTTGTCGATGGCTCAAACAGCCGGTCCGTGGGCCTTGAACGCAAATGCGAAGAACGCGGCGACACCGAGGAACACGAACGCCACGACATGGTTCCACGCGAGTACCGGACGGCCCTCCCGACGTCGTTAAACCCCGGCTAGCTTGCGCGGGGCAGGACTTCCCGCTCGACCAACGCGGCACCCTTCTCACGCGCGACGTCGAGTTCATAGTCCAGTTGGAGGCCCAGCCACAGCTCCGGCGACGTGCCGAAGTAACGGGACAGCCGCAACGCCAACATGGCGCTGATGCCTCGCTTGCGGTTCACCACATCCGAGACGTGGTTGGGCGGCACGCGAAGGGCGCGGCCGAGGGCGTTGCGGGAAAGCTCCAACGGCACCATGAATTCCTCAAGGAGGATTTCGCCGGGGTGCACCGGGTCAAGATGAATCTTTGTTTCCAGCATGAACAAACTCCTTTTGTTTCCAGCACCACAAACTGCCTAATGATAATCAACCAATTCCACATCGAAGGCGTCGGTACCCTCCCATCGGAAGCACACCCGGTACTGGTCGTTCACCCGAATGCTCAACTGTCCGGAGCGATCTCCCTTCAATGACTCCAAGCGATTGTTTGGGGGTGCTTTCAGATCCTCCAGCGAGACCGCCCGATTCAGAATCCTGAGCTTCCGCAACGCCACCCGAGCGATACCCGCCCAACGCCGCGATGCTTCCCGTTGAAACAAATCCTCGGTATCGGAATCATGGAACGAACGAATCATGCCCTAGACGCCTTCTCTATTACCAAAACCATAATACCATCTCCCGCCTACCCCTACTTCTTCCGCTTACCCACCGGAGCCGCCAACTTGTACCCCGTCGTCAACAACTCCGCCACCTCCTCCCAATCCACTTCCCCGACATCCAGCCGCAGTGCGACCCACCCCCGGTGCGCCATGTAAGCAGGCAGGTAAAACCGCGCCGGGTCGGCCTTCGCCAGAACCTCGTTGTCCCCCGGATACACCTTGCACGTGACCGACACGATCCCGTCCCCGTGGTGGTTGTCGAGGAAATACGCGAACGTCTTCTTCTTGACCAGGAACTGCGAGTGGCTGTCGTGGTCCACACGCGAGGTGTCCGGGAACGCGAGGCAAATCTCCGCTACCCGCTCCCTCATTTCGCTGGCAACTCCCACAGGAACTTGCGCAGGAACGTCTCCATCCGCCCCAGCGTGTAGATCCACCGGCTGTGCAGCAGCGATTCGTGGACATCGTCCGGGAACACGATTAGTTCCGTGTAAACGTCGCGTTGCCGCAGCATCTGCATCAAACCTGTCATCTGCTGGAACGCGACATTGCGGTCGTCGTCGCCCTGGATCAGCAGCACGGGCGACTTCCAGCCTGCGATCGCGCTGATCGGCGACGACTTGTACGACACCGATTCCGGGTCGATCGAGCTTCCGAACAAATGCACGCCCGCCAAGTCGACGCCGGCCTTGAAGACGTCCGAATTCCGCGCCAGCGCCTGGGCCGTCAGCAAGCCGCCGTACGACAGGCCCCAGATCCCGACCCGGTTCGGGTCCACGTCCGCCCGCGTTTGCAGGTATTTGCCGCCCGCCAAGACGTCCTGATACTCGCTGTTGCCCGCCGCCCCCGCGTTGGCCGCGCCACGGAAACTCCGCCCGTAGCCGATGCCCAGCCGGTAGTTGATCGACATCACAACGTACCCTTGGTTGGCCAGCCACTGGTTGATCCCGTACGCCCAGTGGTAGAACTGCATGTAGTGGTAAGCGGGCATCATCTGCCGCTGCGGTCCGCCGTGCACGAAAACGATGGCCGGACGCCGCTCTCCCGGCTTCAAGTCCTTCGGCAGAAATACTTGGTTGTGGATCTCGGTGCCGTCCGGAGCGTGCGTGATCACGATCTCCGGCTTGACGTGGAGATCCTGCGGGAACCCTGCGAGCGACGCGGGGAACACGATTTTCTGCGCCGGAGCGGCCGCGGACAACGCGTCGGTCTTCCAGATCCCGACCGACTGCGGCAGATTCCAATTGGCGCTCATCGTGGCCAAGTTCTTTCCAGACGCCAACACGGCGGGAGATGTCTCGACGCCGTCGCCCGTCGTCAGTTGGACCGCCGTCCCGCCCGCGACCGCAACGGCCCAGATGTGCCGCCGCTCGATGTCTTTGGCGTTGGTGCAGTAGAAGAAGGTCTTGTTGTCGGCGGAGATCGTGGTCGATGTGGCATCCTCGATCAGCCCGTCGGTCTTGGTGAGAAGGACGGGGCGAGACGCCGGATCGGCGATGTTGAGGGAGTAGTAGCGGTCCCATTCGTCCGTGTTGGGAGGAGCCGCCGGAGCCGCCGCGCCGCCACGACCTCTACCACCACCGCCGCGTCCGCCGCCACCCGCGAGGACGGGAAACACGAGGTAGTCCCCGGCCAACCGGACCTGGCCGGCATTGGACAGGATCGGATCGTTCGGCATGTTGTGCCAGACTTCCTTGGCCTCGCCGGTCGCAACGTCCGCCTTGTAGAAGGCCAAAGTGTACCCGCCTTTGAAGGTCGCTTGCATCACGCCGGGGGTCGTGTTGGCTGCTGCAGGCGCAGGAGTTTGGGCCGCAGCCTGGCCCGCGCCACCCCTTCCACCGCCACGGCCGCCCGTGACCGGAGTTCCCGCCTGCAACGCCGGGCCGTTCGGCAATCCGACGCCTCCCCCGCCCTGCTGCGCCTGCTGCCCGAACGGCAGTCCGGGCCTGCGGGTGAATACGAGGTGCGCGCTGTCGTCCGTCCACAACGGCGCGGTGTCGAAATCGACACTGGGAGACATGTATTTCACGGCACGGGTCGCCACGTCGTAGACCACGATGAAGCTGTGGTCGGTTCGGGTGCTGACGAACGCGATCTTCTTCCCGTCCGGCGACCATTTCGGATTGCTCTGCACGCCCCACTCGGTGATGAACGCCTTTTCGCCGCGGTCGACCTCGCTGGCTGGCTTTGTGGGGGACAGCTTCGCACGGTAGATCTGGCCATTCTTGACGAACAGGATCGAGCTTCCGTCGGGTGCAAGCTCGGGATTTGCGGTGTCAACGACCCGCCATGCCCCGCCGCCGCTAGTCTTCGCCGCCCAGATCGCGTGTTCGGGGCCGTTGGGATCGGCAGAGGGATTGGGAGCCCAGCCGTCGCGGTTTGGCGCTTCGCCGCGCAGGAAAATGACCGTGCTGCCGTCGTCCGAGATCTTGACCGCGGACATCATGATGCCGTCGTCCTTCAAGAAACTGGTGAGACGTACCGGCGCAAACGAGGGAGCGGAGGCAACGTACGCGTTGCGCTTCCCCTCCGCGTAGTCCGCCCAGGCGATCTTGTCGGCCTTGCGCGCCGACACCAGTTCCTGCGGCGAGGCCGGGCTCAAGAACTGTTGGTGGAGGGGGACCGCCGGGGGCGCGGAAGCCAGTGGCAGCGTGAGGAAAACCGCCGCGGCGGGAAGGATGCAAAGACGGAATGGGATTCGCATGGGACCTCTTGTCGCCTTGGTTTATCAAAGGGCGATGAGGGATTGTAGCACGGGAAACTCCTATTTCTTTGTTGCCGGAGGGGGAGTGACGGGCGGGACAAACCCCTTCAGGGATCGGTGCTCCTTATAGTACTTGCCCGCGTCGTTGAGCCGGAAGGTGTTGGCAGGGTGGCAGTAGTTGCACTCTTTGCCGGTACGCCGACTGTACTCGGGGTTGGCCCACGCCGCCATCGCCAAAAGCCCGCCGAGTACGACCACCATGAGAATCCGCATGCCGCCATCGTATCAGGAAGGACACGGCCCTAGGTAGTCGCAGTCGGGAAGGAGTTACTGGATTAGCGGGCCAGCAGGCGCCGCCGAATCGCGGACGCCACTACCGCACCGCCAAACAGAGCCCATGAAGCGGGCTCCGGGGTGCCCGAACTTGAATTCGAGGTAGACCAAGTACCGGCATTGCCGACGTCAGCGCAGCCGAGGCTGCAGAGAGCCCAAGGTCCTGAGGACGAGGAGTCGAATTCCCAGGCAGCGCCCGAAGCGGTGCGGCCACTCAGAAAGATCTCCAGGTACCCGGAAGTAAAGCTCACGGGAATGTTCACGGTGTTAAACAGACTGAAGCCATGGTCCAAGGTCAACGCGGAAACCAGATTCGTGCCATTGTAGACGAAATCCACAATGTTCGAAGTCGTCAGCGTGGTTCCGAAGACATAGGCTCCAGACAAGTCGAGCTTGGCGGTTGCGGTGCCGGAACAATCGTCGCAGGTTCCGGTGAAATAGAGGGAGCCGGCGAAAGCCGGCGCGGCGAAGCCGAGCAGTGCGAGGGCGAAGGAAAGTCGTTTCAGGGGTATGTGTCCTTTCGGTGTAGTCGACAGTAGTGCTGAGACCGCGTCACAGCATCCCGATAGGATATCAGAGCACCAATAGGCCCCGCAACCCGTGTCATCGCCTTGTAACGGAGTTTTTATGGTCGGACGGACTTGCCTCGTCGATCAATCACGGCGTCACTTGAGGTGTCAAGCAATACTACCAGCATGGCCTAAGGCCCGCCGAGTGCGACCACCATGAGAATCCGCATGCCGCCATCGTATCAGGAAGGACCCGGCCCCCAGGCAAGTCGCAGCCCGGAAGGAGTCACTGGATTAGCGGGCCAGCAGACGCCGCCGAATCGCGGACGCCGCCACCGCACCGCCAAACAGGGCCAAAGAAGCGGGCTCAGGTGTGGCTGCATTTGAATTCGAGGTAGACCAAGTACCGGAAGTGCCCATGTCACTGCAGCCATTGGAGCAGAGAGCCCAAGCTCCGCCGGTGGTGCTGAAGAATTGCCATTCGGCGGTGCTTGAAGAGTTTAGGCCATCGAGATCGATATTCAGGGCCCCGGAAGTAAAGCTGACGGGAATCGATTGGGTGCCAAGCAGAGTGAACCCATGGGTCAAGGTTAACGCGGGAACCAAATTCGAGCCATTGTAGACGAAATCCACAATGTCCGCAGCCGTCATCCTGGTACCGAAGACATAGGCATCGGACAAGTGGAGCGTGGCGGTTGCGGTGCCGGAACAATCGGTGCAGGTTCCGGTGAAATTGATGGAGCCGGCGAAAGCCGGCGCTGCGAAGCTGAGAAGCGCGAGGGCGAAGGAAAGTCGTTTCAGGGGGAGTTGGGTCCTTTCGAAGTAGTTGACAGTCGGGCTGAGACCACGTCACAGCTTCCTGATAGGATATCAGAGCACCAATAGGCCCGGCAACCACTGTCATCGCCTTGTGACGGTATATTTTCTAGTTGGACGGACTTGCCCGGTGGTCCGATCACGGCGACACTTGAGGTGTGCAACCCAACGTCCAACTCCTCTGCGACGCGGTCTCGGCCAACGATGCTCCCCGGGTCCGGGCCATTCTGACCGCCCGCCCCGAGCTGATTGGTTTCGATTTGTCGGGCGGCGACGAACGCCGGGCGCTGCATTTCTCCGTCCTGAACCGCGTCCCTGAAATGGTGGCGCTGCTGATGGAGCACGGCGCGGACGCGCGGCACGGCGTGTATCCCTACCGGCGGCTGACGACCCCACGGGCGCTGGCGCTCGACAGGCGCTACACCGAACTTGTCGCCATCATCGACGACGCCGAATCGAAACGGCCCCCGGACTCCGCGGCGGGAGCGCCCGGATTGTCGCCCCTGCACCAAGCGGCGCGCGACCACGACCTTCCCGCGCTTGCCCGACTCCTCAAAGCCGGTGCCGACGCCAACGCCCCGACCGCCAACCAGTGGACGCCCCTCGACTTCGCCGCGGGCTTCGGCGGAACGAGCCTCTCCGACACCACAGCGTTCCAAGCAGCTGCCGGTCTTCTCCGCCAGTCCGGCGCGCACCTGACACCCCGTTCCGCCGCAGCACTCGGCGAAACCGGCTGGCTCCGCCAACGCCACGCCGATGGATCATTGGAAAACCCCGTAGACTGCGACGGCGGCATGCTCTCGCTGGCCGTCAAATACAACCAGCCGGAGGTCCTGCGGCTCCTGCTGGATCTCGGCTTCGACCCCGACGAGCGCTTCCGCCTCCCCGGCTTGGAAGAGGATGTCTATTCCCAGGCCATGCCCCTCTACTGGGCCGCCGATTCCGGCCAACATGCAATGGCTGAGCTCCTACTCGCGCACGGGGCCGACCCCAACGGCCACGTCTACTGCAGCGGCACCCCGACCCACGCGGCCGTGAGCCGCCGCGACCGCGCGACGGTCGATCTTCTGACCCGGCATGGAGGTGTCGTGTTGGCCGAGTCGCCGGGATATTCCCGGTCGCCCGGCTTGGCCCGCGCACTGGTGGCATTGGACGAGGCCGGACAATTGCCGGTAGCCTCGCTGAATCCCGGCCGGACGTTCGGCGAAGACCTGTTGCAGGGCGGCAGCAGCGGCGGCGACCCCGAGATCGTACGCATGGCCTTGGAGCGAGTTACGTGGGGGCGCTCCGACCCGCGCTGGCATGGACAGCTTTGGAACGTGCGCTGCTTCTGGAACCACATCCCGTGGGTCCGCCATGCCAATCCGGCCTTCGACCGCAACGCGTATCTGGAGTGCTACAAGTGGATCCTCGCGCGCGCCGACGCCAGCGTGAGTGGAACATTCGGCAGAACCATCCTGCACGACATCGCGGCCATGGGCGACTGGGTCAACGACGAGGAAGTGACGGAATTCGCCTCCGCCGCGCTGGACGCTGGGGCCAATCCGCACCTACGCGACGAGTTCCTGGGCAGCACGGCGCTGGGTTGGGCCTGCCAGCATGGACGGGTCGGAATGGCACGGTTGCTGCTGTCGCGAGGAGTCGATGCGGCGGAGCCCGACGCCGAGACATGGGCGACGCCCGTCGCGCGGGCGCAGAAGTCGGGCAGCCCGGAGATCCTTGCGCTTCTCCGCAGCGTGGGTATATACTGAAACAGAACAGGACGCGGGAGTAATTCAGCGGTAGAATGTCAGCTTCCCAAGCTGAACGTCGCCGGTTCGATCCCGGTCTCCCGCTCCATGTTTTCAACAGCTTGGGCGAATCCAGCAACTTCGTCCACTCCAGGCCACTCCGTTAAGCCGCGAAGACGCTGTTTTCGAGCGTTTTGGCTGCTTCCGCCTTCTTGTTGAGAGCGGTCTTTGTATAGACATCCAACGCGGTGCCGATTCCGTGCCCGCGCTGGTCGGCGGAAACCTTCGGATCGATTCGACGGCTCGGGCTACCGGATGCACACCCGGTGCCGTTCATGAGCAGATAACCCGGAGCATCTGGTCCCCCAAAACACCAAAGCTGGTCCCGCCGTTTAGCTTCAGGGCCAGGCGGTTGGCTTCCTGGCGGACTGACATGGCAAACTTTCATCGGCCGCCCTCATGGCGCGGTCGTGGCTTTCGATCAGTCTGCGGTAGACTGGAAGGGTGGCGGACATTTCGCCCGGCAGGTGAGTTGTTTCCTGCGCTTCGAGAGCTTCACCAAATCCGAATCCAAGTTGCTGGGCCATCGAGATGGCAATGTGGTAGGTATTGCTTCGTCAAACGAAATTGAACGGACGGGGAAATAACCGGAGACCAAGCTTATGACAATTCGGCTCTTGACTGCGTTAGTAATTTGCGTTTCTGCGGCCTCCGCAGGCAATCTTTTGCTCGATGGAAGCTTTGAATCCGAACAGATCGGATATTTCAACGCGCTTGGCCAAATCGGTACTGGCCCCTGGACAAATGACACAGGAACACGTGATGCTATCCTTGGAGTATTCGACTCGACAACCGGCTATACGCCAGCCGATCCGCTAACCGTTGGCGGTGGAGACGCAGGGGGAGAGCACTTTCTTCAGTTCTTTGGATTTTTTGGAATGTTGGATCAGAACGGTCCGGTCATGCTGGGCGGCCACCAATATGAACTGTCGTTTGATGCGACTCGCCTTTCCTTCGGTGATACGACGGCGGTTCCGGGGCTAGTTTTCGAGGCTGACATTAACGGCTTCGAACTACCAATCGACCTCTCAAGCCTTTCGGTACCCACAAGCTCTTCCGATGCCTCCGGCTGGCAGCACTTCGCGATGACCTTCACCCTGCCAGACGTTTCCGTGAATGCCATTTTTGCTTTTCAAAGTGACTTTTCGACGATCACAAATTTTTGATCGTTTCTACATCGGCGATCCCCTTGAAAGTTCAACACCGGAGCCAGCGACTGTGGTGCTTTCTGGCGTGGCTTTAATAGCACTCATCGGAATGCGCGGCCTACGGCAAACGGAGCGCTAGCCACCGTCAGGTGGCGATGAGCTTGAGCTTTGTTCGACTCGAATGGCGGTTGCTAGCCGCATGGGAGTCAAGCAATCTCAATGCGCGCGCGGCACAATGGACGGCGGTATCGGTCCTCTTGGGAACCATATCCGGGCTGCTGGGGAACTGGCAGTTCTGAAGATTTTTCTTTTGCAGCGCTGCGGGCCGATGTAGTGTGCCGGGATGCATCGCACCGAAGCACGTGCTCACGAAAGCCACAAGACGTTTAGGCATTCAAGCGTCCCCATGGGCTCGGTGCTTCGCTCGACGTTACGGATGGCGGCAGCGGGCTGGCTGATCGACAAGCTGGAGGTGAAAGACCCGTTGCATCGGTCTCTGGCGTTCGGAGTGGTTGGTGCGGCTGTCGGATGGGTCGAAGGACTGATGAAGGAGCGGAAGAAAAAAGCCGATCTCAGGATCATGGGACCCTGGCAAGAGCAGTAATCGGCAGGCACGTTGACACATCCCCGCCCAACAGCCTGTGCGATACTCACAGCAGGAAGCTCTTTGCGTATGCTCAAATTGCGGAATTGTGTTGGGGTAATGGCGGCCTTTCTTCTGTTGAATGGCCACGCGATCGCAGGCATTATTTTTTCAACGGACGGAACCGCCTCCCCCACCTATGTGGGACCAAACTGGGATGCAATCAACGGCGACACTTCGTTTGCAATCGCGATGCGGTTCTCCGCAGTTGACAGCCTTACGGTGGACAGCCTAACAGTGGCTGGGTTCTATTCGTCAGGTACGCCGTTTGCAGAAACGTTCGAACTGTTCGACGATCACGATGGCATTCGCGGCTCAACAGCGCTCGACCGGTTTTTCATCACCAGCACCACACGAAACATCCCAGCGCTGCTCACCGCGACATCGTCGACTCACATCGGGCTGACGGAAGGACACTCATATTGGTTGGTGGCTCTGGCACCGGTAGGTGACGGCGACATCTTCCGCTGGAATTATTCGAACACAAGCGGCGTTGGGTGCGAAGTACCAGTGGCCGGAAATATGCCCAGAGCCGGTAACAATCAATGCGCTCTGGAACCCCAGATAACGATGGCGACCTTCGCCCTCATCGGAACGTCGAGCGCCCCAGAGCCAAACACGTGCACGCTTGTGCTGCTCCCAGTTCTCGTCCTATTGCTCGGACTGGCTTATGCCGCCCGCGAACGCCCCTGTGCCTGCGAACGCTCCAAGAGATGAGCGCGGTAGGCCTCTTGAAGAGAAAGCAGAAGATGCCGGATCGCGTCGAAACTGACGCTGAATTTCCGGGACTTCCATTCCTCGCCGTCCTTCCAGCTTGTTTCGATGTAGGTCGTAGTGAACTCGCCGTGCCGCGATTGCACCAGTTGCTCACGGTGAGGCCGTGGCCGGGTTTGAATGTGGCGGCGGGGCGATTGGTAAAGCCTTCGGTGTTGTCAGTCATGGGATTCTCCATGTTGGTTATGCATGGAAGGGGTACACCGGGGGCTGGGACGTGTCAACCAAAACAAGGTTTGCTGTGGGCCTACTTCTGGAGGTTCTTTAGGAAACTAGCCGCTTCATCCAGCGTTAGTGGTGAAGTGTGGTATTCGGTTGATGCTCTTCGCTTGTATGAATGCTTACAATACGGACACTCGGTCTCTTCCCAATCAGCGCAGGGAAAAGAGCCAACGTTCGTAACGGAAAAAGGCCTCTTGCACATCTTGCATTGCTCTACCCAAGTGGACACCCATGTAGATTACCACGCCGCCTGTAATCTTGTATACGTATGACGAGATACCGTTTTGACCCGGAAGTCGCTGGAGTTCATATCTGACGCACCTGAGAACGGTAGGTTGCCGGACGCAACACGCTCAGCGATAGCCGAAGTGATCCAGCGATTCGCGGGCAAGAGGGTCTCAATAACCCTCGCTCTCGCCCGAAAGAGACGGTCGCTCAAGCAGAACGCCTTCTATTTCGGATTCGTCCTGCCTGTGATCCACGACCTCTCCACGGATACCGGAAACGACGTGAACAAGCCAGGGGTTCCCGAACACCTGAAGGAACACGTCGGAAAGTTGGTCAAGACGATCATGGGGCCGGACGGAAAGCGGAGCTACGTGGTCAGGTCCAGCACAGAGCTGACAACGACTGAATGGGAAGACTTTATCGAGAAGATTCGGGCATGGCCGCGCCCCTTGGGGTAGCCGTTCCGTTCCCGAAGGAACCCGACGAAGGCACTGAAGCAGGCTCGCCAGCATATTCACCGCATTCTGGACCCGATCTGGAAGGCAAAGAGGATGCCGAGAGGCAAGCTCTACGCAAGAATTGGAGCCGCTGTCGGGTACGAGTACCATACCGCGGAGATCAAGACAATTGAGGAGGCCCGAAGGATTTACGCTCTAGTGCGGTCGATTGCCCATGAGGCGACTGCATGACCCGCCTCGCCATATATCACCGGAAAGGGCGTGAAGTTCTGCCGGGTGACGCCCAAAGCACGGATTCAGGTGCGGGTGTTCCCGGTGGTGGAGTTTAGAACGGTACGGCTTGCAAACCGGGCGAAGGTGATGTGGGAGGAGCGGGTGAGGGAGTTTCCGGGATGGCTCCTGGAGACCTATGGAAACGCGTGATAAGCTGTGAAGAATGATCCGAATACGTGACCGGCACTCATACGAAGAGCTCCGGGGTGTTGTGATCGACATCCTGCTCAAAAAAGAGACGTAACAGTTCAGCCCCGTGGTTTGGCGGGTAGGAGCGAAGGTGCGGGAAGGCCTGCGCGGTGTGAGCGGACAGCCTGTTTGAGGTAGTCGAGAGGATTGCGGCCCTGGACGCGGCAGGTTTGGGTGGCTGTGAGAAGGCGG
>CAIVPR010000130.1 GCA_903907865.1 uncultured Acidobacteriia bacterium
ACCGCGAGGGAGCGTTTGTTTGGGGAAACGAAAATACGAAGTGACACGGCCCACTGCCGGTTCGAGTAGGACAATGGAAGTCATACCGACCATGGCGAATCCGGCCCCAAACCAGCCACCCAGTCTCGGCGCGATGGCCAAGCTCTTCGCCCGCGAAGGCAATATGACCTTCGGCGGCGGCGTCCCCACCGTGGCCGCCCTGCAGCGCGAACTGGTCACCAACAAGGGTTGGCTCGACATGGAACAGTACTCCATGTGCTACGCGCTCTCCCGCATCACCCCCGGCACCAATCTCCTAGCCTTCTGCACTGCGGCGGGCTGGGTCGTCAGGCGCTGGAAGGGCGCGATCGTCGCCGTCCTCGCCGGGTCGATTCCCAGTTCGCTCCTCGTCGGCCTGCTCACCGGTGGCTTCGACCTCTGGAGCAAACAGCGCCTGGTCCAGATCGCCATCGACGCCGTCCTCGCGGCCTCGGTCGGCATCCTCTTGGCCAGTTTCTGGCTCCTCGTACGCCCCTTCTTGAAGCGCGGGCGGCGCGTCGAGAGCATTGCCGTGGTCGCTGGCAGCATTTTCCTGTCTCTGGTGGTCGGAATGACGCCGCTCGCGGTGCTGGGGCTGGCCGCCGTCGCGGGCTTCTTTCTGAAGGGTGAGAGCAAATGAACTGGGTTATGCTCTACCTTCTCCTGCTGAAAGCGACGCTCAGCTCCTTCAGCGGCCTCGCGTCGTTGCCTATCCTGCGCGAGGATTTCGTGGTGAAAAACCACTTCCTGACCGACCGCCAACTCAACACCGCGCTCGTCATCGGACGTTCAACGCCGGGTCCCAAGGGACTCTACGTAGTCGCCGTCGGCTACTACGCGGGCGGCTACGGCGGTGCTTTCGCTGCGTGGCTGGCCCTCGTCACACCCGCGCTGCTGGTGATTCCGATGATCGAGTACGCCGGGCGCAAGGCCGACAGCCCGCAAGTAAAAAGCATCCTCCGTGCCGTGGTTCTGGCCAGCGCCGGAATCAGCCTTTCCGCCACCCTGCCCCTCGGTGCCGACGCCCTCCACACCCCGCTTTCCTACGGCATCGCCGTGGTCAGCATGCTGGTTCTCGTCTTCACCAAGCTCGACACCATCTGGGTGATCCTCGCCTCCGCCGCCGTTGGCCTCGTGCCTGTGTTGCTGCACGGGGCCCGCTAACCCGCCCGCCGGATCCGGCAACCTTGCAAAGCGCGCGTGTTCCTGGCACCGCAACCTGTGCGTCGCGGATGTATGCTTGCGTTTGTCAGTCTTCCGCCGAAAAAACGTGAAGCTCAGCCAGAATCGGGGGCACAGTACTGATATAGTTGAGTTGTGTTTGGACCTGCGGTTGGCGATATCCGTGCCATCGGGTTGGAGTTGCCGGAACATAAGGCCGCTGGACCACACATGTCGGTTGCTTTGTACAAGGTGTCGGAGTTGTTTACCCCGTTGTGGACGGACGCTGTTGGTCCGTGCGCGAAAGATCGGTACAGCCTGATGAATTCACTCGCTCCGCCCAGCCTCCTGGTGGTTGACGATGACCCTTCGGTCGCGGAATTCATCCACGCTACTGCGACCGACGCCGGCTTCAACTCGACCGCGACCGACAATCTCGATGTGGCCACTCTCGGGAGCGCCCCGGATCTTATTATTCTGGACCTGCAACTGCCCGGCAAGGACGGCGTTGAGCTGATCCGCGAATTGGGTGCGTCGAATCAGGGCGCCAGAATTTTCCTCGTAAGCGGCTTGGGTCGGCGGATTCTCGCCACCGCGTCGGAATTGGCGACAAAAAAGGGTCTCCGTGTCATGGGAGCCTTGAGCAAGCCCCTTTCGTACCAGGTTCTGTTGGATGCGCTGGTCGAGGCCAGGCACAAATTGGCCGCGCGCGCGCCACTCCCGCCAGCGCCGCCCTTGGGCATCGGGCCGGAGGAGTTGGAAGCCGCTTTGGAAAGAAAGGAGATCGAGGCCGTTTTCCAGCCGATCGTCGACGTGACCACCGGCTATGTCGTCGCGGGAGAAGCTCTCGCCCGCTGGAGGCATCCCACTTTGGGTCTGTTGCCTCCCTCCAAGTTCGTTCCGCTAGCCGAAAAACATGGCCTAATCGCCAAAGTGGATTGGGCCGTCCTGTCTTCCGTCGTCGACTTTCTGCGCCGAATCGGCTCGAAACAGTGTGTTCCGATGTCGGTGAACTTCTCCGCGCGCGAGTTTTCCGACCTGACACTACCCGACCGGGTTTCAGCGCTGCTTCGCCGAGTAGGCGTGCGCCACGATTTCCTCAACATCGAACTGACCGAAAGCGCCATGATCAAAGACCTGTCCCGCACCTTGGACTCGATGATGCGCCTCAGGATGAAGGGCGTCGGACTGTGGCTCGACGATTTCGGCACAGGCTACTCCTCGATGGAGCAGCTTCGCCGCCTGCCGCTTTCGGCTGTCAAACTCGACATCTCGTTCATGCCGACCGAATCGAACTGGGACGCCAACCTGGCTCTGCTCCAGGGGTTGGTGGAAATGGCCCGGCACCTCCGCCTGCCAATGATCGCCGAGGGTGTCGAGACCCCCCGCCAGCTGGAAATGCTCTGGGAACTCGGCTGCCAACAAGCCCAAGGCTTCTACCTCGGACGCCCCATGTCCCCCGACGTCTTCCTCGACTGGATCGATTCGCGGCCGGCCTGAAACACTGAGCCATAATGGAACCATGCTGATCGCACCAGCTTTCGCGCAACCGGACGAACTCCGGGCGGCCGTCCGCGGCGTCCGCGACACCCTGAAACCGCAACTTTCCGACATCACCTACACCCTCGACCGCGACTGGGCCGGCGACCCCGCGATCTTCTTCGAAGTTGTCATCCCGGACGCCCTCGCCCAGCACGACCCGATGCTCGGCAAATCCCGCCACCTGCTTGCTGATATCCAGGCGGCGCTTCAACCGATGGACAAATGGGGTGTCATTCCCTATTTCAAGTTCCTGACGGAGTCGGCGAACCTCGCTTCCCATCAAGGGAGCCCAGCGTAATTTCGCTATGGCGTACGCCGACGACCTTCTCGACGTCGCCCGCAGTCTGGCTGGGTTGCCATTGGTGCCGCCATCGGTGCCTGCGGACCGGCAGGGGCCATCCCAAGCCGCGCTTCGTCGGGCAATCTCGACGGCCTACTACGCCATCTTCCATCTCCTCATTTCGGAAGCCACTCGGAACTGGGAGCGCGAGGAACTTCGTCCCGAACTCGCGAGGCTCTTCGACCACGGACGAATGCGTACCGCTTCCAACGAACTGCAAACACAGATGGCGCGGCAACTGCCACGAGCCGCCAAGGGAACTGCGGAACATGCCCTGTTCGACGGGTTGCTGTTGGTCGCCAGCACGTTCCTCGACGCCCAGCAGGCGCGGAACCAAGCCGACTACAACACGGCCAGGACGTGGACTCAGTCGGACGCCTTGGATCAAGTGGCCGGTGTCGCCGAGGCGTTCAAGTGCTGGCGCTCCGTCCGACAGGAACCACTCGCGCAAGCCTACCTGCTATCACTTCTTGGCAAGCGCGTCTAACTGCTGCTTCGGATAGCAGCGACCTTCGGCGCACCAATCTGGAGGTGCGCCGAAGGTCGCCTTTCCTCGCCCAAGGAGCGCTACGAATTGCCCTTTTTGCGTGGGTGGCACTCTTCCTTGAGCTTGTAGTACGTGCGGATCAAGTGGCTCGAGAGTTCGGTACCGATCGTGATCAGGTCCTTGACCACGTGACCCAGTGTCCACAGGATCATGCCGAAATGACTGGCTTGGTCGAGAATTGGTTCGGTCATGCGGCCCTCCTTTGTGGAAAGTCCCGCACGTCGAACTTCCACAACTTGCCGATCCGGTAGGCCCGGATCAGACCTTTGGCGGCCCAATGGCGGACCGTTCGTTCAGGGACGCCTTTGCGTCTTGCTATGACATTTGTACCCACGAGGCGCA
Organism: uncultured Acidobacteriia bacterium; assembly: GCA_903907865.1. Taxonomy (GTDB): domain Bacteria; phylum Acidobacteriota; class Terriglobia; order Bryobacterales; family Bryobacteraceae; genus BOG-234. Next base: position 3,951 of record CAIVPR010000130.1, read on the forward strand.
CTTGCCCGTGGCGCGGCGATTCAGACATATTGGATCCTCTCTTCGATTCGGAAACGTCTTCGACTCGGAAAAGATCGCGGTTTGTCTAGTGTGTTGGGGTGCCGGGACTTCGGCCTGAAAACCCGAGCCTAAAAGCAGGCCGGAATCGCTTCGGCCACCGGGCGGGGTGGATGGACTCCGTGGATTCGAAACCAAGGTTCTTCGAGGAGGAAGACGACTCTGCCGGAATCTGCGCCGAATAGCCGTCTGAGGAGGCAGCGGATTTCGTGCTTGAGCCGGATCAAGTAGCCAATCATCTCGACCAGTCTGCGGATTGGCGGCGACAGCTCGGTACTCAAGCCGGGATGCTTTTGGATCTGAACAAGGTCGGGGAACAGGCGAGTGTTGATGAGTCCTAGCGTGTACAGATCCGCGCGAGTGAGCGCTTGGTCTAATCGTCTCCTGCGCCATTCGGCAGCTTCCAGTTCGAGAAGCACCCGCGCCGTGCCGAGCGCGCGATCCACGCCTTCAAATGCATGGCCACCGCACCCGCCATAGTCCACAGGCGCGGTAATTCGTTCAAGTCGAAAAACGTTCATCTGAGGTTCATCCTACTGAGATCATCGCGCCGTCGCCTCGGCCAGTCAAGGCTGAACTCCATGTTTCCGGCAAAGGATATCGGACCTCGTGCCCGTCTTCATTGCCAACCATTGAACTCGCTCGCCAGAAGCACGCCATCAGCAGAACGGGCAGCGGGTCCACCCCACCCAACGACGGAAACGTGTTCGCGGAAAACTCGCCGCCCTGTGCCCACTTTGTTACGATCAAGTCGGGAGGCGTTGCCGCATGCGCTACACAGTGATCTTGGAACGGGAGTCGGACGGGGGCTACGTAGTCATGATGCCCGCGCTGCCTGGTTGCGTGTCGCAGGGGGACACTCGCGAAGAGGCTCTCCGCAATATCCGTGAAGCCGCCGACCTATACATCGAAGATTGCTTGGCGTTCGGCGACCCGATACCGAACGAGGTTGGCCGCGAGTACTGCGAGGTCCTTGCGGGTTCTGTCCGTTGAAAACGCCCACTGATGTCACGGGCGATGAACTCGTAAAGATCTTGGAGCGCATGGGGTTTGTCCTCACCCGGCAGAGGGGAAGCCACATGATCCTGCGGCGAGATTCTCCATACGCCCGCGTGGTAGTCCCCGACCATCGACCGATTCGCGTCGGCACCCTGCGCTCAATCTTGAGTGACGCCGGGATTTCAATCGAGCGTTTCATAGCGCTGCGCTAAAGCGGAACGAAAGGGCGGCGGGTTCCCCCGCAGCCCTCCCTCCAGCCACCCACCTACTCCCCCAGCGACCGCTGCGTCATCCGCACCATAGCCTCGTTGAACTTCACCGGGTCCGCAATCTCCGACCCCTCCGCCAACAACGCCATCCCGAAAATCACCGTCGCCGAATCATCCACCACCGGGTCCGACGCGTTGGCCTCGAACCGCTTCCTTAAACCCACCACTACCGGATGCTTCGGATTCAACTCCAGCACCCGCTTCCGCTTCGGCACATCGCCCTTCGCTTGGCTCAGCAGCTTCTCCATGTACGCCGACATCTCGTAGTCATCCACCACCAAACACGCCGGCGACTTCACCAGCCTGTGCGATAGCCGCACCTCCTTGATGTCCTCCGAAAGCCGCTCCTGCACCCCCGTCAACAACGACGCGTAGTGCTCCCGCTCCGCCGCCTCCTCGGTCTCCTTCGCAGGGTCTTCCTTCTTGCCCTCGGCGTCCTTCTTGTCCAGGTCCAACGCGCCCTTGGCGGCCGACTTCAGTTGCTTGCCGTCAAACTCCGGCATGAACTGCAGCATGTACTCGTCCACCGGGTCGAGCATGAACAGCACCTCGTACCCCTTCTCCCGGATCGCCTCCAAGTGCGGCGAATTCTCCACCGCCGACCGCGACCCGCCCGTCAGGTAGTAGATGTCCGCCTGTCCCTCCGGCATCCGCGCCACGTAGTCCTTCAACGACGTCAACGCGGTCGCATCATGCGTCGATTCGAACATCAACAGCGACGTGATCCGGTCCTTGTGGTCGAAATCACTGCCCGCGCCTTCCTTGATCGCGCGCCCGAATTCCTTCCACATCTGGGCATACTTCGTGCCCTCGTTCGTCCGCAGGTTCTCCAGCGAATCCAGCACCTTGCGCGTCAGCCACTTGCGGATCTGGGTGATGTGGAGGTCGTGCTGCAGCCGCTGGCGGGAGATGTTGAGCGGCAGGTCGCTCGCGTCCACCACGCCGCGCACGAAGCGCAGGTAGGTGGGCAGCAGGTCCTGGCACTTCTCGATCACCAGCACGCGGCGCGCATACAGCCGGATTCCGGTGTCGGGCGAGCTGTAATACAGGTCCGGAGACGCCTTCGATGGTACGAACACCAGCGCTTGGTACTCGTGCAACCCCTCGGCCTTGTACGCGTAGTTGACCAGCGCGTCCTGCCAGTCGTGCGTGATGTGCTTGTAGAACTCGTTGTATTCCTGTTCCGTGACCTCGCTGCGGGAGCGGGTCCAGATCGGCTTCATCGTGTTCAGCACGCGCCGCTCGGGCTGGCCGCCCTCTTCCTTCGCCGCCTCGACCATCACGATCGGGTAGTTGATGAAGTCGGAATGGCGCTTGACGATACTCGTGAGCTGCCAAGTCGCGGTGAAGTCCTCGATCCCGGCGTCATGGTCGGCATCGCGCAGGTAAAGCGTGACCGTGGTGCCGGAGGTGTCGCGCTCGGAGTCGGAAATCGTGTAGCTGCCGTCGCCGCGCGATTCCCAGCGGGTCGCGGTGGCCTCGCCGGCCTTGCGGGTCACGACCACAACCCGGTCGGCCACCATGAACGACGAGTAGAACCCCACGCCGAACATGCCGATCAGGCTCGCCGCATCCTCGGCCGACTTGGCCGCCTGCAGCTTCTCGCGCGCCTCGCGCGTGCCGGACCGGGCGATGGTGCCCAGATTCTTGATCGCGTCTTCCCGGCTCATGCCGATGCCGGTGTCGATGACGGAAAGCGTCCGGGGCGACGTCCCGGTTTCCAGGCGGATTTCGAATTCCTGCCCGGCGGGTACCAGGGCGGCGTCGGTGAGCGACTCGAATCGCAGCCGGTCGAGAGCGTCGGACGAGTTCGAGATTAACTCCCGTAGAAAGATTTCCTTCTCGGTGTAAAGAGAATGGATCACCAAGTCGAGCAGCCGCGCGGTTTCGGCTTCGAATTGGCAAGTCTGTGTTTCTGCAGACATGGCAAACCTCACTTTTGAGAATTAGGATTTGGGTGGAGATTTCGGAGGCCGGAGCGGCAAACGCGCGCAACAGCCCACGACTCCCATTTTACCGGATGCACTACCCGCCGCACCGGCAAAACCCGGTGACAACTTTTTTCGCCCATTTTTCCCAACGGAATCAACAACTTGCAAAAAGCATGGTTCGGAATGGCACCCACTCCGCGCTAATGTCATGGGCGGGAGAGATCCACATGACACCAAACGCAACCATCCACATCAACTCGCTCGACCTCGAAACCCTGGTCCAGCGCGAAATCACCCGCTGCACGCTCCGCATCGAGGAGTGCGAAACCCGCGAAGCCGCCCTCGGCGCGCAACCCGACCCCAAACTCCGAGCAGCCAACGACCGCGACCGCGACCGGGCCTTCGTCTCCCTCCGCCGAGCCATCTCGATGTTGAAACTCATCCCCCAAACCACCCCGGCTCCGGCACCGGCCGAACCCGTCGCCAAGCCCGGACTCTACCTTGTCCCCAAACCCGAGCCGGTATCACCGGCTCCCGAGGGAGAGGCTCCCGAGGCCGAGCCAGCCTCCGAAGCCCCATCCGCTCCAGCCCGCCAAATCGCCCGCAACGCCCTCTGCCCCTGCAACTCCGGCGACAAGTACAAGCGCTGCTGCGGACGCCAAGCCCCTCCGCTCCCCCTCCGCGCTCCCACTCGGCTCCCCAAGGCCGCCTGACAGCCCGAAATTTCGACCCTCCGTCGTAAAATTCCCCCAACCGGCCCCCACACGGGGCAAACTGGAATCGTGAAGTGCTTCTTCAAATGGGTCCTGTCGATCTTCTCGTTCACAGGCAAACCACTCCAGCTCCGGGACCTCCCCCTCCTGCTCGCCAAGGTCCTCGTTTGGGGCATCCTGACCGGGCCAATCTTTGCCTTCGTTTTCGTCCTGGCGGAGGACCCCCGGCACGTCCTCAACTTCCTATCCTCGCCGCGCGAACTTGCCACCACGGGCGTCGTGGGTGCCGTCTGGGCCCTTTCCTTCTATATATTCCTCGGATTCGGCAACGCCTACCTCAAAAGATGGATTGACGGCTACCCGCGAGCCATCTCGTTCACGATTTCGCTAGCCTTCAACGTTGTCGGCGCCTCCATGGCCGTCCTCGTCGCGGGCACCGTCAGCGCCGTCGTAACCACGCAAACGTTCAACATTCCCTCCGAGTACTACTGGAGGCTCGCCGTCATCAACGCCGCGCTGGCCGTGCTCCTGGCCGTGATCATCAAGGCCTTTATCGCCCTCCGCATCCAGGTCGAGCGCACCCAGACCGAGCTCCGCAAACAGGAACTCGCCACCGCTCGCGCCCAGTCCCTCGCACTCCAGGCCCAGATCAACCCCCACTTCTTCTTCAACACCCTCAACACCATCTCCGCCCTCATCGACGACGACCCCGCCGCCGCCCGGCGCAACATCGGCCGCCTTGCCGATCTCTTCCGATATACTCTGGGCTGCACCATGGGAACCTCTGACGCCGCATCCACCGCCGTCGACCTCGACCAGGAACTCGACTTCGTCCGCGACTACCTCGCCATCGAGCAGGAGCGCTTCCGCCGACGCCTCCACCTCGAATTCCCCGAGCAATCCAACCCCGGCGTCAAGGTCCCCGGCCTCATCCTCCAGCCGCTCGTCGAAAACGCCATCAAACACGGCATCGCCCCCCGCATCGACGGCGGCACCGTCTCCATCCGCGTCGAACCCGCAGGCCCCAACGTCCGCGTCACCGTTCGCAACACCTCCGACGGCGACCCCCTCCCCGCCGACCCCGCGCTCTTCCGCCCCGGCCACGCCCTCGACAACGTCCGCGCCCGTCTCCGGATGTTCACCGGCCGCCCCGATCCCCTAACAGCCACCACCGGCACAGGCTACACGGAATTCGGCTTTGAAATTTCTTCTGGAGCCAGGGCTACCGGAGGTGCAATAGGATGATCCGCACCCTCATGGTCGACGACGAGGAACTCGCCCGCAACGCCCTCCGCCGCGCCCTCGCCCAAGCGCCCGACATCGAAATCGTCGGTGAAGCCGTCGACGGCGTCGACGCCCTAGAAAAGATCGCCGAACTCCAGCCCGCGCTCGTCCTGCTCGACATCGAGATGCCCGGCTTCAACGGCTTCGAAGTGGTGCAGCAGCTCCAAGGCGATCCTCCCGCCATCATCTTCGTCACCGCCTACGACGAGTACGCCGTCCGCGCCTTCGAGGCCAACGCCGTCGACTACCTGCTGAAGCCCGTGCGCGAGGAACGGCTCGACCGCGCCCTCGACCGCGTCCGCCGGGGCACCCAGCGCCGCGCCGCCGACGCCCAAGTCGCCCTCCAAGTCGCCACCGAGGTCAACAAGGCGCGCTCGGGCCCCCTCCGCCGGCTCGCCGCCCGCCGCGGCAAGCGCATCGTGATCGTCCCGTTGCGCGACATCGTCCGAATCGAGATCGAGGACAAGCTCGTCTTCGCCATCACGGCGACCGAGCGCCTGCTCCTCGAAAAGACCATCGGAGAACTGGAAGCCCTACTCGCCCCGTCAGGCTTCCTGCGCATCAACCGGGGCGAGCTTGTGAATCTTGAGTCCGTAAGGGAGCTGATGCCCTGGTTTTCCGGCACATGGCGGGTGAAACTCGCCAACAACGAGGAACGCGACGTCAGCCGCGACCGCGCCAAACAACTAAAGGAGGCAATGGGGATCGAATGAGTCCGCAATACAAAGGTTTAACGCTGCTGTTGATCTGGGTAGTATGGGTCATGCCCTTCGCCCTGTTCCTGCCCAAAGGCAAGCGCGAGGTCGCCAAGACCGACCGCCGCGCCATGTGGGGCGTGATCTTGGAATCACTCGCCTACTTTCTCATCTACCTGCACGGACCGGATGCATGGGCATCGCCGCTGGAACCGTGGCGGTTTGGCTTGGGCTTGGCCTGCGCCGCCGTCGCTTGGGGCTTTTCGTGGACCTCGATCCGCCAGCTCGGCCCCCAATGGCGCATCCAGGCGGGCCTCAATCAGGACCACAAGCTGGTTACGACCGGTGCCTACCGCGTCGTCCGCCACCCGATCTACGCCTCGATGCTCTGGATGCTGCTAGCCGGAATCTCCATCGTGGGCACACTGCCCCTCTGGCCCGTGGCAGTGGCTTTGTTTGTTCTCGGCACCGAGATCCGCGCCCACGTCGAGGACAGCCTCCTCCGGGAACGCTTCGGCGAAGAGTTCGAAACCTGGAAGCGCCGCACCCCGGCCTACTTCCCACCAATCCGATAGGGGAGAATCGAATGAACGCTCAATACAAAGTACTTGTCCTGTTTGTTGTCTGGCTGGCGTGGGTCCTGCCGTTCGCCATCTACCGGCCAAAACACCAGGCCGGAATCGCGAAAACCGACCGCCGGGCCATCTGGGGCGTGGCCCTCCAGGGGATCGGATTCTTCTGCGTCTTCATCCACGGACCCGCAACCTGGCGGGAGCCGGTGGCGTGGTGGCGGGTGGCGCTTTGCCTGACCTTGGCGGGTTTCGCATGGGCCTATGCCTGGACGTCGATCCGTGAACTCGGCCCCCAGTGGCGGATTCAAGCCGGCCTGAATCAAGAGCACAAGCTGGTGACGACCGGAGCCTACAAGGTCGTTCGCCACCCGATCTACGCCTCGATGCTCTGGTTGCTGCTGGCCGGAATCGCGCTGGTCGGCACCCTGCCGCTCTGGCCTGTCGGATTGGCTTTGTCTATTCTTGGCCTCGAAATTCGCATGCACATCGAGGACGGCCTCCTCCGGGAACGCTTCGGCGAAGAGTTTGAAACTTGGAAGCGCCGTACCCCGGCCTACTTCCCACCAATCCGATAGGTGGGAGTCGAATGAGTCCGCAATACAAAGCTTTGGTTGTCGCGCTGATCTGGGTGGTGTGGGTCTTGCCCTTCGCCCTGTTCCGGCCCAAGGGAAAGGCGAAGATTGCCAAGATCGACCGCCGCGCCATTTGGGGCGTGCTCCTCGAACGGGCGGGTGTCCTGGTCATCTTCATCCACCGATCCGGCGAGTGGGCCGAAGCCGTTCCGCTCTGGAGGCTAGCCCTCTGCCTGGCCTGCGCCACCGTCGCCTGGGGCTTCTCGTGGACCTCGGTCCGCCAACTCGGCCCCCAGTGGCGCATCCAAGCGGGCCTGAATGAGGACCACCAACTCATCACGACCGGTGCCTACCGCGTGGTCCGCCACCCGATCTATGCGTCGATGCTCTGGATGCTGCTGGCGGGCATCGCCTTGATCGGCACCCTACCCCTTTGGCCCGTGGCTGTGGCTTTGTTTATTCTCGGCACCGAGATCCGCGTGCGCGTGGAGGACAACCTCCTCCTGGAACGTTTCGGCGAGGAGTTCGAAACTTGGAAGCGCCGCACCCCGGCCTACTTCCCACCAATCCGATAGACCGTCTTCGCCTGAGTCAGAACTCGTGCCATGCCAGCAGCGAACGGCCCCCCTACGAAAACAGCTCGTTGATCGGCCCGTACAAATCCGTGTCCGAATTCGGCACGTAGTAGTAGCCGCGCCCCAACGGATCGTCATGCCGGACACTCGTCCAGTTGATGCCCATCGCGGAATAGATCGTGGCTTCCAGATCCTCCGGCTTCACATCACGTTGCCTCGACCAGCCGGGATCCACCGTGGACGACCCCGCAGCATCGGTCTTGCCGATCGCCTTGCCACCTTTGACACCGCCGCCCGCGAACACCGCGAACTGTTGCGGATGGTGGTCGCGACCCGCCGCAGCCGTCAGCTTGCCAACCGTCCGACCGAATTCCCCGGACATGACGACCATTGTCGAATCCAGCAGTCCCTGCGCCTTCAGGTCGGCGATCAACTGGCCCAAGCCGTTGTCCAGTTGCTTGGTCAACGACGGCAGTTGGTTGTTGGCATAGATGTTGGTATGCATGTCCCAGCCGCCGAGGGTGATCTCGATATACCGGGTGCCTTGGTTGGCCATCAGGGCCTGCTTGGCGATCAGGCAGGCGTTCCCGAACGACGAACTTCCGTACGTGACCGAGTCGGCGGTGGAGAAGCTGAACGCCTTGGTGACCACCGGGTTGTACATCATACCCTTGGCTGCCGTATAGAACTCGTCGTAGTCGCGCATCGGGGTCCCGTCGGGCGCGGCGACGCGGAGGGGGTCGTCCAGGTGGTGCAGGAAGTCCCAGCGCTGGTTGAAGCGGGTCTCGCCGTCGGCATTCGCCGTGTTCTTCAGACCGCCGGTGGAAGGAGTCACCTTGAAAGGCGCATACGCCGACTGGAAGTAGCCCGGGCCCGCCGCGCCGTTGGAATTCAGGGCGAGGAACGTGGGGAAAACTTGGCCCGGCGTGCGCTCGGCAGCCTTCTCGATGGCCACCACGCTGCCGATGTTGGGCGAAACATTGCCCAACACGCCAGCCGGATTGCGTCCGATCTGGGTCCACGTCTGTGCCAGCGAATGCACCAAGGCCCACGAGCGCATCGACCGGACAATCGCGATGTCACCCAGCTGTTTCGCCAGCTTGGGCATCAGGCCGGCGGGAAAATCGACGCCGTTGACCGTTACCGGGCTGAACGACGCCGGTTGCACCCCGTTCACCATCTTCAGATCGAAGGTGTCGGTATGGCTGGGGGCACCGGCCAACAGGATGAAGATCACGTTCTTGGCCGTGTTCTGCATCTTGACGGGAGTCGAATCAACCACCGGAGCCGCCGGGAGGTTCGACGCCAGCCAGGACGCCGTGACACCGGTTCCCACAAGGTTGAGGAAGTGGCGGCGCGTCAGGTGGGGCTTCTCGGAGAAGGGGCGAACCGGGTGCGGATTCTGCCGGAACAGCTTTTCGAATTTTTCCTGGTTGGGTGTTGTGCTGTTTTTCATGGTTCCCCCTCAGTAGTTGAACACGAAGTCGACCTTGTTGAGCAGGGTCCAAAGGACGTCTTCCGCGTTGGACTTGCGATTGATGGCACCGCCCAGCAACAGCTGGTTCGAAGCCGCCACGCGTTCCGCGTCACTGGGATGTCGCGAAAGCACATTCATGAAGAGGGTATCGACCAACACGTCGTTGGTGATCGGGGTGGCCAGCAGTTTAGCGAGGAAGGTTGCCGTTGCTCCCGTCCCCGTGGCGTGGATACGGTTCTCGATGAAATTGTCGTTCATCAGACCCAGGGTCTGGAGGATCGAGCCTTCGCTCTTGCGGGGCTGGTCGTCGCGGTTGCCGCGCAGGAAGAGATCCAGGAACTGGCTGGACGTGCTGCCGCCGTCGGGCATGTTGACAACGTCCGGAGCCTGCATGGCGTAGCTGATCTTGCCGAAACCGGGGGAATCCACTCCGTAGACGGCGGAGGCCAGTGTGAAGCCGGGCACCGTGTAGGACGGCAACGTCTGAATGGCCGTAACCACGGAATCGTGCAGTTCCTCAGACCAGAGGCGGCGCACGAAATGGCGCGCGAAGTACTTCTCCCAAGTCGGGTCCCAGTTGCCCGGATACTCCGACGCCAATTGGTAGGTGTCCGACGTGACAATGAGACGTTGCAGTGCCTGGATGCTGTAGTTGTTGTCAATGAACTCCTGCGCCAGCGCGTTCAACAGCCGGGGGTTGCTGGGCTGGAGAGTCCACGGGGCGGGCGGCGGGTTGTCCGGGTCGAGCCGCGCCGGATCGAACTGATCCACCGGGTCCACCAACCCCTTGCCGAAGAACTGGGCCCACATGTAGTTGACGGTGGCGCGGGCGAACTGGAAGTCGCTGGTCACATACTTCGCCAGTGCGGCACGGTAGTCCTCGCCGGCCGCCGGAGCCTGCTTGCCGTCCAAGTAAGTCGGGCTGACATTCTTCAGTGCGCCCACGGGCTGGCGGGCAGGACGGTTGCCGGTCGTCGTGTTCAACGCGTAGTCGGCGGTGTACTTTTCGAGCGAGTAGTAGTTGTAGTTGGTCTTCGGATTGTTGGGATCGGCCGGAGTCGGGATGGAGCGTGTCCAGGTGTGGGACAGGAAAGACGCGAAGCCCCACGCCTGGCTGCGGGTAACCTTGCTGCCCCAGAGGCTGAGCGAATCCAGGTGGCCGCGCCCGCTATGGCAGAGCAGGCAGTTGACGTGCGCCATGCCGAGGAACTGGTCGGCGATGTTGGCCGCCTGGCTGTCGAAGATGTCCTGGCTGGGGCCGCCGGTCACGATGCCGAGCGGGAAGTAGTTGATCTGGCCGTTGGACTGGTCGAACGAATTGTTCCCCTGCGCCGAAATGATCTCGGCGGCGATCTTGTTGTAGGGCTTGCCGCTGGCCAGCGATTGATGGATGTACTTGTAGAAGGCGTTGCGGCCTTCGGGTTGGATGCGGACCTGGACGTTGGACGCCGTGTTCTTGTACAGGTCGCCGAAGTACATCGTCCACTTGTCCACCCACTCGGGCTTGGCGAGCAGTTCGTAGACCAGTTGGTTGCGCTTGTCGGGGTCGGTGTTGGCGAGGAAAGCCGTAACGCGGTCCGGGGTCGGAATGCGCCCGGTCAGATCGAGCGTGACGCGACGGATGAACTCCTGGTCGGTCGTCTTGCCTGCCGGGGTGACGTTGTTGGCTTGGAGGTCCTGCCAGATGTACTTGTCGATCAGGTTGGTGCTGGAGGTCCCGGCACCGGCGTCGGAGAATGCCACGGCCCGGTTCCTCACCGTCAGCGAGGATGGCGCGGAGGCCATGAATTCGCGGGTCAGACGACCGGCATGCGACTCGCCGCGGTGGTTGACAGCAAGGAAGCGCTCACGGTCGGCGCCAAAGAAACTGCATTCGGCGTGCATCGCGGCCGCGGCTGCGTCCGCCTGTTGGCTGACCAGCTCCGGCTGCTCTTGCGGCCCCGCGAGGGCCGACCCCATCGCCGCCGAGATCCCGAGGATGACGGTCGCAAAGATCGTCATGCCCGGTGTCGCACTTTTAGAACTGCATCGTTTCGTGGTGCGCAAAGTTCCCCTCCGTTGGGCTCGCCCGGTGGCCGCCCCGTCTGTACCCTACGTGCTGTCAAACACCACAGTCGTTGCAGGTGTTTCGAAGTCTATACAGATTTTAACGTGCGGGAGATAAGGAATGAATCAAGCCTTTCCGGCGGGCTTGGCGCGGCGCGTCCGGAATTCATACTTTTCGATCGTCATCGCGGTCTGGCCGTTGGAGTTGCGCACCACCCGGCCTTCGGCCACCAACTTGAGGGGGATCTGGTTTTCCAGCTTCGCCGGCCAGTCGAGCGAGACCTGCACCAGTTGCCCGATCTGGAAGTTCTCCTTGCTGGAGAAGAGGATGCCCTTGCTGCTGACGTTCAGCGTCTCGCTGGTGCCCTGCCCCGAAATGATCGGCTGCTCCAAGGTCTGGTAGCTGACCCCCAGGGACACGGGGAAGCGCGCGTTGATGCGGCGCTCGGCAGCCGTCTTGCGCTCGGCCTCGAGGCGTCCGTCCTTGATGGCCGCCTCAACGGACTTGAGCAAGTTGGCGTCGGGGTCTTCGTAGCAAAAGAAATCGAAGGCGCCGTTGCGCACCGCCGTGACGCCGGAGTCACGTCCGGCCGCGTGGCAGAGCACCAGCACCGGGGTGGACGGCGCGTGCTGCTGGAGGCTCTTCAAAACTTGGAGATCCTTGCCGTCGGACAGCGCGAGGTCGGTGATGATCAGGTCGAACGAGTCTTCTTGAAGCAGCTTTACCGCGTCAAGCAGGGAATCCGTGCTGGCGCAGGTGAGCGAGTTGGTGGAAAGCTCGCAGACCGACTCGATTCTTTCGCTGGAGCTCAGTTCGGCGCAAATCAGCAGTACGGTGTTGTCGGCCATGTGGGTACTCCAATCTAGGATACTGCGGCATACTCTTCGCGCGCATCTTTTTCTTACACGGGCCCTACGCGCCACGTTCCCGGAGCAACGCCGCCACGGCTTTGCTCCGGCAGTTCAGGGCACGCTCGATCGGCGTGTCGCCGGACTTGGCCCGTGCGCGTGGATCGGCGCCGCATTCCAACAATGCTTCCGCGATGTCCGGGTTGTCCCTGCGGGCCGCCATGTGCAGGGGCGTGCAGCGTTGGACCCCGCTGTGGGAATTGACGTCGGCCCCGGCTTCGACGAGGACGCGGACGGCCCGGCCACCGCCGGACTGGCATTCGTTGGCAAGCGAGTAGAGAGGCGGATGGTCGCCGCCGTCGAGCGCATTCGGGTCTGCTCCGTGCCCGAGCAGGAATTCAATCGTGACCGCATCCCCCGCAGCCGCCGCCTCGTGCAGCAGGGTGCGTCCCGCGTGGCGCTCCTGGACCAAGCCAAGGTCGTCCGCGACCCGCTGGCGGACGAATTCAGCCATGGCTGCGTTGCCGGATCGCAGCATCAAGGCGAAGAGGCCGAGCAGCGGCGAGCCTTCGACGCCAGCGGCCTCGGCCTCGAAGGTGAGTCGGATTGCGCGGACGGCCGCCCCGGCGCGAATGGCCGCCACCACTTCATCCAAGGTTTCCTGCAGCTTCGCAGCGGGAGCCAAGGCCCCGCGCGGTTCCGGGAATTCCGGCGGTTGGCCGTGGCTTGGTTGAGGGTGGTTCACCAGTCTGGCCGAAGCCCTGTCGAAGAACGCCAGCAGATCCGAGTGCAGTGGCTCCTCGACTCCGGCATCTTCCAGCGCGCGCGCCATGAGCGCCATCCAGGCGGCGCGTTCCGGCTGTCCGATGCGAAACCGGCTGTGGGAGTCGCGCAAGCCGACATACCACCGGAACTGGGACTCGGAGCCCGGTCCGCCAAGCACCTCCACCAAGAATGCAGTGAACGCTTCGATGGCGCACTTCATGGACTTTCCCGGGAAGAACCGTCGAAGCACCGGGTCCTTCGGGACCCGTGCATAGAAAGCGGTGGCCAAGCGGCGGCATCCGGCCGCTTCGCCCAGCAGTTCGTACATCGAAAGATTGGAGTCCAAACGATATTTTTCCACGTCGGGGGTGCGAGCGGTGCTACATCTTTCCGACCTGCGACACTATATATGGTTAAGCGATGGAAGCACCCCAAGCTCTGGATCCAGAACGTTGGCGTCGGATCGAGGAAATTTTCTTCGACGCCGCATCCCTGCCCGCCGTCGACCAGCCTGCGTACCTGGACGAAGCGTGCGCGGGGGACACGTCCCTCCGATTCGAAGTCGAATCGCTGCTGAAGGCCGACAGGGGTTTTGCCGCCGATTCCGCCTCCACGGCCAAGCGCTCGTCGATCACGTCGATGGTCCAAGCCGGAGCCGCAGCGCTTTCGGACGAGGACTTGGTCGGCAGCCGTTTGGGACCATGGCTCGTCGTGCAGAAACTGGGCCGGGGCGGAATGGGCTCGGTGTTCCTCGCCGAGCGTGCCGACGAGGCGTTCGAAAAGCGCGTCGCGATCAAGGTGATACGCCGGGGCATGGATTCCGACGACCTGGTGGCCCGCTTCCGCGACGAACGGCAGATCCTGGCCCAGCTCAACCATCCCTACATCGCTCAATTGGTGGACGGCGGCATCATGTCCGACGGGCGACCTTACTTGGTGATGGAGTACGTGGAAGGCCGCCCCCTGGCAAAATTCTGCGCCGACGAAGCGCTTTCCGTCGACGCCCGGTGCCGCCTCTTCCTGAAAGTCTGCGAAGCCGTCTCCAGTGCGCACCGCAACCTTGTGGTCCACCGCGACCTCAAACCAGGCAATGTCCTCGTAACCGCCGACGGCACGCCGAAGCTGCTTGATTTTGGTATCGCGAAGCTGATCCCGTCCGGTGGGGGGCCTGGGGGCGAGATGACGGTCGCGGCACGCCGCCTGTATTCCCCGGATTACGCCAGTCCGGAGCAGGTGCTCGGGTTGCCGGTGACCACCGCGGCCGACGTGTATTCGCTCGGCGCGATCTTGTTCCAGTTAGTGGCCGGAACCCGCCCGCACCGCATCACCGAGTATTCGGACACGGAAGTACGCCGCGCAGTCTGCGAGACGGCGGTTGAGCGGCCCAGCGTCGCGGCATCGCGCCAACCCGCGCACGCGCCTTTCGCGCGCCGGATTGCCGGCGACTTGGACAACATCGTCCTCATGGCGATGCGGAAGGAGCCCGAGCGTCGGTACGGATCGGTGGACGACCTCCGGCATGATGTCGAGCGATACCTATCCGGTCTGCCGGTTGTGGCGCATGGCGATTCGGTCCGATACAGGGCCGGCAAGTTCCTCGGTCGGCACAGGCTTGGCGTTGCGGCCGCGGCGGCGGTGGTGCTGGCCGTCCTGGGCGGACTCCTTGTGTCGTTGCACGAAACGAGGGTGGCGACGGAAGCCCGTGCCATCGCGGAACGTGAGCGCGATACCGCGCGTGCAGCCCAAATCCGCGCCGAGAACGAGCACAATGCGGCCGAGCGCCAACGCGGGTTGGCGGAGTCCAGCGCGTTGGAGGCCGAATCCCAGCGGCGCAAGGCTGAAGAGCGGCTCTCGCAACTGGTGGATTTGGCGAGCGGAACGTTCATAGGCATCAACGACCAGTTGGAGCGGATTCCAGGGGCTACCGAGCCACGCCGGGCAGTGGTGAAGACGTCGGTCGACTATCTGGACAAGCTCGTGTCGACGGGCGAGCCCAGCCCGGCACTGGCATTGGCTGCAGCTGCCGGTTACCAGAAGATGGGGGACTTGTTGGGGTCGGACCGCGGACCGAATCTGGGCGACACCAAAGGTGCGCTCGAAAACTATCGGAAATCGTTGGCCGTACTCGCCAAAAGGGGGACACTGGATTTCGACGGGGCTCTGCAGAAGATTGTCACGTTGGAGCACATGGCCGGTGCGTACGGCCAAGCTGGCACCTTGAAGGAAGGCAAGGCTGCGTTCGAAGCGACCATGAAGGCCGTCGACGCTCTCCCGGCGGTTTTCAAGAAGCGCCCCGAGATGATCTTTGAGCTTGCCGGGCTGGACCAGGAATTCGCGTTTCTGTTGACGAGGCTCGACGCCAGAAGCGCCTTGCCCTATGCCCGCAGAGCTGTCGAGGTATTGGATTCCCTCGTGGTCGCACACCCTACAAACATCGGGTACCAAGAGGCGCAGGCAGCCGCGTACGGGACCTTGGCGCTCGCGCTTTCGACCGCGAGCGAACGCGAGGAAGCACTGCAGGTCACGTTGAAAAGCATTGACCTGCGGGAGCGAAACTTGGCGCGTCGTCCGAACGATGTGGTGCTAACCCGCGACCTTGTGATGGGCTATGCGCGTCTGGGTGACAACGCGGGCGGGTCGTTCTTTGCCTTCAACGGTGATCCAAGGGCGGGCGACACCTCCAAGGCGCTTTCCTACTACAAACGGGCGGTCGCATTGACGGAAGGGATCTTGAAGGCCGACCCGAACAATGAGCTGGCGCGGGAAGACCACCCGATCGCCTTGATGCGGGCCGGGATGGTGCTGCCGAACGACGGGGCGATTCCCCAGTCCCTCGGCTATTTGAAGAAGGCCGAAGAACTGTTCGAGCCGACCTTGGCAAAGGCACCCACACGGGCATTGAAATTGAACATTGGGCTCGTCAACGACCACCTTGCCCAGCGCTACCTCGAATTGGGTGACGGTCGAACCGCCATCGAAAGGGCGCGGTCGGCAGTGGACTTCGCCATAGGTGTGGTGAAGGCGGAGCCGAGTTACGCGGCAGCCCGGATCAATGCCATGCGGGGGTGGGACGTTCTGTTGCATGCCCTGGCCAAGTACGGGGACCGGGCCGAGGCGCTTTCGCTTTCGGCAAGCGTCACCGCGACGGCCACGGACTGGGCTGCGCATGGTCCCCGGCCCGAAAAGATGATGCTGTTCCCGCCTCAGGCCGCAACTTGGGCCGGGGACGTCTGGATGGAGCTGTCGTCGCGACGGGAGTCCCAGCCCGACGATGTCCGCCGCGCCCGCGAAGAGTACCTCAAAGCCCGCGAAGCCTGGGCCAAGTTGCAGACGCCACCGCGCGACGTTGGGTCCGTCCTGGCGGCACTGGACGGACGCCTGGCGAAGTGCGATTCGGTGCTGCGGGCGGCCGGACGCTGACCGGCATTCGAGAATCCTCCAAGATCGCTTGGAAATGTTCGCCAACCGTGCTATAGCTCTACTATGGCGACTAGCATCTGGAAGGGGCATCTCACGTTCGGACTGGTTTCGTTTCCGGTCCGTCTGTTCACGGCGGCGCGCAGTGAAAGCATCAGCTTCAACCAGCTCCACAAGCACGACGGGAGCCGGATCAAGCAGATGACGTTCTGTGCGGCCGAGGACAAGCCGATCCCCAGGAGCGAAATCGTCAAGGGCTACGAGTACGAAAAGGGCAAGTACGTCGTGATCGACGACGAGGACATCAAGAAGGTCGCGCCCAAGACCGCCAAGGTGATGGAGATCCAGGAATTCGTCAAGGGCGGCCAAGTGGACCCGGTGTTCCTCGAAAGTTCGTACTACATGGCCCCGGACGAGGGCGGCGAGAAGCCATATTCGCTGCTGTTCGAAACACTGCGGCAGACCGGGTACTTCGGGATCGCCAAGGTCGCGATGCACAACCGGGAGCACGTGGTGATCCTGAGGCCGGGCGAACGCGGGATGGTCCTGCACACGATGTACTACGCAGACGAGGTGCGCCGGACCGACGAGTTCCGCGTGGACGCCACCAGTCTGAAGGACAAGGAACTGGCGCTGGCGAGGATGCTGGTGGAGAGCCTCGCCGGGGAGTTCGAGCCGGAGAAGTATTCCGACGCCTACCGCGACAATTTGCGGAAGATGATCGACTCCAAGGTGGCGGGCCAGGAGGTGATCGCGACCCCGGAAACGCACATGGCCCCGGTCATCGACATCATGGAGGCGCTGCGGAAGAGTCTGGAGATGCGGAAGCCGCCGATGGTGGCGACCGCGGCGGCCGGGTCGTTGGAAGCGGCGGAGGATGCTCCGGTGGCGAAGCGGGGGCGGAAGGCCAAGGCGGGGTAAACGGTTCCGAATCACCCGGATTACAGGAACTTGGCCGGGAATCGCCCGCCCGCTGCTATCCTGAGCATTTGGAGTTTCATTGTTGAACCGCATCCTCCTCGCTTTCAAAGCTTTCTTCGCACTTCTGTTCTCTGGCAAGCTCTCGTCGGAATTGGCTGCGGCCCTGGGACTGGTCGAGAAGTCGGCGGCCCTCAAGGCAGCGCCGAAACCGGCACCCGTCGCTCCGCCCAAGCCGGAGTTCAAGCCCGCCGACGGCGCGCTGCAACTCCTCGGCATGTTGCAACGCGACGCCCGCATCCTCGACTTCTTCATGGAAGACCTGTCGCCCTATAGCGACGAGCAGATCGGTGCCGCAGCGCGCGACGTCCATGGCAGCACGCGCGACGTCCTGATCCGCACCTTCGCCCCGGTCCCCGTGATCGACGCCGTCGAGGGCAGCCCGGTCAGTGCGCCCTCCGGCAGCGGCGCGTCGGTGAAGTTCATCGGCAACGTGCCCGCCACCGGAACGCCGTCGTCCGGAGTGCTCCGCCACAAGGGCTGGCGCGCCGGTGCCACGAACATCCCGACGCTGAACACAAGCCAGAACCTGAACATCCTGGCCCCGGCCGAAATCGAAGTGGAGTAACCACTTGTCGCAGGCACGCTACTCGATCGGCATCGACCTCGGCACCACCAACTGCGTGTTGGCCTATGCCGAAATCGCCGCAACGCAGGAGCCAAAGCAGCCCGCTGTTTCGATTGCGCGGATCCCGCAGTTGACGGCGGCGAACGAGGTCTCGTCCCAGCCTCTGCTGCCGTCGTTCCTCTATATCCCCTCCGAGCGCGATTTTCCGCCCGGCTCGACAGCGCTGCCGTGGGACGCCCACCCCCGCTACGTCACCGGCAAGCTCGCCCAGCGACGGGGAGCGGAAGTTTCGAGCCGGCTCGTAGCGTCGGCCAAGAGTTGGCTCTCGTATTCCGCAGTCGACCGCACTTCGGCACTGCTGCCTTGGAAATCTGTCGACGGTGTGCCGCGCGTTTCGCCCGTCGAGGCGTCCGCGGAATACCTGAAACACCTGCGGTCCGCGTGGGACTTTGAGCATCCGGAGGCACCCTTGGCCGAGCAGCAGGTGCTTGTCACCGTGCCGGCCTCGTTCGACGCCATCGCCCGCGACCTCACACACCGGGCCGCCGAAGCCGCCGGATTCCCCGAACTCACCCTGCTTGAGGAGCCGCAGGCGGCCTTTTATGCATGGCTCGACCGGCATCCCGACTGGCGCAGCCGCGTCAACGAGGGCGACCTCGTCCTGGTGATCGACATCGGCGGCGGCACCACCGATTTCACGTTGGTTTCGGTGACCGGTCGCGGCGGCCAACTGGATTTGGAGCGCGTCGCCGTGGGTGAGCATATCCTGCTCGGCGGCGACAACATCGATCTCGCATTGGCCCACACGGTGGCGGCGGAAATCACCGCAAAGGGCACCAAGCTGGACGCCTACCAGATGCAGGCGCTCTGGAACAACTGCCGCCTCGCCAAGGAAAAGCTCCTGGAACCGGGGAATACCGCCGAGGAGATTCCGGTCACCATCCCCGGACGTGGTTCCAGCCTCATCGGCGGCACCATCCGCGCGCGGCTAGCCCGCACACATATCGAACAGGTGCTGGAAGGTTTTTTGCCCATCGTCGAGAGCTCTGCCGATCCGATCGGCGGTCGTCGCGCGGCGCTGCAGGAAATGGGCCTGCCCTACGCGGCGGATGCCGCGATAACCCGCCATCTCGCGCGCTTCCTCCGCCAGCAGGCGACGGCATCCCAAACAGTGCGCCGGGGCCCGTCCGGGCTGGCGTGCCCCACCCACATCCTATTCAATGGCGGCGTGCTGCATGCCCCGTTTGTCCGGGAGCGATTGCGCGAAACCATCGACCTGTGGCTGTCCGAGGAGGGTTTCGGCCCGGTCCGCGTGCTGGACGGCGAGGATTTGATGCAGGCCGTGGCGCGGGGTGCGGCGTATTACGGCGTCGCCCGAACCGGCAAGGGCGTGCGGATCCGCGGCGGCATCGCGCGGTCGTATTATGTCGGCGTCGAGTCGGCCATGCCCGCCGTCCCCGGCTTCCCCGCCCCGGTCAAAGCGCTCGCGGTGGCGCAATTCGGCATGGAGGAAGGCAGTTCGACCCCCATTCCGGGCCGCGAGTTCGGATTGATCGTCGGCGAGCCTGCCGAATTCCGGTTCTTCTGTTCCGCAACACGCAAGTCCGACGCGCCCGGCGAGATCATTGAAGACTTCGGCGACGAGCTGGAGGAACTTGCGCCCGTGGAGGTGCGTCTGACCGCCGAGGGCTCCGGCATGGTCCCGGTCACGTTCGAAACCACGATTACGGAGACCGGGGTCCTGCAACTCTGGTGCGTTGCCCGTGACGGCCGCCGCTGGAAACTTGAATTCAACGTCCGGGAGACCGTATGACGGTGCTGCCGCCACAAAACCGCTAACCATGCCCACGAACCGCACCATGAAAGTCGGGATCGACCTCGGCACCACCAACTCCGCCATGGCGTGGATCGACCCGTCCGACGCCGAGGACACCAGTTTCCCCCCGATCCACGTTTTCGACATCCCCCAGGTCGTAGGACCGGGACGCGTCGAAGGCCGCCGCACCCTGCCATCTTTCCTGTATTTGGACGAGAACCAGCCGGTTGGCGTCTACGCCCGCGAGCAGGGTGCCATTGTGCCCACGCGGCTCGTCCACAGCGCGAAGTCCTGGCTCTCCAACCCCGACGTCGACCGTAACGCCAAAATCCTCCCGTGGGACGCCGGCGAGGGCGGCCGCGTCCTTTCCCCGGTCGAGGTCTCCACCCGGCTGCTGGCCACCATGCGCGACGCGTGGGACAAGTCCGGCCGCTTCGGCACCCTCGCCGACATGGACGTGGTCCTCACCGTCCCCGCCTCCTTCGACGAGGAAGCCCGCGAACTCACCGTCAAGGCCGCAGCGGAAGCCGGACTCACGAAACTCACCCTGATCGAGGAGCCCGCCGCCGCATTCTACTCCTGGATCGCCAACAATCTGGCCCGCTCGCGCCGCCTGCTGTTCGACGGCCAAGTCGTCCTGATCTGCGACGTCGGCGGCGGCACCTCCGACTTTTCGCTCATCAAGGTCGCGCGCGACGGCGACAAGATCGAATTCACCCGCACCGCAGTCGGCAAACACCTCCTGCTGGGCGGTGACAACCTCGACCTGACCCTCGCCTGGCTCGCCGAAACCAAGATCGGCAAGCAGCTTTCCATCCGCCAGCGAAGCGCCCTGCGCCGCCAATGCTCGGCAGCCAAGGAGACGCTGCTGGGCGACGAGCGCCGACAGTCCGTCGAAATCACGGTCGCTGGGGGCGGCTCGTCCCTGATCGGCGGCTCGCTCAAGACCGAAGTCACCCGCAAGGAAGCGCTGGAACTGGCGCTCGACGGCTTCCTGCCGCTCACGCCACGCGGCGAACTGCCCAAAGAGGACAAACGCAGCCTGTTCCGCGAGCTGGGCCTGCCGTATGTTTCGGACCCGGCCATCAGCCGGCACCTCGCGGCGTTCCTGGAATCGGCGGGCCAGGTCCCCGACGCCATCCTCTTCAACGGCGGCTTCTTCATCCCCGACATCCTGCGCCAGCGCGTGGCCGACCTCCTCGAAAGCTGGTACGGCAAGCGCCCGGAGATCTTCGAAAACCGCGACCTCGATTTGGCGGTCGCCTGCGGGGCGGCCTACTACTCCTACGTGAAGTCGACCGGTTCCGGCGTCCTGGTGCGCGGCGGCCTCCCAAGGGCGTATTACATCGGCCTGAACGACACCTCCGCCGTGTGTTTGGTGCCGCGCGGCGCCGAGGAGGGCAATACCGTCGAAGTGGACCGTGAGGATCTGCAACTGGTCGCCAACAAGCCCGTCGCGTTCCGGCTGCTCAGTTCGCTGACCCGGACCGACGACAAGCCGGGCGAGGTTGTGGATCTGGCGGGCGAGGATGTCCACCTGCATGCGCCGCTCGAGGCGGTCATCCGATTCGGCAAGGGCGGCGAACGGCTGGTCCCGGTGAAATTGGGCGCGCGGCTGACCGAGACCGGCACCCTGGAAACGTGGTGCGACTCGAAGATCGGCGACAACCGGTGGCGGCTGCAGTTCCAATTGCGGAAAGCGTCGGCAAGCGCTCCGGCAGCTTCGCGCAGACCCGCCGCCGTGGTGGCCCGCGAGGCCGTCGACGCCGCCGTCGCGTTGGTGAAGTCGGCCTTTGAGACCGGTGAGCCTGCGCCCGAGGAGTTGCCGTCGAAGCTGGAGGCGGCCCTTGGACTGGGCAGGAATTCGTGGCCCGTCGATGTGGCGCGGACGCTGGCCGACACGTTCATCGAACTGGTGGAACGCCGCAAGCGGTCGGCGGCGCATGAGATCCGCTGGCTGAACTTGGGCGGCTTCTGCCTGCGCCCCGGTTTCGGGTACATCGGCGACGAGTTCCGGGTGGAGCAGGTGCGCCGTATCCATGCAGGCGGACCGCAATTTGCAAATCAGACCCAGAACGAGATCGACTGGTGGATCTTTTGGGGACGCCTCGCGGGGGGCCTCAACCGCAACCAGCAGACCGACATCCTGCAGCGGCTGATGCCGTTCGTGCTGCCGAAGCCGGGCAAGAAGATACAGAGGCTGAACAACAGTCTGCAGCGCGAGATGTGGCGGACGGCGGCCAGCCTCGAATTGATTCCCGTGGCCAACAAGGCGCAACTGGGCGACGCGCTGCTGAAGCAGGGCAAGGAATCGGGTTTCAACGACTCGGTGCTGTGGTGCTTGTCGAGGCTGGGCGCGCGGCAGTTGTTCTACGGACCGATCAACCAGGTTGTGTCGCCGGCGGTGGCCGCCCGGTGGATCGAGGCGTTGTTGAGCGTGGCGAAAGCCGAGGACGCGCTTGTATCGATGGCGAAGAAAACGGGCGACCCGGTGCGCGATGTTTCGGCAACGGTCTTCGCAGCGGTACGGGCGAAGATTACGGAGCCGGGGCTGATTGCGCAGTTGGAGGGCGAGTCGGACCGCGATGAACGGGCGTTGGGGCGGATTTTCGGGGAAGATTTGCCCTCGGGGTTGGTGTTGGGGGCTTAGGCCTCCGGCGGGCAGGCGTTGGGTGCATGGTCCGAACAAACACTCCCTTGCGGTCGCGGCTCGGTAACATGCTGATTCAGCCGAGCCGCGACCGCGGGAGAGCGTTTGTACGGGGAACCGAAATGAGCCATGGCACGTTGGTGGGCTCCAGTCCCATGGACACATAGACGGCAGCGATGCCGGTCAGCCTGACTCCGCCCTACTTGGTCTCCCACTCCGAGTGGAACTTCCGGTCCAACACCAGTTCCACGGCCTGACCGAACACAAACAATCCCGAGCCCGCCGGACGGTCTGCCGACGAGGGCCGCGTTGGTATCGGGCTGCCGCTGCCGCCCCGACGCCCCATCGTCCTCGGCTCCTGCGGCGTGCGGTCCCCGTCGTCGACGGGCTTGAACGCCACCGGAATTTCCACCCCGTCGCGCTCCACCGCGTCAAACCGGATCGCCACCACCCAGCGCGGAGCCCCGCCTAGAAACTGCTCCATCCGAAGGATGCGCCCGTGCAGCCTGTCCGTCTGCCGGATCACAACCTTGCCCTTGTCCTTCACCTCCCGCTCCACCACGCCGGTGATCGGATCGCCGGCCGCAGCAGTCTTGGTGTTGATCGGAGGATCCACGTACACCCGCACATGCGTCTTGGGCGGCAGCTTCTTCAACTCCTCCTTGGCGGCATTGGCGGCGGAGGAGGGCTCCTCGTCCACGTCGTAGCGGATGCTCGATTCCCCGGTAAACTCGTGGCAGTTCGAATACCGCGTCTCGTTGACCGATTCCTCGCCTACGCGGAAGAGCACGTCCATCGTGGAAACCGCAGGGACCATGAAATCGCCCGCGCCCACCTTGATCCGCGTGTAGTCCATGGTGTCGGTGACGTGGCAGACGTCCTCGGACTGGAACTCCGTCGCCTCCACAATCAGGCGCTTCAACTCCGCGGTGGCGGGCACGGCGTAGAAAAACCCGGCGTACGGAATCACGATGCCCTTGGCAGACCGGGTCTTGTAGGCGTAGTGGCTCTTCGCCAGCGGCACCTTGAACTCGTACTTGGCCAGCATGCCGAGGTCGATTTTCTCCTCGCCGTTGTACCGAAACTGTTCGGCGCTGTCCCCGAAGACGCTGGCGAGGAAAGAACTGAACTCGCCCGAGCCCGACGAGCCGCTCAGCGCCAAGTCTTCAAGGTTGTTGGTCTCGAAGCTGCGCGCCCCGGCCCACGAAAACATCTCGGCCTTGTCGCCGACGGCGACGTCGAGCCGGAGGCGGTCGTGCCACAGCAAGTCCCCCGGGGAGGAAATCGCCTTGCGCGACGCCACCACCGCCGCACAACCGGTGAGCTTCCCCGCCAACTGCGGACGGTACTGCCGCCGGGTAACGGTCTCGACGCACGTGTACCGGGGAGCCCGCATCAGGTCCTTCCGCACCCGCTCCCGGAGCCGGTTGAACAGCACCTGTGCCGGTGTCGCATCCTTTGCCGGAGCCGTCGGCGTTTGGGCTGGAGCCGTCGACGCGGGAGCCGGAGGCGTCTGCGCGGATAGGCATAGTACCAATAGTGCGCACAACGGCAACACGAACTTCATCTCAGCCTATTCTAACTGCAACATCTGCGCCACCGAACGCGCTATACTGGAGAAGTAATTGAAGTTGACTCGCTGACGCCCATTCCCACAGGCGCGACCATTGTTCGAGCATTCCTTGTTTGAAGTTTGCGGTCGCGTAGTTGCACATGGATCCCGGAAACGCCGGACCTCCAGTGCTATCGGCGCATGAACCGTGCATTGCCGGGCCCGCCAAGCCCGTAAGCCATGCAATAGGTTGGACATGTGCTTCCAGGCCAGGCCCACGCTGATTTTGCTTCCGAAAACTCAAACAAACACCGAATGACATTCACAGAACTGGTTAACTCTCCGCTCCTGCGGACCAACTTGACTCGCCAAGGCATCACGGAACCGACCCCGGTCCAAGCCCAGGCGATTCCTCCCGCCATGCTCGGCCATGATCTGGTTGCCACCGCGCAAACCGGCACCGGCAAGACCTTGGCCTTCTCCATCCCGATCATCGAACTCCTCGGCAAAGGCCCGGCAAGCTCCAAGCCCCTCGCCCTCGTCCTCAGCCCGACCCGCGAACTGGCCCTCCAGATCGAGGAAGCCTTCAACCGCGCTGCCATGGGCACCGGCATCAAGACCGCTGCCGTCGTTGGCGGCATGAGCGAATCCAGGCAGATCCAACAGATCCGCAAGGGCGCGCAGGTGCTGATCGCGACCCCCGGCCGCCTCCAGGATTTCCTCGACCGGAACCTCGTCTCCCTCGAACTCGTCCGCATCGTCGTCCTCGACGAGGCCGACCGCATGCTCGACATGGGTTTCCAGCCCGCCGTCGAAGCCATCCTCAAGAAGACCGCCAAGGAACGGCAGACGCTGTTCTTCTCGGCCACCTTTGAAGGCGCAGCCGAAAAGCTCGTCACCCGCTACATGAAGAATCCTGTCCGGATCTCGGTTGGTTCCACCACCCGCCCCGCCGACAAGATCGAAATGAACGTGTACGAAGTCGACCAAGACCGCAAGCTCGGCCTCCTCAAGATGCTTCTTGAGAACGAGCAGGGCTCCTTCCTCGTCTTCGCCCGCACCAAGCACGGTGCCGACAAGCTCGCCAAGAAGGTCTCCACGGCCGGCTTCAAGGCGACCGCCATCCATGGCGACCGCTCGCAGAATCAGCGCAACCAAGCGTTGAAGGGCTTCCAGGAAGGCTACTACCGCGTCCTTGTTGCCACCGACGTCGCCGCCCGCGGCATCCACGTCGACGGCATCTCGCATGTCGTCAACTACGACCTGCCCCAGGCCGCCGAAGACTTCATCCACCGTGTCGGCCGCACCGGCCGCGCCGGAGCCGACGGCGTTGCGTCCACGTTCGCCACCAGCCACGAACGCAACGACATCCGCAACATCGAGAAGATTCTCAAGATGAAGCTGAACCGCAAGGACGTTCCGCAGGGCCTGGCCCGCGAGGAGCGCTCCTCGGCCCCCGTTATCGTGATGCCGACTCGTGAATACGGGCAGCGTCCGGCAGGCGGTGGCGGACAGGGCGCGGCCAAACAGCCGTTCCAGTCCAAGTCGCAGTCGTTCCGTCCGGGCCGCCGCCGTTTCGGCAGCTAAGCCCCGGCGCTAACGGTTCCGCCGTTCCTCCTGTTTCTCGTACAAGGGCATCAGGTTGCTTTCGATCCATTCGAAGGCGGCCTCGATGCCCTTTTCGTCGTAGACCCGCCCGATCCGCGCTTCCACTTCCGACGCGTCCCCGAACGCCGACAGGAACTTGTTCGCCGTCATGCGTTCGAAGCGGGCGCTGTCGACGCCTCCTGCCTCCGTTAGAATCCGCTTCCGGGCATAGAGCGCGAGGACCGAATCCCCCACCCATGCTTCTTCCAAAATCTTGCGACGACGATCCTGGCCGTTCAAGTGTGCCTCAAATGTCATTATGGAACGTGGACTTTCGGGGCGAACTGGACGCCATCCTTCCTGTTGATTTGCCGAACCGGGCCGAGGTGGTGGAGAAGACCGCGCGGCACTTGGAGCGGATCGAGGAGACCAACAAGCTCTTCAACTTGACCCGCATCGTGTCGCCGAAGGAGGCCGCCATCAAGCACGTCCTCGACTCGCTAATCCCGTGGCGGCTCTTCGCCAATGCCAAGCGCGTTCTTGACGCGGGCACGGGCGCGGGGTTTCCGGGTATCCCGCTCGCGATCGCGCTGCCGGATGTGCAATTCGTGATGGCGGAGTCAACTGGGAAGAAAGCCCGCTTTGTGGACGAAACGACCATCGCCCTCGGTCTCTCCAACGCCCGCGTCTCGGCGGAACGGGTGGAGAATCTCACCAAGGGTACGAATTTCGACGTGGTGACAGCCCGAGCCTTTGCACCCATGAGCCGGGCGCTGGAGTTCCTCTCCCCCGCGTTGAAATCCGGGGCGAAGGCGCTGCTGTACAAGGGCCCCGACATTGAGCAGGAAATCGCCGAGGCCGCGACGCAGATGAAAAAGCTCCGGGTGAAGGCGGTCGAGGTGCTGCGGTACGACTTGCCGGACTCGATGGGCAGCCGCCGGATCGTGGAGGTCCGTCTCGCCCCTACAATAAAGTAATGAAGCTGCGTGTGGCGATTCTGGTTGGCATCGTGTTGGTTGTGGGTGTTCTTGTGGCTACTGGTGCGGCACCGTCGTTCAAAGTCGGCGAAACAGCGCCCGCGTTCGAAGGTGTCGACCAGAACGGCAAGACCATCCGACTGGCGGATTTCCGTGACAAGTCCGATGTCGTGCTCTACTTCTACCCCAAGGACGGTACTCCCGGTTGCACCGCCCAGGCGTGCTCGTTGCGCGACGGCTACAAGAAGATCGAGGCCGCAGGTGCGGTGGTGATCGGCGTTAGCGCCGACAGCCGGGAAAGCCATGAGAAGTTCGCCGCCACCCACCACCTGCCGTTCAGCATTCTGCCAGACCCGGACCACACCATCATCAAGCGCTACGGCGTCGGCATGCCGATCATCGGGATCTCCAAGCGCACCACATTCGTGATCGGTCGGGACGGGAAGATCCGCGCTGTGATTCCGTCCGCGCGCACCTCGGACCACGACAAACAAGTCCTGGAGATCTTGGCACATTGACACTGCGCGATTTGCCCTCGGTCCACGAACTGGTCCGCCAGTTGGACCCCTCGATTCCTCACGACCGGCTGGTCACCCTGGCCCGTACCGTGATCGACGATGCCCGCGCGGCCATTCTCAAAGGCGAGACGGTGCCGCAAACGCCATTGCAGCGGGCAACCAAGGCTATCGCCGATTGGCGGCGACCCTCGCAGCGCCGCGTGGTCAACGCAACAGGCGTCGTCCTGCACACCAATCTTGGGCGGGCTCCGTTACCGGAACTTCCGGCGGCGACCGGGTACTCCAATCTGGAGTACGACCTCGCGACAGGCAAGCGCGGCAAGCGCGACGTGCACGCTGGCCGCCTGCTGGAGACGTTGTTGGGCTGTAAGGCCGTTTCGGTCAACAACAACGCCGGGGCGCTGTTCCTGATCCTGAACGAGCTGGCTGCGGGTGGCGAGACCATCGTTTCGCGCGGCGAACTGATTGAAATCGGCGACGGGTTCCGGATCCCGGAAATCATGCGGCGATCCGGGACCGAATTGCACGAGGTGGGCACGACCAACCGCACCCACATCCGCGACTATGCCGAAGCCATCAACGACCGAACGCGCGTGCTCCTGCGGGTCCATCCGAGTAATTTCAAGATGACCGGGTTCACGGCGCGTCCGACGTTGGCAGAATTGGTGGAGCTGGGTCGGGATCGCGGTATTCCGGTCTACGAGGACCTCGGCAGCGGTTGCCTCGTGGACCTGCGGGAGTTCGGCATCGACGAGCCCACGGTACAAGAGAGCTTGGCTGCGGGGGCGAATCTGGTGTCATTCTCGGGCGACAAGCTGTTGGGGGCGTCCCAGGCGGGAATTATCGCGGGCGATGCCGAACTTGTGGCGCGCGTCCGTCGAAATCCGTTGTTCCGGGCGTTCCGTCAGGACAAGCTCGCGACCCTCGCCTTGGAAACCACGCTGCGGCATCTGGTGCTGGGCGAGTACGATAGCATTCCAGCGCTGCGGATGATGCGAGTGCGGTCGGACGAGTTGCGGGAGCGGGCGGAGCGGCTGGCGGCCCGGATTGACGGTGCGACGGTGGAGGCGGGGGAATCGGTGATCGGCGGCGGGTCCACGCCGGATTTGACCTTGCCGACGTGGCTGGTGGTTTTGCCGGATACGGAAAAGGCCGCGTCGTTGGAGCGCCGTCTGCGGGCAGCCGATACGCCTGTGATTGCACGGATTGAGAATGACCGGGTCACGTTGGATCTACGGACGGTTTTCCCGGGCGAGGAAGAAGCGATCCTCAGGGCTGTGTCCGGGTCCGTTGCTGGTGGACCGTACTGAACTACAGCTTGTCAATCTGCAGGTGCGCCAAGCGGATGACGGCGTTTCCAGCCGCGTTCCGAGCCTCGTAGAGGCAGAGCAGGGTCTTGTCGTTCAGGGAGGCGAGGTCAGAATAGGCGGAGGGGCCGGGCTCGATCACGCGTCCTTTGGTCCACGTGAACCCCTCGTCGCGGCTGAGCCGCACGGTCAGGTTGCGACGGTCTTTGCCGGGTTGGTCTTTCCCGTCGGCCCGTGTTTGGCTGTCGGGATTGGAAAACGCCCAGAGCGGCGGACCCTTCTTGCGCGGGATGCGCAGCAGTCCGGCGGCGCAGATGGGATCCACCAGGGTCTCGTCGAACTTCGCGGGCGACCAGTTCCGGGCCCCGTCCGGACTGTGCGAGATGGCGCGGCGGTTGCGCGGCGACGGCGTCCGGGCATTCATGGTCACGCTGCCGTCGGTGTTCTCGATCAGCGTGGTCTCGTTGGCGCTGGGGAATTCAGGCGTGTCGGCGATGGCGATTTCGCCGCAGTGCCACGTTTTGCCCTTGTCGTCGCTGTAGATGGTCGTGTTGACGGACGGGCCGTGGCCGTTGCCAGCGGTACCGAGGGCGATCCAAGTCGGCACCAGAAGGCGTCCGTTGCGCAGTTCGATGCCATGACCGGGGCCGGTGGCGCAGACCCGCCACGCGAAAGTCTTGCGCAGGGGTTCCAAACAGGCCGTAATTTCGACCGGCTTGGTCCAAGTACGCGCGTCGTCCTTGCTGTGGCAATGGAAGATCCGCATGTACTCGACGCAGAACAGGAAATGCACCCCGCCGTCACGCGACGCGATGGCGACGGGGTTGTTGTAGGTTCGCCACTCGGGCTTGCCCTGTTTGCGCTCGTTGGCGACAGGGTTGCGTTCCGCGCCTGGGATCTTGGGGAAACCGACGGGTTCAGAGAAGGTCTGGCCGCCGTCGGTGCTGCGGCGCAGGAGGATGTCGATGTCGTCCCAGTCGCTGCCGGTGTGGACGCGGGCCTCTGCGTACGCGAGAACGGTGCCGCGCTTCGTAACGACCATGCCGGGAATCCGGTAGAGGTTGTGGCCGTTGACCTTGGCCTCGAAGAGGTCGAGGGCCTCGCGTTCCGGAGTAGCCGCGGAGAGGGCTGTTCCGGCCAGTCCCAACAGGAGTTCGCGCCGATTCGAAAGCATATTTCAATGCTACGAAAGCTTCGTTTAGCGCGCCTTGGCGTCGGCCAAAGTAACCCCGTTCGACTCCAGCACGGTCCCGATTGTCTGGTCGAGGTTGGTGCGGGCGTTGCGGTGGTTGATCAACGCCGTCAGTTCCGCCGACTGGGCGTTGGCGAGGTCCCGCTGCTGCTGGGTGACGTTGTAGGTGGTTGATTCACCCGCCGCGAACTTTTTCTTCTCCGCGTCGAGGAGCTTTTCCTGCAGGATCCGGTTCTGCACCGCGGCCTCATAGCGGATGCGGGCCTGGCGGATCGCCACCACGGCGTTGGTGACGTCGACTTGCACCTGGTTGGCGCTGCGGACGTGCCCCAACTGCTGCTGGCGGAGCGAGATCTGGTCGATGCCTTGGTCGGACTGCGCCTGGCGGTTGTTCAGCGTGACTCGGATGCCGCCTCCCAGGCTCTCGGTCGGGAAGTTTTGGCCGAAGACTTGGCCCAGGGCCGTGCCGATGCCACCCACGAAGTACTTGTCGGCGGAGATGCCCCGGACGACGCGGGGAGTGCCGGCCAAGCCGGTGGTGCTGCGGCTGGCAGTGGCCTGGGCGGTCGGCAGGACGCCGTTGGCGGTTCCAAGCGCCGAGATCTCAGCGGTTTTCAACCCAACTTCCTCCGACAGGAGATCTGTGCGGTTGACCATCGCTTTCTTGACCAGTTCCGGAATCGGTTGAAGGTCGTCCGCCGCCGTCATTTCGAGGCGGTCGAGGGGGATGATGTGGACAGACGCCAGTTCGGCGGCTCCGAGGCCGGTCCGGCTGATCAGATTCTTGAGCTGGACCTCCTGCTGGTCGAGGGCGATCCGCGAGTTTACCAGCGCCAGTTCGGCCACGGCCACTTGGTTTTCGGCAGTGGTGACATCGAGCGAGGCCACGGCTCCGAGTTCGAGGCGGCGTTGGTTTTCCTTGTAGAACTGCTGCGCGGTTTCGAGTGCACCGCGTTTGGCCTCGAGGTCTTGATGGTCGCCTACGAGGCTATAGTAGCTGTTCAGAACGGACAGGATTGTGCGCGAGACCTGGGTCTTGAAGGTCAGGTCCGAGGTGTCCAGATTCATCTTCGAGATGGTGATGTTCCGCCCGCCAACCTTTTCGCCGAAGCCTTGGAGGAAGTTCTGGGTCACGGAGAAGGACAGGGACATCGAAGTGGACGGATTCAACACGTCGGACGGCGAGTTTTCGTTGAGGAAGTGGCTGCCGTAGCTGATAGTGACGGAGCCGCCCGCGAGGAAGCCCTGCTGGACGGTGCCGGTATAGTCGCGCTTGTTTTGGACGATGACCTGGGTTACGCTCTGCGTGGCGTTGGACTGGGGCAGGCTGCGGTGGCTGAAGGATGTCGACTCCTGGAAGGTGGGGTCGAGGGTCTGGGTCACGGGGCCGATTTGGGAAACCGTCGCGTTGCCGCTGGCGCGGACGCCGCCGCTGTTGCCGCCGCTCACGCCGGCCGCCTGCTGGCTGCCGAGGACGCCCTGGCCGCTGGTGTTGGCACTGGCCTGGCTGGAGCCGCTGGGAACTCCGGGAAGCGAGCCGCCAGCCTCGGAACGTTCCAGCCGCCATGCGAGCATGACCGGGTTGTAGCGGGCGATCTCGATGTCGATGTTGTTTTCGAGGGCCAGTTTGATGGCGTCGTTGGCCGTGAGGTACAGGTTGCCGCCGCGCAGCAGGGTGCCGAACCGGCTGGAGTTGGCGAGGCGGATGTCGGGCACGGAAACCGCCAGGTACGGGCGCTTATAGAGCGGGGCGACGGGGCGGACGGGCTCGATGGAGGTCGAGCTCTGGGCCCAGGCCGTGGTCTGCAAGAGGCAGTAGGTCAGGCCGAGGGCAAGCGGCTTGCGGAGTTGGAGGAATCTGGGTCTTGGCATCGGATCCTCCTTACCTGGCTGCCGGAATCGAGGAAGGCGCGGCGCTGACCTTGCCGGACATCGCCTCGTTGATCGAAATGTGGTTGACCTCGAGGGTTGCTCCAAGGGCTTGGTCGAGGGCTATTCGCGCATGGCTGTAGTTGGCCATCGCTTGAACCTCGGAACTCTGGGCGGCAGCGAGGTCGCGCTGGTCCTGGACCACCTGGTAGGCGGTGGAGGCCCCGAGCTCGTACTTGCGCTTGTCGCCGTCGAAGGTCTGCTGGGAGAGCTTGCGGGCCTGGACGGCGGCCACGAAACGGGCTCGGGCCTGCTGGATGCCAATGACCGCGTTCTGGACGTCGACGCGGACCTGGTTGATCTGCTTTTGCAGGTTCAACTCGTTCTGGCGCAGTTCCAGCATGCTGGTGGCGTAATCGGACTGGGCTGCGCGGTTGCGTAGCGGGATGTTCAGCGAGAAGCCTGCCGAGTAGTTGGGGTAGTTGCGACGGAAGATCTGGCCGAGGGCGCTGCCGAAACCGCCCGCGAAGACCGGGACACCGCCCTGCGCAAGCGCGAAGGCCGTGGCGTCGCCGGAGAGGCCGTTGTTGGTCAGGTCTCCGAAGGCCTGGAGGGACGGCTTCAGTGAATTCTTGATGCCCACGAGGTTGATCTTGTTGCTGTCGAGGTTGATCTTGTTGGTTTCAATCTCGACGCGGCTGTCGAGCGCGGCGGCAACCAGTTGATCGACGGGGCGGATGTCGTCCTTCTCGGGAATCGAGAAACTATCCAAGGGGATGATGTGGACGTTGGCGAGGTCGGTGGTGGCGACACCGGCTCGGCTGAGGACGTTCTTCAGGATCGTCTCCTGTTGGAGCAGGTTGGTCTGGGAGATGAGCTGGTCCTGCCGGGCCGAGTAGAGCTGGGCCTGGGCGCGGGTGACTTCGATCTCGGCGAGCGTGCCGATCTGAACTTGCTTCTGGTTGTTTTCGAGGAGCTGTTGGGCGGTGTCGAGGGCCGATTGGCGCGCCTTGAGGTCCTCGGTGAAGCTGACTAGATCCCAGTAGACGTTCAGGGCGGCGGTGACGGTGGTGATGACCTGCTGCTTGAACTGCAGGTCGGTGACCTTCAACTGGTTGTTCTGGACCTTGATGTTGCGCGTATTGACGGCGCGGCCGAAACCGTTGAGGAGGTTCTGGGTGACGGAAAGGTCGATGTCGGCGGTCGTATAGGGGTTCAGCGAGTAGAAAGCGCTGTTCACCTTCTGGTACTGACTGGCGAAAGTGAGCGTGGACGAGAGGCCGAAATCGGTGCTCTGCGAGTAGGACGCTTGGAAGGACCGGGTGTTGATGACCAGGGACTGGATGCCGGAGAGCACGGTATTGCTCTGCGGGATGGTCGTATGGGCGAAGCTGGCAAAAGTCGTGAAGCTGGGGTCGAGGGACGGGATCGACGGTCCGAGCTGGGTCAGGACGCTGGAGTTGACCCCGCCGCCCGAGGTCGCCGGGGCGCCGTTGGTGTTGATGCTGACGCCTGCCAGGCTGACGGAGGTTGGGCCGGCTGCGACGCCTTGGCCGACGCTGCGGAGCAGGCCGCCGGCTTGGGCGCGGCGCAGGACCTCGCGGGCGAGCAGCGGGCCGTAGCGCTGGACCTCGATGTCGATGTTGTTTTCGAGGACGAGGGCAACCACATCCCGGGCCGACAGGTAGAGGTTGCCCGCGCGGACCAAGGAATCGAGCCGCGAAGTGTTGGCAAGGTTCACGGGCGGGACCACGCGGGGTATGTAGTTCTTGAGGAAGCGGTTGGAGCCGCCAAAATGGGCGAGGTCGGGCGCGGGGTCGATACGGATGGCGGTCTGGGCTTGCAGTTGCCCGGCCCAGAGGGCAAACACAAGGCAACCGGCGGTCGTGCGGCGTCCCAGGTCGGTTCGTCGATATTGTTCAACGTTCATTGATGTGAGTCTCTAGGTCGTTTCTAGACCGGCGGGTCAAATATGTCTAACGGTCGAATCCGTCGTGCGGTTCAAAAAATCTGGTCGCACCGGGTTGCGGGCGGAGCGGGTGATGTGCGGGCAGAAGCCTAATTCCAATGGTATAGTAGGCTTCGTGACCCCGCAAGCAGGCTCGGTTCTCGGGCTCTTCCAGCAAACAGGCGCGTACCTTTCCGGGCATTTCCGGTTGACCAGCGGATTGCATAGCCCCAACTACCTGCAGTCGGCGATCGTGCTGCAGCACCCCCAACATGCACAGACGCTCGGGGAGGCTTTGGCGTCCCGGATCCAGGCGTTGGCGGGCGGAAAAAAAATCGGCGTGGTGGTTTCGCCGGCGCTGGGCGGCCTGATCATCGGCCACGAGGTGGCTCGGGCGCTGGGAGTGCGGTTCATCTTCACGGAACGGGCGCTGGACCGGACGATGTCGCTGCGGCGCGGCTTTTCGCTCGGCAAGGGCGAGGTGGCGGCGATCGTGGAGGACGTGATCACGACCGGCGGCAGCACGCGCGAGGTGATCGACATCGTGAGGGCGATGGGCGCGGACCCGGTGGCGGCGGGGTCGATCATCGACCGCAGCGGCGGCGCGGTGGACCTGGGGATTCCACGTGCGGCGCTGGAGACGTTGCAGGTGCAGGCGTATGAATCGGAGACGTGCCCGATGTGCAAGGCCGGGGATCCGGTGGTGAAGCCGGGGTCGCGACCGGTTTAGGGATGAAACTCTGCGGTCCGCGAACAATGGCTCCAGAACCCGTCTAGAAGGCCAAACGCCTGGGTTGCGGACCCACCGAGCCTGCATTCCTCCGCCAAACGAGCGAAAGGAGTCTCCCAAGCGGACGGGGGCGGTGCTAGTGTCGTCGGAACCGGGTGCGTGGCGCGGCGCTCAAAGGTGGCCTGAATCGCTCGACGAACGCGGGTCGGGTCCAAAGTCTGCGACTCGATCAACATCACCAATGCGGTAGGAAAAGAAATCGCCGATGTCTTCAGCGCCCGCGTCCTGCAATTGTCGGTGCAACCCGTGGGCGCCGGGAGCAGGGGCGCGGCGCACCGTGAAGTCTATATCGCGTGTCGCCCTTGCGGTGTCAAACCGCAGTTCCATCGCGTAGCCGCCCTTGAGCACCCAGTTCGTATCGCGATTGCGAAAAAGCCTTGCGAGAAGCCGATCAAATGCGACCTTGCGGCGGAGTCTCTGCAGGTCCGTGTTGTTTTCGACGGCCTCCTTGTTGAGGCGCTCCTCCAACGCGGTGCGGAGTGCCATGCCCGAGGCGTAGCGCTTGGGCCCGGTCATTGGCGGAACTCTTGGAGAATCTTCGCGTAGTCGCCGTTCGCCGCATACTTTTCGAGTTCGCTCCAGGTAATGCTGCCGCGCCTCAGTCCTTCTTGGAACGCGGTGCGCAGATCGGCTTGGGGAATGGACCCTTCCGCCGAGACGTCCAGAATGCTGCGGACGGCGCTCGTGGCGGGAACTCCGAACATTTCAACTTGTTCGTCCGGAGGAACGTTGCCGTAATGGAGCCGCAGGACCTTGGGGATGGGGGCGCTGCGGCGGAAGTCGGGTGGGACGGTTAGGTCGATCCGGGCCGGGTTGGCGTCCGTGAGTTCGTGCAGACTGAGCGCAGTCTGGTGGCTGAAAATGCCGGTGGGGCGGTCGGTGCGGTCGCGCGACCAGAGCATCCACAGGATGAGGTCCGGGCGTTCGGGCTGGGGAAAACGCGTAAAGCGGTAGATGCCGCGGTGCTCGCGGGCCCAGTTGCCAGCACGGACATGGTAGATTCGCTTGTTGCTCGGGTAGCCGAGGCCTGCGGCCTGTTTGGTGGTGAAGTAGCCGCCCTGGGATTCAGCGAGCTGGAAGAGGCGGAGCTGGTTCTCGGATCCAGATGCGGCCGCGTGCGTAATAGGTCAACTTTCTTGACCTATTATGCGGTGTCGGCACCAGTGTGTGCAAGCTCGCTCACCCGTTGGGTGAACAGCCCAGCATGGCCCGGGCAAACACTCCCTTGCGGTCGTGGCTCGGCAACAGGCTGAGTCGGCAGGGGCGTCATCGGGAGGGAGGGGTGCGTCTTGGTGGAGCAAAGTCGGGGGCGGCCAGAATTGGTCGCCCCCGAACACACGCCATCAGGAATCGCAGGATCATCCCGCGAGCCCGATTAGAACTGGATGCGCGCCTGGATGTCGAAGAACCGGTTCACCGACGCCGTCTGGCTCGTGATCTGGCCGAAGGTCGAGCTGAACGGGTTGGTGTCGGGGTCGTTGAATTGCGACCGGTTCTGGACGTTGAGGGCGTCGACGCGCAGTTGCAGGGTCGCCCGTTCATGCAGCCGGAAGTCGCGGCGGATGTTGGCGTTGATGACGCTCATCTTGTCGCCGCGGACACCGTCGATGTACTGCGGGTACATGCGGACCTGGTAAGCGGCCGGGCCGTTGGCGGAATTGCGCTCGAAGCCCGCATTGGTGTTGAACCACTGGCTGAGGCTCTGGTTGACATTCGTGAGGGAGCCGGCGAGCGATCCGACCGGTCCGCTGACGAAGTCGTTGGTGCCGAAGTTGAGGAGCGCGCCGGGTTGGTATTGGTAGGTCCACGAAGTCTGCCAGCCGCCAAGCACCCAGCCGACCGGGCCGGTTTGCAGGAATCGACGGCCCTTTCCGAAGGGGAGCTCATAGATGGCGGAGAGGGTGAAGCGGCGCGGGCGGCCGTTGTTGCTGCCGTACCACGTGGGCAGCGGGTCGAACTCGTTGTCGTACGAGGTGGCTTGGCGGAGATCCATCCACGTGAACGACGCGTTCGCGTTCAGGCCCTTGGCGAAGCGCTTCACGAAATTGAATTCGAGCGCGTTGATCTTGTCCTTGCCGAAAGGAGCGTTGTTCACGGTGAGGCCGTTCATTTGCGGGAAGGCGCGGAGCAGCTTGTTGACCTGGGTGGTGGAGCTGGTGAAGAAGCCCAGCGTGGCCATCGAGTTGTACAGCACCGGGTTGGACGTCTTGAGCGCGCTGTAGTTGTTGAGGTAGAACGGGTTCGGGACGTTGGCGTTGAGCGCGCTGGCCAGCGTGTTGTTGCGCGTGGTGCCGGTATTCCAATAG
Organism: uncultured Acidobacteriia bacterium; assembly: GCA_903907865.1. Classification (GTDB taxonomy): domain Bacteria; phylum Acidobacteriota; class Terriglobia; order Bryobacterales; family Bryobacteraceae; genus BOG-234. The sequence continues at coordinate 40,230 of CAIVPR010000130.1, forward strand.
GAAGCGGGCAGGAAATCCAGCTTCTTGGAAATCCCGATGTCGCTCGCCCACTGTCCCCAGTAGGATGCCTCGACCAGGATGTCGCCCGCCAACTGGCGCTGGACGCCGGCGCGCCATTTGTCGACGCGGGCGTGCTTGCGGTCGTAAGGCGTGTAGCCGAAGCCGCGGCCGACCTGGTACATGGAGCCCAGGGAGTTTCCAAACGGGGCGTCGTACCGGGTGCCGTCGGCGCGGACGGGGAACGGGTCGGTCAGCGGCGAAATGCCCTTTGCGGGATTGCCCGCCAGCCATGTCTGGCCGAAATCGTTGCTGATGTTGGTGGAAGTGGTGCGGGAGTAGCCGGCCTGGTTGGCGGCCTCAACGATGGGGCTCAGGGTGTCGTAATAGGCGCCGTAGCCGCCGCGGACGACCGTTTTGGGGTCGAGTTGCCATGCCGCCGAGACGCGGGGCAGGAACATCAGTTGGCCCTGCCACAGGTTGCGCGGGGCACCGTTGGCCCCGGCGTAGACGTTGCCGCCGAGCACGGAGAAGGCACTGGCCGCAAGCTGCAGGAGCGGGTTGGCCGCGTAGGCCGCCTGCGTGGCGGCGTTGATGGGCAGTTGGGCGGTGGGATCGAAGTAGGTGATGGCGCGGTTGTAGCGCTCGGTCGGGCCGGTTTCGTACTCCATGCGCAGGCCCAGGGTGAGGGTCAGTTTGTTGTTGAAGCGCCAGGTGTCTTGCCCGTACCACCCGTAATATTGGTTCACCTGGGAGACCGAGGTGTTGTTGTCGATGGACGCCGCAGTCGGGATTCCGAGCATGAAGGAGGCCCAACTGAGGCCGACACTGGTGTTGGGCGCATTGCCGTCGTCATCCTTGCGGACGAAGTTGTTGCCGAAAGTGAAAGCTCCGGAGGAGTTGCCGTTGAAGCCGACGTCGTTGCGGACTTGATCGCGGAAGTCGATTCCGCCGCGCAAGGAGTGGCGGCCGGCAATGTGGGAGAGGTTCGCCTTCACGCCCTGCGACCGGGTCTTGGGGTAGGTGGACAGCGACCGTCCGAAGTTGGTCCCGTTGTAAAAGTAGTAACCGGGGAGGCTGAAGACCGGCGCGCTGCAGTCGCTAAACGCCTGGCACTGTTGGTCCACGTACGACGGGAGGCCGAAATCGGAGGGCTTCTTGGCGGTCAGGCCGGAGTTGTACAGGCGCTGGAACCACTGGTTGGCGGCGACGGAAACGTCGAGGATGGTGGAGGCGGAGAAGATGTGGTTCCAGTTGGCGACGCCGGAGACGTTGTTGCGGGTGTCGTCGGCGGTCATCAGGCCGGTGGAGGTGAAGTCGCCGTAGTACTCGATGTAGTGACTCCAGTTCCAGCGGAAGCTGATGTGGTCGTTCTGGGTGGGCTGGTAGTCGGTGCGCTGGTTGAGGGCGTTGTAGTTGTTGTTGTCGACCTGACTCGTCGCGAGGTAGTTGACGGCGGTCGGGTTGGTGGAGTTGTTGGGCAGCGGGATGTATTTGCTGACGAAGCTCAAGGCCGGGTTGTTGAAACGGCTCTGGGGAATGATGTTGCCGGTGAAGGGCGTACGGACGTAGTGCGAGGCGCGCGCGGGGTCGGCTTGGATCGACAGCGGGTCGTAGACGATGTACTGGGCGCTGTTGGGGAGCGCCAGGAATTCGGAGAAGTTGCCGGTGCGCTGGAGGGCGGTGGGGACGGTGTCGTTGATGTCGGTGGCGCGCGCCGGTTCGCGGCTGCGGACGCCGGCGTAGGCGAAGAAGAAGAAGAGCTTGTCCTTGCCGTTGTAGACGCGCGGGATGCGGACGGGTCCGCCGAAGGTGGCGCCGAAGTTGTTGTCGTGGCCGCCGGGGGTGATGTAGCTGGAGGCGAGCGAGTTGGCCAGCGCCGTGTTGCCCGCGGCGTTGGCTGCGGCGATCTTGGAGTAGTAGTTCTGCTTGACGAAGAAGCCGGCGGCGTTCCAGTGGGCGTTCAGGTACTGTTCGGTGAGCGTGCCGTGGTAGAGGTTGGTGCCGCTCTTGGTCGAAATCTGGAGGTTCAGCCCTGTGGAGTGGCCGAAGGAGGCGTCGAAGTTGGAGGTTTCAACCTTGAACTCGTCCACCATGTCCGTGTTCGGCGTGAAGGCTGCGTTGCGGCCCGAGGCCTGGCTGGGCTGGCCGTCGACGGTCCACTCGTTGCCGCCGACGTTGCCGGGGGAGAAGTAGCTGCCGGAACTGCCGCCGATCTGACCCTGCGAGAGGTACTGCGTGGTGCCGGGGCTCTGGACGCCCGGGGCGAGCATGGCCTGGAGGATGATGTTGTTGGTCAGCACGGGGAGATCCATCAACTCGCGCGTGGTGAGGGCGCGACCGGTGGAGACGGAGTCGGTTTCCAGGATGGGGGATTCGCCGGAGACGGTGACGGACTCGTTGATGGAGCCGACTTCGAGCTTCAAGTCGATGGTGAGCTGCTGGCCGAGGCCCACGACGAGGCCGGAGCGGACGTATTTCTTGAAGCCGGAGCCCTCGGCGGTGACCTGGTAGTTGCCGGGCTGGAGGAGGCGGGCCTCGTAGAAACCGGCGGAGTTGGTGCTGAAGGCGAGGGCCACGTTGGTGTCGGTGTTGGTGACGGTGACGTGGGCCGAGGCGACGCTGGCTCCCTGCTGGTCGGAAACGGTGCCGGAGATGGCTCCGCGAGTGTCTTGGGCGGAGAGGGGGATGGCGGCGGCGATGATGGCGATGGCGAAGAGCAGGCTTGCGGCTCGGACGTTCTTCATGGAAAGACCTCCTTGGGTGGTGTCAGGACGCGACACCGGTGTCGAGAGCTATCATATACCAAAAAGTTAACGCTGTCGCTGGGGGTTTATTGGCTGCGGGCCGGGAGTCGCCCAAAGCGGACGCGTGCCAGCCAGTAGAACATTGCGGCGAAGACCAGGGCTATGGGGAGGGCGCGCAGGCCGGGCGTGGTGAAGGGGATCGGAAGAACTTTGGCGACGCGCTGGGGGATGGAAAAGAAGGACGCGGTCGCCATGAACAGGGCGAAGCACATCCGCCAGAGGTGGCGGGCGAGGCGCGCGGCGGGCGAGAGTTTGGCGAAGTAGAGGGTGCGGAGGTCTCCGGCTGCGCCGAGCGTCGTGATCGCTGCGAAGAAGAAGAGCATGAAGCCCGGGACACCGTCGATCTCCCCGTGCGGGTTGGATTGGGCGCGGAGGCCGAGGATGATTTCTGCGATCGACATGGCGACGGCCATCGCGAGGGCAACGTGGGTTACGATTCGTGTCCACTTCGACGGCGGGCGGACGGTGGTGAGTGCGGTCACCACGGTGTAGATCGAAATCAGGCCGCCGACCGCGTTGGCGTTGGTCGGGTTCTTGTGGAGCGCGAGGAAGGTTCCGGTGCAGGCCATCACGAGCATGGCGCAAACGAAGAGGAGGCCGCTACGGCGGTGGAGCCGGGAACCCTTCCGGGCCGCGAGGGCGAGTGCGCCAAGGACCAGTCCCAGCCCTCCGGCGACGATGTGGATCGGCACAAGCATGCGGATGGTACGGTTTGACGCGTGCCTTTGTTCCGTTCGCGTCGGGCGGCGGAGTGGACAACGCCTGCCCTACACTGAAGAATAGTGTCGCGGCGGATTCGCATCACCCTTTCCTATGACGGTACCGAGTTCCATGGCTGGCAGGTCCAGCCGGACCCGGAGACCATCCAGGGAATCCTCGAACGGATTGTCGGCGACATGGAGGGCAAGCCCGTGCACGTGGCGGGTTCGGGGCGGACCGACGCCGGGGTCCACGCCCACGCCCAGGTGGCGGCCTTCACGCTGGAAAATCCCATTCCGCCGTCTAACCTCTTCAAGGCGATCAACAGGCTGCTGCCGCCGGCGATCCGCGTGTTGACCGTCGAAGAGGTCCACCCGGATTTTCACCCGCGCTTCGACTCTGTCGCCAAGACTTACCGGTACACGATCCACCGCAGTCTCGTCTGTTCGCCTTTCGAGTATAGATATGTCTACCACCACCCGTATCCGCTCGACGAGGATCGGATGATCGCGGCGGCTCCGGTGTTCGAGGGCGAGCACGATTTCACGCGGTTCTCGGCCAAGGACGACCGGGCAGGGTCGAAGGTGCGGACGATTTTCTTGTCGCGGCTGGAGCGGCAGGGGGACAAGCTGGTGTACACGGTGCGGGGGTCGGGGTTCCTCAAGCACATGGTGCGGAATCTGGTGGGAACACTGATCGAGATCGGGCGTGGGAACCTGGACGGGCGGAAGATTCCGTACAAGTCGGGCAACACGGCTCCGGCGCGGGGGCTGGCGCTGGTGTCGGTGGAATATGAGGGATGGCGGTCGGACGCGGCTGAACCGGCGGCTCTTGCGCTGCCTCGCATGATAATCTGAAGCCGTGCCCTGCCTATACGACCTCGATCCCGGTGACGACTCGCCGGAGATCGTGCGCATGTTCGTCGAAATCCCGCAACACTCCGCCAACAAGTACGAATACGACGGCAAGCTGGGCGTCTTCCGGCTGGACCGGGCCCTCTATTCGCCGCTGCACTACCCGGGCGACTACGGTTTCATCCCCGGCACCTTGGCGGACGACAACGATCCGCTCGACGTGCTGGTGCTGGTGCAACAGCCGAGCTACCCCGGCGTGATGATCGAAGTACGGCCCGTGGGCGTGCTGAACATGGTCGACAGCGACGAGCAGGACCAGAAGATCCTCGCCGTGCCCAACCGCAATCCGCGCTACGACCAGATCCACACCATGGACCAGATCTTCCCGCACGTGCGCCGCGAGATCGAGCACTTCTTCTCCATCTACAAGGAGCTCGAAGGCAAGGTCACGACGATGCATGGATGGGGCGGTCCGCGCGAGGCGCGCAAGGCCATCACCGACTGCCGGAACCGCTATCTGGACCTGAAGGCGGCCGAGGCGGCTGCCGGGGTGTCAGCCGGGGTGGCAGCGGCGGATCACAGCACCCACGAGTAGCCAGCCGTGGGACGGATACGGGTACTTTCCGACAACGTCGCCAACAAGATCGCCGCGGGCGAGGTGGTGGAGCGGCCTGCTTCCGTGGTCAAGGAACTGCTGGAGAATTCACTCGACGCGGGCTCGAAGAGCATCCGGGTCGAGATCGAGTCCGGCGGGCGGAGGCTGATCCGCGTGGCCGACGACGGCTGCGGGATGCTGGCTGACGACGCGTTGCTGGCCTTCGAGCGCCACGCGACGAGCAAACTTCACGACATCAAGGACCTGTTCTGCATCGCCACGCTCGGGTTTAGGGGCGAGGCGTTGCCGTCGATCGCGTCGGTGTCGCGGTTGTTGCTGGAGACGCGGTCGCTGGACGAATCGACCGGGACGCGGGTGGAGATCGCGGGCGGGAAGATTCTCAGTTGCGACGAGATCGCGCGGGGGGCCGGGACGACGATTTCGATCCGCGACCTGTTCTTCAACGTGCCGGTGCGGAAGAAATTCCTGCGGTCGGAGCAGACGGAGCTGGCGCACATCGCGTCGCTGGTGACGCACTACAGCTTGGCGCACCCGGACAAGACGTTCGAGCTGTATAGCGGCGGGTCGACGCTCCTGTACGCGACGCCTGTCGAATCGTTGCGGGAGCGTGTGTTCCAGGTGTTTGGGGCACCATTGCTGGAGGATTTGCTGGAGTTGGGGGAACGGCGGCTGTCCCTGCCAGACGAGGACCCTGCGGAACCGGCGCGCGAGTACACGGTGCGGGGGTTCGTGTCGCGGCCACAGGTGCAGAAGAACAACCGGAATTCGATCTTCATCTTCGTCAACGGGCGGTTGATCCGGGACCGGCTGATCCTGCATTCGATCTCGGCGGCGTACCACAATCTGATGCCGCCCGCTTGTTTCCCGTTCGCGCTGCTGTTCCTCGAGTGCGATCCGGGCGAGGTGGACGTGAACGTGCACCCGTCGAAAACCGAGGTGCGGTTCCGGCACCAGACGGTGGTGCATGATTTTGTGCGGGATTCGATCCGGGAGCAGTTGATGGTGTCGCGGCCCGCGCCGTCCTTTTCGGCTGCGGTGTCGCCGAGTCCGATCCCGGTGGCCCAAGTGGGTGGGGCGTTGCCGTATTCCGAGTTTTCGCAGATGATGCGGGACCACGAGGCTCGGGGGGCCGATCCGGGCGCGCCGTTGGGGGAGATGCCGCCGGTGTTCGAGCCGGGGCCGCAGCCGCCGGTTTCGGAGTTCGTGATGCAGCCCAGTTTGGCACCTGTGGGGCGGTTCGACTTCGGGGACGTCGGGATTCCGGTGAACCAGGGGCCGGTTTCGCCGAGGCCGGAACCGGCGGCGGTGGCGCCGTTGAAGCTGCGGGTGCCGGACACGCACGGGGCGTTTCCGGCGGGTGTCGGGTCGGCGGCTGGAATGTCGCAGAGCATGGAGCGGATCGGGGAACTGCGGCCGTTGGGTCAGCTGCACAACAGCTTCATCATCGCGGCGGGCGTGGACGGGCTGTGGATCATCGACCAACACGTGGCGCATGAACGGATTCTGTTCGAACAGGTGCTGGCGCAGCAGGCGTCGGGGCGGGTGGAGGTGCAGCAACTGCTGATGCCGGTGATCCTGCAACTGACGCAGGGGCAGCAGATCGAGTACGCGCGGATCGAGGACGAGTTGCGGGCGTCAGGTTTTGATACGGAGCCGTTCGGCAACCGGACGATCGCGATCAAGGCGGCACCATCGGCGATTGGGATGGGCGACCTGGAGCGGGTGGTGTTGGAGATTTTGGAGATCGCGGAGAATGAGTTAAGGACGGTGTCGGTGTCGGATCTGCGGCGGGGGATCGCGGCGTCGATAGCGTGCCGGGCGGCGATCAAGATCAACACACCGTTGGATCAAAGGAAGATGGAGTGGATGCTAAGGACGCTGGCGGCGACCGAGTATCCGATGGCGTGCCCGCACGGCCGGCCCGTGGCGCTGCAGTACGGGACACGGGAGATTTTGAAGGCGTTCCATAGAATATGATCCGGAAGATCACACCTCGGAATTTCTTGTCGTTCGGGCCGGAGTTTCCTGGCATCGAGTTGCGGCCGCTGAACGTGTTGATCGGGGCGAACGGGTGCGGGAAGTCGAATCTGATCGAGGCTGTGGCCTTTATGAGGGCGGCCCCGAAGGATTTCCAGGAGGTGACGCGGCGGGGTGGGGGAGTTGGGGAGTGGATTTGGAAGGGACAGCCGCATCACGACGCTTCGGTCGAGTGGGTTCTGTCATATGACGAGGTCGATGAGTCCGGCCACCCCAAGACCTTATCCCACTACGCCGCATTTTTTGAAGACCATCATGCCTTCTCGCTGTCGGAGGAGCGAATCGACGAAGTCGATGTGACACCGGTGGCACGGTTGCCCTACTACCAATACAAATTGGGCACATACGGCACATTCTATGACGGTCCACAGCCGGAACCTCTGCCGGTCCGGGAGGAAGTAGATCTTTCTGTATTGGCGCTGGTAAGAGACCCGTGGAGCCGCGCTGATCTAAGCTTGCTCGCTCAGGACTACGAACACATGCGCATCTATCGTGAGTGGGTGTTCGGGCGCGATTCCAAACTTAGGGACTCGCAAAGGGCCGACCAAAGGAAGGACATTCTCGCGGAGGATTTCTCCAACCTTGGCCTCTTTCTAAATCGGCTGCAGAGTCGCTTCCCGGTAGCTAAGAGGGCAATCATCGAAAACCTCAAGGACCTGTATGAAGGCGTTACCGACTTCAACATCTCCATTGATGGGGGCACCGTGCAGATCTACTTCACCGAGGGAGACTTCAGCATTCCGGCGACCCGGCTCTCTGACGGTACTATCCGGTATCTTTGCCTTTTGGCGATTCTTTGCGATCCCGAGCCTCCGCCGTTGATCTGTCTCGAAGAACCGGAATTGGGGTTGCATCCTGATATCCTTGCGAACTTGGCCAAGCTGCTGCTGGAGGCCTCGACACGGACGCAGTTGATCGTCACTACGCATTCCGAGGTTTTGGTTGACTTCATGACCGAAACCCCCGAGTGCGTTGTGGTGTGCTCGAAGGAGCAAGGGCAAACGGTCATGGAGCGGCTGAACGCGGATGATTTAAAGGTTTGGCTGGAGAGGTATCGGCTGGGGCAGCTGTGGAGCATGGGCCAAATCGGGGGAAACCGCTGGTGAGCGCCAGGATTTATGTCGAAGGCGGCGGTAAGATCCGCAGCCTTCAGGGACCCTGTCGCGAAGCTTTCAGCCGACTCCTCGGGAGTGCCTTGCCGAATAAGCCGCAGATGAAGATCGTCGCGTGCGGCGGTCGGGGAGATACCTACAACGCCTTCAAGACCCAGCACGCCGCCTCAAAAGGAGAGTTCGTCGGGCTACTTGTCGATAGTGAGGAGAGGGTTGTGGATGTGAACCGGCCTTGGGCACACCTGGCCAGTCAGCCGAAGGACAAGTGGGACAAGCCGAAGACCGCCACGGACGACCAAGTCTTCCTCATGACCACCTGCATGGAAACCTGGATCGTCGCGGATCGGGAAACGCTCCGGAAGCACTACGGCTCCAGGCTGAACGAGAAAGCGCTACCAGCGGCGCACAATCTCGAAACCAAGGATCGACACGTGGTCCAAGACGATCTAGTCAAGGCCACCAAGGATTGCACCAACGCTTACTCGAAGGGCAAACGCTCGTTCGAGGTCTTGGAAAAGCTGGACCCGAAGGCACTCACCGCATTACCCAGTTTCCAGCGCATGGTACGCATCCTGAACGAAAAGCTGTCCCCCTACACCGAAATCCGGTAAACCAACGCATCCCCCCGCCAAGCCTCCGGGAACGCGAACAACCGTGACACGTGCAGCGCGATCCGCCCATCCCGCCGGTCCTCGTGCGCGTTGAGCCCGTACAGCATCAGGATTTCATCCTCGTCCGCCATCCGGTCGTCGATTTGGACCAGGCTCTCCCGTATCAATCCCCCGTCCGTCCGGTCCACCTCCCCCAGATAAACCGGATACCGGGGCCGGTTGCCGCGGGCGTTCGTCGCCGAAATGTGGCCGATCCAAAACAGCCGCCCGCTCGAATGTGACACCAACTGCGAACACGCGCTGGGCGAGAAGAACGGTTCGCCGCCCCGGTACGTCCACGTCACAGGCTTGCTCCACCGCATGCCGCCGTCCGACGACCATGAAACCCACTTCCTCGCGGGCAATGCGGGGTTCTTGTCGTTCGATCCGCGCATCACCATCATCAGCCGCCCGTCGGGGAGCCGTGCCAGCGTCGGCTCATCCATGCCCCGTGTGGACCGGGCCGGATCCCCCTGGACCGGCTCCGACGCCTTCCACTCCAGTCCGCCGTTGCGCCACCGGGCATGCAGCACCACCGCGTCCGTGTACGTGTAGCCGCCGGTTGGGTTGTAGGGCTTCCCGTCCTTGTCCAATGGCGTGGTCACGGCAGGTACCAGAATCCACCCGTCGGGCAGCACCAGCGGTACCGATGCCACGTCCCCCAACATCACCATGCTCCGACCGTCAAACACGCCCGGAAACGGATGCGCCGCGTCGAATCCCGGCCCCGACTGGATGGCCTGCCGTTCCACGCCGTCCACCCGGTAGAAAATGTTCCACCGCCGCATGCCTTCGAGCGGATCGTCCGTCGGCAGCACTCCTTGGACCAGGAATTCGATGAATTTCCCTGTGGCCGGTTCCACCACGCCGGTTCTCGGATGCCTGCGCAACATGCCCCCGGGCCGCTTCTCCGACGACTTGCGCTCCTCGGGAGGCCCCCATGTCCGCCCGTGGTCCGTCGACCGCCGGTAGAAAGCCGCGTCCACCGTGTCCGACCGGCTGTACCGCGTTTCCACCGACAGCATCTCCCCGCCGGATTTCGCCGTGTACCACGACGCCGCCATGACGGCGGTGCCCTTGGCCGGCGAGGCAAGGAACAGCTCCCGCGAGACTCTCGGGGAGGCTGGCAAGCTCTGTCCGCATAGGAGCGGAACGCCCAGCGCCGACAATCCGACGAACTCCCTCCGGGTCGGCATTGCCTACTTCCCCAGCGCCTTTTCGATGCTCGCCACCACCGACCGTGCCAGAATCCGGTACCCCTCCGGCGTGAAGTGCACGTTCTTCGGAAGCTGCATGTCCGCCGGGGCGCTCTCAACCACGGCGTGCAGGTCGTCGATCGGTACCCCGAGATCCTTCATCACCCGTTCCGCGACCTCGTTGTACCGGACCTCGTCGGCCCGCACGCGCCCTTGGCTGCCGTCCGGGACCGGCGTGGTCGACGCCCAGACCAGTTTCGCGCCGGTCCTCCGCAACCGGGCCACGATCAGCCTGAGATTGGCCTCGTATTCGGCGAGTGTCGCCACCTGCTTGCCTTTGTCGGGCGTTACATACTTGCCCGCCGGGTCCAGGTACTTGAGGTCGTGGAGTCCGAAGTTGAAATGGATGGCGTCCCATTTGGCGTCGCCCAGCCAACGGTCGAGTTTCTGGACGCCGCGTGCGGTCTCGCCCCCGTTTTCCATCACCCGCAGGACGTTGGCCTTGTCCTTGAGCATTTCGCGGACGGGAATGGTGTAGCCCATGGAGATGGAATCGCCGATCAACAGGATGCGCGGGAGGCCGGCGATCTCGGTGACCGGAACCAGCGAAGGATCGACCGGTGCGGGCGTCTGTCCAAAAAACGCAGCGCCGAATACCAAAGGAACGAGGAAGCGAAGGAATTTCATAGCCAGCCAACACGATACCGCAACGGCTACAGCGACTGGTGTCCAGCACCACATGCAACCCACTCCGAATTTTTAATTTGATTTCGTGAGCGAAAAACCAGACCGTTCCTGTTCATCGATACAGAGAGCTAAAACAGCCTCGGGAAGAAGGAACGAACAATGAAGATCAAACAGACCGTACTAACGATGGCGATTGCCGGGGCACTCGGTGTGCCCGCCCACGCGGAACTGATTAACGTGCAGTTCGGCTGCACATTGACCAATGGCTGCATTGGTGGCGCCTAGCGGGCGCGGCAGTGGTGGGCTCCAGCGGTGACTACTGGAACTTGGTCGATGGCAACCCAATCGGAACCGGTTACGGAAACGTTGGGGCAGTCCCGCCCGGAGAAACGCTGCTCAACTCGGCCAGCGGGGCAGCGGGCCTCGCCGGCAACGCAAAGGTCACTTGGACTTCCGACGGCCTGTTCAATTCAACCACGGGAGCGTTCGGCACTCCGAGCTACTTTACCCCCGGCAATTTGGCGAACCTGATGGATTCCTACCTCACCAACACAAACGGAAGCAAAACCGTCAGCTTTTCCGGTCTCCTGGCCAACACCAACTACGAGTTGATCGCGATTTCACAGGGGAACGGCCCGGTCGGAGACCAAGGCATCCAGTTGTCCAGTGTGACCGCCACGCCTGAGCCCTCGTCGATCTGGCTCGGCATAGGCGGGATGGCCACCCTCCTCGGATGGCAGCGGCGCCGAAGGAACGCCTGAAGTGCCGCCCGTTCTTGGAGGCCGAATCCGACCAGCAACAAAACGGCGGAACTTGTTTACGGTGGTGCCGACCAAGAGTCGGCACCACCGTTCGCGTTTGCTGTCGGCAAACACGGGTCCCTTTATCAGAAGGTCTGGCTGGGGGGACTACCGCGTAAACCCGAATGGCTCGCGCAGGCCCTGTTTCACATTGGCCGAGATCGTACCCACACCGTCGATCCGGGCCCGGACCGTATCGCCCGGCTTGATCCGCGCACCCTTCGGGCAGCCGGTCGAAATAATGTCGCCCGGATGGAGTGTGAAGAAGTCGCTGTGGAACGAGACCAGCTTCATGGGGCGGTGCTTCATGTGATGCACGAAATCCCGCGAGCAAATACCGCCATTGTGTTCGGTGGTCACTTCGAGCTGCAAGACATCCGGCACCTCGTCCGCAGTGACAATGACCGGGCCAAAGCTGAAGAAGGTATCGATGCTCTTGGAGCGCGTCAGGTAGCGCGGGTTCTTGCGGAGCACGTCGAGCGCGGTCAGATCCAGCGTCGTCGTATAGCCGTAGATGACCTCGTGGGCCTTGTTTTCGGGCACGAAGCGGCAGCTGCGACCGATGATGACGCCCAGTTCGCCCTCGGCGTCGACGTCGTCGGAAACCTCGGCGGGGGGCAGGAAGATGTCGCCGCCGGGCTGGAACATGCAGGAGGCGGGCTTCATGAAGCTGCCGGGCTCCTCGGGCTGCACGGCGTCGATGTCCTCGGCGTGCGACTTGTAGTTGAGGCCGATGCACCAGATCTTGGGCGGCACGGCGTAGGGGAGGCGCGGTTCCACTTCGTCCAGCGAGATGGGGCGGACGCCTTCGACCGGGATTTCCCGGATATCCTGCCGGATGATTTCGAGCAGGTTGTTGGGGACGCGGAGGTCGTAGCGGGTGTTGATCTCAAGGACCGGGGCGATGCCTTCGGGGGTGAGGACGCCGGCGTGGTCCTGCCCGGCGTAGCGGAATGTCATGAGTCGCATTCAGGCAATAGGATAGCGAATGCCTTCGTGGCACAATGAGAGAAGCATGAGCGCAGCCCCCATCGACAACGCGATTGATTTCAGCACGCCCCTCGCCAGCACCGGCGTCGACCTGTTCGCCCGCATCGACAACGAGACGATGGAGCAGCAATTGCTGCAGTCCGGCGTCGTGATGACGACCATCGACGGCGTGATCAACTGGGGCCGCAAGAATTCGATTTGGCCGATGGCGTTCGGGCTAGCTTGCTGCGCGATCGAGATGATGTCAATGTCGGCGTCTCGGTTCGACATTTCGCGCTTCGGCGCCGAGGTGTTCCGCGGCTCGCCTCGTCAAAGCGATCTGATGTTCATCGCCGGACGCGTTTCCAACAAGATGGCCCCGGTCATCCGCCACCTGTACCAGCAAATGCCGGAACCCAAGTGGGTGATCTCGATGGGCGCGTGCGCGACCTCGACCGGCGTGTTCAACAACTACGCGCTGATTCCGGTCAACCAAGTGATTCCGGTGGACGTGTTCGTGCCCGGCTGCCCGCCGCGGCCGGAACAGCTGATCCACGCGGTGATGATGCTGCAGGAGAAGATCGGCAATTCCGCCGGTGCGACGCGGCAGGCATTGAACCTGTAAGGTTTTTGGGAAGCATGGAAAAGGGGCGCGACCTTCCGGTCGCGCCCCTTTTCGTTTCGGCTTGGGTGGCTACTAAACTTCGTAGCCCTTCCGGTATGCCGGACGCGTGGTCATCTTGGTCGCTTCGGCGTCGCCGGTGAACTTCGGACCGGCTTCCAGCTTCAGCGAACGTCCCACGCGGTAGCTGATGTTGGCCAGGTGGCAGAGGGAGGCGCTGTAGAACGCGTTGGTGATCGGGTCGTGGAGATCCGACATCTTGCGCGAACGGCAGGCCGCGAGGAAGTTTTCCATGTGCAGGCGCGTGCCGTCAGCGCCGCGCTCGGGCTTCTCTTCGGCCACCAACTCGCTGCTCTCGCCCTTGTAAATCTGGTAGCCGGCGTCGGACATCGACATCCAGCCGTCGGTGCCATAGAACAGGTCGCCGACCGTGATGTTGAGAGAAGCTGCGGGAATTGGGGCGTCCCCGGCGGTTGCCGCGCCACGACCGCCAGCGGGCCGACGCGGACCGACCGAGCCTTCACCGCCCGTCAGATTGCCGCGGACCTCGAACACCAGCTGGCGTCCGTTGCCGTAGTCGAAGGCCGACGTGAGGGTGTTGGGGGTCTCCTGGTCATCCTCGACGCCGAACTTGCCGCCGAACGAGGTGGCCGTGTTCGGCCATTGCGGATCGCCCATGCCCCAGCGCGCGATGCCCATTTCGTGGACACCCTGGTTGCCGATGTCGCCGTTGCCGGTGTCCCAGAACCAGTGCCAGTTGTACTTGAAGCGGAGCTTGTTGAAGGGGCGCATGGGGGCCGGTCCGAGGAAAAGGTCCCAGTTGACGCCGACGGGGGTGGGCTCGTCGGCGGCGTGGCCGATGGAGACGCGGCGCTTGTAGCAGAGGCCCTTGGCCATGTAGACCTTGCCGATGGCACCGTCCTTCAGCGCCTGCATGCCCTTGATCTTGAACGGGGTGCTGCGGTGCTGGGAGCCGATCTGGACGATCTTCTTGGTGTCGGCCGACACCTTGACCATCATCTGGCCTTCGTGGATGTTGTAGCAGGCGGGCTTTTCGCAGTAGACGTCCTTGCCGGCCTTGCAGGCCCAGATGGTGGCGAGGGCGTGCCAGTGGTTGGGAGTGGCGATGGAAACGGCGTCGATGCCGGGGTCGGCGAAGGCCTTGCGCATGTCCTCGTACTCGGTGGCCTTTTCCTGGCCGTTCTTGACGAGACGGGCGTTGGCGACTTCGCGGGCGGCCTGGTTGACGTCGCAGATGCCGGCGACGCGGGCTCCGGGGATGCGCGAGTAGGTGTCGAGGTGGTTGGTGCCGCGACCGCCCACGCCGACGATGGCGACGTTGACCTTGTCGTTTGCGCCCCAGACTCTGGAAGCCGCGGCCGCTGTGGCGGCACCGAGGAAGAAGCGGCGGGTGGAACTGCCTGTGATGGGATGGTCGGGCATGGTGATATGTCTTTCGGGGCGATTATATCAGTGTTGAGAGAGCGCGGGGTGGGTTGCTGGGTTACCATCTTAAAAGAGGTTGGACCGTGAACGACCAAGCCTCCGGGGCGACCGGGGTGCAGGTGGCGGGGTCCAGAGTTTGAATTGGCAGGCCTGCCGGATACGCCACAAGTTGGGTTCCGGGGGGTATTTCCACCGTTCGGAGGGAACGCGTTCGTTGGCTTGGAAAATCAGTCGTGTGAGGCGGCTCGCCTGGGGTGTATTCGCAGGCGTGCTTGCAGCAGCGTGCGTTCAGGCGCAGGTGGTCCCCGTGGCGGGCGACGCCTACGTGAACATTGCCTTCCCTGGCTTGAACTACGGACCGGCGACGTCGTTGCAGGTGGCTACGGGTGCCCGTCGGGCGCTTCTCAAGTTTGATTTGTCGTCACTGCCGGCGGGGGTGGCCGCGTCGAGTCTAGCGCGGGTGAACCTGGTGCTGTGGGTGGGACGGATCGGGGCGACGGGGTCGATCCAGGTTTCGGAAGCGGCGGGGAGTTGGGACGAGGCTGTGGTGACGTGGGACTCGCAACCGACGGCGGGCGCGGTGGTGGGGACGGCGGTGGTGTCCGGGCCGTCGCAGTATGTGACGGTGGATGTCACAAGCACTTTCAAGAAGTGGCTGGCAACACCGGGGTCGAATTTCGGATTGGTGCTGGACGGGGTGGGGACCGGGGCGGCGTTCTTTGTGGATAGCAAGGAGAGCGTGACGACCAGCCATCCGGCGGCGTTGGATTTGGTTTTGGGGGGGTTGGTGGGGGCTACTGGGGCGAGCGGGGTTACCGGGGTGACCGGGGCTCAGGGTGGCACTGGGATCACGGGGTCGACCGGGGCGCAGGGTAGCACCGGCATCACCGGTTCCACCGGGGCTCAAGGCAGCACCGGTGTCACCGGATCGACCGGGGCGCAGGGCAATACCGGTGTCACCGGATCAACCGGGGCTCAGGGCAATACCGGGATCACCGGGTCCACCGGGGCGCAGGGCAATACCGGTGTCACCGGATCAACCGGGGCTCAGGGCAATACCGGGATCACCGGGTCCACCGGGGCGCAGGG
>CAIVPR010000131.1 GCA_903907865.1 uncultured Acidobacteriia bacterium
GCGGGGTTGGTGATGAAGCCCTTGAAGGCGATGGAGTAAATGTCGTGGGGGTTGAGGGGATCGGGGGTTGGGGATGTGATGCCCGACTGCTTGAGGACGACGAGGGACATGCCGGCGGTTTCCATGGCGAGGGCGCGGCTGCGGCGCCACATGGAGATGAGCATGGTTTCGACGAGGTTGCACTCGTGCTCGTCGGTAGGGTGGAAGGCGTGGATGAGGTTGGCGGAGAGCTGCATGAAGCAGTGCTCGTCCTCTCCCTCCATGAGGGTGAGCTTTGCGAGGCAGCCGTGGCGGATGGCATTCATGGCCGAAATGGATTTGCCTTCGGCGGTCTTGGGGCCACGGGATTTGGCTCCGTTGGCGCGGGAGGCCACGATCTGAGCTTCGGAACGGGGCCGGTGGGTGTTTTGGGGCGTGGTTGTCATCGCGGGGTTGATTGTAGCCTCGCGGGGCCGGGAAAACGAACTTTGGGGGCTTGGGGTGGCGGTTGTGGGAGGTGTGCTTTGGGCTTTGATTTGTGGGTGTTAGGCAGGGTCTTCGATTTATTTTTGTGGCCGGTGACTGCGGGTCCAGGCATGGCCGAAAATTCTCAAGTGTGCCCTGCTTCGGTGCCAAACCGACGGCGCGGTAACATGAAAGCCGACGTTCCGCCCGCTTCCATGAACCAGCAAGCCCTGTCCTCTTTGATTTGGTCCGTTGCCGACCTGTTGCGCGGCGACTACAAGCAGTCCGAGTACGGCAAGGTGATTCTGCCGTTCACCGTTTTGCGGCGGCTGGATTGCGTGCTGGCTCCGACCAAGGCCTCGGTGCTGGCCGAATTCGCTTTGCGGAAGCAGCAGGGGGTGGCTCCGGGGCCGTTCCTGCTGCGGAAGGCGAAGGAGTCGTTCTTCAACACGTCGGCGCTGGACATGAAGACGCTGATGGGGGACCAGGACCATATCCGGGAGAACCTGTTCGCGTATCTGGAGGGATTTTCGCCCGAGGTCCGGGACATCTTCGAGCGCTTCGAGTTCCAAGGGCAGATTGACACGCTGGCCAAGCGCGGGTTGTTGTACCTGGTGACCGAGCGGTTCGCGAACGTGGATTTGCATCCCGACACGGTTTCCAACAGCCAGATGGGTCTGGTGTTCGAGGAACTGATCCGCAAGTTCGCGGAACTTTCCAACGAGACCGCCGGGGAACACTTCACTCCGCGCGAGGTGATCCGGCTGATGGTGAACCTGCTGTTCATCGAGGATGACGACGTGTTGGGGAAGCAGCACGTGGTGCGGACGATCTACGACCCGACGGCGGGCACGGGCGGCATGCTGTCTGTGGCTGGCGAATATCTGGCGGAGCACAACCCGCAGGCGCGACTG
Source organism: uncultured Acidobacteriia bacterium (assembly GCA_903907865.1). GTDB lineage: Bacteria > Acidobacteriota > Terriglobia > Bryobacterales > Bryobacteraceae > BOG-234. The sequence continues at coordinate 1,359 of CAIVPR010000131.1, forward strand.
ACGATGTTCGGGCAGGAGTTGAACGCCGAATCGTACGCGATTTGCAAGGCCGACATGCTAATCAAGGGGCAGGACGTGGCGAACATCGTGTTCGGGAACACGTTTTCCGAGGACGGGCACCCGCACCGGAAGTTCGACTACATGCTTTCCAATCCTCCCTTCGGCGTGGAGTGGAAGAAGGTGGAGAAGGAGATCCGGAAGGAGCACGAGTCGAAGGGCTTCAATGGACGGTTCGGGCCGGGGCTGCCGAGGGTTTCGGACGGGTCGTTGTTGTTCCACGGCGATCCGGCTGTTGCGGAAGCGTCGGACGGCGTTAATTTCGGCGGCGGTGACGGGAAAGATTGATGTGCGGGGGTTGGTGGCTGGGTAGGGGAGTGGGTGGGTGACGAACTTCCGGAATTGTGGCGGGGTCATTGCAGAAATGCAATACTGTCGGGTAGATGCCTTGGGTGGTGGAATTGCTGGACTCGCGTGTCCAGGAAGAGCTGGAGGCGCTGCCGGTCGATATGAGGGCCCGCTTTCAACGGATCGTGCAATTGATTCAGCACTGTGGTTTGGAGCGGATGCGGGAGCCGCATGTACGGCACCTCGAAGGCTCCCTTTGGGAGATTCGAATCACGGGGCGGGACGGTATCGCGAGGGCGGTGTACGTGACGGCGCCTGACCGACGGGTCGTGGTGGTGCGGGTATTTGTCAAGAAGACCCAGAAGACACCGAGGGCGGAGATCGAATTGGCCTTGGGCCGGGCAAAGGAGGTTGAGTGACGGGAAGAATTCCAGCGGGTGATTTGCATGCGAAATGGATGCAGGAGCCCGAATACAGAAGTGAGTATGCGGCGCTGGAGGAGGAGTTTTCGTTCGTTCAGACCTTGATTCAAGCGCGTACGCGGGCTGGTCTGACTCAGGAGCAGGTCGCGGAGCGGATGAAAACCACGCAAGCCGCAGTGGCAAGGCTGGAAAGGGGCGGTACCCGGCCTTCGACCCGGACGTTGGAGCGGTATGCGGCGGCGACTGGATCGAGACTGCGGATCAGCTTGGAGGCTGACTTGGGCCGGGTCCTGCCGTAGCCCCGGCGGAAGCCGCGACTCGTAGTGCTGCCGCTGATCCACCGTGTCGGGCTTGCACGGTATCGCCCCAAATGACGGTGCTGGGCATATGATAAAGTCTTGCCGGACGATCTTGCATGAGCACCGCACGTCACATGATCGCGTTGTTGCGGAGCCATGTGGATGGCGACGACGGGGAATTCCTGTCCGTCGCGATGCAGGCTGCGGCGCACGAGGCTCGGCTTGGGCATGCGTCGGTGGCCATGCAGCTCTACTTAAACAGCGCACGTCCAGCCGCGCCGGGCTGTTTCTGGTCCTTGTTAGACTTGCCCGCGCGGCTCGTGCGCTGAAGGATCTGATCGACGAGGCGAAGCGGCGGAATTCGGCGGTGGACAGCCGTCCGGGCCAGTTGATCGTTCTGGAGCCGTGCGGAGAACTGGCCAATCTCTTGTCGGTGCAGACGCCGACAGTCCACCTGGCTGACATGGCTTTGCCGGAAGTGCTGGCTGGCCGGTTGAACCGGGTCCTTTTGGAGCATCGGCAACAGAAGAGGCTGCGGGAACACGGGTTGAGCCCACGGAGGAAGATGCTGTTCATCGGGCCTCCGGGAACGGGCAAGACCATGACAGCGTCGGCGCTGGCGGGTGAATTGAGATTGCCGCTGTTCACGATCCTGCTGGAAGGCCTGATCACGAAATTCATGGGGGAGACGGCGGCCAAGCTGAAGGCTGTATTCGAGGCTATCCGGCAGACGCCGGGGGCTTACCTGTTTGACGAATTCGACGCGCTGGGGGCGCATCGGACCCAGTCGAACGATGTGGGCGAAATCCGGCGGGTGTTGAATTCGTTCCTGCAACTGCTGGAGAAGGACGACTCGCGGAGCCTGATTGTGGCAGCGACCAATCACCCGGAATTGCTGGACCGGGCGTTGTTCCGTCGGTTCGACGATGTGGTGGAGTACCAGTTGCCGGACGCGGGAGTGGGTCGGGAGATCCTGGTGCGAAAGCTGGCGATGTTTGAGACCGGGGGAGTTGATTGGTTCGAGGTGTTGCCTCGGATTGCCGAGTTGAGCCATGCGGATTTGTCGAGGGTGGCGGAAGAGGCGGCCAAATTGGCGGTGCTGGATGGCTCGACGCGGGTTACGACCGAGGGGCTGGTTGCGGCGATTGGCGAGCGAAGGGCGGTGGCGCGGTAGATGGCGCTCTGTTGCAGCATCTCGAAGCCGGAGCCATGATCGGAACGACGATTGCGGGCGAGGGACGGCCATATGGGATGTGGCGTACCTTATTATGAAGAAGGAGAAACGCAGATCATGGCCGTCATTACAGAAACGAAACCCAAGATCAGCGCCGCCGAGATGGAGCGCCGACGCCGCGCGTTGCGTCAGGCCGACGCCCACAACCGCATTGAAGGCCAGTTTCCCAGCCCGCAGGGTACCGCGATCTTTGAGGCGTTCATTCGAGGCGACATCGAACGCGATCAAATCCTTCCACGCCTTCACGCGCTCTATCTCCAATCCTGATCCTTGCCCGGCTACACGCTACACGACGGGGTGACGCTCAAGAACAAGCTTGGCATCTCCACCCATGAGAACCTCGAAGCCGCTGAGACGGACTACGTCAGAAACCGCCTTTGGGACTTCGCGGCTGGACAGGGCCCCAAGGGCAAGTTCGATGCCCGGCACCTGAAAGCCATTCACCGGCACCTGTTTCAGGACGTCTATGAATGGGCCGGTAACACGCGGGACGAGCGCGTACGGTTGTCGGACGGCACAATCGCCACGGAGCCGGTCTTGCGGAAGATCGACGGCAAGCCTTTCATAGATGGCCCACTCATTGCCGAGGGTCTCGACCGTATCGGGCGGGAGTTGGCAGGGGTGGACTGTTTGCGCGGCCTCATGCGGGAAGAATTCGCGAACCGCGCCGCCGATGTGATGGTCGAGCTCAACGCCGTGCATCCGTTCCGCGAAGGCAACGGGCGAACGCAGCGCGTTTTCATGGAGACGCTGGCACAGGAGGCCGGACACCAGCTTGATTTTTCCGTGGTGAGCCGTGAGCGCATGATACAAGCGAGCATTGCCGGGAACGAGCACTGCGACCCGATGATGATGCGGCGCCTCTTCACGGAGATCAGCGACCCGGAGCGGGTGGCCGCGCTGGACAAGGCCATCCGGGCTTTGGAGCAGCACAGGTTTCCGTGGAACGACCGCTACATCGCGACGGCGGAGCCGGGCCACAAGGTCGAGGTCAGGTTGGCCGGAGTTGCGGGGGAGCAATTCATGGCCCGGACGCAAACGGCGATCCTGATTGGGCAGTCGAGGGACCTGCCTGAGCCGCGACCGGCGAAAGGACAGGAATTCATGCTTGCCCCTTCCGGGTGGGGCCAGCATAAAGTGGACTGGGAGCGGCATCTGGCGGACGATGATTCAGGCGTCTGCTGACAGAACTTCGTGAGCGACGGCATTGGTCGACTGGACAGGGCGGGAGTGGCGACGGCGCATCAGGTCGTCCCGTGCCCTTCCGATCAAGGCGGATAGTTTTTGTGAAATGTCCCCGCCCCACCTCCCGGACCGGTTCGTGATCTGCGAGCGGACTACCTGTATCAGTCCGGCGTCACTGCCTGGTTTTTCGGAGGAGTGTACCAATAACCTGCGCCTTGTGGCGCATGAGGAGGCTCTTCAGAAACAGCGCACGCCCAGCCGCGCCGAAGGTGTTTCTGGACCTTGTTAGCCGTGCCCGCGCGGCTCGTGCGCTGAAAGCCACCTCGCAGCCTGGAAAGGGCTGCCCCACACAAGATCGGTGCAGCTTGCAAAGATGTGGACACGGGTAGGCGGATGGTTGTTGAGAGAATGGCTGGGATGAGCACCCTGCACCGGGAAATCCATTTTGAAGACGAGATTTGCGGTCATTTGGCTGGGCATGGGTGGCTTTATGTGCCGGGGGACTCTGCCGGGTATGACCGGGAAGCGGCGCTGTTTCCGACGGACGTGGTGGCTTGGCTGGAGGAGACGCAGCGGGCGGCATGGCAGACGCTGGTGAAGAACCATGGCGCTCGATCGGGCGAGGTGGTGCTGCGGCGGCTGCGGGAGGCGCTCAACCAGCGGGGGACGCTGGATGTGTTGCGGCACGGGATCGAGCTTGTCGGGTTGCGGCAACCGCTGGCGATGGCGCAGTTCCAGCCCGCGCTGGCGATGAACGCCGAACTGCTCGCGAAATACCGGGCCAACCGCCTGCGGGTGGTGCGGCAGGTGCGGTATTCGCTGCACAATGAGTACGCGCTGGACTTGGTGTTCTTCCTGAACGGGATTCCGGTGGCGACGTGCGAGTTGAAGAGCGACTTCACGCAGTCGGTGGCGGACGCGGTGGACCAGTACCGGTTCGACCGCGACCCGAAGCCGAAGGGGCAGTCGGCCGCGGAGCCGCTGCTGGGGTTTCCACACGGCGCGCTGGTGCACTTCGCGGTGAGCAATTCGGAAGCCATGATGGCGACACAGTTGAAGGGGACCGAGACGCGGTTCTTGCCCTTCAATCGGGGCGACCACGGGGCGGCGGGGAATCCGGTGGACGCGAGGGGCGGGCATCGTACGGCGTATCTGTGGGAAGAGGTTTGGGCGCGGTCCAGCTGGCTGGAGATTCTGGGCCGGTACATGGTGACGCAGAAGGACCAGCGGAAGCAGATCACAAAGATCATCTTTCCCCGGTACCACCAGTTGGACGCGACCCGGAAGCTGCTGGCGGCGGTGCTGGCGGAGGGGGTCGGAGGGAAGTACCTGATCCAGCATTCGGCGGGGTTGGGGAAGACGAATTCGATTGCGTGGTCGGCGCATTTCCTGGCGGACCTGCATACGGCGAACCACGAGAAGCTGTTCGACACGGTGCTGGTGGTGAGCGACCGGACGGTGCTTGATTCGCAGTTGCAGGAGGCGATTTTCGACTTTAGCCGGACGGCGGGGGTGGTGGCGACGATCCAAGGGGAGTCGGCCAGGAAGAGCGGGGAATTGGCGGAGGCGCTGGCGGACGGGAAGAAGATTGTGGTCTGCACGATCCAGACCTTTCCGTTCGCGCTGAAGGCCGTGCAGGAGCTGGCGGCGACGCAGGGGAAAAGGTTCGCGGTGATCGCGGACGAGGCGCATTCGTCGCAGACGGGGGAGGCGGCGGCGAAGTTGAAGACGCTGCTGTCTTCTTTGGAAGTCGCGCCCGACCTCGCCGCCGAACGCGGCAAAGAGGCGGTGAGTTCCTGTTCCACTTCTGCCGCGTGCGGCGGCGCGGGCGCTTTTGAAGAATTGAAGGACTTGGCGGACGGCGGGGAGGTGGGGACGGAGGACATTCTGGCGGCGCAGATGTCGGCTCGCGCTGCTCAGAAGGGAATCACCTACGTGGCGTTCACGGCGACGCCGAAGGCCAAGACGCTGGAACTGTTCGGGCGTCGTCCGGACCCGGAGGCTCCGGCGGGTCCGGGAAACTTGCCCGCGCCGTTCCACGTGTATTCGATGCGGCAGGCGATCGAGGAGGGGTTCATCCTGGATGTGCTGCGGAACTACACGCCCTACAAGTTGGCTTTCCGGCTGGCATACGGCGGGCGGGAGGTGGACGAGGAGGAGGTGGAGCGGTCGGCGGCGCTGAAGAAGATCCTGCAGTGGGTGCGGCTGCATCCGTACAACATTTCGGAAAAGGTGCGGGTGGTGGTGGAGCACTTCAGGGAGAAGGTGGCCCCGCTGCTTGGCGGTCGGGCAAAGGCGATGGTGGTGGTGGCGAGCCGGGTGGAGGCGGTGCGGTGGCAACTGGCGATTGACAAGTACATACGGGAGCAGGGTACAAGTTCGCAACGCTGGTAGCGTTTTCCGGGGAGGTGAAGGACGAGGAGTCGGGGCCGGAGGCGTTCTCGGAGACGAGCCGCACGATGAATCCGAATCTGCGGGGTCGCGACATCAGGGAAGCGTTCGACACGGACGAGTATCAGATCTTGCTGGTTGCGAACAAGTTCCAAACGGGGTTCGACCAGCCGCTGCTGTGCGGGATGTATGTGGACAAGCGGTTGGCAGGGATCACGGCGGTGCAGACCCTGTCTCGGTTGAACCGGGCGTACGACGCGCCGGGGGTGAGGAAGGACACGACGTACGTGGTGGATTTCCGGAACGATCCGGCGGAGATCCTGAAGGCGTTCCAGACCTACTACGAGACGGCGGCGCTGGAAAATGTGACGGATCCGAACATCGTGTTCGATTTGCGGATGAAGCTGGATTCGACCGGGCACTACGACGAGTTCGAGGTGGACCGCGTGGTGGAGGTGGTGATGGATGCGGGCTCACGGCAGGGCGACCTGGTGAGAGCCTTGGAACCGGTGGCGTCGCGGTTGTTGCGGCGGTATCGGGAGGCGCTTGATCGGTATCGGGTGGCGAAGGCGCGGGAGGAATCCAAAGGGGCCGAGGAAGCTCATGCCGAGATGGAGTTGCTCGAGCTGTTCAAGGGCGACATGGGGGCGTTCTTGAGGGTGTATGCATTCCTGTCGCAGATCTTCGATTACGGGAACACGGCTATCGAAAAACGGTTTGTGTTCTACAAGCGACTGCTGCCGTTGCTGGAGTTCGGCAGGGAGCGGGAGGGGATCGACCTTTCTAAGGTGTTGTTGACGCACCACAATTTGCGTAACCAGGGTCGGAGGGATGTGGGGTTGGCGGCGGGGGAGGGTCCGGCGTTGAAGCCGATGACTGAGGTGGGCGGCGGGTCGGTGCAGGAGAAGGAGAGGGCGCTGCTGGCGGAGATTATTGGGCGCGTGAACGGGTTGTTCGAGGGGGAGTTGACGGACGACGACCGGCTGGTTTATGTGAACAACGTGATCAAGGGGAAGCTGTTGGAGTCATTGGTGCTGGCGCAACAGGCGGTGAACAACACGAAGGAACAGTTTGCGAATTCGCCGGACTTGTCGGCGGAGTTGTTGAACGCGATCATGGACGCGTTGGCGGCGCATAGCACGATGAGCCGGCAGGCGCTGGAATCGGAGCGGGTGCGGTCGGGGCTGCGGGAGATCTTGTTGGGGCCGGGGAAGTTGTGGGAGGCGCTGCGGGAGAGGGCGGCCGCGTAAGGGATTGCGTCGATGAGTGGGGGCGGTCCGGGAGGGAATGCGCTTCAGCGGGGAACAAGGCGCTTACACAGTTTTCTGGACACCCTCGGCTTTACACGAGTTCCTGCCGACCTGGCGTACCCAGCCGCTCCCTTACCGGCCCGTGATGGCCTACTACTATGGGATCTTCTGGACTCCCAAGTGGTGGTTTGACCTCTGCCAATGGACGGGCAACGCGCTCGGGAGCAGGATCGCAACGCCTTACCCAAACCTGAATCGCGTCGGAGCTGTCTTGTATTTTGCGGCCTACGGTGTACTGACAGTTGGCCCATTGATCGCAGCAGTCCGCCTTTTCTTCAAAACAGTAGGCAGCACTGTGGCGTGGCTGTGTTTTGCCCTACTGGGCCTTGTTCCCGCGATCCTCGCCGTCCGGATACCTCGGCGTAGCGTCGGCGTTTTCGTGGTTGTTCGCCACTGCCCCATAGAGTCCATCGAGCAATCGTGGTTTCCTACATGCGTTGATCGCACATTCAGTCGAGTGGAACATGGCGAACGAGGTCGCGGCTGTCGTGGAGGATCCGGACAACCTCGATTCTCTTCGGGTCGGCGTATCGATACACCAGAAAGTGACGGGGGGACTTGACAGTCCGACCGGTGATACGGGGGCGGCTGAACGCCAAGTGATAAGCCCTGAATCCCTCCCCGCGCAACTCCTCCAATTGTTTGGAGCCCGGTCGCTCTGGATCGCGAGCGACATCCCTTATCGCCTGCCGAATCAGGCTGACGTACCTTGAGGCTGCATCCCTGCCGAACTCCTTCCGGCTCCAGTATCCAATTTCGGCCAAATCCATCTGCGCCAACTCGCCAAGATCAACATGGAATCGGGGGCGGGGATGTTCAGGCAAGCGGGGCCTTGTCGTCTCCGGGATTGTCTGGCACGGAGTTCCAAAGCCTGTCGATACATGCGTCAATCTCTTCATCCGTGCGCAGCCGAATAAATCGGCCCGACTCGATGGCCTTGACCCCGGCGAGGACAGCCTCGTTCAGCCAATCGACCTTCGCTTGGTATTCACGTTCCCGCTCCTCCAAGTCGCGCAGGCCCTCCACGACGGCGTCGCCAGCGCTGGAGAAGCGACCGGAACGCACTCCGGTCTCGACAAAGGTCTCTAGTCGGTCGGGAATCTCCACACTGAGGATTGGCATGATCTTGTCTGGATGATAGCAGAAAACATGGTCTTCACCGGCTTTGGTATCTTGTTCGCATGGATCGATGCGGCTTCTTCAGCGTGCCGCCGGAGCCGTCTATTCGACTGGAATGATCCCGCCGGTGCCACGTGGAGAAAACCGTGGCGACATCACTGCGGACTCGGTAAAGGTAGAAGATTGTCGTGTCTTCAGGATTCGCGCCCGGCGTCGCCGGTGCACCATGTTGGCTCGCGTCTCGGCTGCGGTATTGAACTCGCCCCGCTGTTCACCAAGGCCGCATCGGCCCAGTCCACAGGAAACCAATGGGGTCCTTGCGCCCCGCAAAAAATGTGATATGTTAGTTCCCGCCCACGAGGAGGGGCACCATGTCGTCCAAAAGCGCAGCTCCACAAATCATTTGGCAGAACGGGCGTTTCGGCCAAACTTCTCGGCGTGACAATTGGTGGTTGGAGCCGCTGTTGGTGTTCCTGGGACTTGGAGCCTTCCTTGTCTACGCCAATTGGGCCGCCTTCCAAGGCAACCACTACACCTTTGGCCCGTACATCTCGCCCTTCTACTCCCCCGAACTCTGGGGCCCATCCGAACACGCCTGGGTCCACATCGAGCCAGGCACCAAGCCTTGGTTTTTCCCCTCGTTCATCCCGTTCTCGCCGGCCTTCCTGATCCTCTGGATCCCCGGCCTCTTCCGGCTGACCTGCTACTACTACCGGGGGGCCTATTACAAGTCGTTCTGGGCCGACCCGGTCGCCTGCGCCGTGGGCGAGCCCCGCACCAGCTACCTGGGCGAAAAATTCCTGCCCCTGGTCGCGCAAAACTTCCACCGCTACTTCCTCCGCCTCTCCTATATCGTCTGGTTCTTCCTGCTGGTCGACGCCATCGAGTCTTTCTGGTACCAAGGGCACTTCTACCTTGGTGTCGGCAGCATCATCCTGTCGGTGAATGTAGTGCTGATCGCGGGCTACGTCTTCGGATGCCACGCCTTCCGGCACCTGGTGGGCGGCTCCATCGACCAGCCTTCGCGCTACCCGGTCCGCCACAAGCTTTACAACTGCGTCAGCTGCCTCAACAGCCGCCACAAGAAGTTCGCTTGGGCGAGCCTCTGCTCGGTCGGCCTTTCCGACGTTTACGTGCGGCTCTGCTCGATGGGCATCCTGCACGACTGGAGACTTTTCTAACATGATCGAGTACCAGACAAATCCCTACGACGTACTGGTCATCGGAGCGGGCGGCGCCGGGTTGCGCGCCGCGATCGAGGCCGCCGCTTCCGGCGTGAAGGTCGGCGTAGTCTGCAAGTCCCTGCTGGGCAAGGCCCATACCGTGATGGCGGAAGGCGGCGTGGCTGCATCGCTCGGCAACGTGGACGACCGCGACAACTGGCGCGTCCACTTCTCCGACACCATGCGCGGAGGCCAATACCTCAACAACTGGCGCATGGCCGAACTCCACGCCAAGGAGGCCCCGGCCCGCGTCAACGAACTGGAAGCCTGGGGCGCGCTCTTCGACCGCACCAAAGACGGCAAAATCCTCCAGCGCAATTTCGGTGGCCACCGCTACCCGCGCCTCGCCCACGTCGGCGACCGCACCGGCCTCGAAATGATCCGCACCCTGCAGGACCACGGCATCCACTCGGGCATGGACGTCCACATGGAGTGCACAGTCCTTACCCTGTTGATGGACAATGGCCGCTGTGCCGGAGCCTTCGGCTATGACCGCGAGAAGGGCCACTTCGTCCTCTGGCCCGCCAAGGCTGTGATTCTCGCCACTGGCGGAGTCGGGCGCGCCTTCAAGATCACCTCCAACAGCTGGGAATACACCGGCGACGGCCACGCGCTGGCCTACCGCGCCGGGGCAGAACTGATGGACATGGAGTTCGTCCAGTTCCACCCGACCGGCATGGTGTGGCCGATTTCCGTGCGCGGCATCCTCGTCACCGAGGGCGTGCGCGGCGAAGGCGGCGTCCTCCGCAACAGCGAGGGCAAGCGCTTCATGTTCGACGACATCCCCGACCTCTACAAGGCGCAAACCGCCGACAACGAGGCCGAGGGCTGGCGCTACACCCAGGGCGACAAGAACGCCCGCCGTCCGCCGGAGCTGCTGACCCGCGACCACGTGGCGCGCTGCATCAACCGTGAAGTCAAGGCGGGGCGGGGAAGCCCGCACGGCGGCGTCTTCCTCGACATCGCTTGGATCAAGGAACACATTCCAAACGCCGCAGAGCACATCAAGAAAAAGCTGCCGAGCATGTACCACCAGTTCAAGCAGCTGGCGGAGATCGACATCACCAAGGAGCCGATGGAGGTCGGCCCCACAACCCACTACATGATGGGCGGCGTGCGCGTCGATGGCGATACCCAGATGTCCACCGTCCCCGGCCTGTTCGCGGCTGGCGAAGTGGCCGCCGGACTCCACGGAGCCAACCGGCTGGGCGGCAATTCGCTCTCCGATCTGATCGTCTTCGGCAAGCGCGCGGGCGAGTACGCGGCGATCTTCGCCAAGACCAACGGCCCGGTTTCCGTTGACGAGGCACAAGTGGTGGCCGCCGCCAAGGAGGCGCTGCTGCCCTTCGAACGGGGTGCCGAGGGCGAAAATCCCTACCAAGTGCAGTACAAACTGCAGGATTCGATGCAGGACTTGGTCGGCATCGTCCGAGTCGAGAGCGAAATGCAGGAGGCGCTGGAAGTGCTGTCGGACCTCAACGTCCGCGCCGCCAAGGCCGGAACCGCCGGACACCGCCAGTACAACAACGGTTGGCACACGGCGCTCGACCTGCCCAACATGCTCACCGTCTCCGAGGCCATCACACGCTCGGCCATCCTGCGCAAGGAGAGCCGCGGGGCCCAGTTCCGCGACGACTATCCGAACAAGGACCCCGAGTGGGCCAAGTACAACAACATCGTGAAGCTTGGGGCGGCTGGGGAGATGGTGGTCGAGAGCCGTCCGATCCCGGCCATGCCCGCCGAATTGAAACAGGTGATCGAGGAGATGAAGTAGATGTCCGGCCACTCCACACCCGACAAGCCCCTGCCGCCGCAGGCCGTCTTCCGCATCTGGCGGGGAGATGCGAACGGTGGCAAATTCGAGGACTACAAGACCAAGATCGACCCCGGCATGGTGGTGCTGGACGCGGTGCACCGGATCCAGGCCGAGCAGGCACCGGACATCGCGGTGCGTTGGAACTGCAAGGCGGGCAAGTGCGGGTCGTGTTCCGCGGAGATCAACGGCATGCCCCGGTTGATGTGCATGACGCGGCTGGGCCAGCTCGATCTCGAAATGCCGGTGATCATCGAGCCGATGCACGCCTTCCCGTCGATCCGCGACCTGGTGACGGACGTGAGCTGGAACTTCGAAGTCAAGAAGAAGATCAAGAAGTTTTCTCCGCGCCTGCCGGACAACCCGGACGGGACTTGGAAGATGCTGCAGGTCGACGTGGACCGGGTGCAGGAGTTCCGCAAGTGCATCGAGTGCTACCTGTGCCAGGACGTCTGCCACGTGCTGCGGGAGCACCATAAGCACGAGGAGTTCATCGGGCCCAGGTTCTTCGTCTATTCGGCGGCGCTGGAGATGCACCCGCTGGATACGGCGGACCGCGTGCCGGAGTTGAAGGAGCGGGACGGGATCGGGTACTGCAACATCACGACCTGTTGCCGCCAAGTGTGCCCGGAAGGCATCACGATCACCGAGAACGCCATCATCCCGCTGAAGGAGCGCGTGGTGGACGAGTACTTCGACCCTTTGAAGAAGCTCTTCCACATCTTGTAAATCGTCCACGTAGCCTGCGGGTCCCGACCCGCCCAGGAGGAAACATGTTACCGCTGAAAGCCCTGTCGCAAGAAAGCGTGGCAGCGGCGCTGGCCAAGGCCGAGCGCTACCGTCTCTTGAACGAGCCCGCCGAGGCTGAAAGCATTTGTCGGGACATCCTGGCGGTGGAGCCGGGCAACCAAGAGGCGAGGGTGATCCTGGTGCTCGCCCACACCGACCAGATCCCGCACGACAAACGCGCCTTCCAAAAGGCCGTCAAGGACGCGGCGGAGTTGGCTGGTCCTTACGAACGGGCCTATTACACGGGCATTGCGTGGGAGCGCCGGGCCAAGGCGGCGCATACCGACAACGCCCCTGGCTCGGGGCATACCGTCTATGAGTGGATCTCCAAGGCCTTGGACCATTTTGAGGATGCCGAGCGCCTCCGCCCCCAGGGCAACGACGACGCCGTTTTGCGGTGGAACACGTGTGTCCGGTTCCTGCAGCACCATCCGAATCTGGGCCCGAGATCGGTCGAGGTCCCTGAGGCGATTGTGTCGGAGTAAGCCGTTCACCACGGGAAGCTTGGAGGCGATCCAGCCTGCCGAGATCCAAGATGTGCCAGACTATCCCTAAGCAGAGAGATGAAATCCGAGTTTAGAAACGTATCCAAGGGAGCGGTCGCTGGCTACTGGATCTCGACCGTCCTGTTCGCGCTCCAGATGAGCTTTACGGCGTACGCCCAGTTGCGGCTGCCGCAGGTGGCGCAAATGTTCGCGCACCTCGGCTTTCCCGACTACTTCCGCGTCGAGCTATCGTGGGCCAAGCTGGCGGGCGTAGCCGCGCTACTGCTGCCGATCATTCCCGCCAGGATCAAGGAATGGGCCTATGCGGGTTTTGCGATCACGCTTGTTTCTGCGCTGTTCGCACACCTGTCTGTCGGCGACGGGGTCGCACAGTGGAGTTGGTCGGTTGGGACGGCGCTTCTCGGAGCCGTGTCGTATTTCTTCTTCCGGCGCGTAGCGGGGTAGGCGGGCGCGTAATCCAGCTTCCCGTAACTGGGAATTCGACCCGGGTCGCAAGCTCGATCTACCGGGAACACGTCTACACGTACGAAGAAAAAGGCGGTGAATGAGTTGATTCCAGTGGACAATCACTCCCTTGCGGTCGTGGCTCGGTAGCATTCCGTAATACGAATCGCAACTACAGCTCGCCGAAGTGCACCAGCGGCGGTGCGGCTGGCATACTCCCGAAATCCGTATCGGCCACAAACAAGCTCCCCGACTGCGGCGCGATGGCCCGGATCTCGTCCGGCATCCCCTCCAGCGCTGTCGTAAACACCAGCTTCACCTGTCCATCCATTTCCACAAACTCGGGACAGGTGACGCGCGGAGCCCCCGGAACCACCCATTCGCACAACACCTTCCCGTCCGACAGCCGGATCTGCCACGCCAAGCCGTCCGCCACCGCGCCCGGATTGAAAAACGCCACCACCACGCTTTCGCCCTCGCCTGCTTCCGCGCACGCCGGTGCCGGCCGCATCCCGTCCGGATACGCGGGCAGCGATTCCGGCGGAACGACCGGCGACTGACCCAGGATTCTGGACAGTCCGGCGTCCATCCGGTAACTGGTGATGGACTTCGGGGTGGAATCGATATCGACCAGCGTGGCCCCGTCCTTGTCGCGCAACAGCACCTTGCCGTTGGAACACGTCTGGCCTCCGATAACCGTCCTGATCGATCGGGTCGCCGAGTCGAAGGCGTAGAGTGCCGCGATGGGCAGGTTGAACGCCAAGTGCTTGGTCCCGAACAAAACGCCGCCGTCAATGGCCAGTCCGTCATTGATGATGACCCGCTCGTCTTCCGGCAGCGCCGCCCCGGTCTCTTCCAACTCCCCGGTGACTAGGTTGAAGAAGACCAGCCGCCGCTCGAGGCCGATGAGCAGGACACCCGGCTCGGTCGTCTCGGCACAGAAGCCTGGTCGACCGGGAAGCGGGTAGCTGCGGTTGCGCCCGGACTCGAGGTCCAGCACGTTCATGCTGCCGCTCGGAATGTCCGCGCCATGCTGGATTGCGACCCAGCCGAGGCTGGCCGGTCCGGCGAAATTTCGCAAAACGTGGGGACCTTCGGGCAGGTAGCGCAGTTCCTCGCTTGCGGGGGAATACAGGGGCCGGGCCGTGAATCGCTTCATGTGACCATTCTCCCCCAGGGTCTCCCCCCTACCCTATAGATAATGATCAGACAAATGCTGCGGATCGCCGTCCCGCTCGCCTTGGCCGAGCTGGGCTGGATGGCGATGTCGGTGGTCGACAACATCATGGTGGGGAGGCTGCCCGACCCGGCGGCGGCGATTGGCGCGGCGAGCGTGGGGTCGGCGCTGTTCTATGCGCTTGCGATTTTCGGCATCGGCATCATGTCCGGCCTCGACCCCCTCGTTTCCCGAGCCTTCGGGGCCAACAACTGGGAGGAGGCGCGGGGGGCGATGGCCTCTGGCTTGGTGCTTTGCGGCCTGGTTTCGGTTCCGCTGATGGCGGTTGTTGTCGCGGCGGAGCCGATGCTGGCGTGGATCGGGGTGCGCGAGGTGGTACGTGTTCCCGCCGTCGCATTTTCCCGTGTCCTGATGTGGAGCCTGCCGCTGCTCTTGGTTCAGGCGGTCTTGCGTCGCTATCTGCAAGGCATCCACCACGTGCGCCCGGTCGCGTATGCGATCGTTTCGGCGAACGTGGTCAATCTGGTGGGCAACTGGGCGTTAATTTACGGCAATCTGGGGCTGCCCGCGATGGGCATCCGGGGTTCCGCGCTTTCCACTGTCATCGCGCGGGTCTGGCTGGTGGTCGCGATGGCGCTGGCGGTGCACCAGCGGGACCCGGACGCTTTCCGCCACATGCGTCCGACGCGGGCACGGTTGGTCGAACTTTGGAGGCTCGGGCTGCCGGCGGGCGTGACGATCGGCCTCGAGGTCGCCGTGTTCAACGTTTCGACGGCGCTGGCCGGGCGGCTGGATCCGGTGAGCCTGGCCGCGCACACGATCGCGCTCAACGCGGCGGCCGTTACCTATATGGTGCCGCTCGGGGTGGGGTCCGCCGCCGCGGTGTCGGTGGGCAAGGCGCTGGGGGAAGGAAATCCGGTCAAGGCCGCGCGGGCCGGTTGGACGGCCATCGGATTGGTGGTGGCGTTCGAGATCTGTTCGGCGGTGATGTTCCTGGCGATACCCGGGCCGATCGCGCGCGTCTACACGGCCGACCCGGCGGTGGTGTCGGCCAGCGCGGCTCTGTTCCTGATCGCCGCCGCGTTCCAGGTTTTCGACGGCTTGCAGACGGTTGCGACGGGCGCGCTGCGCGGCATGGGGGACACGACGACGGCGGCGGTATGGAACCTTGTTTGCTACTGGGGTATCGGGCTGCCGCTCGGGGTGTGGCTGTGTTTCGGGCGGGGCTGGGGGATCCGTGGCATTTGGGTGGGTTTGTGCCTGGCGTTGGGGCTGGTGGCGGGCGGGTTGGTGGACGCGTGGCGGCGGAGCGAAAGACGCGCGAAGACTACTTGACAACATCGCACGCATATTTTATTATCGAGTTGTGAGAGGTTCTCGAATCCTCTCATCGAAGAAAGGAATCTCACAACCATGAGCACACTTCAAACCTATGAACCGGTCACCTTCGACATGAGCCGTGGCCTCCGCCTCTTCGAGGACGCCGTTACGCGTCTTATGAGCGAGCCCCGCAGCGGCCGTCCCTGGTCCCCCGCGGTGGACATCCTCGAAACCGAGGACGCCATCGCCCTCAAGGCGGACCTCCCCGACATCAACGCCGACGAAATCGACGTCCGTGTCGAGAACCAGACCCTCACCCTGCACGGCACGCGCAAGTTCGAAAGGGACGAGAACGTGAAGGGTTGGCACCGCATCGAGCGCAGCTACGGCGACTTCACCCGCACCTTCGGCGTCCCCACCACGGTGGATACCGAAAAGGTCTCGGCCGACTACAAGAACGGCGTCCTCACCATCACCCTCCCCAAGAAGGAGGCGGCCAAGCCGCGCCAGGTGAAGGTTGCGGTCCAAAGCAAGGACGTTCCCGTCCAGCAAGCCGCGTAACGCGGCGGAAAACGCTCCCTCGCGGTCGTGGTTCGGTAACCGGCCGCGAGGAAGCGTTTGTTTCCACACCAGACTCACTGATAATGAAAGCAGGTTCCCATGGCATTCCGGTTTGACAAATTGACCCAAAAGGCCCAGGAGGCCGTACAACAGGCACAGGAATCGGCTAACCAGAACGGCCATCAGGCCGTCCATCCGCTCCACCTTCTGATCGCGCTGACTGCGGAGAAGGAAGGCATCATCCGTCCCGTACTGGAAAAATGCGGCGCGCAGCCCGACGCGCTGGCCACCGAGGCCAAGAAGCAGTTGACTTCGCTGCCCCGCGTTTCCGGGGCACCCACCGGAATGTACGTGTCGCCGTCGCTCCAGCAGGCGCTCGACGACGCCACCAAGGAAAGCGAGAACTTCAAGGACGAGTTCGTCTCCACCGAACACCTCCTGCTGGGCGTCGCCAACCAGAAGTACGACCCCGCCGGCTCGATGCTGAACAAGCAGGGCGCCACCCACGATGCGATACTGAAGGCGCTAGTGGCAGTCCGGGGTACGCAACGCGTGACCGACCAGAATCCAGAATCCAAATACCAGGCCCTCGAACGCTACTCCGTCGACATGACGGACTTGGCGAAGAAGGGCAAGCTCGACCCGGTCATCGGTCGCGACGAGGAAATCCGGCGCATCATGCAGGTCCTGAGCCGCCGCACCAAGAACAATCCCGTGCTGATCGGTGAGCCCGGCGTCGGCAAGACGGCCATCGTCGAAGGGCTCGCGCAGCGCATCGAAAAGGGCGACGTCCCCGACCAGCTGAAGAGCAAGCGCCTTGTTTCCATCGACCTGGGCCGCATGGTTGCGGGCACCAAGTTCCGCGGCGAGTTCGAAGACCGCCTCAAGGCCGTCCTCAAGGAAATCACCGAATCCAACGGCGAGATCATCTGCTTCATCGACGAACTCCACACGCTGGTGGGCGCGGGCGGGGCCGAAGGCTCCATCGACGCGGCCAACATGCTGAAACCGGCGTTGGCGCGCGGCGAATTGCGCTGCATCGGCGCAACCACGCTCACCGAGTACCGGAAGCACATCGAAAAGGATGCCGCGTTGGCGCGCCGCTTCCAGACCGTGCTGGTGGGCGAGCCGACCGTGGACGACACCATCGCGATCCTCCGCGGCCTCAAGGAGAAGTTCGAGATCCACCATAGCGTCCGCATCAAGGACTCGGCCATTGTGGCCGCCTCCGTGCTCTCGCACCGCTACATCACCGACCGCTTCCTGCCGGACAAAGCCATCGACTTGGTCGACGAGGCCGGTTCCGCGCTCAAGATCCAGATCGGCAGCATGCCCATCGAGATCGACAACCTCGAACGGCGCGTGTCGCACCTCGAAATCGAACGCCAGGCGTTAAACCGCGAGAAGGACAACGCCTCCCGTGAGCGTCTGCGCCATATCGAGAACGAACTGGAGCGGCTCCGGGGCGAGTCTGCGGGTCTCAAGGAACGCTGGACGCGCGAAAAATCCGCCATCATGCGCGTCCAACAGCTCAAGGAAGAGTTGGAACGCGTCCGTGCCGAAGAGGAACAGGCCACGCGCCAGAACGACTGGGAGCGTGCCGCGAAGCTCAAGTACGGTCGGCTGGCCGAGATCGAGAACGAACTCGAGGCCGCCAACCGCGACATCGAGGTGATCAAGTCAGGCACCGCCCTCCTGAAAGAGGAGATCGACGAGGAGGATATCGCCAAGATCGTCGCCAAGTGGACCGGCATTCCGGTTTCCCGGATGCTGGAGGGCGAGGTCCAGAAGCTGATCCACATGGAGGCGCGGCTGCAGGAGCGCGTGGTGGGCCAGAACGAGGCCGTCTCCTTCGTTGCCAACGCCATCCGGCGCAACCGGGCCGGGCTGTCCGACCCCAACCGCCCCATCGGCAGCTTCATCTTCCTGGGGCCGACCGGCGTCGGCAAGACCGAACTGGCCAAGGCGCTGGCGCAGTTCCTGTTCGACGACGACAAGGCCATGGTGCGGGTCGACATGTCGGAATACGGCGAGAAGCACTCCGTGGCCCGCATGATCGGCGCGCCTCCGGGCTACGTGGGCTACGACGAGGGCGGCCAGCTGACCGAGCACGTCCGTCGGCGTCCGTATTCTGTGGTGCTGTTCGACGAAATCGAAAAGGGCCACCCGGACGTCTTCAACACGATGCTGCAGATCATGGACGACGGCCGGCTGACCGACGGCCACGGGCGAGTGGTGGATTTCAAGAACACCGTGATCATCATGACGTCCAATGTGGGCAGCCATGTGATCGGGGAATCGACGCCCATCGGTTTCTCCGTGAACCAGCGGACGAAGAACGGGACCGAGGAACTGCGCAAGCGCCTGCTGGACTCGCTGCGGCAGACCTTCCGGCCGGAGTTCCTCAACCGGGTGGATGACATCATCGTGTTCAACACGCTGTCGAAGAAGCACTTGGAGGTCATCGTGGACCTGCAGCTGGCGCGCGTGGACAAGATGCTGGAGTCCCGCAAGGTGAAGATGCAGGTGACCGCCGCCGCCAAGGAGGCGATCATCAACGACGGTTACGACCAAGCTTGGGGCGCGCGTCCGTTGCGGCGTTCGATCCAGCGGTTACTCCAGGACCCGCTGGCGCTGCGGTTGCTGGCCGGGGATTTCCTCGCCGGGGAGACCGTTGTCGTGGATGCGGACGCGGCCGGGAAGCTGCAGTTCGAGAAGCTCGAAGTGGCTGTGGCGGCGTAATCGCCATCGGCATCGATAAGAATGGCGGCTCCAGGACTCTTTCGAGAGCCGCCCTTTGAAGGCGAGAGGGGTTCGCGGTCCACAATGAAGAGTGCGAACCCTCCTCCTGTTCATCCTGGTCGCTGCCGCGGCTCTGGCACAAGGCAATCCCGACATCGTTGAACCCGGCAACACCCGCAACTGCGCGCCGCCCAACGACGAGCAGTGGTACCGCACTGATCAGACCTTCACCATAGATCCCAACAACACGCAAACCATGTACGTGAACGCCGAGTACAAGGGGCTCTTCAAATCCACTGACGGCGGTAAGACATGGTTCATTCTGACCAACGGAATCAAGGCCTATGGCCGCCAGACGGACCCAAATTCACCGTGCTACGGCGAAGCACCGGCAGTGCTGGTGGACCCGACCAACTCCAACCGTATCCTGCTGATGAACAGCGGTACCAACGGCTATTTGACGTCGTTCAACAGTATGGCTGGGGGCATCTTCGAGTCGCTGGATGGAGGCAGGAGCTTTCACCAGTTCATCCAGCCTTGGATGAATACCTATTCAACCAGCGCCGGCGTTTTTCAACCTGGCGATCCAAAGGTTTTTTACTACGGTTCCAGCGCCGCCCCTGCCTCCTACACGGAAGCCGATCCCAACAAGATCTTCGTCAACAAAGGCGTCGTCTACAAGACGTCCGATGGCGGCAATACCTGGACGGAATTGCCCACCGGACTGGTCCCCTTCGTAGGCGCAACCGGAATCTTCATTGACGCTGATAACCCCAAGTCCTTAATGGTTTCCACCTACGCGGCGGCCCGCGTCGCTACAGGACGTCAGGCCGATCCTGCCGCGCAACTCGGCTTAATCCGCTCGTCCGATGGCGGCCTCAGCTGGACTCGTGTGACATCTTTGCCAACCAGCTATTCCCCGGTCATTCAGGGATCGTCCGCTCCGCAGAAGTCGACGCATGTGTACCTCATCACTCAGGCTCCCGGAGAATTCACCCCGGCAAACTACTTCACCACCGACTTCGGTGTCACGTTCAAAGCATCATCAAGGTACCTCGACCTCGTCACTTACGACCCTTTCGATCCACTTGGCAACCACATGCTGGGCTTCACTTGGCAGAGCACAACGGGCCCTGCTGCGCGGACTCTTTTTGAGAGCAATGACGCGGGGGCGACCTGGCAGCCGTGGGGCACGCTCCCAACCGAGATTGTGAATCTGACCGACAAGAAGACCGTGGCTTCACGCATCATTTTCGATCCGAAGGACCGCACCGTCGTCTACATGAGCGGAGCCGGAGCCCATATCTGGAAGACCACCAATTCCGGAGCCACATGGCAGACCCTTCTCGACTACACCAAACTACCTGACTACTTGTGGACCGGCGGCCCGGCGAATTCTGTCGCCTCGGTGGTAAATGCGGCCGATTTCAGCCCCCAACTTGCAGCCAATGCCTGGGTCGCGATTCGCGGGACCAACATCGCCAACACAACCCGTGTTTGGACGGCAGCGGATTTCGGTGGCACAACCCTGCCGACTCAACTCGACAAGGTGCAGGTGAAGGTCGGCGGCCAGCCCGCTTACGTGGAATATGTCAGCCCGAGCCAAGTCAATGCCCTGTTGCCGGCTACCGTACCCGAAGGTATCAGCCAACTCCAGATCGTGCTCAACGGTATCGCCGGAGTCCCTGTCCCCATCACGATTGGGCCCGTTGCTCCCGCGCCCTTCTCGTGGGACTCCGACAAGGGGCACAACTACGCCATCGCCACCCATCTCGACTACTCGCTGATCGCACCGGCTTCCGACTATCCCGGCGTTGCGACACCAGCAAAGCCGGGCGAGACAGTGCTCTTTTACGTCAACGGGATGGGGCCGACGACCCCAGGGACGCCCGAAGGCCAGACTCCATCCGGGCTACTCGAAAACACCATAGCGTTCGAGATGCAGATCGGAGGTAATCGGGTGGCGAACGTCAAGGCTTATCTGGTGGGAGCCGGTCTTTACCAGATCGCCGCGACACTACCTGGGAACCTGCCGGATGGCGACGCCACCGTCCAGATTCTGACCAGCCGGGGACGCAGTTCCGACGGCAAGACGACGATCTCTATTGCCCGATAGGTTGTTCGCAGCATCTTTACAAAACGGCCACCCTCGGCGCTGCTTTTGGAGTTGCGGCCGTGCATTGGGTGGGTAGTCCCGACGTGGGACGCGTCGACACAAAAAATATTGCAGCGATGGCAGGTTTTAGCGGGCCGGTTCGGTATGCGAAATTGAGTGCCCACCGCCGGGCCGATTTCGGAGCTTGCCCGCGTGGACAAGATTCTGGAATCCCGCAAGGTGAAGATGCAGGTGACTGCCGCCGCCAAGGAGGCGATCATCAACGACGGCTACGACCAAGCTTGGGGCGCGCGCCCGCTGCGGCGTTCGATCCAGCGGTTGCTCCAGGACCCGCTGGCGCTGCGGTTGCTGGCCGGGGATTTCCTCGCCGGGGAGACCGTTGTCGTGGATGCGGACGCGGGCGGGAGGCTGCAGTTCGAGAAGCTCGAAGTCGCCGTCGCGGCGTAGGTGCGAGAGGTCGGGGAATCGGCATGCGTGGTCAGCAAGCCGTGCGTGGCGATTCCCCGAAACTATGTCCACAATTCCCCACCATTTGCGCCTATGATGGTGGAGGAGATTTTCATCATGAACACAGGATCAGCGGCCGCGGGCTCGGCGGTCATGATATTGCAGGTATTTGACGGCACCCGCCAGCCTTTCGGCGGGGGACGGTTGTTCGCATCGGCCACCAGCCGGTCCAATGTCGTTTCGGACCATTTTTCCGACGTACCGACATTTGCCATGCGGTTCCCGTTCCACGTCTCCGCCGACGGCCACCACGGACCGGGGTTTAGCCCCGACTGTTGACAGACCAGCAGCCGACCGTTGTGCCTCTGATGCTGTTGCCGAACAGCAACACCTTAACTTTGCGGGGGCGAAGTGGCCTCTCCTCCAGCAGGTTCGACCGGATCTGGCCGCCATCCTGGCTGCCGACAGCGCAGACGGGAATGCCGCCGCCCTCCGCTACAGCAACTTGGAGGACGAACAGTCCGGGCGCGTGCTAGCGTGCCTCCTCAACATCACCACCGCAATGGCCCAGCTGCAACTCTCCGGCGGTACCGCCTTGAGTTACCTGAAAGCCGTCAACTGGGAGCTCAAGGGTGACTTCAAGATGGCCCAGGACCGGTTCTTCGGTTGGGCCGACCCGGCGCTGATGGATATTCTCAAGACGGCCTCGAAGCAACCGCATCCGAGCATCGCGACGGCACCGCACGGTCTGCATCCGGGTGCCACCAGCAGCTACAAGCAGATACAGTTCGGCGAAGCCAACGTCCAGCACACCTTCCACGAAGGCGACCGGAAAGAGATCAACGGCCTGAACTGCGTTCGGATCGAGCCCGACATCGACTACTTCCGGGACACTGCCGCCCACCTCATCTTCGAGGTGGCAGTGAACGAGTTGGTGGGGGGCCTTACCGATCCCCAGCAGGTCTATCTACTCCGCTGGATTGCCGGGCAACGGGCCGGTGTCGCGGACTTCGACCCGCTCTACACGATCATCAGTGCCTGAATGGTGTTGGTCTGGACCCCGCTTGAGGTGGTCGGCAGAAAGAAAGGCGGTTCCCGGCATGCCGGGAACCGCCTTTTCGTTGTCGAACGAGAAATTTTCCATGCGCACGATGGCAGGTTTCGCGGGCCGGTTCCGTATGCGCAAGTAGGAGCCCGGTACGGGCTTCGAATCTGAGGAGGAAAACATGACTTTGGAAACAACCTTTGCGCCCGGAAACCCACGGGGCCGAAATCGCCCGCGCGCGACCGCAGCCTGCCTTGTCCTGCTGATAGCGCAGATCGGCAGCAACCCGGCATTCGCCGGACAGGTCCACATCACCGATCTTGGCGTCTTTGGCGGCACCACCGGGATTCTCACCGAGGACCAATCTTCCGTCGCCACCGGGATCAGTGCAAATGGAATTGTGGTCGGTACCGCATGGGGCAACGGGCACATTGAGGGCTTCGTGTACTCCGGGGGAGCCATCCACAACGTGGGGGCATTGGGAGTCATCAATAACCCGGGTATACCGGGCGTCCTCACGGGCGTCTATACATACGCCAATGCCGTGAACAGCGCTGGCTATGTGACCGGGTCAGCTTCTCAGAACGATCAGCTTCGGGCCTTCGAATCGGTCAATGGCAACATTTCGCCCGTGGCGGTAGTACCCACCGGTAGGAAAATCGACTCTACCGGGCTGGCAATCAACGAAAGGGGGTCCGTCGCGGGTTGGCGCAACACCCCGGATGTCTTCAATCCACAGTACGTCGATCAAACAGCATTTCTGTATTACAACGGTAAGATCCTCGATATATCTGCAACTGTTCCGGGAACGGATATCCCGGCGGATTCGGCTGCCTACGGACTGAACAACAATGACCTGGTGGTTGGGGATTACGGACTTGGCGGCATCTATAACCACGCGTTTTCCTTCGATCCCTATTCAGGCATGATGACAGACCTCGGCACTCTCGGAGGCACGACCAGTACTGCGACAGCGGTAAACGACGCGGGTCAGATTGTCGGATACTCGAGAGACGCGAACGGTGTCCAGCACGCTTTCCTTTATTCCAACAACCAGATGGCCGCCATTGACGGCGAGAATAGCTGGGCCTACGGCATCAGCCAGGATGGGCACGTCGTTGGCCAGGATGGCGCTTCAGCTTTCGTGTACTATGGCGGCATCGTGACCGACCTCAACACGCTTCTTCCCTCGGGATCCGGCTGGGATCTGTGGGCCGCCTACGGAGTCAACGATGCAGGGCAGATCGTCGGGGATGGTTTGCTTGACGGCCATTTTCACGCGTTTCTAATCGACAATGCGTTTCTACCGGGACAGCCGGCCAGTCCCTCCAGCTCCGGATCCGGTTACTTCATCGGGAATACGGCATCGGTACCCTACCTTCCGGGTCTCGGCGCGGGCTACTCAAATGCCGTTGATGGCCCGTTGAGCGACGCTGCAGCGGCTCCGGAGCCCGGTACTTGGGCGTTGCTGCTTGCGGGCGCTGCCGCGATTGCCGTGGGCCGCGTCCGGCGGGCCTGATTTAACTCCGCTTGATCTAACTCCGCTTGATCTAATATGGATGATTCATGGACGCCCAACTCTGGCAGGAGATAGAAGCCTTATTCAACAGGGTGGTTGATCTCCCGCCGGGGGAGCGGGACGCGCTCTTGGCCGCCGCGCCAGCCAACGTGCGCACCGCGGTTGCCCCCATGCTCGAAGTCGACAACCAGGCAGCCGAGGTTCTCCATGCCTCGGTTGCCGAGACGGGCCTTCAGGTGGTCGCGGCGATTCCTAAGCGCTTCGGAGCCTGGCGCGTGACCGGAATCCTCGGCGAAGGCGGGATGGGCACGGTCTACCGCGGCGTCCGGGACGACAGCGCCTTCGAAAAGGAGGTTGCAATCAAGGTCCTCCACTTGGGTGGCCGCGATTCCACCTCCCGCATGCGTTTCGTCCAAGAGCGCCGCATCCTTGCGGTGCTCGAACACCCCAACATCGCCCGGTTGATCGACGGCGGCGAGGACGACGACGGCAACGCCTTCATCGTGATGGAGTTCATCGACGGAACCACCATCGTCGACTACGCCAACCAGCACAACCTCGACACCGAGGCACGCCTCCGCCTCTTTGGTTCCGTCTGCGCCGCCGTCCAATACGCGCACCGCAATCTCGTCGTCCACCGCGACCTCAAACCGGCGAATATTCTGGTCGACGCCTCGGGCGTGCCGAAGCTGCTCGATTTCGGCATCGCCAAGCTCGTGGACACCGACGCGCCCAAGACCCTGACCGGCCTCCAAACGCTCACCCCGCAATACGCGAGCCCCGAACAGGTGCGGGGCGAGCCCATCACCACCGCCAGCGACGTCTATTCGCTCGGCGTGGTCCTCTATGAGTTGCTAACCGGTCGCCGTCCCTACGAATTTGCCTCGATGCTGCCGCTGGAGATCGACAGGGTGGTCTGCCAGACCGCTCCCAAGCCCTCGGGGTTGCCAGTTGATCTCGACACGATCCTCGCGATGGCGCTGCGCAAGGAGCCGACCCGGAGGTACCAATCGGTGGACCAGTTGGCCGCCGACTGCCGGAACTACCTGGAGCGCCGCCCGGTTTCGGCCAGGCCGGACACCCTGCGGTACCGGGCGGAAAAATACGTGCGGCGCAACTGGCTGCCTTTGGGAGCGGTCGCGGCCGTTCTCCTCGCGCTGACGGTCGGCACAGTCGTGGCGTTGCAGCAGGCCCGCATCGCCCGCACACGTTTCGACGATGTCCGCCGACTCGCCCACACCTTCATCTTCGATTTCCAGGACCAGGCCGCCAAGGTGAACGGCAACACCAAACTGCGGGAGCAGATGGTCAAGACGGCGCTGGAGTACCTGGACCACTTGTCGCTCTCGGCTGGCAACGACGAAGATCTACTGAAGGAACTGGGTGCCGGGTACGAGCGGGTGGGCGAAGTGCAGGGCCAACCCTCGGCACCGAATCTCGGGCATCCCGCCGACGCCTTGGTCAGCCTGTCGCGTGCGGTAGTGTTCCACGAACGCGCTGCCTCCCTGGACCCGCGTTACGGGTGGACGCTCGGAAGATTTTACAACGGTTACGCCACGCTCCTGCGGCAAACAGGGGACTTCCCCAAGGCGGGCCGAGTCCTGGCGGCCGGACAGCGCCACGTGGAGGACGCCCTGCGCGCCAGGCCGGACAGCCTCGACCTGCAGGTGGACTACGCCAATACCTGGTGCATGGACGGCGATATCGAGGAGGACCAGAGCCACGGCCTCGCCGCACTGAAGGCCAACAGCCGGTGCCGGGACTTGGCCGTCCAACTCTTGTCCAAGTCCCGTGCCCCGGCTGTGCTCGCCCTCGCGGTGAAAGGGGCCGAGCGCTTCGGCACGTCTAGCACCGCCGTCGGCCACCTTGACGACGCCCGCGCCGCATTCGACGACGAGGAACGGTACGCGTTGGAATTGTTGCGCACGGAACCCTCGAATCCGCGCTACCAGCGCAGCCTCATGGTCTTGGCCCAGTTCCGGTCTTCGCTGTATTGCAGTGCGGAAAGTCCAAGTTTGGAGCAGGTCGAGCCATGCCTGTACTACGCGAAGGAGTACCTCGAACGGGCCCGCCACTTGTCGGAAGGCGACCCCAACAACCAGTCGGCCCGGACCAGCGTCGCCATCGCACTGTCGAAGCTTTCGTGGGTGCAACAGTTTACGAACGCGGCCGAATCGGTACGGCTGGGCCGGGAGTCGCTTCGGATCTTTGACGAACAGGTGGCGGCAGGGAACAAGGGCTTCTTCCTCGCGTCGCGCCGGGCCCGCGCCCAATGCCGTTTGGCGGAATCCCTCCTGGCGGCCCGTCAGACGAAGGAGGCGCTCGCCGCGGCAACCGAGTCGCTTGGGCAGCAGCGCGGTTTCGCTGCCCGCAACGCGCAGGACTGGACGGAAGCCATCTTCCTTTCCCGGGCCTTGTCCGTGACAGGGAAAGCTTGGCTCGTGAACGGCGACGCGTCGAAAGCGGGCCCATTCTTGACGGAGGCCGAATCCGTGGTTGCGGCTGTACGGAATGCCCACACCGGCGACCTTGCGTTGACGAAACAGCTGTCCGACACGCGCGCAGCGTTGGGGGCTTGGTATCGGATCCAGCACGACGCGATCCACAGCCGTCAGAGCTACCAGGCCGCTCTGGCTCTTTGGAACGGATTTGCCGACCGCAACCCCTATGTCCTCCGCAAGGCGGCGGAGCTGGACCGCATGGCCTCCGAGGATTCGCTAAACTCGAAGTGAATGGAGTCCGTCCCCGCCGATCTGACGCTGCTGCTCAACGAATACAGCGCCGGTGATCGGGCGGCCTTCGACCGGCTCATCCCGCTGGTTTACCGGGAGCTTCACAAGATCGCAGCCGGCTGCCTTTCCGGACGCGATGCCGTGATCCTGCAGCCCACAGCCCTCGTGAACGAGGCTTGGCTGCGTCTGGCCGGGCGCGCAGTGCCCGAACTGAAGAGCCGCAAGCATTTCTACGTGATTGCGGCCACCATCATGCGCCAGATCCTGGTGGACCATGCGCGCACCCGCAACGCCGATAAGCGCGGCGGCGGTGTCCAGCATGCCGACCTTACGATCGAGATGGCCGGTGCCGCCACCCGTCCTCCCAGCGTCGTTGCCCTCCATGACGCCTTGGATGACTTGGCGAAGGTCGACCAGCGCAAGGCCCGCATCCTCGAACTGCGGTTTTTCGGTGGCCTGAGCGTGGAGGAAACCGCTGACGTGATGGACCTTTCCCCGACGACGGTCCACCGCGACGTCCGCTTTGCCCAAGCATGGCTGCTGAGCGAACTGTCCGGCACCCGTCCTCCCGCTTAGGCATTTCCGGAGTCAGTCCTTCGACAAGCTCGAAGCCGCCGCCTTGGGAAACTTGCGGGATCGTGCCGGAAGGTGCACACCCTCCTTCCGGGCGATCCAAGTCCTATCCCCGATTTCCCCCCGCCATCACGCTTAGCTGGTCGATGACTTCCACCAACGTGGACGACTGTGACCGCAGTTCCGCAGCCGATGCCGCTCCTTCCTGCGCACTCGCGGCGGTCTGCTGGGTCACCTGTCCAATCTGCGCCAGCGTCCGGGACACCAGTTCGATGCCGCGCGCCTGCTGCTGGCTGGCGACACTGACTTCGGTAACCAATGTCTTCACTTTCAAGGACTCCTCGCCAAGCGTCCGAATGGCGAGTGCCACCCGGTCAACCTTTGCCTTGCCGTCATTGGATTTTGCGACCGACTCCTCGATCAAGGCGGCTGTATCCTTGGCAGCGTGGGCGCACCGTTGGGCCAAGTTGCGAACTTCGTCCGCCACCACGGCGAACCCCAATCCGGCCTCACCGGCACGGGCGGCCTCCACTGCGGCGTTCAGCGCAAGGATGTTGGTCTGGAAGGCGATCTCGTCAATTACCCGGATGATCTTCGCTACCCGCTCACTGGAATCGTTGATGTCGTCCATGGCTCCAACCATCGTTTCCAGCGATTGGTTAGTTTCGCCAAACCTCAGTTGTGAAACGCGGGCCAATTCCGCGGCGGTCTTCAGCTTCTCGGCGTTCCCTAGGGTCAATGAGTTGATCTCTCCACTTGACGCCGAGGTTTCCTGGAGCGCGGCCGCCTGTTCGGACGCACCACGGGCCAGCGACTGGCTGGAGGCGGATATTTCGGTCGCCGCGCTTGCCACCTGTTCCGCGCCCTCGGCGAGGTTCTCCACCGCATGCCCCAATATGCCGGAGATCCTGCGCGTCATGATGCCCGCTATCACCGCTACCATGGCGAACAGCAGCATGATCGAGACTCCCACCATCCAAAGAATGTTCGCGACCGCTTGTTTCTGGGAGGCTACTGTCTCATTCGCGCGGGTGTTGATCGATGCCGCAGCCTTGTCAAGCAGGTCGGTTGCAGCCCGATCCTGCCCTTTGACCATTTTGTCGACATCATGCGGGTTCTCCCCCTTGGCTTGCACGAACACGCCCAGGGCCGTCTCGTACTTGTCTCGCATGGCCTTGCTCGCTTGAACGAATTCTCCCACTTGGCGGCGCGCCTGGGGATCGTCCAAGGACGCCTGAAGTGCCGTGGCTTGGGCCTCCACCTTATCGGCCGCGGCGTGGAACTGGTTGGAGTACTTTTCTAGATCGGTGGGATCATATCCCCGGAGAAGGACGTCCTTCCATTCCTGGACCTGCTTCTTGAACGTGACTTGGATCAGTCGCACCGCGTCCTGCTGCCGCATGGTCGCCTGAACATTCCCCAAGGTCGCTTCATAGCTGTCGCTCGTGGTTTTCAACTGGTAGGCCAACCAACCGGCGATGATACCTGTCGCGCCGAGGCAAAGAGCCACGATGAGCCAGATTCTGGTGGAAAAGGTAAGTTGTGACTTCGACATCACCAGCCCACCTGTGGTGCCCTGGGATTCATGCCCGCATGCGACTTCGGCGATTCCAGTGAGTCAGACAGAATCACCGTCTGGGTATGTATCGTTCTCATACCTATACATCGGCGTTTGGCAATCGAACCTTTAGGATGTTTTTCGATTTCAATCACCGTGACTCCCTCAGGTTTTTGCGGAGATCCCCACGCCGACCCCCTCCTCCACGCCGCAGCGACCGGCCTCCGCCGCCCCGCAGGCGCTACGAGTTGTAGACCGAAATCCGAGCCACGGTCTTGAACCCCAGCCGCTGGTAGAGGTCCCGGCCCATCGCGGACGACTGCAGCACCACCGGCACCCGACCCG
This sequence comes from uncultured Acidobacteriia bacterium, assembly GCA_903907865.1. GTDB lineage: Bacteria > Acidobacteriota > Terriglobia > Bryobacterales > Bryobacteraceae > BOG-234. Next base: position 30,574 of record CAIVPR010000131.1, read on the forward strand.
TCTCCGCCCGCGCCGCGTCCGCCGCGAGACGTGTGACAGCCTCCCCGATGCCCCGTCCCCGCTTGGCTGGAATCGTTGCGATGTTATACAGCCCCACCGCACCCGGCCCCGCAATCCCGGGCCCTGCGGTCGCAGGCGATGCCACGTAGGCCGCCGTCGCCACCGCCTCCCCGTCCAAGTATCCGACCAGCGTGCGGAAGCCAGGGCGTGCCTCTGGGTCCGTAGAGTCGAAAACTTCGGCGAACCAGTTCCCAGGCACATGAAAGCAGAGCGCCCCGACCATCCGGAAATCCGCCAGTGCTTTCGCCGAATCGACGCGCCGAAGGTCCAACCGCGGAAGAGGCTGCCTCAAAGGGGCGAGCGCCGTCGCAGCCATCCCCGGCATCTCCGACGAGCACCGCAGCCCGTTCCGTCCGAAGACCGCGCCCAATTTCCGTCGAGCCAGCCATCCCAGCCAGTCCTCGCAGACCCAGAACGACCACGGGATTCCTTCGCGATCAAAGTGCCCCCGCGCGGTCTCGATGCGGCGCTTCAGTTCGTCCGAGTTGTCGACCCTCGCGCTCAGAAACGCCGCGTTGAACATCTGGAATTCCACTCCCAGCGACGCGATCGAAACCCCTGGCAACTCCACCACGCGCCCGAACGGACGCCCCGGAACCAGCGCCCGGAACGACTGCCGCAAGTTCTCTTCGATCAAGTGGAAATCCATTTTTCGTTCCGTCAGCACGTCCGGTATATGATGCAAGACTATGGCATCCACCGCCCCCGGCGCAAAAGCCGCCGCTCTGAAGCCTTCCTTCCAGAAACCAACGACTGTCCGCTATTGGGTCGTAGTCTTCGCTGTCATCCTCGCGATCATCACCTACATAGACCGTGTCGCCCTCTCGCAGGCCGCCCCCCAGATTAGCAAGGATCTGAACCTCACCAAGGATCAGATGGGGTGGGTCTTTTTCGGCTTCCTCACAGCTTACGCACTTTTTGAAATCCCCAGCGGCTACATGGGCGACCGCCTCGGCCCGCGCAACGTGTTGACGCGCATCGTGGTGGCGTGGTCGGTGTTCATCGCGGCCACCGGCCAGGCTTTCAATTTCATCACCATCACGGTGATCCAGACGCTGTTCGGCATGGGCGAAGCCGGCGCGTTCCCGAACATTGCCAAGGCGTTCTCGATCTGGTTGCCGCGCGACGAGCGGGTCCGGGCCCAGGGCATTGTGTGGTTGTTCGCGCGCTGGGGCGGGGCAGTCACCCCGATTCTGGTGTTCCAAATCCTCCAATTCGTCTCCTGGCGCACCGCGTTCGGCGTTTTCGGTGCCTTGGGGACGATCTGGGCCGTCACGTTTTACCGCTGGTTCCGCGACCGTCCAGTCGATAATCCGAAAGTCAACGCCGCCGAGTTGGAACTGCTCAAGCATTCCCACTCCCATGCGCACGGCGCGGTGCCGTGGGGCAAGTTCGTGCGGTCGCCGCAGGTGTGGATGCTGGGCGGCCAGTATTTCTGCCTCTCCTACAGTTGGTATTTTTCCATCACTTGGCTGCCGACGTATTTGAAGGAAGCGCGCCACCTGAACCCGGCGGAGATCGCCCATGTGGCTGGCTTGCCGTTGTTCCTCGGCGGCATCGGATGCCTGTTTTCCGGCTTCATCGCCAAGCCGCTGACCAAGCTGACCGGCAGCGTCACCGCGACCCGCCGCCTGCTGGGCTGTGTCGGCTTCCTGAGCGCGGCCAGCCTGATCGTGATCTCGACCATGATCCAGGATCCGATCTACGCGGTTGTGGCGCTAGCTTTCGCGAGCTTCTCGAATGACCTCGTGATGCCCGGTTCGTGGGGTGCCTGCATGGACGTCGGCGGCAAGGACGCCGGGACGCTGTCCGGGACGATGAATATGATGGGGAATTTGGGCGGCGCGGTGGCGTCGAAACTGGCCCCGTCGATCCTCGCGGCGGCGGGCGGCGACTGGAACAAGGTGCTCTACGTGGCGGCGGGCGTGTACTTTATCGGCACTTTCTTCTGGTTCACGATGGATCCGGTCACGCCGATCGACAAGGAGGACCCGGCGCACGCGTAGGCGATAGCGCCGCTTGTGGGGCAGGCTTTCTTGCCTCCGGCGATCTTTCCGGTCGCGATAACCGGGGAACTGACCAAGCGGGTCACACGGCCCCGGCTGTCCGGTTATGCCAATCTGAAAGTCTGGCGCAGTGGCCAGGGGCGCAGGCCGGTACCCCTACTTATCCGCGGACAAGGTCGGCATGCCACTTCGCTCCTGGTCAAAATGGTTGCCCGCCTTCCATCCGGATTGGTGGGCCGTCGGCCCATAGGCACTCCCTTCGACGGCGAATACATCGCTTTCGCCAGCTCCCGCATGGGCTTCAAAGACGAGATCGCCTACACCGACGCTCCCCAGCCCTACGGAGAGATTTTTGTCATGCGTTTCGACGGAACTCACGTCGAGCAACTCACCGACAACCAATGGGAAGAAGGCCCGCCCGGCTGGGAACCCTCCATCCCGGTTCCGGCCGCGCGCGCGTAGTCGCTCCGCTCAATCAGTTCGCCTGCGGCAACTGCTCGGCATGGTCCACCACAACCAGCTCAACCATCGTCTTCTGCTGCGCAATGCGAAGCCCCATCTCCTCACGCAGTGCCGTCGTAATGATATTTGCCGGATCCATCGGAGCGCCTTCCGACGGGCGCATGTCCTGGGCGTACTTAGTCATGTCGAACACAGCGTCGTAGCGCCCCTTCAAATGGGTCTCATCCACCACCGGCGTCTGCAATACACGGGAAAGCAGGCCTGCAAACTCCGCCATCGAAGCCCGCTTCATCTCCAGAGCCTGCCGCTTCGCCATCGGCGCAATCACGCTCTCGCCTTCCGCCGCTGTCTCCGTCATCTTCAGGCCTTTCTTATCCACCGTAAGAACATACGCCTGCATCTCTTTCCGTTCCCGGTGTACACCGACCCCGAAACGCTCGGCCAACACTGCCTGGAACATCCGACGGAACTCGTCCTCCGTGTGCTGCGCAGCCGTCTTCCCGATCACGTCGTAGCAGTCGCTATCCAGCCACCCCGGCCCCTTCACCTCGTTCTCACTCACTGACCAGGACCAGGCAATCGCGGCCTTCAACGTCACTGATCGCATCGACACACCTGTCGGTGAAGTGTGGATCGCAATCGCATGAGGGTCCCGAATCACCACCGCGGCCGTGTGGACCGAGGCAACATCAAAACTCAGAGGGGCCGTCTGCGCGAACGCCGCCGCGGCCATGGCGAAGAAGAGGAAAAATCGTGTCATCAAACGTGTATTACCGGCAGCAGGCCAAAGGATGCGGCCCCGCCCCGGATTAATTTCACTCGTCGCAATCGATTGCCCGCCGCGTTATGCGCACGACTGCTTCCGCCGGCTGTTCCTCTTACGCGCCGCCGTCCAGCCCCCAAATTTCCCCTTGACTCCGCACCCCGGAATCTGCAAAAGTAGAGTCTCAAGGGCGAACAAAAGGCGAACATGGGGGCGGCACTTCTTCAACTCAGGGCGGAACTAGAGGCGCGTTTCGAGGCACCGCTCGACTTCCGCAAACGGCCCGAGGCCAGCCTCCTTCCCACCGGCATCGAGGCCATCGACCGCCTCACCTCCGGCGGCTTCCCGCGCGGCACGCTCAGTGAAATCTGCGGCGCGGACTCGAGCGGTCGCACGGCGCTTTCCATCGCGCTCCTCGGCCAAGCCACCCGCGCGGGCGAATTCTGCGCTTGGATCGACGCTGCCGGAGCCTTCGACCCCGCCTCCGCCGCCGAGGCCGGCACCGTCCTGGAACGCCTCCTGTGGGTCGATTGCCGGGGCAATGCCGAGCACGCACTCAAGTCGCTCGACCTCCTGCTGCAGGCGGGCGGTTTCGGCCTTCTGGTGCTGGATCTGGCCGACACGCCGGAACGCGAGGCGCGGCGCATCCCGCTGGCCTCCTGGTTCCGTCTCCGCCACGCCGCCGAGCGCACCGGGGCGGCGTTGGTGGTACTGGAAAAGAACATCAACGCGCGGTCCTGCTCTGCGATCCAGCTCGAAATGCGCCAGAAAAGCCCCGTCTGGTCGGGCAAGCTGCTGAAGGGCCTGGACGCCCGCGCCGAGAGCCGCAAGCACTACCAGGTGCGCACGGCCGAGTTCTGGGCGGAGCGCTAACCAAATGTTCGCCTCCCTCCACGGACCCGGCAACCTCGCCATCCTCGTCGAATGCGCCCGCGGCTTCTCGCCCCACATCGAGCAACTCCCGCCCGACACGGTTGTTTTCGACGTCCGCGGCCTCGGCTCGCTCTTCGGACCGCCGGAGTCTCTCGCCGAGGAAATCGGGCGTCGCGTGGGCGTCCCGGCGAGCATCGCCATCGCCCCCAACCCCGACGCCGCCGTCCACGCCGCGCGCGGTTTCCGTGGCACCACCATCGTCCTGCCGGGCAGGGAAGCGGCCATCCTTGCCCCGCTGCCCGTGAACCTGCTTGCGGGCTCCCCCGAAACCGCCGAACTGCTGCACCTCTGGGGCGTCCGCACTTTCGGCGACTTTGCCAAGCTGCCGCCGCTGGGCGTTGCCGCGCGCCTGGGTGACGAGGGCATGGAGCTCCAGCGCCTCGCCTGCGGACTGGGCTACCGGAACCTGCGCGAGATGGTCGATCCGCTGGAGTTCGAGGCCCAACTGGAACTCGAATACCCGGTCGAGTTGCTGGAACCGCTCGCCTTTATCCTCGCGCGCCTCCTAAACGACGTCTGCGGACGGCTCGCGGGCCGGGCCCTTGCAACCAACGAAATCCGTCTGCGGCTCGACCTCGAGCAGGGTCCGGCGCACGAAACCATGCTGCGCCTGCCGGTCCCGATGCTTGACCAGCGGGCCTTCCTGCGCATGCTGCAACTGGATCTGAACGGACGTCCGCCCGCCGCGCCGGTGGTGCAGGTGCACATCGCGGCCAATCCGGTGAAGCCCCGCCGGACGCAGCACGGGCTGTTCACCCCGTCGTCGCCGGAACCGGAGAAGCTGGAGCTGACGGTGGCGCGCGTCCGCCACCTGGTGGGCCAGAACAACGTGGGGACGCCCGAAATCCGCGACACCCACCGTCCCGACGCCTTCGACATGCGCGTCTTTGCCCCGAATGCCGCCACCACGGCTGTCTTGGAGCGTCCGTCGAACACCTTGCCCAACGACGGTCCGCCACGCCTCAGCCTGCGCCGCTTCCGTCCCCCGCGCCCGATCCAGCTCCTCCTGGTGAACCAGAAGCCGACCCGGATTTTGGGTGCCATCATGTCCGGCCGGGTGGTGATGGCGAAAGGCCCGTGGCGGACGTCCGGCGATTGGTGGCGCAACGGATCAGACCCCGCCACGGCGTCGTGGAACCGGGACGAGTGGGACGTGGCGTTGGAATCCGGCGGCCTGTACCGGTTGTATGTGGATGTCGACTCGGGCCGCTGGTTCGCCGAGGGCAGCTACGACTGAATGTGCGGGACAAATCCGCACACCCGAATGCGCTGAAATCGACGCCGACTCGCGGCGCTCCATCCCGAAGGCTCCGATATTGAGACGCTCAAGGACGACTACTCTCTGGACTACATGATCTGGATTACGGTGAACGACGAGGTATTCCCCATCCGCGTCACCGTCGACGAATTCCGTGACGGCTACTGGAATCCGAATGTCCCCGCCGCCGTCCAGTTGCTCATGCATTGCGGGAGCATTTCCGCAATTTAGTAGATCAATCCGATAGTATGCTAGACTCTGGATGTGATAATTGTGAAAATGTGCTAGCCACCCCCCCCCGCTACCGCTGGCATTTTGCGCAGTAGTGCGTTCCCCGTTGGGCCACCACAATCCGCCGTATCTCCGCGCCGCACACCACGCACGGCTGGCCGTCACGCTGGTACACCCGGTGCGAGGCTTGGAAACCGCCCTTGCGTCCCTCGGCGTCCACGTAGTCCGAAATGGACGAACCCCGGCTCTCGATCGCTTCCGACAGTACGTCCTGCACCGCGCCCAGCAGCTTCGAGACGCGCGCCCTGCCGATCGACGCCGCCACGGCGGTGGGCCGAATCCCGGCGCGGAAAAGCGCCTCGTCGGCGTAAATGTTGCCCACTCCCCGCAGCACCGACTGGTTCAACAGGGCTGCCTTGACTGGCGACCGCTTCTCCTTCAAGCGCGACGCGAAATCGTCCAACGTGATTTCCAGCGGCTCGGGCCCCAGCAGCGACAACCGCTCCGGCAGCGTCGCGCCATACTCGATGCGCCCGAATTGCCGTGGATCGTCATACTGCAGCGTGCCTTGGTCCAACGTGAAGACGGCGTGCGTCCATTTGGTGGGCTCGGCACCCACCAGCAGGCTTCCGGTCATGCCCAGGTGGATCGCCATGGCCCCCCGGTCCAACTGGACCGCGATGAATTTCCCCATGCGGGATACCTTTTCGATGCGCTGGCCCGCCAACGCCTCGGCGGCACCCTCGGTCGAGCCGCGGAAGATGCGCGAGGCGTCGAACTCGGCTGCAAGGATCCGGCGGCCTTCGATCAGAGGGCGCAGGGAGCGGACTACGGTTTCAACTTCTGGGAGTTCGGGCACGCGGGACTATCCACCGCCAGTGTAGCGCCACCCTGGTAAATCCCGCGGACGTATTCCCGAATCTCCACCGGAACCAGTTCCTCCCACGCGCCGCCATTCGCCACGCGCTCCCGAACCTCGGTCGAGGACACCTCGTCGTAGTCCCCGTCCACGGGAAGCTGGACAATCCGCCCGTGATACCGGCTGTCGGAGCTGTACTCCCCCCGGCGGGCCGCCACCAGCAACGGATGGCGCTCCACCATCGCCTCAAAAACGCCCGGACGCCCGTAGTCCCAATTCGCGATCCGTTCCGCCGCGTCTCGACCGCAGATCAACCCGATCTCGGAATCCGCGCCGTACCATTCCCGCGCCTCCCCGGCCATTTCCAAATAAAGGCCGCGATCCGTGGTGGCAACCGAGAACCGGTCCTCGCACGCCGCCACCATTCGCAGCATCCCGATCCGATCCTCCAGCGACGCGCCTTCGAAACCCTTGTGCGGAAACACCCGGGGGATCACCCAGACGACCTCGCCGGCCCAGCCTAGTCCGGCTCTGGCGAGCGCCAAATGCGCGGATGTGGGCGGATTCCAAGCCCCCGGAAAAAGGGCGACCCGGTCCCCGGCACGGACGCCGGAACCCCGGTGGTGGAAAGTGAAAGCCATTGAAACCTTTGTAGTACAGTCATCTTGCCGAGGGCTGTACCCGCAGTCGCCTGGCGTCGCGTAAATTAGGAAAGAACATGTTCAACTGGGTTTGCCCGCGCTGCGGGAAAGACGTTCCGCCATCGAAGACCGATTGCCCGTTCTGCGCCGATCAACCCGCGCAGCCTGCGCCCCCGCCGGCGTGGCAGCCTCCAGCGGCTGCTCCGGCCTGGCCGCCGCCTGCGGCCGCTCCAACATGGCAACCGCCTGCGCCGCCCCCGCCCCAGCCCACAGGGTGGGGTGCCCCCCAACCGCAGGGCTGGCAACCTCCCGCCCAGGCTGGAGCGCCGAAGGCTTGGCAGCCACCGCCTCCCCCCCAACCCGTCGCGGTGGCTCCACCCCCGCCGCAGCCTGCAGCCGCGCCCCCGCCGGCTTGGCCGCCCCAGCAAGCCGCTCCGCAGTACGCACCCTCCCAGTACGCACCGCCCGCTCAGGACCCTTACGCGGTCCCGCCGCAAAAGCAGGGCCTGCCCACGTGGGTCATGGGAGTCATCTCCTTCGTCGTCTTCATGGCGCTCGGCGGCGGGCTGTACTACTACATGCAGGGCCCCAGCGCCCCGTCGACCAAGGACAAGGCCCCCGCGGAGGCGGCCGCCGGCACGGTTGACAAGGCCTCCACGGCTCCGGCCAACCCGATTCAGAAGAACATTGAAGTCGTGGGCATCCGCTGGACAACCCTGGCCGGCAAGCCAGCCGCCAAATTCGTCGTGGTGAACCACTCCGCCGGGCCGCTCACCGGCCTCGAAGGCACGGTCACCTTCTCCGCCGCCGGATCCAAGGACTCCCTGGCGGTAGTCCCGTTCCAGGTCAAATCCTTGGCGGGGTTTGGCTCGCAGGAAGTGACGCAAGGGTTCGACACCGCCTTGAAGCCATACGAACTCCCGGACTGGCAGACCGTGACCACCCGCGTCCAAATCACAGCGCCGTAGCCGCTGCGAACGGCTTGTGCGCTTCATAGAATCAATATGTTACCGAGCCGCGACCGCGAGGGAGCGTCTATTGCCGGAGGCTGTTGGCAGCCTACCCTCGCAGGTGGCAGCCGGGCAGGAAGCTGGAGGACCACTATCCTGAAGATTATGGGCAGCAGGACAATCATCGCGGCGGCCCGTTTGATCGTCATCCTGACTTTTTCGGGCCTGTGCCAAGTCGCGGCCACCGCCCAGGCACCATCGGCACCCGCTTGCGGACCCGGTGGCGTGCGCGTGCTCGTCAAGGACTCCCAGGACAGTCCGATCTTCGACGCCAAAGTTACCCTGCGGTCGGAGGCCGGCACCGACTTCTCCGTCCGGCAAACCCCTGCCATGGGCGTGGCCGATTTCAACGCCGTACCCTGCGGCGAATGGACCACCCGCACATCCAAGGAAGGCTTCGACGATGCCGAGGCGAAAGTGACCGTGGCGGGCGAATCCGTCGCAGAAGTCGTCGTCGTCCTCACCCCCTCCGCCAAACACTCCAGCGTGGAGGTGACCGACACCCCTCCCCCCGTCTCGCAGAGCGCCACCCAGAACTATGAAATCCGACCCACCGAGGTCAAGTCCCTGCCCACCAACCCCGCGTCCGTGAGCGATGCCCTGCCGTTGGTTCCGGGCGTGTTCCGCACCCCCGACGGCGCCCTCAAACTCGACGGCTCGGGCGAGGAGCGCAGTTCCCTCGTCGTAAACCAGAGTGACGTCACCGACCCCGCCACCGGCAGCTTCGGCCAGACCGTGCCCCTCGACAGCATCGAATCCCTCAACGTCCTCAGCACCCCGTTCCTCGCCCAGTACGGCCGCTTCACCCAGACCGTGGTCGCGGTGGAAACCAAGCGCGGCGGCGACAAGTGGCATTTCGACCTCAACGACCCCTTCCCCGATTTCCGCATCCGCAGCTACCACATGCGCGGCATCCGCAACGAGACGCCGCGTGCCTCCGCTGGCGGGCCCATCGTCAAGGACCGGCTCTTCGTGATGACGTCCCTCCTCTACTTCTTGGACAAGTCGCCAAACCGGACGCTGCCGTTCCCCGACAACGAGTCCAAGAGCGAACGGCTCAACTCGTTCACGCAGGTCGACTGGATCGCCACTCACCGTCAGATCCTCAACGCCTCCCTGCACTACACACCCGAACACGTCAATTTCCTGAACCCGAACTTCTTCAATCCGCAGCCCGTCACGCCCGGCGTCAGGCAGCACGCGTGGATCGGCACCGTTTCCCACCACTTCGGCATCATGGGCGGCACCATCGACAGTTCCCTTTCCTTCCAGCGCTTCCACACCGTGGTGTACGCGCAGGGCGACGCCGACATGGTCATGACCCCGACCGGCAACCGGGGCAACTTCTTCGGCCCGCAAAATCGCGACGCCGGACGCAACGAATGGCTGGAACTCTGGTCTCCCGCTCCATTGGGAGCAGCCGGCTCGCACTTGGCAAAATTCGGCATGTCGCTCACCACCGCCACCGACGAAGGCCGTTTTTCCTACCGCCCGGTCAACATCCAAAGCGTCAGAGGCATTCTTACGGACCGTGTCGAGTTCACCAATCCCCTGCCCTTCAACCGCCAGGACTTGGAATTCACCGCCTACGCGCAGGACCACTGGGCTCCGCATCCCCGGCTTTCGTTCGACTACGGATTGCGCATGGAGCACCAGAGACTCGCCCAAAGTTTGCGTTTCGCCCCACGCGTGGGAGCGGCATGGGTGCCTTTCTCCGATGGCCGCACCGTGATGCGCATTGGTTTCGGGCAGTTCTACGACCATATCCCGCTCGACGTCTATACGTTCGCGCGCTTCCCCAACCGCACGATAACGCACTACGACGGGTCCGGCCGGCCCGTTGGTGATCCGCAGGCCTATGTCAACGTCATCGGCGATGTGAACGGCCCTCGGTCGTTCTTTGTCCACTCCGAGCAGGTTGCGGGAGCCTTCTCGCCCCGCGGAGCCACGTGGAACGCGCAGTTGGAGCGCCGGTTTGTGAAGCTGCTGAGGCTCCGCGCCGTCTATACCGACAACCGGTCAGTGGGCTTGATCAACCTCGAGTCGGCGTTGCTGGGCTCCACCCATGAGATCGTCCTGAACGGAGACGGCAAATCCCGCTACCGCCAATTGGAATTGACGGGTCGGCTGTCATGGGAAAAGGGGCAGGAACTGGTGTTTTCCTACACCCGCAGCCGCGCGCAAGGCAACCTCAACGGTTTCGATACCTTCCTAAGCAACGTTCCACTGCCCTTGATCCGGGAAAACCTCTACACCAATCTGGCGGGCGACCTGCCCAACCGGATTCTCGTCTGGGGCCACGTGGATCCGCATTTCTGGAAGCTCCAGCTCTACCCCATCGTCGAGTACCGCAATGGCTTCGCCTATGCTACGGTGGACGCCGCCCAGCAATACGTGGGGACGCCCTACAGCGACTCGACGCGCTTCCGCAATTTCTTCTCCGGCGACCTGCGGGTCAGCCGCGAGTTCAAACTGAGCTCGAAATATTCGGTGAAGCTGTCTGGAACCGGATACAACATGACCAACCACTTCAATCCCCTGTTGGTCCACGCCAACATCGCCGACCCCCAGCGCGGTGTCTTCTTCGGCAATTACCACAGGCGGTACCGCTTCGACTTCGATTTCATATTCTGACCCGCCAGCCCGGCATCGATCTTCCTGGTACAATTGCCAGAAGACACATATCGGAGAACCATGAAACGAATCCCCTACCTGACTGCCATCTTGATGGTCCTGATCAGCGCTCCCGGGCTACAAGCCGGGGATCTAGCTGGAGCCTGCAGCGAGGGCGGCTTGACCAGCCTTCAATCCTACCTCGACTTGGGCGGAGACAGTTGCTCGGTCGGTATTCTAAATTATTCGCATTTTTCCTTCTTCTCGTCGGGAACAGGCAGCCCGACCCTCCTTACCGCTTCCGACATAAAGTTGACCCCGCTCGCCCCCATGGACGGCTTGAGCGGTGGTTTTACCATCGGTACCGTCAGCGGCAGCCCCTTCTCGGTCGGAGACGGCCAGACGGCGGAGTACCAAATCATGTGGACCTTCGTCATCGATCCGGGACCGATTTCGACCGCTGGCAACCTTGAGATGGACCCTCCCTTCGGCGACGCCAGCATCACCCAGACTTTCTGCCCAGATTCCAATTTCGACGGCACCATCTGCTACAACTACCCGCAGACATTGCACGTCTACACCCTGCCGACACCGCACCTTGTGGACACCCTGACCTTCTCCACTCCCATTGAGAACTTCGCGCAGGTATTGACGACCATCTCGCTGAACGGGGAAACGGTTAGCGGCGGTGCCGGTTTCGATGCCGCCATCGGCACGCCGACCATAGTCGACACCTCGGCCCCCGAACCCGGCGGAGCTCTATTGGCCATGGCCGGACTCGGCCTTGCCGCACTGCGGCGCAAACTGCGGATGACAGTGTAGCTCCACGATGGCCCGCGCATGTCCCATTGCGGTCGCCGTCGCGGCGCTACTGATACCAAACGCGGTGGCCCTAAATCCGGAGACAGGCAATTATCTACTCCGGACTTATTCCCCGGAACAATACGGCGCTTCCCCGCAGAATTGGGCTGTGGCCCAGGGCAAGAACAACCTACTTTATTTCGGGAATACTGGCCTCCTCGCTATTTCGTGTGGGTAGGCGAGGTTGAAGGGGGGGCGGCTTGGGAGCCGCCGTCCACTCCGGCCCCGGTCGGCGCTCGGGTCGCATCCCTGCGTTGCCCTACCCTCCGTCCAGGCAATCCGATTGTACAAC
>CAIVPR010000132.1 GCA_903907865.1 uncultured Acidobacteriia bacterium
CCCAATTCATCTGGCCCGAGCGTTTGTCAGGAGCGCAACAAGAAATCCGCCGCCAGGCAAAGGCACGAGATGCTGCCGCGAATGCCCCACCCGGCACAAAGGGCGATGAAAAAGATGAAACGAGCAAGCCATGACCGGGTGAAAAGCGAGACTCCGCGTTCAACCCACCCCACCGCGCTGGGTTGATTGTGCCATGAATCTTCTACCGTGTTCAAGATTGGGTTGCATAAACAACCAACCCAAGTGACAGCCGTACGTAGCGGCCCCACGTGTACAACCCAATCGTGAATCGCAGTCGAAAGCAAAAGGGTGTAACTACCGGTTCCGGTCAAGGCGACATCGCCGCATGTGAATGAAAATGAACGAGTTGCGAATTCTGGCCTGTCTGGCCTGGGTATCGAAATGGCCCTCCCAATGCGGTACATTCCGGGATGTCTACGATGTCCAAGGATGTGCCGAATTGGAGAGGAGCCAATTTCATGCTTGCCACCGCTACCCCCACCGTCAAGCTTCATGTCGGTTTTATCCCGGAAGAGGCTGCCTGTTGCAAGGCTGTCGATAGCTCGCTCGCGATGTTCTGGGGCCTTGTCGAACGTCTTCATCACGCTGCTCAACAGCATGAGCCAATCCACCAGGTCGAGAACACTATCTTCCGCAACCTCCTGGAGATGGGCCACGATTTGCTCCAGGCATTCCTGACACTCTCTGGGGACGGCGACTCCGGTCCGACCCTGACTGTTCTCGGCGATGGCCCCAACGACCCACCACGGGCCTTGCCCCGATTGGATCAATCGCGACGGCGTCCTTACTTGTCCATCTTTGGCCCCGTCGAAATCGAGCGGATCGGTTATGGCCATGGCGCCCTAGAGGCCGCACCGCTCGACGCTCGCCTTCACCTTCCGCGGCGTCAGTATTCGTACCTGTTTCAGCAGTGGCTCGGGCTTTTCACCGTCGATGACTCGCATGCCGAGGCGATCAAGAAACTCGAAACGATCTTGGGAGTGAAGGTTTCGGTTCGAGCCTCGGAAGACCTCAACCGCGAGCAAGCCTGTGACGTGGAACCCTTCGAGAGCCACCTACCCACTCCCGACGCGATGGAAGAAGGGCCGATCCTGGTCGTGACGGCTGACTGCAAAGGGGTGCCGTTGGTACGCAGCGCCCTACCGCCAGAGGAAACGCCTGATCCCCCACTCCCCGCCTTGGCGAACCAGCGTCGCGGTAAAGGAGAGAAAGCGAACAAGAAGAAGATGGCGGCGGTGGGTGCCGTCTACACGATTGAACCGTTTGTGCGCACCATCGACGAAGTGATCAACGAGGTCATGAGGGAACAGGCCGCTCAGCGTCGCCCAAAGCCTACGCATAAGCGAGTACGTGCCGAGCTGCTGGTAGGCAAGGTCGGCTTGTTCATCTGGCTGGCCGATGAGGTTATTCGCCGCAACCCAACAGCTGCCAAACCAGTCGTGTTCCTTTCGGACGGGGAACGCGCGTTGCACGACCGGCAGAGTGAGTACTTGCCAGAGAACACGATCTGCATCCTGGATCTGTTCCATGTGATGGAGCGATTGTGGAAAGCTGCTTGGTGTTTCTTCGACGAGACGAGCCAGAAACGTGAGGCCCATGCTTGGGTGGAGAAGGAGTTGCGAATGCTTCTGGAAGGCAAGGTCAGTTATGTGGTGAGTGGCTTGCGTCAAATGGCGACCAAACGTGGCTTGTCGGGAGAGCGCCGCAAGACAATCCGCGAGGTTACAGGGTATTTCGAGCGAAACCGAACGCGAATGAAGTACGACAAGTACCTTGCGGCGGGGTATCCGATTGGCAGTGGAGTGGTCGAAGGGGCATGCCGTCATCTGGTGAAAGACCGGATGGAGCGTGCCGGAATGCGTTGGCACCCCGATGGCGCGCAAGCAATGCTCAACCTAAGAGCCACGTACCTGAACGAGGAGTGGGACAGGTTTTGGGGCTACCACATCGTTCAGGAAAACGACCGTCTATATGGGAGACTTGGGAAAACCGGATAAAGCGGGACCGGTAGTTAGACCCGAATCATTATCGGGAAGCGTGCGGATTACGCTTGGATCGATCGCAAAAAGGTTCCACTCGTATTGCTGGTGCATGTGGCAGTACACGCGTGAACGCCCGAGAGCGAGCGGCCCCATTCCGTTACAGTCGCTCAGGCTAATCCTGGTTCAGCTTGCCGTAGCGGCTGCCAGGTTGACGAGATGCCTGACGCCCAACCGTTCGGCTGCGGCTCGCAACTTTTCGCGGCTGGCCGCGAAAAACCGGCCCAGCATCCGATCGCCGCTCAGCCTGGTCATCCGCTCTTGCCAGACCGAGCCACTGCTTTGCAACCGCACGAAGATCGATTCCACCTCGGCCGAGATCGCGGCCTTACCGTCGCGAAGCAGCCGGCCTGTGTAATCCACCAGTTGCAGATAATGGCCCAGCGTTAGGCCTTCAACCATGCCTTCTCGTGGCAAACCATGACGCCGGCGATCTTCCACAGGGCAGAGCCAGTGCGATGCCTCGATATCCCGCTGCGCCGGTTGCGCAGGGCCAGTAATTGCAGCTTCTGTCTCCTGGATATTCCCCTTGGCCACCAGATGTTCAACCCGCGTTTTGATCGAGGTGTGTGAACTCGCCTCAGGGACCTGGGCCAGCCCCGCTGCCACCGGGTTCAAATCAATATAAGCACAGGTGGCAAGCAAGGCTTCGTCATCCAGGATCGCGATGCTCTTGAACCGGCCTTCAAAAAACGCGCCGCGTGCTTGCTCTTCGCGATTGGCCAGCCGGGAAAGCGGCTCTTTCAGGCACTTCATCAGCCAGCTCAGGCTTTGCAATCGCTCCCGTGTTTTCCTGACCCACTCCGGTTTCTGGAGCTGCTGCTTGACCCAATCTTCTGTCACGGGCAACGCTTTCCGGCCCGCGCCGCGGGGCGGGAACAGCCTCCCCCAGCGCCTGACCACCTCTTCATCTGACCAGCCATCGGCCGTGGCC
>CAIVPR010000133.1 GCA_903907865.1 uncultured Acidobacteriia bacterium
AACAGTCTGCACTAAACACCGCAAAGTTTGAGGGAAGGAGACTCGGTATCGTAGAACTTCTTGAACGATTACAATCAGAAGCATTTGAGTCAAAAGAATTAACTGGCAACAAATCAATCAACTACACATGAGCGGCGAACTATTCCCCTTAATCGGGAAGTACAAACGAACCCAAGCCCGCCCACGCCAAACACCCCGCCCGCAACAAATTCAAGAAAAACCGGAGGCGCAAATAGCCCCAGTCACAGCCCGGATCAACATTTCCACCCTAACATTTTCAAACACTTAACCCTAGACCAAGCGTAGTGTGCCCAACCGAGTCTGCTAAACGTAGAATCAGAACCCCGACGGCAAAGCAGCCTCAACCTGGATTTGTTCTCCGCTAACAGGATGCTGGAACCTCAAACATCGGGCGTGCAGGAAATACCCCCCATCGCCAGGCAGTCCGGGAAGATTTTCAAGAGGCTGGCCGGTCGCGCCGTACAAAGGATCGCCCACCAGCGGATGGCCGATGGATGCCAAATGGATCCGAATCTGATGGGGGCGGCCCGAACTGAGGCTTACCTCAAATACTGTAGTGCCGGCACCGCGTGAAATCACCGTGGCCAATGACTTCGACGGTTTCCCACTCGGGCTGGCCGCCCACACGGACCCGATGAGCGGGTGCGGTACAAGGCCGATGGGCGTGAGGATCTCGTAGGAATCGTCCTGCGCAATGTTTTGAGCCAGCGCCCGGTAGATCTTCTGAAGTCTAGGCGTGTTCCAATTGGCGAATAGATTCGAGGCCGCTTGCGCTGTCTTGGCGAAAAGGACGATGCCTGTAGTGGCTCGGCCCAACCGGTGGACCGGGTTTGCGCAGGGTGTCCGCTCTTGCACCACACGCAGCAGGGTGTTCTCCATGAAGCCGCCGCCCGGCAGCGTGGGCAACCCGCTGGGTTTATTGACTGCCAACAGATGGGGGTCCTCAAACAGGACTTCGAAATGCCGCGGGGCGTCCGGCTCGACCCACGGTGGACGGTTCCAAACCAGTGTTTGGCCTAAAGTGACCGATTCGCCACCGCCAGCGGTGACCCCGTCGAGGGTGACTTCGCCATTGTCCAGTTTTGCCTGCCAGACTTGCGGGGTCGAGTGCGGATAGAGGCTTGCCAAGTGGGAGATCAGCGGTTGCCCATGGTACTTGCTGCTAATGATTGTGCTGAAGGCATAGCCCCGGTTGAGCATGTAGTTTGAGTGTAGGTTGTAGGATCTCCAGCCCACAACCGGATCACTATTTCACCGGACAGAGAAATGCCACAAGGTCCTCGCGAAGCTGCTGGAGGACCGACTCGTTGACGTACACCATGTGGCCGGACTCGAAGTACTTGTACACAATGTTCCGCTGGAGCGCGCTCGGCACGGGTAGGTGGCGCATCTCGAAGACGCCTTCGAAATACGGCGTTCCGAGGTCGAAGTACCCCCCGGCCAACAGCACGCCCATCTTCGGATTCATCTTCATCGCGTAAGCGAGGTCGGGCAGGGTGTTGACACTGTTGGCGGGCGGGCCGCCGGGCGGCTGGTGGTGCGAATCCCAAGTGAAACTCGGATCGCCCCAGATGGTCGCCTTGTACGTCTGGTCTTTGCCATACCGCAATTCGGTGCGGAGGTACTGGTTGATCGCCGTCACGTAGGCCGCCGAAAAGGCGGGGAACATCGGATCGTAGTCGGCCTCCCCGCCCAGCCGGTACATGTCCGGGCCCTTGAAGCGGGAGTCGAGGCGACCGGTCGTCAGGCCGTCGTTGTCCTGGAGCGCCTTGGAAAATGCCGGGCCCGAGACCCGCAGGTCGGCCTTGAGCCAGAACTCGGCCGCGAGCCCGGTGTACGAATGCAGTTTGGCTGCGATGGCCACGCGCTTTTCGTCCGGGAGGGTAGCTCCGGCCAGCAGCGCTTGGAAATACTCGCCCGTGGCGAACGCCTCCACCTCGTGGAGGAACGGCACCAGCGCGGGCGGCTGGGTTGGCAGCTTGTGGTGGTAGAAGGCGGTGGCGGCGAAACTCGGCAGGACCAGCGCGTAGGGCTCGTCGATGCCGGGGTTCCAGCGCGGGCTGTCCGGGCTGTTCGAGTACGACAGGATCGCCGATAGCAGGACGATTCCGTTCAGGTCGACATTCTGCAGCAGACCGCTGAGGACGGCGGCGCGCGGGGTTCCATAGGATTCGCCGAAGATGTACTTGGGGGAATTCCAGCGGTCGTACTTGGTGAGAAACTTGCGGATGAAGCGCTCGAAGGCGTGGGCGTCGCCGTCGATGCCCCAGAACGCCTTCTCCTTTTCCTTGCCCTGGATGCTGCTGAAGCCGGTTCCGGGAGCGTCGATAAAGACCATGTCGGTCACGTCGAGCAGACTGTATTTGTTGTCGACGAGCATGTAGGGGGCACCGGCCGGGTGGTCGGTATCGGGCGTCATCACACGGCGGGGGCCAAACGAACCCATGTGGAGCCACAACGTGGCCGAGCCCGGGCCGCCGTTGAAGAAGAACATCACCGGGCGGGGTCCCGCGTCGACACCGGTGCCGTCCTTTTTGAAATACGCCGCATAGAACATCCGCGCAGTGGGTGGAGCGTCCTCGGGCTTGGCGGGATCGGTCGGATTTGCCACCACGTCGGGCAGCAACTGGCCGTCCGGTGCCAACGTGGCGTCGGCGGCGTCGGTCGCACCGACCGTGATGGTGCCGGCGACCGCCCGGTAGGCCACCTTGTGTCCGCTGATGGTTACGCTGTTTTCGGTCGTGGAGTCGGGTAGCGCCGCGGGCTTGCGGGTCTCGGGAACCGGAGTCCTCGACTCCTGCTGTGCGAGACCCTGCAGAGAGCATAGGGCGAAGGCGAGGTAGGGGGCGACGTTGCGAATCGGCATGCTGAGCTGTACATTGTCTATTATCCCTATCGGACTATTTCCCTCCGATGGCGACGAGTTCTTTCAACGTCCGGTGGTACAGCTTGCCGTTCGCGTAGCTCGGTGTGTTCAGCGTCCAGGTCTCGCCGGACGGGCCCAAATCGTTGATCGCGACAATCGCCGATTCGTCGAGCACCTTCGCGTGGGCGTCCACCACATAGGTGATTCCGAGCATGGTGGTGAAGTAGACCTTGCCGCCGAGTTCCACGGGGCTGCCCCAGAATGCGGGGATCTCCCAGCCGTCCGTACGGGACCGGTCTTCCGCCGCCACGTCGTTGCCGTTGATGTCGAGGGTCTGGGTGCGGACCGCGACGCCGTAGACTTTCTTGTCGGCATCTCCCGGCTTGCGGACGACGGTCACGGGTAGTTCCAGGTACTCCACCTTGCCGGTTTCGATGTTGACGCGGCCGATGGAATGAGACGGGCCGCCCTTTCCCTTCGGCGCTTGGCCGTTGCGCCTGTGGGCCGTCGACGCGAGGAAATAGTGGTAGCCGCCCGCCACGATGTTGCAGTGCCACGCGGGCATGACGCGGATTACCTCGCCGGGCTGGGCGTTGACGCGCGGGGAAAGGTCGCGGATCTCGCGGAGGTTGGCGTTGGTGTGGACGATGTACTTGTTGGCGGCCGGGTCCCACTGCCGGTAATCCACATTCTTGATGAGCGACTGTTCCTTCAACAGTTTCCCGGTCCGGCTGTCGACCACCAGGTGCGATTCCTCCGGGTTCAGCTTGAACCAATAGGCGTACTGTTTGTCCCAGTGCATCACGTAGAGCGCCTGCCAGGTCGGCGCGGCCAGCGAGCCCGGTACCGCCAAGGGCTTTCCGGTCGCGTCGGTGTCGGCGACATAGCGCCAGAGGCTCTTGCCCGCGCTGGCCGGGTCGAGCGAAATCATGCTGAGGCCCACCGGACGCTCCGGCACATCGTGCCAGCCGCCGCGCGCCGTCACCACCGCCGGTTTCCCGTCGGCCCCGACGCCGAAGCGCGAAGTCGTATAGGTGGTCGTGGCATCCTCCGCAATCCAGAGGGTCTTGCCGGTGTTCTTGTCGAGGGCGCGGATGTAGTTCCAGCCCTTTTTGCTGTCCGGGTTGCCGTCGAGCGGCTCCACGTTGAGGACGAAGTTGCCGTAGAGGATCGGCTCGTGCTGCTTGTTGAACGGATAGGGCTCGCCCCACGGGGTCCAAGTGTGCCGCCAAACCTCCTTGCCGGCCCAGTCGACGCACATCACGATGCCGCTGGAGTTAGTGAACCAGACATGTTTGCCGTCGGTGACCGGCGTCGGGCTGGTGGAGTCGCTGTAGGCGTACATCAGCGGACTCTTGACCGAGCCTTCGAGCTTTACCGACCACAGAATCTTCCCGGTCTTGGCGTCGATCGCGTGGCCGAGAATGGTGGCGCTGAACTTGGGGTCGCCGACCTTGTACGGCTCGAAAGTCGTGAGAAAGATCCGGTCTCCCCACACCGCGATTCCGCTCTGCCCGCCCGCGGGCAGCGGCGCGCGCCAGAGGATATTCTTGCCCAGCGCGACGCTCCACGAGACGGGGGCCTTCGCTTTCGGGGCGGACCAAGTCCCGTCGGGCCCGGCCGCCTGGGGCCAGTTCTCGGCGGGTGGCGCGCAGAGGGATGTGCCGGACGCGACGGCAAATAGGGTTAGGAACCGCGAAATCTTGGAACGCATGGTGACTCGGATACAATCCAGCATATATGGCAGTCGTCCGGATGAAGGACATCGCACGCGAGCTGGGCGTGTCGGTGGTAACGGTTTCCAAGGCGCTTCGAAACCACGACGATATCAGCGAGGAAACCCGCAACAAGGTCCTGCAGCGCATGCGGGACCTGAACTACCGACCAAACCTGGCCGCCCGCGCCCTTGTGACGGGCAAGAGCATGATCGTGGGATTTGTGGTCCCGGGGCTGCTCCACTCGTTTTTCGGCGAAATCGCCAAGGGGCTGACCAACGTCTTCCGCAAGAGAGGCTACGGACTGGTGATGGCCACGTCCGAGGAGGAGCCGGAGCTTGAGCAGCAGGAAATCGAGCAGCTGCTGGCGCGCCGAGTGGACGCGCTGATCGTCGCCAGTACCCAGGACGGCCGCGAAAGCTTTGACCGGATGGACGAGCAAGAAACCCCCTATGTTCTTATAGACCGGCGCATCACCGGTTTGAAAGCAAATTTCGTCGGCGTCGACGACCAAACCGTGGGCCTGATGGCGACGGAGCATTTGATCCAGTGCGGTTGCCGCCGCATCGCCTACATATACGGCACGAGGCTGAGTCCGGCCCTCGGACGCCTCGACGGATACCGGAAAGCGCTCGAACGCCACGGGCTCCCCATCCGCCCCGAATACGAGCGCAACCAGGACGAAACCGGCGACGCCACGGACGACGCGGCCTACGGCATCATGAAGGAGCTGTTGACGCTGCCGGAGCCGCCAGACGGCGTTTTCGGGTTCAACGACCAGTTTGCCGTCTCCGCCATGAAGGCGGTGCTCGACGCGGGGCTGCGGATTCCCGAGGATGTGGCGTTTGTGGGCAGCGGCAACATCCGACACGCGGACTTCCTGCGGGTCCCGCTTACGACCATCGACCAGAACAGCATCGCCATCGGCGAACGGGCGGCCAAGCTGGCTTTGGCACTGATTGAATCGAAGACGCCGTTAGCGCCGAAGACAGCGGTCCTGGAGCCCCGGCTGGTGGTGCGCCAGTCGAGCATGCGGATTCCACGCTAGAGGAACACGGAAGCAAAAAAGCTGATAGTATGTGAGGCACCGAGTTCTTTGTCCAGGAGTCCACGTCCGATGAACCCTAAGCCTTCGCATCGTTTCCTTAGCTTCACCTGCTGGTTGGCCGCCGCGTGTGCCGTCAGCACGTCTGCTTACGCCCAGTTGGATACGGCCAGCATCACAGGCCGCGTCACCGACACCTCCGGAGCCATCGTCCCCGGAGCGCCGGTCACGATCGCCAACACCGAAACCAACTTCGTGAGCGAGACGAAGACCAATGCCGAGGGCCAGTACCGGATTCCGGCGTTGCGGCCCGGCCCGTACCGGCTGACGATCGCGGCCAGCGGCTTCAAGAAGTACATCCGCGCCGGACTCGAACTGCGGGTCGGCGACAACCTTGAGGTCAACGCGCCACTGGAAGTGGGCGGGACGACGGAATCCGTCCTTGTGACCGCCGAGGGAACCCAACTCCAAACCGAAACTTCCTCCAGCGGCGCGGTGCTTGAAGGCTCCTACCTCCAGCAACTACCCCTATATCAACGGTACGTCGAGGACGCGTTCTTCCTGTTGCCCAACATCGACATCCAGGGCTTCGGCTACGCGGGCAACCTGCAGGGCTTCCACATCGACGGGCTGCAGGACAGCAAGATCGGCTACTTCTCCGACGGTACCTACGCGGTGGCCAACAACAACGGCACCATCTACACCTCCCAGACCATCCAGAGCACCATCGAAGAGGTGAAGGTGCTGGGCAGCGTGCTTCCCGCCGAGTACGGCCACTCGGGCGGCGGGGCGCTGATGTCGGTCCAGCGCACCGGCACCAACTCGCTGCACGGCGAGGTTTCGGAATTCGGGCGCGTGAGCGCCATGCAGCACCGCAAGTTCTTCGACCTCTACCACTTCGGCCAGCAGCAGCCCGGCCAGGTGGCGACGCCCTCCGAACTCTTCCAGCAGCCCAACGCAACGCTCCACGGACCCGTCTACATCCCCAAGCTCTACAACGGGAAGAACCGCACGTTCTTCGTGTTCGCGGTGGAGCGGCTCATCGAAAAGCAGGCCAAACAGGCCGCCTACACGGTGCCGGACGCCAAGATGCTGGCCGGTAACTTCGGCTTCGCGGGCACCGGAGCCACCGCCAACCAGCTTTACGACCCGCTGAGCACGGCGCAGGTCAACGGCCAGTGGACGCGCACGCCGATCACGGGCAACATCATTCCCTCCTCGCGCATCGACCCGGTCGCCGCGAAGTTCGTCGCCATGACGCCCTACGCCCTGCCGAACGCGCCCGGAACCTACAGCAATACCGGCCCGGCCAACAACTTCCAAGGCACGTACTTGAAGAAGTACTTCTCCGAGAACTATACCGGCCGCGTCGACCAGCAGTTCAGCCCCAGCCTAAAGGTCTTCGGCAGCTGGCTGTACAAGTCGATCTACCAGCGCAGCCCGAATCCACAGATCTCGAACCCGGTGTTCGACAGCAGCCTGGTGCTGGAACACGACTACCAGAACACGGCCACCCTTGGCGTCACCAAGATCCTGGCATCGAACCTGATCAACGAGACCAGGGTCGGCTACTACCGCTTCGAGGCCGCCACCATCGGCCCCAATACGAACAAGGGCACGGCCGCACTGCTGGGAATTCCCAACGTGTCCGGCGCGCTGCTGCCGGGCGGACTGCCGCTCGGTGTCGGCGGCCCCAACGAGCAGGTGCTCGAAAGCTTCACTTTCAAAGACGACATCACCTGGGTCCGGGGCAAGCACAGCCTGAAGTTCGGCTATGACCTGCTGCACCAGCGCCAGAACAACTACAACCTCGGCAACCCGAGCGGCAGCTTCAGCTTCGACGGCGCGTCGGGCCTGAGCGGCAACGGTACGAGCACGATTCCAAACACGGGCGGCATCGGCCTCGCCTCGTTCATGCTGGGCTCGGTCACTTCCGCCAGCTTCTCCATCCCGACGGCCAGTTGGCTGCCGCGCGACAACATCAGCAGCCTGTTCCTGCAGGACGACTGGAAGGTCAGCCCGACCCTGACGCTGAACCTCGGTCTCCGCTGGTCCATGGAGAGCCCGTGGCACACCAAGTACGGCCAGTATTCGCAATTCGATCCCAGCGCCTCGGACAACGTGGTGGCCGGGGGCAAGGGTCTGATTACCCACCCGAACGGCAACATCACGAACCGCGAATGGCAGGCACCGGAACCGCGCGTCGGCGTGGCGTGGCACCCGCTGGAGAAGCTGGTGGTGCGCAGCGGCTTCGCGCTGATGCACGTCGATTTGGGTCTCGCCCCGTCGCAGCTCGACGAATACAGCATTTCCAGCAACCAGAACCAGGCATCCGGCAACCCGACGCCGATCTACCAAATCAGCCATGGCCCGAATCCCATCGTTTATCCCGGCCTCTCCAGCCAGGGCACGCAGGGCTACACGGGTTGCACGAACGGCTCGCTCAACGGCGTCACGATTCCGACGTGCAGCGGGCGCAACACGACCATCACCAACCCGAACCTCAAGAACCCGTACGCGATGACTTGGAACATCGCGCTGCAGTACCAACTGAGGCGGAACCTCATGGTGGAGCTTTCGTATGACGGCTCGGCCAGCGTCGGCGACCTGGAGTCGCCGAACATGAACGTGCTGCCGATGAATTTCCTGGCGGGGAACACGTCCGCGCTCACGTCGTTCGTGGGCAATTCGCAGGTCTACAGGCCGTTCACGAACTACGGCACGATCACATACCGGTCCAATATCAGCCACTCGACTTACCATGGCGGCACCATCCATGCCCAGAAGCGGATGTCCGGCGGCCTGCTGTGGGACAGCTTCTTCACTTACGCGAAGAGCTTGGACGGGACGGGCGTGGGTAACACGCTGGTCGCGAGCAATCTCTACAAGGGACCGTCGGCTTTCGACCGCCGGTTGCGCTATGTCGGCAACTTCAGCTATGACCTTCCGGTTGGCAAGGGCAAGGCGTTCCTGAACAAGGGCGGCGTGCTGGATGCCGTGTTTGGCGGCTACACCCTGGTGTGGGAGTACGGCATCTATACCGGCAACCCGGTTACGTGGGGCTTCACCAATAGCCCGAATACTTACTTGCCGGGCTTCATCGGGATCGGCGGCCGGCCGAACCTGATTGGGACTCCGGCGCTGCGGGACAGCTGGCAGGACATCGGCGGTAACCGGTTCAACCAGGGCCTGCAGAATTCGACGATCAGCAATTTGGCGGATTTCGCCTATCCCGCGCAGTATACGTTTGGCAACGCGGGCAAGGGGACGTTCTACACGCAGCGCGGCATCGGGGCCAGCTTCTCGGCGCGGAAGGAATTCACGCTGAAGGAGCGGCTGAAGCTGCAATTGCGGTTCGACTTCCAGAACCCGTTCAAGTGGTACAACCTGGGGAACATGAATACCACGGTTGACTTGAAGAATGTGGTGCCGGGGACTACTACGCAGAACGCTTCGAATCTGTTTGGCACGTTTGTTTCGGGCAACGAGGCTACCAGTGTGGCTGATGGCGGGGTGCCTATGATGAATGCTACGATTCGGGTGCGGTGGTAGGGGGAGGCCTAGGCGCACCCGAGCAGTGCGGTTAATGCCGCCTGAAAGGCGGCTGCAGCCAAGAATGGCTGCCCCACAACGGAAATTGCAGGGTGCACAGGTAATGCACACAGGCCTAGGTGCGGGTGTGGAAGCGGAGGACGGGGTCGTAGTGGGATGTGCTGTCGGAGTTGGTGGTGCCGCAGCCGCTGCGGCGGGCCTTCCAGACGGCAAGGGCTATCGCTATCGCAAGGTCGTCCTTTTCCCCGGGCCGGGCTTGGCGGGTGTTGGCGCTGATGCCGGCTAGTTCCCGCGCCACGGCTCCCGAGGCGGGGAAGTGCTTGGAGATGCGGAGCTCCTGGCGCTCCAGCACGATGTTCAGTCCGGCCCAGAGGTCCACCTTGGGAACGTTGTGGATGCCGCCGACCAGGGATGCCTTGTCTCCGCCGGTGATGTTGACCGGGGTGAATTGGCAGCCGAGGTTGGCGCTCCTGATCAGGTCTATGACCGGGGCTCCGACACCGGTCGCGTCTATCGTGAGGTGGCAGTTGCCCAGTAGTTCAGGCACGTTGACGATGGTGCGCACGCGCTCCACCACTTTGGGGTAGGGCGTGCCGAGGGGCACCCGCTCCGCGTGGCGGAGATGGAGTGCGACGAAGACCGATTCGCCCCAGGGACGGCGGGTTTCGATCTTTTCGATTATGGCTATTGCGGAGTGGTCTCGGCGTTGGCCGAGATCCAGGCCTAAGTAGAACATGGTGGAGGACCTTTCTGGGTTGGGATTGAGTTGGTGTGCTGGCCTTGCCGCAGCCAATCGAAGAACAGGCGTCGACAGGATTGTCGACGCGGCAGGCACGATTGCCTGCGCCACGGGGTCAGGTGGGGATTTTGATTCCGGGGACGGTGTCGTCTATGGATTGGTCGATTACGAGTTGGCTGAAGGCGGCGTCTTCGGATTCGACAAAGTCGCATAGGTACTCCTGTTGGAAACGGGTTGCGCCGATCTCGCCTCGCTCGTCCTCGAGGAACTCGCGGGAGATGCGGGGGCAATCGGTGGCCGGGGCCTTGAAGCGGGTCCAATTGGTGCCGTAGGTCCAGGTCTCGAAGAAGAAGCCGCGGCGGCCGTTGGGCATCGAGAGCAACCACAGGTCTCCCTTGGTGGCGGCGAGCATGGGGCGGAGGACGTGGTAGACGGCGTCGTCGAGGAAGGCGGCCTCGTCGACGA
>CAIVPR010000134.1 GCA_903907865.1 uncultured Acidobacteriia bacterium
AGTTGTACAATCGGATTGCCTGGTCGGAGGGTAGGGCAACGCAGGGATGCGACCCGAGCGCCGACCGGGGCCGGAGTGGACGGCGGCTCCCAAGCCGCCCCCCTTCAACCCCTCACACCCACACGAAATAGCGAGGAGGCAAAATCCCCGGTGGCCATTCGCGGTCAGGTGACCGTCCATTAGCGATCGGCCCGCAGGCTCTCTGGCTCGTGGCCAAGACCAAATTTGCCCGCAAGCTCAACGATTCGTGGATCGCTGGCGCATTCATATATTGGAACGACGGCATGGAAGGAGTGGTTCTGTATGTGCACAACGATAGCCGCTCCTAGCCTGTGACTGGCTACCTGTTGCTCCTTGTGGGGTGACGCACGAGGTTCTCCCGCTAGCCAGGGGAGTGGGTAAGAAAAGGACTGGTGCACATTCGCATGAAACTCGATTCAAGATCTTTCCGTGTACAGCCCGGAGAAGATATCAAGCTCGCGAAGTGCCCGACGGTCGTGAAGCCTTTTTGCAAGTCGCAGAAAGCCTATCAAAGACTCCTACAAGAACATGTCGATGAACTGAGTTCCCTGCAGCGCCTCTACTATGCGTCGAATCGGTATTCGCTGTTACTGATTTTTCAAGGCATGGACGCTGCGGGCAAGGATGGCGCAATCCGGCACGTGATGTCCGGCGTCAATCCGCAAGGCTGCGAGGTCTTCAGTTTCAAACAGCCGAGCGCGGACGAGCTACAACACGATTTTCTCTGGCGCTCGACAACCCGCCTGCCCGAACGCGGGCGGATCGGCATCTTCAATCGTTCCTACTATGAGGAAGTTCTGGTCGTGCGGGTACATCCGGAAATTCTTCGCGGTCAAGGTCTTCCGGATGAGTTGCTCAACGAGGAAACCATCTGGGAGAAGAGATATCGCTCCATCGTCGACCTAGAAAGTCATCTTTACCGGAACGGAACGCACACCATTAAGATCTTCCTCCATTTGTCCGAGGAGGAGCAGAGAAAGCGGTTCTTGGATCGAATTGATGATCCGGAAAAGAACTGGAAACTCAGCTTCGCGGACATTCATGAGAGGAAATACTGGCCAGCTTACATGGCCGCTTATGAGGAGTGCCTGAACGCGACGAGTACCGATCATGCGCCTTGGTTCATCGTTCCTGCCGACGACAAGGAGAATGCCCGGCTGATTGTCTCCCAGATTGTCCTTGATGCGTTCAACAAGCTTCAGATGGCATATCCAAAGACGACTGAGAAACATCGGCAGGAGTTGAAAGCCATCCGCAAGCTGTTGACAAAGTAGAAGTCCACGGAGGGGTTCTGAAGAGAACACCGGGATCAAGGACCGTCTACACTGAAGAAGGGAACAGGGTGGGCACAATTCCGGGCACAGTGCCGAAAATTGGTTCAAGGAAGCGAGTGGTTCGAGGGGCGTGAAGCCCCTGAAAGGAAAGGATTTGGGTGGTGCGCCCGGCACGACTCGAACGTGCGACCTTTTGGTTCGTAGCCAAACGCTCTATCCAACTGAGCTACGGGCGCGCAACACTTTCAGTATAGCGCACCACCCCTCGTTTCGAAACAGGACTGCAACGGAGAATGGTTCTAGCCATGTCCTCCTTCCATCTGACTGAAAAATTTGCCCTCTTCCATGAACACTGGCGGCCCAAAGTGGTGGCGCGCCTCAATGGCCAGGAGGTCAAACTGATCAAGGTCCAAGGGGTTTTTCCATGGCACACCCATGCCACCGAGGACGAAATGTTCCTTGTGTGGCGGGGCCAGTTCCGGGTTGAGTTCCGCGACCGGGTGGAATGCCTCGGGCCCGGCGGCATGATCGTGGTCCCTGCCGGAGTGGAGCACCGCACTGCGGCCGACGAGGAGGCCGAGGTGCTCTGCTTCGAGCCCGCCGGGGTCCGCAATACGGGCGATGTCGAGGATGCGGAATTCACCGCCCCAACGGGTATTTCCCTGTGAGGCGCGCGGCCCTGCTGGCGATCTTATGTCTGACGGGCTGCACATCGAACAACCCCCGCGACCGCGCCATCCGCAAGGCCCTCGACTTCATCGACCGGTCCGCCTCCGACCCGCGCAACTTTGCCGATTACGGGGCGGACTACCTGTTCTGCTTCTACACAACCGCCGCGTCGACCGCCGACCCGGAACTCCGCGATGCCGCCGCCCGCATCGGAAGGAAACACGCCAAACGCTGGGCTGCGACCAAGATGGTCGTCACGCCGAATGCGTCGGCCGACGAGGTGGGCGACATGGTGGAAGGTTGGTACGCGGCCTCCCGTTTGGGACAGGACGACAGCCGCATCAAGCCGGTGCTGCGGGATGCCGCCGCACGCTTCGCGCCTGTCGATTTCCTGCTCTTTGACCCCGCCAAGGAGCCGCCGCCGTCGGATCGCAAGGCATCGAAATACAGCATCTGGCTGGACGCCCTGATCGCAACATACATGGGCGAACAGTACGGGATCCCCTTGGGCGGGTCGTACAGCGACGTGTTGAAATGGCTGCCCCTAATGCGTCCCTATCCGCCGACCGGCCAAGGCACGTACATCAACCAGTTCTACGACGTGACGTACGCCATCACCCACCTTGTGTACACGCAGAACGACTATGGGGTGTACGCGGTTCCGCGGGTCGGATTCGGGCCCGAGTTCGAATACCTGCACCGGAATCTGGCGCTGGCCGTCGAGTCGCTGCACGATCCAGAAACTGTTGGCGAATTCCTGGATAGCCTGAAGGCGTTCGGGTTGGGCGACGACGACCCGGCCATTCGCAAGGGGACGCAGTATCTGCTCGAAACCCAGCAACCGGACGGAAGTTGGACGCCCCCGGATGTGGCGGACGCCTACACCCGGTACCACTCGGCGTGGACGGGCATGGGCGGACTGCAACAGAGCCGGTGGTTGGACCGATAGGCTATTTGCCCGGCGTCAGGACGATCCGCAATTCCGTGGCCTTTTCGATGGCGGCCCGGGTGTAGAGCAGTGGGAAATAGTCGCCCTTCAACCACTTCCCGGCGAGGTCCGAATAATGCGCGCTCCCGGAATCGCCAGACTGGCCGGGGAAATTCACCGCCCGCGAGTTGTCCCAATTACCCACGTCGATCACCATGCGGAACGACGGGCCATTGCTCAGCTGGAAATCCGCCGCCCGGTAGCTGGACTGGTTGGGCGTAAACGGATCGCCGCCCACGGGGAAAGGCCCCGGTTGGAGCCTCGCCCGAACGTCGGCCGGGACCGCGTCGGCCAGAACGTTGCGAGGCAGGGATTGGTGCAACTTGCCCCATTGCCATTTCGAGGGGTCCAAGCCGGCCAGTTTTTCCATGCCCATGTAGGCGATTCCGAGGGTATCGAGCAGCAACCGGTCCCGATCCGCCGCGGAAAACCCGCCCGACGGGTGTTCCAAGCGGTCAAGCATGACCGCGACATCCGTGGTCGCTATGGCCGACGCGGCATTCACCGGCAGCACGGCCGCGCGGAATCCCGGCTCCAGATACTTTGACAGCCACACCTCCATCAGCGCCGCCTGCGGGGATTCGGGGGACTCTCCCGCGTTCCAGCCCTTCAAAAGACCCAGGGCCGCCGTTACCTTGGGGTCCTTCGACGACAGTTTGGCCAGCAGGGCGACCAACCGTCGGGCCGGAATCGAAATCACATCATTCTGCAGCCGCATCGAATCCTCAAGGGACACCTTCGGCGTCGATTTGAGGACCTCGTCGATACGCTCGTGGCGCGAGGGATTGGTCCATTCGAAACCCAGCTTCCGCTCCTTGTATGGGTAATCCGGGGGCAGATGTAGCTCGTTCGAGGTCGTGATGTAGCCCGCAGACGGGTTGTAAACGGACGGCAACTTGTCACCCGCCCAGAACCCCGCCCACTCGTACCGTCCGTCGCCCGGCACCGGCAACAGGCCGTCCCAGTTGGGGCGGATCGGGGCCAGACCGCCGGGGACCCAGCCGATGTTGCCTTTGACGTCGGCAAAGACCTGATTCTCACTGGGCGCGCCCCAGTGGAGCATGGCCTTCTGGAAATCGGCAAAGGTCCGGGCACGCATGTAGGCGACGCTGCCGAAATACGGCGACATCCCGGGCTCCAGCCAGCAGGAACGGACGGCGTAGGCGCGGTGCTTTGCGGCATCGGTGTAGATCACGGGCCCGTGACGGGTGAACAGCAGTTCTACGGTTTCGGTGCCGCCGCCCTTGACCGGAACGGTCTCGCGGACCACGCGCAGGGCCTCCCAGCCGCCCTTGTAGCGGTATTCGAGCGGGTTGGCGGGATTCAGTTCGTAGACGTAGAGGTCCTCCTGGTCGAGGTTGAAGATGGTCAGGCCGAATGCGGCGGTGCCGTTGTGGCCCATGGAGATGCCGGGAAGGGCGGGCTCCCCTGCCCCGATGAGGTCCATGCCGGGGGCGCTGACGTGGGTGATGTAGCGGAGGCTGGGCGTGGTGTAGGCGCGGTGGGGGTCGCCCGCCAGGATGGGGCGGCCGGTGGAGGATTTCGAAGGCGCGATGGTCCAGTTGTTGCTGCCCTCGGCGGCGTCGCGCTCGTCGCGGGGATCGATGTCGCTGGCGATCTGGACGGAATCCTTCACAATGCGGACGTCCTGGGTGGCGAGCGTGAAGACGCGGAGGAGGTTGGCGGGCAGGCAGGGATCGAGGCCTTCGGGGACCTTGGTTTCCCAGGCGGGCTGTAGGCCGGAGCGGATTTGGTCGTATTTGGGGCCGTTGACGGGGTCGGTGGCGCAGACGGTGCGGGCGCGAGCGACCTCGCTTGACAGATTGCGGGTCAGTCCGTGGCTGCGGATGCGGACGACGTCGGCTGCGTCCCAGCGGGAAGGCTGGTAGCCGAGGAGCTTGAACTCAAGGGGCAGCTTGTCGGGGTTGGTTCCCAGCCAGGCGACGTAGGCGTTGATCCCGGCGGCGAAATTGATCGCGATGCGCTTGGCGTCCGGGCCGTAGGATGCCCATTCCCTGTCCATGTCGCCGCGATAGAGGAAGAGGCGGGTGGCGCGGTCCTGGTCCAGATACTGCTTGCCGAGGACTTCGGACAGCGACCCGAGGCCGCGGCGGCGCCACAGGTCGATCTGGAAGAGGCGGTCGCGGGCAGCATTGAAGCCTTGGACGAAGAAGGCGTCGTCGGTGTTGGCCGCGTAGATGTGGGGGACGCCCCAGGTGTCGACGAGGATTTCGGCTGGTTTCTGCAGACCGGGGACTCGGATCGTGACCGTGTTCGCGGTCTCGGCGGGCGCCTCGGCGGGAGTAAGCGAGGCAAGAACGAGTACCGTGGACAACCGTGTGTTCTTCAGCATGGGGCTAGTTCCCATGGTAATCCCGTACAGCGAAGTGACCGCTGGACGCCGCTTACGGCCAATCCGGTCACCGGGTTGGGCGGGTGCCAAGAATCGGGGAAGGCCTCATCATCGCGCCAAACACCGAAAACACGGCCCTGGTGGCCCAAGTGCTCGGTGTGGATCGCAATGTCACCAATCAAGCATCTTCTACGGGCTTCCATCCTCTGCCTGCCCGTCCTCTTATCCGGCCAGACGATTTCCTTTCTGTCACCGGTTGCGGCATTCCTCGGCGGTGCCTCCCACGGAGCGGCCCTTTGCGGCTCCTGCCTGGCGGTAGCCGACTTCAACGGCGACGGAAAGATGGACATCGTCTACACCGGCACCGTGCTCAGTCCCGTCGCGGGCATCCTCCTCGGCAACGGCGACGGCACTTTCCACAACGGCGTCACATTCCCTTCCGGAACATTTGACCCTCCGATGCCCGTGACAGTTGGCGACTTCAACGGCGACGGCAAACCCGACCTGGTGTTCCTCGGCAATACCGCCAAGGTCTTCCTAGGCCGCGGAGACGGCACATTCAGCGGCCCTTTCGCGGTCCCGGGCTGCAACAACTTCCTGAATCGCGGCGATGGCACGCCGGACTATGTCGGCGTCGTGTCGGTGGCCGATATTAACAAGGATGGCAAGCAGGATTTGATCTGCGGCCCCGCGGTCTTCCTGAGCACAGGCGACGGGACGTTTACGTCCGGGACCATACTTCCAGCCGACGCACTGCTGGCTGCCGACTTCAACCGTGACGGTACCCCGGACCTCCTGCTCCTGTCGGCGCAAGGCCTTTTCAGCATGGCCCTCGGCCGCGGCGACGGCACGTTTGCGGTCGGATTGCCGATCAACAATCTCTTCAGCTTCAAGACCCCGAATCCGGGCGAGTACTACGCCGCTGTTCGCACAGCCGACTTCAACAACGATGGCTTTGCCGATATCGTTGGGGCATCCAAGGACGGCACCACGCTGGTTGTGCTGCCGGGCAAAGGCGACGGCACTTTCGGAACCCCGGTAGCGACCGTTGGCATGTTCGGCACTGTCGTTCCGAGCCAGATCATGGCACTGGGCGATTTCAACCACGACGGCTCCATCGGACTTGTCGCCGGTGATGCCATTCTGGCGGGCAACGGCGATGGAACGTTCCGCTTCCCCGTCTTCGTCGGGGTCGCGACCGAGCCGTGCGATCTCAACGCTGCGGTGACAGGCGCCCTCGCCTGCGACTACACACATACGGCAGCCGCAATTGGAGACTTCAATGGCGACGGCAAGATGGACCTCGTCTCCGGATACATCGTTGGCAGCGCGAACAACAACAGGCAGGCATCGATCTCAGTGATGCTCAACAGCGGTGCGGGCAACGGGTTCACGGCGGCGGGTGTTTCGGCTGCGAGTTGGACTTGGCCAGTGGGCCCGTCCTCGATGGTGTCAGCGTTTGGCACCAACATGTCGTTGCTGACCGCGTCCGCGAGCGGCAACGCGACGACCACCACGCTTGGCGGCATCAGGGTACACATCCGGGACCGCAGCCATCCGGGTGACCGCTTGGCGCAGTTGTACTTTGTGTCGCCGACCCAGATCAACTATGTGATGGATTCCTTTGACAACTTCGCGTGGGTGAGCATCGAGCGCGTCGGATCGCCTTACGTGCCGCAGGGCATGGGCGTGCCGGTTCGGTACATCGCCGCGGGATTGTTCGGGGTGAACGGGTTTGCCGCCGCAACGGCCTTCCAAGACACACCCACTGGTCGCGTGACGATTCCGGTCACGAGCTGTGGCAGCACACAGTGCATTTCACTGCCGATCAAACTCACGGGCGCGCCTGTGTATTTGAGCCTTTACGGAACCGGTTTCGATTTGGCTACCGCGACGGGCTCCACGTGTTCGATTGCCGGAAAGACCTTTCCCGCGATGTTCGTTGGTCCCCAAGGAACCGTCTTTGGACTCGACCAGATCAACGTGCTCCTGCCGAATTCACTGGGCGGCTCGGGAATCACGTCGGTCAACTGCTCGGTGGCCTACGGTGGCACCCAGCAGACGGTGACCAATACCGTCAAGGTGCTGATCCAGTAGGGATTGGCTATCGCCTAACTCCGCGGCCGGGGAACACTCCGGTGCGCAACTGGCCGCCGGAGACTACCGGAACTCCGTTCACCACCACGTACGGGATCCCCTCGGCATACTTCGAGGGGGTGTCGTACGTGGCTTGGTCGGCTACCTTCTCGGGGTCGAATACCGTGATATCGGCGTCGGCCCCAACTTTGATCCGCCCCTTCGAAGGAACGCCGAGCCTGTTGGCGGGTAGCAGCGTCATCCTGCGGAGGGCTTCCATCATCGGCAGCGCTTTCTGCTCGCGGACGTAACGGCCCAGCACCCGCGAATAGGTTCCGGCGGCGCGGGGGTGGCCCTTTCCGTCCACCAACCAGCCATCGCTGGCCACCATCACCCCGGGATGGGACAGCGCCAGGCGCACCATGTCCTCCGGGATGCTGTGGATCACGACGGGCCCGCCCTCGGCCCGGTACTTCTTGAAGGTCGCCTCGGTGAGGCGCTCGCCGGTGGCCACCCATTGCAGGTCCCCATAGGAAACCCCGATGCGCTCCTGCCAGCCGGTGTCGAAAATCGCCGATTCGAGTTGCGTCATCCCCGCCGTGTAGGGGTAGCACTCGGTGGTGACATCCAAGCCCCGCTTCCCTGCCCCGTCAACCATCTCCAGCGCTAGTTTCGTCTGGCGAAACGCCATCGACGTGATGTGGACAATGTGCAGCGGTGCGCCGGTAACCGCCGCGTCGGCGATTACCTCCTGCATGGAATCCACCACGCCCGGCTCGACCGGCCCCGGATTGCGCATGTGGACGTAGACAGGGGTCTTTTTCTCGCCTGCCAAGCCGAAAAGGCCCAGGATCTCCTCGCGGGTGACCTTGGGGAAATAGGCGATGCCCATTCCGACGCCCAG
The DNA here is from genome assembly GCA_903907865.1 of uncultured Acidobacteriia bacterium. Lineage (GTDB taxonomy): Bacteria > Acidobacteriota > Terriglobia > Bryobacterales > Bryobacteraceae > BOG-234. The sequence goes on from CAIVPR010000134.1 coordinate 8,286, forward strand.
CGCGCCCTGTTCGAGCCCCTCGCGGACATGAGCCAAGATTTCACGCTCCTCGGCGGCGGTGGAGACGCGGTTGACCGAGTTGTCGCGGGGCAGGAAGGTCCCGGTATCCTTCATCACGGCCATACGGGCAGGAATGTGGCCGGAAGTCGCTCCGAAATTGATCAGCGCCTTTCCTTCCCTCGCCTGGTACCAAGGGTTGACCGGCCAGACGCCGACCTCCATCTCCAAGGCCGTCGTAACGCCGTCACGGGCCTTGAAGCGGTAGTTGGCGTCGTCCTGGCCGTGGGAGTGGAGGTCGATGAAGCCGGGTGCGACCACCATGCCCTTGGCGTCGATCGTCTCCTTGCCCTTCAGCGGCTTGGCCGAAACGGCTTTGATTTTTCCGCCCGTGACGCCGACGTTGCGGACAGCGTCGAGCCCGGATTCCGGGTCGATGACGCGGCCGTTGGCGATGACGAGGTCGTATTGGGCCAATGCTGGGAGGGCCGCTACGAGGAGAAGGAATGCTTTCATATTTAGAGACCCGGACGCGGTAGTTTGGCGGGAACAAAGGTCAGGACACCCGTCCGGCGCATCTTGCGCGCGAAGACCTTGTCGCCCGACGTCGCGTAAAGCGTGTGCAGACCGGGTCCGCCGAACGCCACGCCGCTAACCGGCCCGGCCTGCGGATTGCGCACGATTCCGACCACTCGTCCAGGCTGGTCGCAAATCTGGATGCCCTGGGTGGTGGCGACGAACAGGTGCCCGGTGTCCTCGATGGTCATGCCACCCGCGAACTGGGCCCACGTGTCGTCCGGCGCTTCCAAATGGTGGAAGGGCATGCCGTTCTTCAGGCTGCCATCGGCGTCGATCTGGAAGGACCACACCCAGCGCCCGTCGCGGTCCGAAACGTCGAGCAGGTGCTCGTCCGGCGAAAGGTGGACGCCCATGGGGGCGTTGATGTTCGCACCCGGAGTGCTCTGGAACGCGACTCTCCGCTTCTTGTCGCCATCCAGCAGCCAGACACGCTGCGAGCCGGGATCGGTGTAGTAAATCCGACCGGTGCTGGTGACCGCCACGTCGCGCGCCTCGATGCCGGAGGCGATCACCGACTGGCTGCCTTGCGGGTTGAAGGCCAGGATGCTCTTCTTGACCGCCACGTAGAGGCGACCGTCGGGACCGAACATCATCCCGGTCACCCCGGCCATGTAGTCCTGAAAGACGACCGGCTTTCCATCGGGGCCGAGCTTGTAGATTTTGCCGCCTTTGGCGTCCGCAAAGAAGAGGGTGCCGTCCTTGTCGACAGCCGGAGCCACGGCCTGCCCGTACCCTTGGCCGACGACCTGCCAGTCGGAGTCGGGATCGAGGAAATCAGTGATGTAGTGGCGGATGCCGGGTCCGCCTTTGGAGGCCGTGATCGGCTTGGGGTATTCGCGCCAGACCCAGCGGAGGGCCTCGGGCAGGATGGAATTGCCGTGGCGTCCGCTGTGGCCCTCGGTGCCGATGACGAATTTGGCGTCGTAACCGGAGTATTCGAGCGAGCTGTAGACGAGCTGGTTGGCCTGGAACCAGGAGCCGCCGTAGATGCTCTGGTCGTTGGAGCCGTCCTGCATGAAGATGCGGAGGGGCTTGGGCTCCACCTTGCGGATCAGGTTGGCAAGTTGGTCGCCGCCACGCAAGTTGGCGAAGCTGCCGATGTAGCTGATGACGCGGTGGAAGGAATCGGGCCGTTCCCAAGCTGCGACGAAGGCTGCGATGCCGCCGGAACTGCCGCCGATGAGGCCGCGGTCGTCGGGGTTGGTGGAGATCTTGACGTTCAGGCGCTTCTCGACTTCGGGGACCAGGTCCTCAATGAGGAAGCGGGCGTAGGCGGGGCCGAGGCCGTCGTATTCGAGGCTGCGGTGGTAGCGGGCCATCTGGGCATCGTTGAGAGCCGGGGTGACGCCGGGGTCGACAAAGATGCCGATGGTCACGGGCATGGAGCCGTCGGCGATCAGGTTGTCCATGACGGTCGGCGCGTGGGCTCCGTTGCCGGTGACGGACGCATAGCCACCGCCGTCCTGGTAGATCATGACGCAGGCGGGCTTTGCACCGTCGTACTGGGCGGGGACGTAGACGGAAACCGCGCGCGAGGTTCCGGGAAAGACGCGGCTGGTTTCGTAGGTGAACTTGGTTACCTTGCCCTGGGGAACGCCGGGCTTGGGCTGGGCGTCGGGTCCGAGCATGTAGGCCGGATTCTGGGGGATCTGCTGGGCGAGGGCAGTACCTAGGGCAAACAAGGCGAGGACGGAGAAGCGGGGCTGCATGGGCGTAAGTCCGAATTCTATCAAGGACATACAGACAGTTTCTTGACCAGCCCTTGGCCTGAGGGATGGAACCCCTGCTTGGCGTAGAAGCCGGCGAATTCCGGGGGCGGATCGGCCAGCACCGTGGCGATATGACCGGTACGACCGAGCTCCTTCATGCGGTACATCAAGAGGAATCGGCCGAGGCCCATGCGGCGGAAATCGGGGTGGATGGTGCCCCAGCGGAGGGTGGCCGACGACGGGGAGTCGAGGGAGAAGCCGCCGCAGCCGACGATCCGGTCGTCGTGTTCCATGACGAAATAGGTACCGGGGGCTTTGAGGAACTCCGCGAGTGCGGTCTGGAGGGGCGGGGCGCAGCAGGAGAGGCAGGCGTCGCGGTCGGAATCGCGGTAGGGGCGGAAGTCCATGCCTGATTCTACACGTCCCATGGATCGTAGAAGCGGCAGTTGCATTGCGCCTCGGCGGAGAACAAGACCTTGCTGCACCGGTTGGGAACGGAATCCGTTTGAGATCATTCTACGAGTGCGCCGCCGAAGATTTCTGACGTTCGCAACTCTTGGCATGCGGGCATCCGCGCAGCTCGCGCCCCGCACCACCCTGCTGTTCGGCGGCGACATCATGCTGTGCCGGTACGTGGGCGAGATGGCAAGGCGCAAGCAGGATCCGACGCTGCCGTTCCGGGAGATCGCCGGGCGCATGGCCGCAGCCGACATCACATTCGCCAACCTGGAGTCGCCGTTTTCGGACAAAGGCCGTCCGGTATTCTCCGGCATGGTCTTCAAGGCGGAGCCCGAAATGGTGGAGGGGCTGAAACTGGCGGGCATCGACGTGGTTTCCACAGCAAACAACCATGCGCGGGACCGGGATGGGTACGGCATCGAATACACGTTGAAGCTGTTGGCGGACAACGGGATCGCGACAACGGGGACCGGGGCTACCGAGGAGGAAGCCCACACGGGGGCGGTTCTGGTGCGCAACGGCATCCGGTTCGGCTTCCTCGGATACGCGCAGGACCCCAACAACGGTAACCACACGGACGTGGAGCCGCGCGTCTGCGCCATGGACATCGCGAGGATGCGGCAGGACGTGGCGTCGATGCGTGCGCGGGCCGATTTCGTGGTGGTCTCAATGCATGCGGGAGTGGAATATTGGACCAAGCCACACCCGCTCCAGAAGGACTTCGCCAAGGCGGCCGTGGAGGCGGGGGCGAAGATCGTGGTGGGCCACCATCCGCACGTGGTGCAGCCCTGGGAGCGGATCGGCGAAGCGGTGGTTTTCTATTCGCTGGGGAACTTGGTGTTCGACCAGTACGAGCGGAAGGAGACGCGGCGCGGGATGGTTGCCGAGGTCACGGTGGTCGGGACGGGCATCGCGGACGTGACGACGCAAGAGGTTGTGATGGCGGACGGCATTACCCGGCTGGTGTGACCGCTGCAATTCAGGCGCGGGTATATGCTGTTCTGGAATGCCTCCGGTTCCCCGTTTCCGCATCGGCCTGTCTGCCGATTTCCTTAAAGACGACGGCAACCCCGCCTTTCCCGACATTGGCTTGTCTCTGCTGGACAACCAGCCCGACCTCGCGTATGAATTCCTGGCGGAGTACCGGCCCGAATATGTCCCCGAGCAACTCGCTGGCTACGACGTCTTGCTATCACTCAAGCCTCGTGTTACGGCCGCCTCGCTGGAGGGTGTCACGCAGCTGGCAGCCATCGGGCGCTGCGGAGTGGGGTACGACAACGTCGACCTCCGCGCCTGCACGGAACGGGACATCGCGGTCTACATCACACCCCAAGGAGTGGTCCGTCCGATGGCGGAGTCCATCGTATTGATGGTGCTGGCGCTGTCGCACAGGCTCGTCCGCAAAGACCGGCTGGTGCGCCAAGGCAGGTGGGCGGAAAGCACGCTGCCGCTGGGGCAGGAGCCGCGCGACCGCGTCATCGGGACGATCGGGTATGGCAACATCGCACGCGAGGCAGTGCGGCTGCTACGGCAATTCGCGCCTGCCCGCGTGTTGGCATTCGACCCGTTCGTGGCGCAAGGTGACGCGTCGGGCGTCGAGTTGGTGGGGTTGGACGAGCTGCTGCGGGAATCAGACTACGTCCTGGTCAACTGCCCGCTGATGCCCGAAACGCGGGGCTTGATCGGCGCGCGCGAACTGGCATTGATGAAACCGGGCGCGTATCTGGTCAACACGGCGCGGGGGCCCATTGTGGATGAAACCGCGCTGATCGAGGCCCTGAAAGCGGGCACCATCGCCGGGGCGGCGCTCGACGTCTTCGAGAAGGAACCGCTCCCCGCCGATTCGCCGCTTACGGGGCTAGACAACGTGATATTGACGTCGCACTCCATCGGGTGGACGGGCGAGCTCTTCCGGGATATGGGCCGAATCGACTGCGAGGGAGCCTTGGCTGTTTGGCGCGGCGAGGCGCCGGAGAATGTGGTCAACAAGGATGTACTGAATCGCCCCGGCTTCCTTGCGAAGCTGGAGGCATACCGGGGGAGAAAATGAACGTCTTCCTAGAGAAGCTTCGCGCAGGCGACGTCGTGCTCGGCCAGATGGTGATGGACCTGTTCAGTCCGGGCATCGGTCCGATGCTGGCCGCGTGCGGACTCGACTTCGTCATCTACGACATGGAGCACGGGCGGTGCGACATCCGGCTGGTTGCGGAAATGATCGCGTCGTGCCGCGGGACGGGGATCACCCCGCTGGTGCGGGCGTCGGACATCGAATCGGCACCGCTGTCCAGACTGCTGGATCTGGGCGCGATGGGCGTTCTGGTGCCGCGGGTGGAGACGCGGGCGCAAGCCGAGCACATCGTGGCGGAACTCAAGTACGCGCCCCAAGGCAAGCGCGGCGTGGCGCTGGGCTTCGCGCACGACCTCTACCAGGCGCAGGGGGCCGGGTACTTGGCCCGGGCCAATGCCGAAACCGCCGTCATCCCTCTGCTGGAAACGGCCACGGCGTTCGAGAACTTGGAGGAGATCCTGTCGGTTCCGGGCATAGATGTGGCGTGGCTGGGCCACTACGACCTGACGACGTCGATGGGCATTCCGGCCCAGTTCGACCATCCACGATTCCTGCAGGCCAAGACGAGGCTGGCGGAGGTCGCGAGGAAGCACGGCGTCGCGGCAGGCTTCCTGCCCCCCAACCCGGCCGTCGCACGCGATTGGATTCGCGATGGCTACCGGGCGATCAGCCTCAACAGCGATGTCGGCTTGTTCATGGACGGAGTCCGCAGTTTCCGCTCGGCGGTTTCGGAGGCCAAGAGGTAGGGGCCGCTCGCCCGAAGAAGCACTCCCTTGCGGTCGTGGCTCGGCAAGATGCTGATCTGCGAAGCCACGATCACGAGAGAACCGAGATGCGCGGTGGCATTGGCAACTGCCGTTCTTCGAATCAGTGCTCTTTGTTCATTGTGATTGCACCGACGCGGTCGTAAATCCACTTGGAAGGCCTGTGGTGCTGGGCGGAGAACGTCCCCACAAGAGCCCCGGCCTTCAGTTCCAGCTTCCAACGCAGCGGCTCGCCACCTTCGAAATCCAAGTAGTAGTAGACGTTGACCTTGGGCCCGGACTGCTGCACATCCACCTTGGCCCCAACCTTGCCTGTCTTGTCAACGCGGTAGCCCGTGAGCTTGCCGTCCTCCAGCCGGATTTCCAGCGTCTGCTTTTCCTGACGCTTGGTGCCGGCCTCGTCGGTGGTGTCGGCGGTGCCGACCCAACGGCCGGTAACATCGGGATCGGGGGCCTGGGCCGAAAGTCCGGCAGCGAGGAGCAGGCCGAGGGCGAATTGTCTGGTGGTGAGTTTCATCACCTTGCACTATATCGAATTCCCAGCGCTCGCGGGACAACTGCCAATATGATTTGTTGGCTCTAGCGGGCTAGCATCGATACGAGGAAGGCTTGGGCTTCGGGCGTTTCGCGGATCGCGCTCCAAGCGGCAAAGGCGCGCTCGACCGTGTCGATCTGGGCGAACACGGTAAAGGGCGTCCATTCGGCTGCGGTATCGTAGTCGGCGTCGTGCCGTGCACCTTGGGCGTCGATGAACGATTGGGCGACCCGCCGCAAATTACGGGCAACTTCAGGTTCAGGTGCGTCCACTCCCCTAGCACGACCCTTGGCCTCTCTATTGAGCCGGGCGACCGTACGTTCCGACGCGGTTTTCAACCTAGGGTGTTCAAAGATGCGGCCAAGCACCGGGCGGAACTCCGGTCGATACCAGTTCAACGTAGCTTCAGAAATCAAGAGGTGAAAGAGGGCATAATACGCGGTTGAGACGGCTCTCCGAAGCGTGGCTTGGCGTGGTGTCTCGCCGTCCAGCTCGGTCAGTTGTCGCGCCAAGGTGAGCAGATCGGTTGCGTGAGTCATCGAATCAGTCCCAAGCTGGGTCACGAAGGCGAGCTTGCTCGGAGGCGAGCCTGTAGTCAAAATAGGGCCAAACACCCCACATCTCGAATGGCTCTATTCCGTCCCGAATCGTATCCGCCGCGTGGGTTGCCGTATCCAGCAACCGCTCACGAGACGCGGTCTTATCTGCCAGCAGCACCCGAAAATACACCGCAGGCTTGGATCCGTCCCAGTCTTCCCCGACTGTGTACCGCACCCGGACAACATCGGGAGCCAAAGACTTCTCCACAGCGGCCACGGCGGCGTCGAAATCGCGCTGCTGGATCCATGCACGGGGAACGATCATGGTTCCATTATCCGCAATCGGCAAACAAAAAGAAACGGCGGGCCGCAGGAGTTACCCTGCGGCCCGCCGTTGTTGGTTTGTATCCGATCCGCTTAGAACGTGACGCGGAGTTGGAATTGGACGTGGCGCTCGGTACCGACGTTGGCACCGGTCACCTTGCCGAAGAGGCCGTTGCCATTGACAGCGGCAGACGTCCCGTTGGCACCGGCAGCGATCTTGGCATCGCCAATCGACCCGTCAGGCTGGCTGAACTGGGGCGTGTTGGCCAAGTTGACAGCTTCCGCGCGGAACTGGGCCTTGAACCGTTCCGTAACCGCGATGTCCTTCACGAGAGAGAAGTCCATGGTGCGGGTGGGCGGACCGGTCTGGCTCTGCAGACCGAGGGTACCCTGCGTGTAGACGCCGGTTGCCGAGTTCTGGTACGCCGGCAGGTAACCGGTCGTATCGAACCACTGGCCGTTGGTGCCGGGGCTGCGGCCACCGCTCGGAGCGGCGTTCGGGTTGGTCCCGGTGAAGACGCCCAAGCATCGACCCCAGTTGCCGAGGCAACCGGTGCCGTTGATGCCGAAGGGTTGCCCGGTGCGGAGCGACAGGATGCCGTTCGCATGCCAGCTGCCAATCACCATGTCGGCGGCCTTGCTGGCGTTGCCAAAGTGCTTCTTGCCCTTGCCGAACGGCAGGTCGTAGTTGAACGACGTGGTCAGGTTGTGGCGGATGTCCCACGCGGCGCTGGAGTAGCCGGTCGCGTAGTTCGTCGGGTCGGTCGGTCCGAAGTTGCTCGAACCGGAGAGCGGCGTGCCGCTGTTGGCCAATGCGTGGCTCCAAACGTAGGACGTCAGGAACTGGAGGCCGTTGGAGTAGCGCTTCTCGAGCTTCGAAGAGAACGCGGCGTAGTTGCCATAACCAAAGGTCGAGGTCATGGAGAGACCGGAACCGATGATCGAGCTACCAGCCGGTCCACGAACGATGCGGGTGTTGTCGCAGCTCAGGGTGGTGGTGTTGTTGGTGCCGAGGTTCGGGCACGGATCGGAGTTCCACAGAATCAGCTGGTGGGCCTGGTGGTTGCCTTCGTAGCCGAGTTCGAGGGCCATGTCGCCCGGGAGTTCGCGCTGCACGATGACGTTCCACTTGTGGACCAGCGGATTGCGGAAATCATTTTGAACGCCGCGGAAGGAAACCGGGGCGGGCAGGGTGAAGACATTGGTCGGGTACCCGCCGGTGAGGCCGTTCGGGAAGTAGTTGCAGCTGACACCGCCGGAGACGCACTTGGGATCGTTGACGCCCAAGAAGCCGGACACGCCGGAGCCACGCTGCAGGTTGACCGTTTCGTTGAACGGCACACCTTCACCACGGTTCGGGCTACCGCCCTGGTTCTCTTCGCCGCCGTAGAAGATGCCGTAGCCAAGACGGATCACGGTCTTGTTGGCAACCTGGTAGGCTGCGCCGAAGCGCGGTCCGATGTCAAGCTTGTCCCACGGAATCAGTGTGCTGGGAACCGTGCCGCGGACGACCTTGACGGTCGGGAACGCAGTGGCGAAGTTCGGAGGCAGGGGCAGATCCTGGTTGCGGCCCTTCGGGATGTAGAGGGTCAGGGTATCCAGGTCGAAGTTCGCCTGGCGACCGAAACGCTCGTCGATCGGCGACCACAGTTCATAGCGGATGCCGAGGTTCAAGGTCAACTTCGGGGTCACCTTCCAGTCGTCCTGGGCATAGAAGCCGTAGGCGACCTTCTGGGACGAGATGAAGTTGGTGGTCGAGATGTTGCCGCTGTCGAGCTGGCCGAGCAGGGCCGACGCGACCGCGTCACCGGTCTGGCTGGAGTTGGTCGGGAAGGCCGACTGGTTGCCGCTGTAACCGATGTTGCCGTGCGGGTCGGGGACCTGGAAGAACGGGAACTTGATCGGACGGAACTCGCCGCCGAACTTGAAGGCGTGGGAGCCCTTGCTGAACGCGACGTTCTGCACGAAGTCCCAAACGTTGTTGTATTCCTTGGTGGGAATCCAGTCGTTGGCACCGGTCTGCTGGTAGCCGGAGATGGAGATCTGCGGCAGGCCGCCGTTGTTGGCCGTAGCAGTGGTCGGGTTGTAGCCGCCGATGCCGAACGCCGTAAAGAGATCCTTGTCCGGGTTGGCACCGAGGCGCGAGGTGACGAGGCGGGTGAAGCCGACGCGGGTTTCGGAGATCAGGGTCGGGGTCCACACGCGGCTCCAGCTGATCTGGGCGTTGCGGGAGAGGTCGATTTCCTGGGCACCGTTGAAGTCGGCACCGTCGATCGCCAGCGAGGAGCCGGAGAAGGGCGAACCGCTGGTCTTGCTGGTGTTGGACCAGCTCATGGAACCGAAGATGGTGTCCTTGTCGGACAGGCGGTAGTCGACGCGACCGTCACCCTGCTGGGTGGTTTGGCCGCCGGGCGAGACGAAGTAGAAGTCGCGGGCCGGGGTGTTGCCTGTGATGATGGGCTGGTTGGTGGCCGGATAGAGCTGCAGGATCTTGTTGAAGGCGGGATCGAAGCGGCTTTGGGGAACGATGTTGCCCGGGAACGAGGAGCGCGACAGCGGAGTCACGCCATCGGCCATGTAGGTGGTCGACTTGGCATCGTAGATCGCGCCCTTGACGAGCGAAACCGGGTTACCGGCTGCGTCGTTGACGTTGACGGCGGGTCCGAGGAGGCTCGAGAAGTCACCCTGCTTAAAGGCTGCGGTCGGGATCGTCAAGAAGCCCGAGCGGCCGAGGCCTGCAACGGAACCACCGGACGAGATGATCTTGGTGCCCTGGTAGTCGCCGAACATGAAGAGCTTGTTCTTCTTGATCGGGCCGCCGGCTGTGGCGCCGAACTGGTTCTGGATCACTGGACCACGGCCGACGCCCGCGGTGTTGTTGTTCCACGAGTTGGCGTTGAGGTCGCGGTTCTGGAGGATTTCAAACAAGCTGCCGTGCAACTGGTTGGTGCCGGACTTGAGGTTGACGTTGATCACGCCACCGGCCGCGCGACCGTATTCCGCGTTGTAGCCGTTGGTGATGATGCTCATTTCGCCGATCGCTTCGACGGAGGGGCCGACGGCGTAGGCGGTCTGGTTCAGGAAGTCGATGGTGTTGATGTTGTTGTCGACACCGTTCAACAGGAAGTTGTTCTGGCCGTTGGAGCGGACGCCGTTGGCAGAGAAGCCGCCGTTGTTGGCGTCGCGGGCACCGGGCTCGGCAGGAACGACGCCGGGCACGAGGCGTGCGAGGTAGGCGAAGTTGCGTTGTCCGCCGAGGGGCACGTCGGTCAGGGTCTTGGAGTTGAGGGCGCCGCCGACCTGGGTGCTTTCCGTTTGCAGCAGCGGGGCCGAGGCGGTGACTTCAACCGTCTGGCCGATGTCGCCGACAGTGAGGGCGATGTTGACGCCGGTACGTTCGCCGGCCTTGAGTTCGATGTCCTTCTGGCTGGCCTTCTTGAAGCCCGTCGCCGTAACGACTAGGTCGTAGATGGACGGCTTGAGGGCGGGACGGGTGAATTCACCGGAGCTGTTGGTTGTGAGTTCATACACCTGGCCGGTGCCGCGTTCGGTAACGGTCACTTTGGCATTTGCGACAACGCCGCCGGAGGCGTCGGTCACGGAGCCGGTGATGGTTGCAAGATCGCGTTGCGCAAACACTGCGGACGCGGTAATCATGGCGATCAGGGCTAGTCTAGGCCCTGTAAACTTTTGAATCATTCGATGATCCCCCTTGCCCGCAGTTGCGGGAACATGGACTGTTGGAAATCTTATCATTTTGAAGTCGTCGAATCAATGGTTTGGATGGGGTCAAAAAAGTTTGCAAGGGGGTTCCGGCGCTATGGAATTCCGGCGCGCCCCGTTATGGATTTTGGAAGCACTGGCCGAAAGTATGGGCGGTATACTGGAGCCGCGAGCATGCGATTCCCCATCTTCCGGGTGCTGCCGGGTTTCACCGCGATCCTCTTGTCCACCTTGGCGGTCGGCGGGGCTCTCTTCGTGGCACCCGCCCAAGTCCCCCGCGCCATCCGCTTCGTGGATGTGGCCGCAGATCGGGGACTCACGGCAGTGACCACGTTCGGAGGCTCCGCTCGCAAGGACTACATCCTTGAAAGTACTGGTACAGGGGCAGTTTTGTTTGATTTCGATGACGACGGGGCCCAGGATATCTTCATCGCCAACGGCACCGTTCTCAACCCGAAAACACCACCGCAGCCCTCGCAGCTTTACCACAATGACGGTACGGGTCACTTTACCGATGTCGCCCGCAAGGCCGGTCTGACCAAGACCGGATGGGCCCAGGCGGCCTGCGCGGGGGACCTCGACAACGACGGGCATCCCGACCTCTTGGTCACCTACTACGGGGGCAACACCCTTTACAAGAATTTAGGAAATGGAAGATTCGAGGATGTGACGGCGCGTGCGGGGCTGGGTTCGGGAGTATCCGAGGCGGAAAAAAAATTTTGGAGCTCGGGCTGCGCGTTCGTCGATTACGACCGGGACGGCCTGCTGGACATCGTAATCGGCAGTTATCTGTCGTTTGACCTCGCCGGGGCGCCCAAACCGGGGTCGGGCCGCAACTGCATGTGGAAGGGTTTGGCGGTGTGGTGCGGGCCGCACGGGATGGAGGGCGGGCTGCCGACCCTGTACCACAACAACGGCGACGGGACGTTCACGGACGTTTCGGCTAAGGCCGGTCTACTGGCGGCGGGTCGGCGAAACCAGTTGGGGGTGGTGACGGCGGACTTCGACAACGACGGCTGGCCGGACATCTATATAGCGTGCGACCAGACGCCGAGCCTGCTCTTCCGCAACAAGCACGACGGGACGTTCGAGGAGATCGGGTCGCAGGCAGGGGTGGCGTACAACTCGGACGGGCGGCTGCAGGCGGGGATGGGGGTGGCGGTGGCGGACTACGACGGGAACGGGTTCCTCGACATCGCGAAGACGAATTTTTCGGGTGACCGACCGTCGCTATTCCACAACGAGGACGGGAAACTCTTCGAGGACGTGTCGGAACAGGCGGGCTTGGGGCGGAACCAGTTGCTGGGCTGGGGGATCGCGTTCCTCGATGTGGACGAGGACGGTTGGCCGGACCTGGTGATGGCGAACGGGCACGTTTATCCGGAAGTGGACGGGTCTGCGGTCGGTGAGACATACCGGCAGAAGACCCTGCTGTACCGGAATTCGGGGAACGGGCGGTTCGAGGATGTGACGGCGGCGGCGGGGCCGGGGTTCGCGGTTGCAAGGCCCGCGCGGGGGTTGGCTGTGGGGGATGTGGATGGCGACGGGAGACCGGAAATCCTGATCGTGAACATGAACGAGAAGCCGGCGTTGCTCAAGAATGTAGGAGCGCGGGGGAATGCCCTGGCGGTTGAACTGGTGGGGACGAAGTCGAACCGGAGCGCCATCGGGGCGCGGATCACGGTGGAGGCGGGCGGGCGGAAACGGATCGCGGAGGTGGTGGGCGGGGGGAGCTATTTCTCGCAGAGCTCGCTGACGCAGTATTTCGGACTGGGGGGATTGGGGAAGGTGGACCGGATCGAGGTGCGGTGGCCGAATGGCTTGGTGCAGGTATGGGGGGAGGTGGGGATCAACCGGACGGTGCGGCTGGTCGAGGGGCGGGCGGAGGCGGGGGAGCGGGCGTTCGTGAAGCGGTGAGTTAGCGGCGGACCAAGGCGGTGCGCTCTTCGAGGCGGACGAGGCGTCCTCTTCTAGATACGGTCGAGACGCCGGTCGACAGCATCAAACCTACGGTTCATGTCGGCCTTCAGATCATCGAAGCGCTTGTTCTGCGACCATTGGGCCGTCGTGGTCGTCGAGTTTCTTCTCGATGCGGTCGAAACGGCGTTCGACGGAGTCGAACCGGCGGATCATGTCGGAATGGATATCCGCGAACCGGCGGTTCATGTCAGCCTTCAAATCATCAAAACGTTTGTTGAGATTGTCGAAGCGCTTGTTCTGGGACCATTGGGCCGTCCAGACCGTCACCATCAAGGTAACCATGATGGGCAGGGCGACCGAAACGAACTGTTGGAACGCCGGGTTGGCGAAGTTCATGACGTGTTCATTGTAATCGAAAACCATCCGCCGACAAGGGCATGGAAACCCGGATCTACGCGCCTTCGGGAAATACCCGTTTGAAGATGGCGTCGACGTGCTTCAACTGGCGCTCCACCGAAAACGTGTTCGCCAGCGTCTCCGGCCCGACCAGCGACGTGATCTCCGGATGCGCCTCAATGGCCGCCCGGAAGTCGCCTTCCTCATCCCAAGCCTGCATCGCCTGCTGCTGCACGATGGCGTAGGCCTTCTCCCGCAGCATGCCCGCCGCCGCTAAGTCCAGCAACAGCTGGCCGGAGAAGACCAAGCCGCGCGTGGACTCCAGATTGCGCAGCATGCGCTCTGGGTAGACGAACATCTTGTCGACCAAGTTGGTCGTGATTGCCAGCAGGTAGTCGGCGAGGATGGTCGAATCGGGCAGGATCACCCGCTCCACCGACGAGTGCGAAATATCACGCTCATGCCATAACGCGATGTTCTCGAATGCCGCCTGGGCGTTGGACCGCACCACGCGCGCGAGGCCGCAAATCTGCTCGCTGACGATCGGGTTCTTCTTGTGGGGCATCGCCGAGGAGCCCTTCTGGCCGCGGGCGAAGTATTCGGAGGCTTCCCGAACCTCGGTCCGCTGCAGATGCCGCACTTCGAGCGCGATCTTTTCGAGAAGCGCGGTCAGCGTGGCGAGCGTGGCGATGAAGTGGGCGTGGCGATCACGTTGGATCACCTGGGAGGCCACGGGTGCCGGTTCCAGCCCCAGCTTGGCGCAGATGCGCTCCTCCGCCTCGGGGCCAATGTGGGCGAACGTGCCGACAGCACCGGAGATCTTGCCCACGCGCAGATCCTCGACGGCAGCCTCGACGCGGCGCAGGTCGCGGCCCGCCTCTTGGTACCAGATGGCGAGCTTGAGCCCGAAAGTGATCGGTTCGGCGTGAACGCCGTGGGTGCGGCCGATTTGCACCGCATCCTTGAACTCCCAGGCGCGGCGCTTGAGCACCGCCTGGAGCTTCTTGATCCCCTCTACGATGATCCGGCCCGCCTGCACCAGTTGCAGCGCCTGGGCGGTGTCCACCACGTCGTTCGACGTCATGCCGTAGTGGAACCAGCGCGAGGAACCGGCGTGTCCGGCGGCGTCCATCGACTCGGCGACGGCCGTGGTGAACGCGATCACGTCGTGCCGGGTGGTGCGCTCGATCTCGAAGATCCGGTCCACGTCGAAACCGGCGTGGCGGCGCAGCAGGACGGCGTCCTCGACAGGGACAACCCCCATCTCCGCCAGCGCCTCGGACGCGGCCAGTTCGACCTCAAGCCACTGCTGGAACTTGTTCCGGTCGGTCCAAACGGCACCCATTTCCGGGCGGGTATATCGGGCGATCAATACGTAAATACCTCAGTCTGTCTTTTCTGTTCGGCCACCACCAGATTGGGGGAGATGCCCCGCCGCTCCAGCGACTGCTCGGCACCGATCCGGACAATCTCCGGATGGTTGTTGTGCTCGCTCAAATGCCCCAGGATCAGGGTCTGGACCCCCGAATCGAGGTCGTTTTCAATGTAGTCGCAAGTCACCCCGTTCGAGAGGTGCCCGTTGCGGCCCATCACCCGCTGCTTGACGCTCCACGGGTAGGGGCCGACTTTCAGCATGTCGAGGTCGTGGTTCGACTCGATCAGCAGGATCTGCGTCCGGCGCAGGTGGTGCCGGACCGAATCCGGCATGTAGCCCAGATCCGTGGCCACCCCGATCTTGATCCCTTCGGCGAGGAAGGTGAATCCCACGGGATCGACCGCGTCGTGGGGGATGGTGAAACTCTGCACCGCGATGTTGCCCAGCATCCAGCCGGAACCGGCTTGGAAGCGTTCGACGGGTGCAGGTTGTTCCGGCTGCTTGCCGTCCGTGGACCAGTCCAGCATCGGGGCTGTCAGGCGGGAGACGTATACTGCAACGGGCTTTTTCTGCTTGGCGCGCCAACGAACGAACCGCGCGAGTCCGGCAACGTGGTCGCAGTGCTCGTGGGTGATCAGCACGGCGTCAATCTCCAGCGGATCCTCGCCGATCTCGTTCAACCGGCGGGTCACATCCTTCACGCTCAGGCCCGCATCGACAAGGACGCGCGTCTTCGACGTTCCCACGAACGAGGTATTGCCCGCGCTGCCACTGGCCAGGACGCAGAACTTGACCACAACAAATCTCCCTCGTCCTGTTTTAGCAGGACGGGACCCGCGGCGCAACGGCCCGGATCCCGGTTCGGTACTATCCCTTTGTTTTCTATGCGGCGGCTTCTTCGGCGGCTTTTTCTTCAGCCATTTTCGCCGTCACGATGTCGACCAGTTCCTTGACCGCCGCCGCGCTCTTGTGGAGCGCCGCCAACTCGGCCTCGTTCAACTTGATCTCATAGATCTGCTCGATGCCGTTCGACCCCAACTTGCAGGGCACGCCGACAAACAGGCCGTTCACGCCGTACTCGCCTTCGAGATACGCCGAACAGGGCAGGACCTTCTTCTTGTCGCGCAGGATCGACTCCGCCATCTCGACAGCCGAGGCGGCCGGGGCGTAGTAGGCGCTGGTACCCATCAGCTTGACCAGTTCCGCGCCGCCGTTGGCCGTGCGCGAGACGATCTCGGCCAGCCGTTCGGCGGGGATGAGGTCTTCGAGCGGGATGCCCGCGACATTCGACAGGCGCGTCAGCGGGACCATCGTGTCACCGTGGCCCCCGAGGACGACCGCCGTCACGTTGTCCACCGAAACATTCAATTCCTGGGCGATGAAGGTGCGGAAGCGGGCCGAATCCAGCACGCCGGCCATGCCGATCACGCGGTTCTTCGGGAACTTCGAAACCAGCAGCGCAACCTGCGCCATCGCGTCAAGCGGGTTGGTGACGAGGATGATGATCGCGTTCGGCGAATGCGCCACCACCTGCTCGGTGACCGACTTGATGACGGCGTAGTTCTTCAGCACCAAGTCGTCGCGGCTCATGCCCGGCTTGCGCGCGAGGCCGGCGGTGATGATGACGACATCGGAATTGGCCGTGGGGGCGTAGTCGTTGGCACCGGTGACCGTGACGTCGAAGCCTTCGACGGGACCGGTCTGGAGCAGGTCGAGAGCCTTGCCCTGCGGGACGCCCGGGGCGATGTCGACGAGGACGATGTCGCCCAGTTCCTTCTTCGCGGCCCAAACCGCGCAATTCGCGCCGACGTTACCGGCACCGACAACCGTGATCTTGTTTCGCACTTCTGTGATGGATCCTTTCTAGATCGGGAAGGACCATTATATCGACCCGGTGGACGGGGTCGCCGGTTAGGCAGTGCCGGTGGGGTTGTCGGCGTCGGCCTTGGTGAAGTCGGGCTTGTACTTGGGCTTGCGGTCGGCCTTGGGGACGATGGTGACGCCGGGTTTAACGATGCCGACACGCTCGCGGGCGATGGCGCGGACTTCCTTGGTGGCGCTGAATACGTCCTTCTTTTTGCGTGCCATAGGTCCATTGTCTCAGGTTTTCGAAATCAGGGTGCCCGTTGCGGCAGCGTCGCGATGAAATCCTCGAGGCGCTTGCCTGGCTCATTCGGGAAGGTCGACGTGTCGAGCGCAAGCGACTCGATGCGGTCGATGCGGAAGCTGCGGAAGTCCCCTCGCGTCTCGCACCAAGCCACGAGCGTCCAAATCTTGCCCCAGAAATACAGACCCAATGGCCGCAGGGTGCGGGTGGTGGCGCGGTTGTCGCGGTCGGAGTAGGCAATGGTGATGCGGCGCGAACCGGCGACCGCGTGCCGGATCTGTTCGAGGCGCTCCTCCACGACCGGATCGACGTTGATGCGCGGGGCGAAGATGCGGGTGGTGTCGGGCTCGCCGCGCCGCTCCTTCGGCAAGGCCAGCGCGACCTTCTGCAGCGCCGATTCGCCCGCGAAGCGCAGGCCGGGGCCGCCGAACGCCGCCACCATGCGGATTCCGGCAACCACGGCCTCGACTTCGTCGGGAGTGAACATCAGGGGTGTGAGGTTGAAATCGGGCGGCAGCGCGTAGCCGACCCCGGCCTCCCCGCGCACCGGCACACCGGAGACCGAGAGGTCGGCGATGTCGCGGTAAATGGTGCGCAGGGAGACGTCGAGGCGCTCGGCCAGTTGCTGCGCGGTGGTGAGGCGGCGCGAACGCAGGTGCTGGACGATGTGGAACAGACGGTCGGCACGGCGCATGGAGACGATTTTAAGGCTGAGGCCTAGTTTTCGGCACACGAGCCGCGGCGCGCTCTGCCCACTGGGTCAAGTGACACCCCTTAGCCGCGGCTAGACGTGTGCTGTTACTGGAGAGCGTGGACGCCGACGCGGTTGCCTTCGGTATCGACAATTTGGGCGAAAAAGCCCATGCCGGGCGGGAGCGCGGTCCTCGGCAGGGCGATGCCGCCGCCTGCGGGGACGACGCGGTCGAGCACGGCGTCGAGCGAAGGGGAGGCGTTTAAGTAGATGATGGTGCCCAAGCCGGAGGGCTCCATGCCGGGGCCCGACATCACGCAGCCGCCCGTGTGGCGCTCGCGGTCGTAGGGGAAGGCAGCCAGTCGGTTGGGGCCCATGTCGTGGGGAGTCAGGGTGACGTCGAAGATGGTCTGGTAGAAGGTCCGGGCGCGGTCGAGGTCGGTGGCCGGGATCTCGAACCAGCTGATTGGTTTTGTCATGAAGCCAGTTTGCGGGAATCCTGCTGACAGCGTGGTGTCAGGAGACTTGGGGAGGAGCCTCAAAGCAGCCAGACTGGAACGATTTTTCACGGTACAATGGCCATGGAAATACAAATTCACAAGCAGGTCGGATTTTTCATGAACGGCGAGCGGCAGATTCAGTTTTCAGGGCCCGTGATGTTTTTTCACGAGCGTGTCCTTCCAGAACGGGGAGTCCCTGCGGGGTATGCCGCCCTGATCGACGCTTACGGACTGTCCGTGCCGCTTCCGCGGACCCTGTCGGCTACCGGCGAACGCCATCGGACGCGCGGCGAAACTGGCTGGCGCATCCTGACGCCGCGGCACGCGCCCCCTGCAACGCTCGAAGGACACTTGACCTTCGCACTGAAATACGAGGGGCTGGATTTGGCTGTTCTGAAGCGGCTCTTCAAGGCCGTTGGGGCCCGGTCGATTGAAACGCTTGTGAAAGCCACGCCTACCGGCACCTACGCGCGGCGCATCTGGTTCCTGTACGAGTGGCTCCTCGGCGAGCGGTTGAACCTGCCTGATGCTGAAAAAGGCACTTACACGCAAGTCGTCGATCCCAAACGGCAGTTTGCGGTCAAGGGCCAGACATCTCCACGGCACCGCCTGTGGAACAACCTGCCGGGGACCGCGGCCTTTTGTCCGATGGCTTTCCGAACACCGAAGCTCGATGCGTTCATTCAGATGGATCTCTCCGACAGAGCGCGCGCCGCGGTAGCGGCTGTGCCCCGCGATCTGCTGGCACGCACGGCGGCATTCCTCTTGTTGAATGATTCGAAGTCGAGCTACGCGATCGAAGGCGAGCGTCCGCCGCAGGACCGCATCCAGCGCTGGGGACGGGCGATTGGCGAAGCGGGTCGGCATCCGTTGTCACTCGATGAACTGCTACGCCTTCAAAAAATCGTGATTGGCGACGCGCGTTTTGTGAAGCTGGGCCTTCGCGAAGAAGGCGGCTTTGTCGGCGAGCATGACCGCGAGACCCGAATCCCGCTGCCGGACCACATCAGTGCACGCCCCGAAGATCTCCCCGCCTTGATCGAGGGCTTGATTGCGTTTGACCGGGGAGCTGCCGGTGCGATGGACGCCGTCATCGCTGCCGCGATCCTTGCGTTCGGTTTTGTGTATGTCCATCCGTTTGTGGACGGCAACGGGCGGTTGCATCGATACCTGATCCACCACGTGCTCGCAGGCCGGGGTTTCCATCCTACGGGTGTCGTGTTCCCGGTGTCCTCTGCCATCCTCGGACAGATCGACCGGTACCGGGCTGTGCTCGAAGACCACTCGAAACGGCTACTGCCGGTGATCGACTGGGCACCTACGACGGATGGCAACGTCGAAGTGCGTAGCGACACCGGCGACTTCTATCGGTTTTTCGATGCGACGGCCCACGCGGAATTCCTCTACGAGTGTGTGCAAAAGACCATCGAAGAAGACTTGCCGCGAGAGACTGAATTCCTGGCTCGATATGATCGATTCCGGGCTGTGGTCGGAACGGTCGCGGACATGCCCGAACGCACGATAGATCTGATATTCCGGTTCCTGCACCAGAACAGCGGCAGATTGTCTGGGCGTGCGAGGTCGCGCGAGTTTTCAGAGCTGGCGGACGCGGAGGTGAACGCCCTCGAAGTGGCCTACCGAAGAATCTTCGAACGCGAACAAACCGAGGGACCGGCATCGCTTTGAACGGACGCCGATCCCCACATCCCCTATGCCGGGTTCGAGTCAACCCAGCTTGGGTTCTGATCAGAAAATCAACTTCAGCCCAACCTGCGCCTGGCGCATCGGACGCGCCGTCGTGATCTTGCCGAATGTGCTGGCCGTGTTCGCATTCGTACCCGGATTCAACAAGTTCACGATGTTGAACGCATTGGTCGCCTCGCCCCGGAACTGCAACGCAAACCGTTCAGTAACCCGGAACGTACGGGCGATGGTCATATCGACGTTCTTCAGCCCCGGACCGTCGATAATGTTCCGCCCTGACGTCCCGTCGTAACTGTTCTTCGCCTGCGTCGTCTTGGAGAACGCCGCAATGTTGAACCATTGGTCAACCACCTGGCTCCTGGGCCGGTGCGGATCCAGGAACGGATTGCCGACCAAGTCCGCCCGGTCGTTGCTGTTGCCGTCGAAATTCGAATCGCTGCCGGAGGTGATCGTGAGCGGAGTGCCGCTGCGGAAGCTGCTGATGGCCGCGAGCGACCAACCGTTCGCGAGCAGGCGGACCGGCAGCGGAGCCTTGCCGAAGTAGCGGAGATCCCAGACCGCCGAGAAGACCGCGCTGTGCGTGCGGTCATTGTTGGCGCGCCCACGGTCCAGGAGAATATTGTTCCAGTCCGTCGCCGTCTGCAGTGTGCTGTTCTGGGTGTTCACCGCGTCGAGGCCCTTGCCGAAGGTGTAGTAGCCTTTAGCCGTGAAGTTGTGCGACAGCCGCTTCTCGCCGGTCACCTGCAGCCCGTGGTAGGCCGAGTTGAGAATCGACTTGATCAGGCCGATGCTCGACAAGGTGTTGGGCAGGTACGGGCGGCGCGCGTTCACGTTGGCCGTGGTCGCCGACGATGTGAGGATCGGATAGTTGACATCCTCGACCGACGGAATCCGGTGCGTCAGGTTGTTGACGTAGGCCACGGTGATACTGGTCTGCGGCAGGATTTCCCGCTGCACGGCGAAGTTCATCTGGTAGGTGTAGGGCGATTTGTAGTCGGTGGAGATGCCGACCGTCGCCGACGGTGCCACGAACTTCGGGGCCGAGGGCGAGTAGCTGTAGGGGAACGGGCCCACGCCGCCCGGCTGCAGCTTGTAGGGATCGGAAAGGGTGTAGACCTCGTTGAACTGCTGGCGGATGGCGAAGGGCTGGTTGTCCGACGAGCTATTCCACTCGTTGCCCGAAATGCTGCCGTAGAAGATTCCCGCAGCGGCGCGGATGGCCGTCTTGCGGTCGCCGAAGGGGTCGAACGAAATCCCGATGCGCGGGCTGATGTTGCCCCACTGGGTCGAAATGATGCCGCGGCCGATCCCGGCATCGCCCGGGAACAGAAGTCCTGCGGGCGCGGACGGGACCACGGTGGACTTGCGGCCCGGGATGAACGTGAGGAAGCGGTTGAACGGGTCGGTGATCGGAGTCTGGATGTCCCAACGCGCGCCGAGGTTGAGAGTGAGCCGCTTGTTCACCCGGAAATCGTCCTGGACGTAGAAGGCGAAGTACCAGTCGTTGTCGATCTTGGTGGTGGGCGCGTCCTGGTTCATGGTCGCCGCGAGGCCGAGCAGATAGTCGGCGGTGGCGTTCTTGGTGCCGCGCGGATTGGACGTGGTGAAGCTGAACGTCCCGTAATTATTCAGCAGCGTGTCGTGGATCATCTTCTCCAAAAGACCCTCGGCTCCGATCCGGATCGAGTGGCGCGACTTGGAGATGCTGAGCAGGTCCCGCACTTGGTAGAGGTTGCTGCCGGCGACCGGTCCCGGAATGGCGCTGGTCAGGTTGAAGCGGCCCGACACGGAGATTTGCGGAAGCGATGGCGCGCCTTGGATCTTGTAGAGCGACCCGAGATCGCCCAGCGAAACAGCGGGCAGATTCAAGCGCCCTCCGAAATCGCGGATGTAGGCCGTGCGGAACTCGTTCACCATGGTCGGGTTCAGGATCCAAGTGTCGCTGGCATTCCAGTTGTACTGGCGCCAAGTGAAATTGCGGCTCACCCAGGGGATGTTGCCGAGCAGGCCCACCAAGTCGGACCCGGAAGTCTCAAAGACGCTCCCGGTCAGGCGGTGGGACTGGTTCAGATTGTGGTCCAGCTTGACGATGAATTCGTCGGTGTCCTTGGGGTGGCTGACCTGCGCCTCGAACAATCCACCGGAAAGGTTGGGGAGGGGCAAATAGGTGTGGTTGATCTTCTTGGCGACGGGATCGATGCGCGATACGGGAATGAGCTTGCCGGGGAAGGCGGCACCGGTGGTGGGATCGACCGGAGCGGTGCCGGAAGTGGAGGAGAGGTCGCCGGTACGTTCCTTGGCGGTCAGCGGAGTGGCGGTGTTGTTGTAGACGCTGGTGCGATCGCGGAGGCTGGACCAGGAACCGAAAATGAACGTCTTGTCCTTCTTGATCGGCCCGCCCAAAGTGGCCCCGAACTGGTTGCGGTGGAGCGGATCCCGCAGCAGGGTTCCCTGCCCCGGCACCCAGCGGTTGGCATTGATCTGGGAGTTGCGGAGGAATTCGAACACCGTGCCGTGGATGGCGTTGCCGCCGGACTTGGTGACCATGGTGACGGTGCCGCCGCCGAAGCGCCCCTCGTCGGCGGGGAAACTGTTGGTCTGGACCCGGACTTCCTGGATGGCGTCGGGATTCGGGGCCACATTGCCCGTGTTGCGCAGTCCGCTGGTATTGCTGCCCCCGTTCAGGGTGTAGTTGACCGACCCGATACCGGAATTGGGCGAGCCATTGATCAGCGTGGCCTGCATCGGGGCACCGAAGTTGTCGGTGGCGGCGTCCGAGGCGTCGACCCCGGCCGTCAGGGAAAGCAACGTGTAGATGTCCCGGTTCACCAGCGGCAGGTTGGAGATTTCGGAATTGGTCACAACCTGCCCGAGGGACGGCGAAGTCGTCTCCACAATCGGCGTGGCGGACTCGTTCACCTCGATCGAGTCGGACACGGCTCCGACTTCCAGCTTGGCGTCGACGCGGGCGTTGGTTCCGACATCAAGGACGATTCCCCGTCGCTCGAAGGTGCGGAACCCGGGTGCCGCGATGGTCAGCTTGTAGCTGCCGATGGGGAGGAATTGGAGGAGGTAGCTGCCGTCGGCGAGGGTGGAACCCTGCCGGGAGGTGTTGGTCTCAAGATTTACGGCCGTTACGACGGCGGCCGACACGACAGCGCCGCTGGGGTCGGTGGCATTGCCTTGTATGGTGCCGGTGGTGCCCTGCGCCCAAAGACCCGCGGCACCCGCAGTCAACGAAAGGAGAATGGTGGAAAGTACCGTTTTGTGTAACATCGAGTCACCCTGAACTGTCTCGATGATACCAGCTTTACGAAAGCCTGATGCAGCTAGGCGACGGCGTCCACTTCGCCGAATTCCGCATCGTCCCTCGGGTTCCCGTCCAGCGTCACGATGTCGTAGAGCGAGGCGTCGGACATGATCTTCGCCACCAGCGCCGCATGCATGGCGTGGCCCGCGCGTTCGGCGATCACGTGGCCGATCAGCGGACGCCCGATGAGCGCAAGGTCGCCGATGAGGTCGAGCGCCTTGTGGCGGCAGCATTCGTCCGGGAAGCGGAGGCCTCCGGGGTTCAGCACGCCGCTGTCGGTGAAGCAGACGGCGCTGTCGAGCGTCGCGCCGCGGATCAGGCCCATCTCCCGCAACTGGTCCAGTTCGCGCTCGAAGCCGAAGGTGCGCGCGGGGGAGAGCTCCTGGGCGTAGGCTTCCGGGGTGACGTCCATCTCGATTGAGTGCTTGCCGATGGGCTGAGGGAAATCGATGTCGCAGGTGAGACGGAAGCAGTCGTGGGGAACGATGGAGATCTTCTTGCGGCCATCCTCCACGGCGACAGGGCGGAGGATGCGGAGGAAACGGCGTTTGCGTCGGAGTTGGCGGAGTCCGGCGGCGCGGATGAGGTCGACGAAGGGCTTGCCGCTGCCGTCCAGGATGGGGACCTCGAGGTTGTCGAGTTCGATCACCACATTGTCGACGCCGAAGCTGTAGAGGGTGCTGAGCAGGTGCTCGGTGGTGGAGATGAGGACGCCCTGGCGCATGAGGCTGGTGGCATAGCTGACGCGGGCGACGTGCTTCCAACTGGCCTGGATGGGGAAGTAGTCGAGGTCGGAGCGGCGGAAGAGGACGCCGGAGCCCGCCGGGGCAGGGACCATGCGGAGTTTGACTGGAACGCCGCTGTGGAGCCCGACACCGGAAACTTCGACAGGCCGCTGGAGTGTGGTTTCGAAACGCACTCCCTCCATGGTAACCGCACGAGACCGGCAGTTGGGTGCGGCGTCGTTTGTATATATTTGAAACCGAAGGATTAAGCGTTCGATGGCCGTGGCCGTTCAGCCACACTCCGAGGTTTTCGGGACACGCTCGCGGAGCCGTACTCCGCGCGAACCGCTACAATCGTGGAGCTTGCCAGAGATCGCCCGCAACCGCCAAGCCATGGCCGCCGTGCTGCTCGAAACGGCTACGCTGGCCGTCTTCCTGCCAACGGCAGGGTTCCAGTTTGTCGGGTACGACGATCCCAAGACCGTCTCCATGAATCCCCACATGCGGGAGGGGTTCACGTCGAACGGCATCCGGTGGTTGTTCGCCGGAGAGGGCGACTATTGGGATCCGCTGACGCGGCTTACCCACATGGCCGTCTACGAGATTGCTGGAGGACAGGCCCCGTCGCACCATTTCGTCAACGTACTGCTGCATTTGGCGGCGGTGGTGGCGCTGTTGGACCTGCTGGTCGCGGCGCTGGGTGGATTCTGGAGGCCGTTGTTCGTGGCCGCGGTGTTCGCGCTGCATCCGCTGCAGGTGGAGACGATCGCGTGGGTGACCCAGCGGAACGGCATCGTGGCGGCGTTGTTCTTATTTTTGGCGCTGCGGCAATGGCTGCGTTTTGAGACCGGGGGCGGACGATCCGGATACTTTTGGTCGATAGCGTTTTTCGCCCTGGCGCTGGCGGGAAAACCGACGGCGGTCACGATGCCGATACTGCTGGTCGCGTTCGACTCGCGCCGTTTCGAGCGGGCCCGCATGCTGGAAAAGCTGCCGTTCTTCGCGTTGTCGGCGGGCGCTGCGGCGGCGACACTGTACGCGCAGTCCAATGCCCGTGCGTTCGAGGCCTTGGCTGCGGTGTCGCCGTGGTTCCGCTTCCAAAACGCGCTGGCGACGTACGGGACGCTCCTTTGGAAAGCGTTCGCGCCGTTCAACCTCGCGGCGCTCTACCCGTATCCGTCCTCGATTCCGGCTTGGAAGTCCGCCGCCGCGGCGGCGGCAATCATCGCGCTCTCGGTTGGTGCATGGATGGCGAGGAAAAGCGTGCCGATCGTGACAGCGGGTTGGGTGTGGTTCCTTGTCACGCTCGCACCAGTGTCGGGAATCGTCCAGGCAGGTTTACGGGCGCATACGGACCACAGCATGTACATCCCGATCATCGGACTGGGTGCCGCGGTGGCGTGGGGGGTGACTTCGCTGGTGCCGATGGGCCGTGGCTTGGTTGGTGTCGGGCTCGTCGCAACGGCCGCGATGGCGGCGGCGAGCACTGTCCAATCGCAATATTGGAGGGACACCGAGGCGTTATACAGACGCGCGGCGACGGTTGTAGAGAACAATGCACTCGCATTGTCAGGCCTAGGGGCCGTGGTGGCGTTGGACTCCACGCGGAGGGAGGAGGCCATCGGCTACCTTGAGACGGCTTTGCGGATCGACCCAAAGGATGTATCCTCGCACGAAAACCTGGGCGATTTGCTTGCGGCCGCCGGCAACCTGGACGAGGCGATCCGGCACGAAAGGGAGGCGGTACGACTGGCCCCGGACGACTACAACAGCCACACCTCGCTTGCCAGGGTCTTGCTGAAGAATCCCGCTATGCGCGAAGAGGCGTATCGGGAGGCGACGGAAGGGTTGCGCCGCGCCCCGGCGGAGAGCGATGCCCACGGAGTCTTGGCGTCCGTGCTCGCCACCGATCCCGCCAAGGTCCCCGACGCGCTGCGGGAATTCCGGAAAGCACTGGAACTCGACCAGGGAAATATGGAGGCCCATCTGGGGATTGGAAAACTGCTGTCGTCGATGCCGGGTGGCGGGGGCGAGGCCATGGAACACTTCGCGGAGGTGGATAGACTGCATCCGCACGCAGCTTCGGAGCCCGGACGCTAGAACCAGGCAGCGCTGGACGCTATCATGACCCCGTGAGCAGCAAAAGGGGCCAAGCCCCCCGCATCTTCCTGATCGACACCTTCGGCTTCATCTTCCGGGCCTACCATGCCCGCGCCAGGATGTCGGCTCCGCCCATGCGGACGGCCTCGGGGCTGTCGACGGAAGCGGTCTTCATCTTCAGCAACATGCTGCGGAAGCTCACCCGCGAGTTCAAGCCGGACCACGTCGCCGCCGTCTTCGAGGGCGAAGGCAAGACGTTGCGCGAGCAGGAGTTCGCCGAATACAAGGCCAACCGCGCCGAGACGCCGCCGGAATTGCTCCAGCAGATCCCGTATGTGATCAAGCTGGTGGAGGCGCTGCGCATTCCCGCCGTACAGGCTCCGGGGTACGAGGCCGACGACGTGATCGGAACACTCGCCAAGCGCGCATCGGAGGCCGGTTTCGAGGTGGTGATCGTGTCCAGCGATAAGGACATGCTGCAACTAGTCAATGATCGGGTCTCCATGCTCAATCCTGCCAAGGACGACACTTGGTACGATGCAGCCAAGGTCAAGGAGTTCATGGGCGTGGAACCGGGCCAGGTGGCGGATCTGCTTGCGCTCAAGGGCGACCCGGTGGACAACATTCCGGGCGCACCCGGCATCGGGGAAAAGGGCGCGCAGGATCTGCTGAACCAGTTCGGGTCACTGGCTGCGCTCTTGGAGCGTGCTGCCGAGGTCCCGAAACGCATGTATCGGGAAAGTTTGCAGAACAACCGCGAACGCATCCTGATGAGCCAGCGGCTGGCGACCATCGAACGCGAGGTGCCACTGGAGTTCGACGCCGATTCGTTCCGTCTGCGGGAGCCGGATCTGGGGCTTCTGCGACCGCTGCTCAAGGAACTGGAGTTCTTCAGCCAATTGAAGGATTTGGGGCCGACGGCGGACGAGCGTCCGAAGGATTTAGCGTCGTTGCCGGATGCCGCCGCGACGGCATCGTGGCTGGCAGACGTGGATGGACCGCTTTCGGTGGTGTATTCGCCGGAACTCGACGAATTCGGGCTTGCCTTCCGCGACGGAGAGGGCCGGAGCGTGCCGGGGGGGCGCGTCGGGGAACTGCGGGCGGTGCTGGAGGACGCGGCGGTCGCGAAGGTGGCCTGCGATTTGAAATCGCTCACCCTGCGCCTGATGGAGGCCGAAATCCAAGCGGCCGGGTTCAGCGAAGACGTCGCGTTGCAGGCGTTCCTGCTGGATGCCGATCCAGGCGGCTGCACGCTGGAAGCGATGGTCGAACGGCGGCTGGATTTGAAGCCGGGGCCTCGTCCCGACGAGCGGGCGTTGTACGTGCACGATCTCGACAAGCGGCTGTGCCCCGAGGTGGAAAAGATGGGGCCGGAGGCGCTGGAGCTTTACCGGGATGTCGACCTGCCCCTGGCCGGCGTGCTGGCTCGGATGGAGCAAGAGGGGATCCGGATCGATTCGACGGAGTTGGGGCGCCTGTCGGCGTTGCTGGAATCCGACATCGCGCGCCTGACCGGCGAAATCCACGCGGCGGCTGGCCGGGAGTTCAACATCGCGTCGCCGCAGCAGTTGGGCAAGGTGCTGTTCGAGGAGCTGGGACTTCCCTCCCCCCGTCCGGCAGCAAAGGGCAAGGCCATTTCGACGGCCGCCGACATCCTGGACATGCTGGCCCCGGACTACCCCATCGTGCGCCAGGTGCTGGAATTCCGCCAGCTTTCGAAATTGAAGGGCACGTACATCGACGCCCTGCCCGCCCTAGTGGACCCGTTCACGGACCGGATCCACACCAGCTTCAACCAGTGCGGGGCCGCGACGGGACGGCTCTCGTCGTCGAACCCGAACTTGCAGAACATCCCGATCCGGACCGAATTGGGGCGGCAGATCCGGGCGGCGTTCGTGCCCCGCGACGGCTGGAAGTTGGTGGTCGCCGACTATTCGCAGATCGAACTGCGGCTGCTGGCGCACATGTCGCAGGACCCGGTGCTGCTGGACGCCTTCCGCACGGGCGAGGACATCCACACGCGCACCGCCGCCGAAGTGATGGGCGTGCCCCCGATGTTCGTCACCAAGGAGGCGCGCAACAACGCCAAGGCCGTGAATTTCGGGATCGTGTACGGGATCAGCGGCTTCGGGCTGGCGACAAACCTCGGCATTCCCCGCAAGGAGGCCGAGGCGTACATCAAGGCGTACTTCGAGAGGTATGCCGGGGTGAAGCGGCACATTGAGTCGACGATTGCGGCGACGCGGGAGTCGGGCGTGGCGAGGACGCTGTTCGGACGCGTCCGGCCCATCCCGGACATGAACTCCCGTAACGCGAACGCGCGCGGGTTCGCGGAACGGACGGCGGTGAATTCGCCCATCCAGGGGTCGGCATCGGATTTGATCAAGATTGCGATGGTGCGGATCGATAGGGCGATGGCGGGGTGGCGGTCGAAATTGCTGCTGCAGGTGCACGACGAACTGGTGTTCGAGGCTCCGGCGGAGGAAGTGGCGGATTTGAAGGCGTTGGTGAAAGCGGAGATGGAGTCGGCGTGCGAGTTGAGCGTGCCTCTGATGGTGGAAACGGGGGACGGGCCGAACTGGCGGGATGCGAAGTAGGGGTTAGGGGGCGACACAAGGTCGCTCCCCGACCTGCGGCTCGGAAGAATTAACACCTAGCTGCGGACGACAACCGAGGGACTTCCACGGCCGCTACTTCACTGAAATCGTTCCGGCCTTGGCAGTGAACGTGCCCACCGACAGGTCCACTTCCTTCAGCCCGGCACCCACATTGGGGACCAACACGTTGATCTGGTACAACCCCACGGTGCCGGGTGTCATGCCGCTGAACAGCACCTGAGCGTTCTGCCCGCCAATCGTCACGGTTGGCGTGGTCGCCGTAACAGCCAGGGGATTCGACGGAGCTGGGTCGCCGCTCGGGGGCTGGTTGCTCACCGGCCCCAAGCCGTTGCAATAGAGCTGGATGTAGTGCCCCTGCAGCGCGGGATTTGACGCGGTCACCAGTTGGAAGTTCTCGTCCAGAGCTGCCGGGACGGTTGCGCCGCCCGACGGAGCGGTGAACATCCCGGGCGACGAGGCCGCGAGAGGCAGCGTATACACGGTGCTGGAACTCCCCGGCACGGACACCTTCATCTGGACGCTGCGCTGTCCCGCCAGTTCCCACGGCACTTGCACATTGATCTGACCCGGTGTCACGAAGAACAGGTGGCCGGGCACGCTGACCGACCCCGCGTCGAAGCTGACCCGCACCCCGGCCATTGAGAGCGGCAGATTCTGGGTCGAGACCACCTGCGACGTAGGGGCCAGATTGGACCCGAAGATCGCCACGTACGAGCCAGGAGAAGCCGCAATCCCCTGCTGGAACGTGGCCGCCTCGACCACTCCGTTCGCCAGAATCACCGGCTTTGATACACCCGAAATGGTGAACGTGGTCGAGAACCCGCCAGCGGTCGCTTGGAACTCGTTCGCCCCGGGTTGCGGGCCGAGGGTGGCGTTGGCACCGGCGAACCCGTAGATGTCGGTCGTGATGTCCGCATTCGTCACCTGCCCGCCGCCCGCCAGCGTCGAAAACCTTACCGGCGCATTGGGGACCGGAATCCCGTAGCGGTCGAGCAGTTCCAAGATCACCACGCCTTGGGACGAGAACTGTCCGACCGTCCCGTTGTCCCCGTCACCGATGAGCGGAATGATGTTCCACGGCACCGAGTCTGTCGCGAGGTACAAATAGGGGATGCGGAAGGCCGTCGGGCCGCCTTGCACCGTGACAAAGCCCTCGTAGCTGCCCGCAGTGGGCAAGGTTCCGGTTAGAGTCAGGTTGACGGTGGCGGTCTGACCCGGCCCGAGCGCCAAGCTCGGTCGGTCGATGGCGGCCTTTGCGCTGGTTTCTGCCGTCCGCCGGTCCAGCGTCACTGTCAGATTCAGCGTGGAGGTTCCGGTGTTGGTCAGTTGGATCGCCTGCGCCAGCGGCAGTTGGCCGGACTTCAGGATTCCAAACGAGACGCTGGTCGGCGAGGCCACCAAGGGGGTCGCAACCGCCGCGCCCGCGTTCGTCTTCCCCGCCCCGGTCGAAACAAGCGGGGCCGCGACGCCGCCCTCGGTCACGTCCTGGGTCGCCGTGTTCACGATGGCCGACTTGATCTGCGCGGGCGTCCATTTCGGGTTGGCCTGTTTGACCAAGGCCGCAACCCCCGCCACGATCGGGGCCGAGAAGCTGGTGCCCTGCGAAATCAGGAAGCCGGACGGCGAGTAGAGCGCTCCGTTGGGGTCGTAACTTTGGCCTGCCAGGTAGAGGTCGGTGCCGGGTGCCACCACGTCGGGCTTGATCCCGCCGGTGCCCAGAACCGGTCCGCGCGAACTGAACGGGGCCATCTGGTTGCCAGTTGTCACGTCGAACGCCACCAGCTTGGTCAGCATGGAGGCGGTCGGGGTGGTGCTGGCGGACTGCAGGAAGGTGCGGATGGTCTGGCCGTCGGTGTAACCGACAAACGTGGAGGGAATCGGGCTGGACCCGCCTACGCCTGCCAGTACCAGCGAATCATCGCCGACCGTGTTGGAAAAGATCACACCGACGGCCCCCGCCGTTTGGGCGTTCTGCACCTTGGTTGCGAAGGTGCAAGTGCCTCGCGCCACCATAGCGTAGGTCCCCGTCAGGGAGCCGGCGGGTAGAGGATTGCAAGCCAATGCGTCGCCGACCGATCCGGCGTCCGCCAGAGGCGCGTTCAGTTGGGACGACGGCAGCGGGCCGTTGCTCAACAGCGCCCTGAATTGGCCCAAGCCAGCCACATTCAGGCCGTTCGACCAGGAATGCGAGTTTGTGGAAGCGCCCGCAGTCAACGCATCGGGCAGGTCGCCAGGGGTGGACATGCTGCCGAACGTCGGCTGGACGGCGCTGCCGAGCGCCCCTTCGTTGCCCGCCGCAGCCACGACGAGCATGCCTTGGGTGACGGCCCGATGGACGGCATCGGCAAAGGGATCGCAAGACCGGCCGGCCGGGTAGCCGCAGATCGCGCCGGTATCGGTGGGCCCGGCCAGCGTGGGTGCCCCGAGGGACAGTACCGCGATGTCCATGCCGTCACTAAAGGCGTCCTCCAGCGCCGAGATGATCGCCTGGCCGGACGTGCCGTCGTTCACGCCGGGCGAGCCGAACACCTTGTAGCTCCCCAGATAGGCCTTGGGCGCAACGCCGGTAATCGTATCGGAGGGCCCGGAAACGGTGCCCCCGGCGGCCGCCATCGCAACGGCGGTTCCGTGCCCGAGGTGGTCCTTCGGGGTGTAGTCGTCCGGTTTCGAATTGGCTGCAGGGTTGGAGCCGCTGCCCGCCGAGAGGTAGGGCACGTAGCTGCGGGCCACGATGACGCGGCTGGTGGTGAACTTAGCGCAATCGAGCGGAACCAGCGGCATGTTGACGATGGAACAAACCGGAAAGCTCGCCGGGGCGGTGACGGTCGCGTCCTGGAAGGCGAGGTTGCCGGTGTCGATCCCGGAATCGATGATCGCGATCTTGACGCCCTTGCCCGCTGTGGTTTGACCGCCGATCAGACCCCATGCCGCCGGGACATTCACCAACTGGACGGCGCGGTCCAGCGTGGGCAGGTATTCGCGGTCGCGCACAACGTACCGGACGCCCGGCTGCTTGCCCAATTCGGCCACGTCGCCCGGCTCCACCGACACGTACAACGCGTTCAGCAGGCGGCTCGACTCCCCGCGGACTGACGCCTTGTGCGCCAACATCATCGAGCGGTGCGCCGCTGTTGGTTTCGCGTCCAGCACGACGATGTAGCGCGCGGGCTCCGCCGCGGCGATTCCTGAGGTGAACAACGCACCCGCCACCAAACCCAATACTTGAAATCTTGTCATTTCTTGGTCTTTTCCTAAATCGCACACGGCCAGCCGCGTCCGTCAACTCCGTCTGGTCCTGTAGGCGAATGTCGATCGCGGCTCGTGTGCTAAAAGAACACCCTGTACAACGTTGCCGCAATCGCGTGCGCCACCATGCTGGTCGGCACGCTGCGGGACTCCCGCCACGCCAAGCCGCACCACAGCCCGAACACCGTGGCGACAATCGCAAACCGCCAGTTCGGGAAGGCCCCGTGGAAACCTAGGTGCGCCGATCCGAACACAATGGACGTGACGGCCAGCGCGGCCCAACGGTTGCGGGTGGCTTCCTCCAACCAGTTCTGCAACACGCCGCGGAAGATGAACTCCTCGGAAAGCGTCACCACCCAGAGGATGCCGAGAAACTGCGGGACGGCCGCCCAGAGATTCGGATGCGCCTTCGGGGTCCAGAGCCCCAGGAGCCGAAGGGCGATTAGCGAGGTCGCGGCCATTGGTAGCGACCACTTCACGCCGTTGCGCCACTCGCGCCAGGTGGGCAGGAAGCGGTACTCGGCGGTGATGCCACCCCGCAGGACCAGCAGGGCGGTCGCAGAGGTCCGGATCAGCATCAGGTGACCGAGCGTGGAAACGCCCAGTTTCGGGATCGGCGTGGGATAGATCTGGTCGAAGACTTTGGACAGCAGCACCGCCGCCACCAGCGCCAAATAGAGGTAATCCGTCAGCCAGCCCTTGGGCTGAACGCGGAACCACATCGAAAGGAGCAGCGCCAACCCTGCCAGCAGGGCCAACGACTCTACTCGGAACAACCCTGTCGGTACCGAATAGACGAGGTACGGCAACAGGCAGGACCCGGCCAGCAGCCACGGGTTGCGGATGCGCGACCACTCGGCCGACGGTGAGAGATAGAACGGGAACTCGACGAGAAAGGCGGCCGCGATCGGAATAGCCGTCCAAGCGGGTATCCCCTTGAATTGCACAAAAACCAGCGCCGCAAGGCCCAACGCGACCCACCCCAAGCCCAACCCCGGCGGAATAGCCTTCCGCTTGGTCGCGGACGAGTCTGGCATCGGGGCCATCATAGCATTTCTGATGTTGATTACCGCCGGAACCGCCACAATTCGGGGCGTCGAACCGCCGCCGAATCCCGCCAACAGGGTTGCAGCGCAAGAAGCGGAAGAAGAGCCCGCCGGAGGCTGCGTGTCCCGAGGTGTCAGTGGCTTCTTCATTTCAGGCTCCTTGTAGGCTGGGCTGGCATTCCGCGGGGCCCGATGTGGACGGCACGCTCCACCTCCGTTCCAAGAAGGCCGGAACCCGGACGGACCCGCGCCGGGCTGGACCACGTCCGTTGTGACTTGATCCGACCAGCTGCCCGAAGCCGGCCCAGACAAGGTCTGTGGGTATGCGAAGAGCTTTTGAGGAACCCGCGCCAGTCACGCCGCCGGACGCGGCTGGACGGGTGGTTCCTGTGGCCTCTTGCGCCAAGTCCGGCGGCTCTTGCGCTTTTGACGAACTCGCGCAAGTCACGCCGCCGGACGCGGCTGGACGGGTGGTTCCTCCGGCCTCTTGCGCCGCGTCCGGCGGCTCTTGCGCTTCTAACGGAAACTAGTACGGCTACCACCGGGTCGCACTCGCAAATTGTTGATTCAGTTGATCGTTCTGGTTGTTTGTGAGCCTCCGTCTGGAGTGGTTCGGGGGCCGAAACAGAGCCAAACAGACCCAAATAGCCTTCTGACACCGTGCCTAGCGGATCGGCGGGCGGGGGGATAACGGGACGATCATACCTGCCTTGGTAGTAGGGGTCCTCGGGGCTTCCTTCGGACTCCGGTCGGGATTGGATCTCAGCTTGTGTCGCGCGGAGGCGGAGGAGGGTGGCGAGGGCCTTGTGGAAGTCGCGGTTGTGGCGGGCTGCGTCTCGCGAGAGCTGCGGCAGCACTTTGGAGGTGTCGACCAGTTCACGGTAGCCGAGGGCATTGCGGAAGGCCACGGGGCTGTGATCGGGATGGGGTGCCGCGGCTTCGGGGTCCGGCTGGGGGAGGAGAGGCTCGGGAATCGTGTTGTAGGAATGGTCGATCAGGCGGGCTTCGAGGATGCCCAGGCGGTCGCGCCGCCAAGAGGCGGCGACCATGTCGTTGACCAGGGACTTTTCGAGGTGGCCGACGGGTTGGAATTCGCGGTGGTAGCGCCGGGAGAGGCGGATGAACTGCCTGCGGTCCTCGCAGGCGAGCAGGACTTCGTCGGCGAGTTTGGCGTGTTGACGATTGGCGCTTTTCTGCGTTGTGCATTGGGGGGATAAGTCGGGGCCCGTACCAACCGAGGGCAGTGCATTTGGGGCGCAGACCGATTTGCCCTCGGGCATGCGTGGGCCGGTGGATTTTTGCGTGTTTTGCCGGTTGGCGGCGAGTTGTCGTTCTGAGAGCATAGGGGTTCCTCCGAGGTGGAGTATGCCATGCGGGGTCGGTGAAAACGAACTCGGGATGATGGATGTTATTGATTTGGTTGGAAATATAGTTTGTGACCGCGGTTGGCGACCGGTGGCATTTCCAGTCGCTAGGGACGCATTGGCAAAGGCGCGGCCCCGAACGGCCCTTCAATCGACGGGCCTTTGGGGCCAGCTAGCGGTAGCAGCGAGCAGCGCGACAATGCTTAGGTCGTCGCGGCAGTTCGATTCACAATCAATTTGCGCATTCCGCGATTGACGTACAGCAGGATTTCAGACAAACCGAGGCGGGGAAAAGCTCGTCAGATGTCCGACCACGAGGTGTCCGAGTGATGGGTCTGCTGTCCGGATATGTTCGATAACACGTCCGTAGATGGCGCTCACGACCTGCACTGCCCAAGCGAACAAGCGGTGCGACGCAATCTGGTCGAGGAGAGCGTAATCGTGCGCCTCGCCCGTGCTCTGTAGCAGTCCGTGGGTCTTGACACGCTCGAGATAGCGTGGCCAGTTATCCGGCATGCCCGTCGGGGCGTGGCTGGGATGGATGATCTCGTTGCGCAACTCTTGGAGGTCCTCAAAATCCCTAAGCAGGTCGCCGTCTATCCCATACCGTTTGATGAACTGATCCGAATTGACGTCGAGTGGTTTTCCAGACGGCGGGGCAGAGTTCAGAAGGAATTCGCACTCAACTACGAACGCTTGG
Source organism: uncultured Acidobacteriia bacterium (assembly GCA_903907865.1). Classification (GTDB taxonomy): domain Bacteria; phylum Acidobacteriota; class Terriglobia; order Bryobacterales; family Bryobacteraceae; genus BOG-234. Next base: position 42,785 of record CAIVPR010000134.1, read on the forward strand.
AGAGCCGCAAGGAGCATAGGCAGACCTGCCCACGTGTAGCGCGAGCAATTGCCGTCGGCGCATTGTGCGGCGCACTCCTTCGAGTGCACGAAAAGCAGATGCGAGAGATGCAGGAAGTCTTGTGAACTTGTCGCGGCTACGCCATTTCGCCGCTCGGCGAACCTCTGGCCCCGGTCCTTTCCTCCTGTGCGCGCCATTCGTTGTCAGGATACCAATCGTCGAGGCAGCTATCTTCGTGACGGGTCTCAGAACCTTCGAAGCACTTTATCCATCACCGGATCTTTACCGCCATGGCCATCTTGGGCCGATCAGAGCGCCAGCAACTGCTTCAACTTTTGTTGGCAGCGCGAGTTCAGCCCCCCCCCCTTGCAAGCTGCCAATCCGCGCTGTATACTGAACTAGATGGTTCAGTATTCGGAAGCGGTTCTCGATGCTTCGTTCGCCGCGCTGTCGGATGCAACCCGACGCGGCGTCCTGGAACAACTCGGACGCGCGGACGCTTCGATCACGGACCTTGCCGAGAAGTTCCACATGACCCTAACGGGCATGAAGAAGCACGTCGGCGTCTTGGAGCAGGCGGGGCTCATCACCACAGAGAAGGTCGGGCGCGTGAGGACCTGCAAGCTCGGCCTACGCGCAATGGAAGAAGAGGCGGCATGGATCGAGAGGTACCGCCAGCACTGGGCCGCTCGCTTCGATGAATTGGACAAGCTTGTCGAGGAATTTAAACATAAGGAGAAAACCGATGTACGAAAGAAAAGATAGTGAAATAAACCCCGCAAAGTACGCCACGACAGTGGAGCGGAAGTCCGAGCGTGAACTCGTCGTGACTAGAACCTTCAACGGTCCTGCGCATATTGTCTTCGATGCGTGGACCAAACCTGAACTGCTCAAGCGCTGGTGGGTACCGCAGTCGTTTGGAGCGTCCTTCCTTTCCTGCGAGGCCGATGTTCGTACGAACGGCACGTACCGTTTCGTGTTTAGCCACCCTTCCGCGGAGCAGCCTATGCCATTCTTTGGCAGGTACGTCGAAGTGACTCCGGGCTCCCGCCTCGTCTGGACGAATGACGAAGGTGATGAGGCTGGGCCCGTCACCACCGTGACTTTCGAAGAGAGGGGTAGCGAGACGCTCGTCGTTATCCACGAACTCTATCCCTCAAAACAACCCCTCGACGATGCAATGGCCTCTGGGAGTATAAGTTGGTCGGGCGAGCAGTTCGAGCAGTTGGACCAGATTCTCGCCACCCTGTGAGCGAGCATGGGACGGGTCATGAAGTCATCGATCTTGGCGTCGGCTGCCCGGTCGACAGCGGGAGATAAAATGGAAACTCCACGAAAAAGGCGGCCGCGATTCGGAATGGCTGTCAAGCCGGGTATCTCTTGAATTGCGCAAACGCCAGTGCCGCTAGGTCCAACGCGACCCACCCCTTACCGGGGTACCGGGCTGCGCGGTTATCGTTGCGTGGAACGGCGACCAGAGCTGCAAACCTGTGCCCCGGCAACCGGCGGAGGGACGGCAATCGAACGCGCGACCCGAGGTCGCGTGGCGGTGTCGGCGACCCCGCCCCAGGTTGGCAACCTTCCCCACAGAACAGCTACAGCAGGCCGCAAGGAAGTAGCAGTCGGACCGTCCTAGCAGTTCTATTGTTGATTGCCGCGGGAACGGGCGCAATAAGCGCGGCGGAACCGCCGTCGAACCTCGCCAAAAGAGTCGCCGCACGCGAGACGGCCACCGCCGAGGAACGCAGCCACTACTTCTACACGCAGTCGGTGCGGTTGCAGGAAATCGACGGGCGCGGTCGGCAGGCGGGCGAGTACACGGAAACCCGCGAGGTCATTTTTTCGCCCACCGGCGAGCGCACGGAGCGCTTCGTCGGCCAGCCGCAGTCCCACCTGCGCGACCTCGTCATGACCCCAGAGGACTTCGCCGACATCCGCGACATCCAGCCGTTCGTCATGACCTCGGACCAGCTTTGGAACTACGATGTCGACTACAAGGGCGAGGAGCCTGTCGAGGGCACCGACTGCTGGGTGCTCCGCATCCGGCCCAAGCACATCCTCTCCGGCCAGCGCCTCTTCGACGGCATGCTGTGGGTGCGCCAAGAGGATTTTTCCGTGCTCCGCAGCGAGGGCCAAGCCGTGCCGCAAATCATCACCGGCAAGAAGGAGAACCTCTTTCCCCGCTTCACCACCACTCGGAAGCTTGTCAACGGCTACTTGTTCCCGACTGTAACCTCTGCCGACGACACCCTCCACTTCCGATCAGGCCCGGTGCGCGAGAAGCTGACCATCCGATACAACGACTACCGGCGTTTCGGTGCCGAGACGACGATCACTTTCGACAAGTAGCGTAAACGCCCGCCCGTGCTCCTGCGTCATAATCGTGTCGTGGTGCCAACCCGGATCTTCGCACTTTTTCTGGCCCTGTATTGTCTTTCCGCCACCCTGTGGGCCCAGGGTCCGCCGCCGCCGACGTCGTTCGATTGCGCGGCCGATGGCGTTGTCGTGAATTCCGTGACCGGGCAGCCGATCATCCGGGCCCAAGTTCTGGCATCGTCATCCGGTACCCAGAGGGTCGTGCTCAGCAACTCCACGGGACAGTGGCGGTTTGACGGACTTCCTTGCGGACCGACCACTTTGACGGCGCTGCGCACCGGATTCCTCCAAGGCCAGACGCCGGGGCTCAGCCGGGTCAACCTGATGAAACTTGTCTCGGGATCGCCGATACACGACTTCAAGATCAGCCTCACTCCGCAGGTAGTGGTCAACGGGCGGGTGCTGGATCCAGAAGGAGACCCGGTCCTGAACGCGCGGATCGTCGTGCTGACCTCGCGGATCGTGAACGGAAAACGGACCTTCCAACAGTCGGGCAACACAAACACGAACGACTTGGGCGAGTACCGGGTGCCCACTCTTTCGAGCGGTAAATACGTGGTCTGCGCCTTTCCGGCGGCCTTCGGCGGCATGTTCCTGCCGGGGACGGCGGGCGATGCCGCGACCGGGGGCGAAGCTTGCTATCCGGGCTTTCCCGAGCCCGGCATGCTCGGCATGGACCTCCCGGCTGGCCGCGAGGCGCGGGTCGACTTCAATTTGCCCAGGGTTTCGGTGGTGCAGGTCCGCGGCACCCTATCGGGCGTTCCCAAGGGCAGATCGGTGTCCTTGTCCCTCATCCGCCAGGGGATGCCATCGGGGATGGGAGCGTCGCCGCGGCAGGCGCTGCTGATGCCGGACGGCACGTTCGCCGTCATGGGCGTCACGCCGGGGTCCTACTTGGCGACCTGCGACTACTTCGAGGGCAGTTCGCGATTGAGCGCGCGCATGCCCGTGCAGGTCGGCGGCAGCGACGTGGACGGCGTCAATCTGCAACTTGAGCCCGCCCTCAGCATCCCCGGAAGGGTGCGGATGGAGGTGAAATCCGGTGCCCCGACTCCGGTTCCCACGTTCGCCATGAGTCTGGAGTCCTCCGACGCGGTTGGCGGGGTCCGCGTGGTCTGGGGCAAGGACGGCGCGTTTACAATTGAGACGGTCACTCCCGGCACATACCGGCTGAACGCATTCCCGCCCGGCAAATTCTTCGTCAAGAGCGCCACCTTGGGGGGGCGCGATTTCCTTTCGCAGGATGTGGCCATTGCCGGACCTCCGGGACCGTTGGAGGTGCTGCTGAGCGACGACGGGGGGGCGTTGGACATCCAGGTGGAGGATGCGGACGGCAAGCCCGTCGAGTCCTGGGTGCTGACCCAGATGGAGGGGCGCCCGGCGCGGTTCGTGCATGTGAATTCGGACGGTCGAATTGCGGCCCAGGGGCTGGCTCCGGGCAAGTACCGGGTAAGTGCGTGGGACGACAACCAGTTGGTGGAGTACGCGAATCCGGATTGGATGCGGAGGTACCCGGCGGGGCAATCGGTTACGGTCGAGGCGGGGCAATCGGCGAGCGTGAAGGTGGTGCAGAACCGGGTGGGGGGGCAGTAGGGGCGTCGAAGAAGCCAATCTGCGGCACCTTGTCTTTTCCGTTCGGGGCCGAGGCATTTGTTCCGTCGCCTCGGACGCAATGAAGTCCAAGGACAGGAGGATCTATGAGGAGTAAATTGAATCCCGAAAAGCTTGAGTTCGCCTCTGAAGATGCGGAAGCGGATTGGTACGCGAGCGCGGAAGGAAGGAGGGAGACCCAGCGGCAGTTCGAGCGGGCGATTCGCGACGGAACAGTGGTGAGTTCGCCTGGGGCCGACGTCGTCCGCACCGACCCGGAAGTGCTTGCACGTCTGATGGAGCAGGCCAAAGCACGAGCCACGAAGGCGGTGTCCATCCAGCTTTCAGCACCCGAGCCGCGTGGGCACGTCTAACAAGGTCCAGAAATAGCTTCAACGCGGCTGGACGGGCGCTGTGTCTGGAGAGCTGCCGATATTGAGTTGGCCGCGGGATTGGTGCGAAGAGGGGCAGGGATTCCAGACCGTGCTGAAAGGAGGCGATTCGGACGGGCTTGCGGGCTCGGTGCAGGGAATCGCATCGCCCAACAGTTATACTGCGATACGATTGCCCAATTCAATCCGGTGACTTGGACCGATTGGATGACCGAAGCTGGAATCCTACTGTCGCATGAATGTAGTCGCGCAAGATGGTTTTGGCGGTCTCCAAGTCCCCGTCCAGCAGGCATTCCATGCCTTCGTTTAACAGCTCCCGCCAAAATCTCGGGTCGCGTTGAACGCGCGCCCGAATCGTATCTTTGAAGTCGCGGGTCAACGCCATGGCTGCTACATTCTCCTGTTCCCGTGCCCGACGCGACCTCCGGCTAAGCGCGCCTGTACTCCTTCGGAAGGTGCTTGATCAAGTCCATCGCGTCGTGAAGAACCCGGCCCACCTCGATGTCATCGTCGTCGGTTCGTCTATAGCGAAGGAAGTGGCAAGGTTCCCGAACGACTCGTCCCGCAACGTTATCGCGACTCGCGATCAGGTGGTAAACACACGCACCTGCAACCAAGATTTCCGGACGAGCCTTGGCCCCCGGATGCTCAGGGTCCACCCCGATGTCGCGCAATGCCTGCCCTATCAGGCCGAACTACCAAGACTCCGCCGGAACTGACCCACCGGTCGTTTGTTGCCGAAACACCGCAGATCTTAACGCTGCCGGAATTGCTGTCCTTTAAGTTGTCCAGTTACATCGGCAGTCCGATCAAGCGGGCGCAGGACCATGCGTGAGGTGGCCGGCAGCGGCGCACACGGCTCCTCATTGCACATCGACAACTTTGCCATCAATCAAAAGGACCTTCATGTCCTTGTAGAACAGCGCCTTCTTCTCACCGAGGTTAGCTACTCTCAAAGGGTTGCCTAGGATGGCCGTAACTTCGTCCTGTGTCTGGCCCAAGGAGATCTCTTTCGGCTGCACTGGACTGACGGTTGGCCCGCCACTCTGGCTTTCCACCGCCGTCTCCCGTTCCAACTGGTCCGCGGCTTGGAACTGTTGCGATAGCTGCGCATCCGCCGTCGGATCGGGCGGCGGTGCTAGTTCCGCGAAAGCCGCCTTCACCGGAGCGCCTGTGGCCGACGGGGGAGCCGCGGGCAATCCTCCCTTGCCCTGCTGCTTTTGCAATTCACCCATACCCTGGCCGATGGTTTCCCGCATGTGGTTCTGCATCTCCTGCAGGTCGGCCAAAGGTACGGAAACGCCGCTTCCATTGGCGCATTCGCTGCCTCCCTTGCCGGACAACACAATCAGGCGAGCCGCAGTCGCCTCTTGGTCGGGCCGCCCCTGAAGTTGCAGGACATCCCCCGCACTAACGGCGCACTCCGCACCCCCGGTGCCCACAAAGTCAAAGTCGCGTCCGGCCACGAAGACATGGCTTGCGTCGCCGTCGAGCATGCGCACGATTCCGCTCGAACCCGGATCGATCTCCTGGCTTGTCGCGTTTGCCTGTGCCTCGCTATTTTCAAGAGCAATCTGCCAACGGACCTCGTCGGCTACAAGCCGCTTCACCTCGGGCGACACCGCCACCTGACTGTCCGGCATCGGAGGCGCCCCAGCTTGGTAGGCCGACATCAGCGAGTTCGAGAACATGTAATCGGCGAGCCAGAGAGAGGCGTTCGGATACATCGGTTCCGGGCGGAAATAGCCGCCGTAGTATGCGTACCACGGGCTCCCGGCAAAACCCCAAGCGTAAGGTGCCGGCGACATCCAGGGATTGTAAGCCCAGCCGTAAAAACCCGTCGGGTAGTAGAGTACCGGCGAATACGTGTTGAGGTAGATCCCGCGGTAGCTGTACGGACGGTAGAAACGGTCATAGGACTGACCGTTGACAACATAGGTGCGGTGGGCGAACTCGCGCCCGTTGTGGGCATACACGCTCTGGACATAGCCCTGTCCTCTGCGTTCGACGAACACCCTCGAATGGTCGGGCCGTTCCACGAGGACGCGACGACCGCCCGCGAGTCCGTGCTGCACCGCGATTCCCCGGCTCGGGCTGACAATTTCGGCCCGCTGGCCGTTGCCTCTCAGCCGCACGTCGGTTCCGTTTGTCGCTCGCACCGCATGGTTTCCCGACGGCAGGGACGCAGTCCCGAAACCGCGACCGGCGTTGGCTGCTGGATTGGCGGATGGTGGATTGGTTCGGAGCACTGTAGATGGGCGTCCCGCCGGTACCGGAGACGTGTAGGCCGGACGATTGCCCGGGGTCGGTTGCTGAGGGCGGACCACGGAAGGCGGTGTTTGCCTTGCGGGCTGCGCCGCAGGTGCCGATCTCTGCGGTGCGGAAGGCGGCGGAGCCGGTCTTTGCGGCTGCGGCGCTGGCTTGGCTGGTGCAGCGGTGGGAGCTGGCTTCTTCTTCTTCTCGTCGGCGTTCTGGTCGGCCGCAAATGCCAGCGGGAACGCACAGACGAGCAATACCAGCGTGCGGCTCAGGAGCGCGGCAAACCGGTTGGTGTGGGGGCGGTTGGAACTATTTGGGCGCATCGGTCCATCCTTCTCGCATTACTGAACGTCGGTGACCTTGCCATCGACCAGGGTGACTTTGAAGTCCGCGTAGTACAGAATCTGTTTGTTGCCGAGATTGGCGATCCGGGTGGGTTGCCCGAAGGCCGCCACCACTTCCTCCTTCGACTGTCCGAGGGACACGCTGGGCGTAGGCTGGTCCGGCGGCGGCGGAGGCGGGGCGATGGACGCAAGCGCCGGTGGGGCGGCGGGGGCTGCGGCGGCGGACGAAAGGGATGCCGCCCGCTGTGCCAATTGGGCCTCGCTCTCGTAAACGGATCCGTCATGGCCAACCAATGCGTTGCAGATGAGTCGCAGATCATAGCGCCTGATTTTCTTTCCTTGCACTGTTAGCACGTCACCTTGGAAGGAATAGGTTCCATCATAGTTCTTCCCGCTCTGAAACAGACGAAAGGTGCCATCGGCGGCAAGTACAAAGTAATCGCGGCTGACATCTTTGCTTATATATTTCCCCAACGGCGGGGTACCTGCGGATCCTGCTACGCAAGAGTCGACCGGAGTGTCGACGACGAAGACCTCTTGGATGACCGAAAAGACTTGTTCAGGGCCCATCGTCGCAAGAGTGCCCTTCCCGAAAACAAATCCGAAGACCGCCTTGTAGCAGTCGCCGCCGCAATCAAGTTCGACAATGGCGAACTGAAAATTGTCGTGTTTGATATCAATCCCAGTTGCCTGGAGGCGCACGCTCGCTCCGACGCCCAGTGATCGTTGGGGTTGTTTCTGCACGATCAAAAGCTGTAGAGTTCCCGCTGGATGCACGCGTCCATCCTTGAAAGTGGTGAGTGCGGAGAACGGCGAGGTGACAGGTACGCCCAAGATGCCATCCACGCGAACCTTGAGGACCGAGCCATTTTGGAAGCGCGTCTTCAGCATCGTCTCCACCGGAGTCAGCGGGGCAGGGGGTGGCGCAGGTTTCTTTTGGGCCCACGCGACCGATGGCAACGCGAGCGCCGCCACGACGAAAGCAAGACGGATCCACTCGCCCCTTGGGCCGCCGCCCATGGCCACACCTTTTACTTCCAAGCGCTTGACCACATTGTCCTCCCGTCGCACCCGACTGGCACGGTGTGCGGACCATCCAGCCCCAGCACAACATCCCTAGACGAATGCTACGCCCCACCCCCGGCGTTGTCAAGGGTTTCCGTGACATATATTCCACGTTGCCTGAACTGTTCCCGAAAACAGCGCCGTTGCGCAATCCGAACATGGCATCCAAAGGATTTGCGTAACAGTTCAGCCCCGCGGATTGCCATGCGAAGGTGCCGGGCGAAAAAAGTCTGAAAAAACTTCGCTTCGGACCTGGACTTTTGGTGCGGAACCTGGCAACCTGGATGTTTGGGGTGCGCCAACTGCCAGCAACGGGG
>CAIVPR010000135.1 GCA_903907865.1 uncultured Acidobacteriia bacterium
CCCCGTTGCTGGCAGTTGGCGCACCCCAAACATCCAGGTTGCCAGGTTCCGCACCAAAAGTCCAGGTCCGAAGCGAAGTTTTTTCAGACTTTTTTCGCCCGGCACCTTCGCATGGCAATCCGCGGGGCTGAACTGTTACCAACCGTTGCTACTAGGTTCCGGCGAGATCACTTTGAGCGCATGGATCAAGTCTTCGCCGCGACCTGGATCGGTTCAACGCATCATTGGCAAGGTCAGTGAAATATACCCCTATCAGGGCTACGAACTGAGGATTCGGGAGGATAACAGGGTTGAGTTCTACGCCAGCGATTGCGGAACTGGCGCGTGCGGCTTCGATGGCGTTACAAAGACACAAGTCGCGTCAACATCGATTGGCGCCGACAATACATTCCATCACGTTTTGGCAGTCCGGCGCGCCAACGGAGCACGTGAAATCTACTTTGACGGTGTTTTGGAACAATCTCGCTCCGAAGCAATGTGGAACACTGATAGCATCTACCCCCTGTACATCTCGGGTCCAGGGAACCGGTTCTTCACCGGCCTGATCGATGAGCCCCAGGTGTTCGATCGCGCACTTTCAGCGTCGGAAATCCACGCGATCTACGCGGCTGCGAGCGCGGGCCAGTGCAAGCCAGCGAGCTTTGCAGTTTTCAGCGGCAGCAACCAAACCGCAACGATCGGCCATACGCTGGCGAATCCAATTGTCGCCAACATCACGGATTCAGGCGGGAATCCGGTGGTCGGCTCAGCGGTCACATTTACGGCGACCAGCGGCAATGGCACGGTTAACGGGAGCGGTTCGGCTGTCGTGGTGACGGATGCGAACGGCAATGCCTCTGCCAACTGGACTGTGGGCGCGACGGCTGGAACGCAGACCGTCCAAGCGACCACTCCGGCGTTCTCCTATTCAATCAGCCTCACAGCGACGGCAGTCGGAGCGCTAGCCGCTGTTGGCGGGACGGGGCAGACGGGCGGGGTCGGGACGGCCTTGGCCACTCCGTTCACGGTTACGGCGACCGGAGCGGGCGGGGTGCCGATTCCGGGTGTGACGGTGAGTTTCGCGATGGCTTCGGGTGGCGGAACGCTGTCGGTGGCGTCGGCGACGACGAACGCGTCGGGGCAGGCGTCCACGACTTTAACGCTCGGGTCCACGCCGGGAACGAACACGGTGACGGCGACTGCGGTCGGGCTGACCGGGAGTCCGGTCATGTTCTCGGCGACGGGACAGGCACTGTATGCGCTGACGGCGACGCCGAGTCCGGTGGCGTTCGGAAACGTGTCGCTGACGGCGACGGCGCGGCAGACGGTCACGTTCACCAGTACGGGGTTGAATGCGCTGGTGGTGTCGGGGATTTCGGCGTCGGGGGCGGGCTTCTCGCTGCAGAACCTGCCTGCCTTCCCGCTGACGGTGGCCCCCAATGCCACGGCCACTTTCGACGTGATCTTCGCGCCGACGACGGCGGCGAACTACACGGGGTCGGTGACGATTTCGAGCAATGCCGGGGCCGGGCCGATGTCGGTCGCGCTGACTGGGACAGGCAATCCGCTGTCGGCGATGACGGTGTCGCCGGACCGGACCGTGTATGCGGGCGGCCAGGCGATCAACGTTCTGGGCGGGGTGACGGCCCCGAACGGAACGGGCGTGGCGAACGTGCCGGTGATCGTGACGTGGACGATTGGCGGGGCGACGTATTCGCAGAGCACGACGACCAGCGCGACGGGCGGTTACGCGGCCAGCTACTCGCCGCAGCCGGGCGACGCGGGCGTCGTGCAGGTGCAAGCGACGGCATCGTCGGGCGGGGCGTCGATTTCAGCTTCGAAGACGGTGCGGCTGCTGGGATTGCAGGTGTCGCCGACAGTGGCGTCGGTGGACCAGTTGATGGGGTCGGCGCAGAATGTCCAGCTTGGGTTGGGGAACTTGGGCGACGCGGCGCTGGGGGCGCTGAATGTTTCGGTTTCGGGCAATGGAGTGGCGGGCGTGACGGGGTCGCTGAGTTTGGCGGGCGTGCCTACGTCGCTGAATCCGGGCGGGTCGGCTGGTTTCAATTTGGTGGTGACGGCGGCGGCGGGCACGGCTCCAGCGTCGGCGGCGGTGTTCACGATCACGGCGTCGGGGCTGGATGCGACGAGCGGGACGAAGGACCAGCGGGTGGCGACGGTGACGGTGCGGTTGCACACGGCGTCGGCGGCTCCGGTGCTGTCGCCGTCGGCGGCGAGTTTGGGGGTAAGTCCAGGGGCGAAGGCGAGCCAGCAGTTTTCGGTGCGGAATGACGGGTATTTGCCGTTGACCGGGGCGGTGGTGACTCTGGATACTCCGGCGGCGACGCCTTGGGTGACGGTGGCGAACGGGACGCTGGGGAATCTGACGACGGGTCAGAGCCAGACGTTCCAGATCGAGGCGAATCCGCCGGCGGGGCAGGCGGTGGCGGCGTATGCGGTGCCAATCCACCTGGCATCGCCAGGTGTGAATGGCCCGGGGAACTCCATCGCCGCGACGGTGGTGGTGAACGTAACGGCGGGGACCACGGGCACGGCCTACTTCCAAGTGAACAACGACATCCAGCAAGTGGTGGCTGGCGCGACGGTGCTGCTGGTGCCGAAGACTGCTTACACGGGCGGGGCGACCGCGCAGTACACGGGCGCGACGGCGGCGGACGGGTCGGTGACGATCAACGGGGTGCCGGCGGGCGACTACTACTACACGGTGGCGGCGACGGGGCATGATCCGGGGGTGGGGTCGGTGCGGGTGACGGCGGGCGGCGGGGCGCAGTTGCTGCCGTCGTTGCGGCAGGCGGCAGAGATGCTGGCGAAGGCGAAGTCGGGCGGGATGAAGCCGATGGCGGCGGCGGGGGCGCCGAGTCCGGTGATCGTGACGCTGACATTCCAGGTGGTGACGCTGAGCTATGTGCTGACTCCGACGACGATTGGCGACCAGTACACGGTGACGATCCACGTGAAGTACTCGGAGACGGTGCCGAAACCGGCGTTGGTGCCGGATCCGGCGTGGCTGGATTTGTCGGGCTGCGCGGGGACGGCTTCGACGCGGACGCTGACGATTACGAACGGGCACCCGACGATTGGGGTGCGGAACGTGGTGGTGGACGCGTCGCAAATCGATGCCGGGACGACGAACGGACAGAAGTTGACGATTGTGTTTGGCGGGCCGATGTGCAACGGGTCGAGCACGTGCAATGTGGGGACGGTCGCGGCGAAGCAGTCGGTGCAGATTCCCTATACGGTGACGACGGGGGCAAATCTGGCGAGCCGGGGTCTGGGGAGCATCAATATCTCAGGCGACTATGATTTTGCGCAGTCGAACGGGAGCGTGGCGGTACAGACGACGGGTTCGAGCATCACGGCATCGTACCGGGGCGCACCGGACGTTTATACGGGCTCAATCGACTTCCTGCACGACGCAAGCGTTGGCTCGAACAATTTGCAGTATCTGGACGGGTCCTTTGTGCATACGGTGTCTAATTGCCGGGCGTATGCGGGGACGTTCCTGCATCCGATCGACCAAGTGATGGGTGGTCAGCAGTTGGTGGCCTATGCTCGGCGGAAGACGGACAGTACGGAATTCGCGTCGGTGTACGATTCGACGAACGTGGTGTTCTGGCACACGAGTTTCCAGCCCGCGAAGGCGGGATTCACGGGAAGCGGGGACAGTTCGTCGTTCCGAATCGATACGCCGGACAGCAATGGCCGGACGTTGTCGGACGCGGTGAAGAAGCTGCTGTACAGTGATCAGACTGTCTCGCAGGGGACACCGTTGTACGTGGATCTGGTTGTGAGTTGGCCGGACGGGATCAAGGCGTACTCGGTTCCGATCAGTATCGGCACACCTCCGGGCCCCGACTGGATTCCACCGATCCCGCCGACAGTGCCGTGCTTCGGCAACTGCGGTAGCGGTAGCGGTATCCCTGGACTGCCTCCAGTGCTGCCTCCCGGGCCGCCGTCGCCGACCCCTCCGACATGTACGGTCTGCGACTGGTATTTCCCCCAGACGCTGGGCTTGGAACGGCAGGCGTTCAACGGAACGGTCGGGATCGCACCCGCCGTGCCGATCTCCAATGTGCATGCATCGGTAAACCTTTTGGATGCGGCGGGCAACGACGCGTCGTCCCAATTCACCCTCGTGCTGGGGAGCGACCAATTCGGGGCCACCAGTGGCGGGACTTTGTCGGCACCGGCCAAGGTATACTGGCAGATCATTCCCAAGGCCGGGGCCGGAGGGAGCAATTCCCAGGGGACGCAGTACAAATCCCAGGCCACGTTCAGCTACACACTGAGCGGCCAGACCTATACGCTGGTGACGAACGCGATCACGTTCACGGTCCTGCCGCAGCCGCATTTGACGGTGCAGTATACGGTGCCGCGACTGATCGTGGACGGGAAACCGGCGAAACTGCGGGTGCATGTCCAAGATGTAGGATTGGGCCAGGCGAACAACTTCACGGTGTCGGCGGCGCAACCTTACGTCCGGGGTGAAGATGGAGCGCCGAACAACGTCTGGATCACGGGATCGTCGAACACGGCCAACGGGAGCGCTTTCACTGCGAACCAATTGGACGTGAATTTCGGGGTGATCGCGGGTGGTGGCGGCACAGCGGACGGCTACTGGAGTGTCCAGACAGACCGGCGCGGCTTCCTGATCGACATGGAAGCGCTGTATTGGCAGCACACGCTGTACACGTTGAACAATACACAGACCAACTTGGACGCGCTGGTGGATGCGCCGACGGTGGCGTTCGTCGGGGCGCTGGGCGGAAAGCTGACGGGTACCGGGTTGCTGTCGGGCCTAACCGTGGCGGCCATGCAGGGCTCGACGGTGGTCGGACAGGATACGACGGACGGGAGCGGGAACTACTTCATCCCGGATCTACCGGTCGGCGTGTATACGCTGGCGGTGACGATGCCGACCGGCCAGAACCTGGCGACGAGGTCCAATATCAACGTGCTGGGCGACCAGCCGACTCCGTTCCAGGACATCGCGGTGGTGGTTCCGTCGGCAGGTCCGGTGCCGGTCACGGTGAATACGAGTCCGTCGGGGTTGACGGTGACGGTGGACGGGGTGGCCTACACGGCTCCGCATTCGTTCACATGGAACGCGGGGACGGCGCACACGCTGGCGGCGGCGTCGGTGCAGGGCAACGCGCAGACGCAGAACGTGTTCGGGACGTGGTCGCAGGGCGGCGCGGCGAGCCAGACGGTGACGGTTCCGGCGGGCGGGGCGAACTATACGGCGAATTACACGACGCAGTACAACCTGGCGACGGCGGTGAGTCCGGCGGGTGCGGGGACGATAACGGCGGGCGGCTGGGTGAATGCGGGGACGACGCTGTCGATCTCGGCGTCGGCGAACCTGGGGTACCAGTTTGCGGGATTCTCGGGGGCGCTGACGGGCACGACGAGTCCGCAGAACCTGACGATGTCGGGCCCGGCGGTGGTGACGGCGAACTTCAGCCCGATTGCGCCGCTGCTGTCGGCGGCGATCACGGCGCGGACGGGGACGCTGGCGGCGCGGTCGTGGACGATCACTCTGTCGAACAGCGGGCTCGGGATCGGGGTGGGCACGCAGATCACGGGGATTGCGATCACGCAGACGGCCGGGACGGCGTGCGCGGTGCCGGTGGTGTCGGGGCTGCCGCTGTCGGTGGGGACGGTGAACCCCCTGGCGACAGGGGCGGCGACGGCGGTGGTGAATTTCGGGTCGTGCTCGGCGACGGCTCGGTATACGGTGAAGATCAGCTTCTCGGCGAACGGCGGGAGTTATACGGGGTCGACGACGCTGAATAATCAGTTTTATTGATGGGGTGGGGGGATCGGCAACCCGCGCCCTCAGGGCGCGTGGCCGTGTCGGCGACCCGGCCGCAGGATGCCATCCTGCCCCACAACGAAATCAGTTGCGAGCTGCGAAGAGGTTGCTGGCTGGTGATACAGAGGGTCTAAGGTTAGTGCAAAGGAGTTCGGAAGATGTGGAAGAGGTTGGTGGTTTTGGCGGTCTTGGTGCCGGCAGGGATGTTTGGCGCGAATGTGACTTTCACGCTGGATCCGGTGGGCGGGCCGATCAGCGGGACGGCGGGATCGACAGTTGGCTGGGGGTTTACCTTCGCCAATTCTGACTCGGACTATGCGCTGGTGACGGGGGCGGCGTATTTGGGCAGCCCGGACATCGGCGCGTTTGTGGATTTCATCAGCGGGTACCAGTTTGTGTTCGCTGGCCCCGGCACGGCGAGCGTGACGCAAACGTTCGACCCGGTGAACCACACGGGCGTGGGGAGTTTTGCGATCGACGGAGCGGCGTCGGTGGCGGCGTTTACGTCCGGGGTGATCAACATCACGTACGACGTGTATTCGGTAAGCCCGAACGACAACAGCTTCGACCCCGGAGCCGATCTGGTTTCGAGCGGGTCGACGGTGTCACCGGCGGCTCGGGTGGACGTGGCCGCAGCTGACACCGTGGTGGTGCCGGAACCGGGTTTGGGGGTGGTTGCGGGATTGATTCTTGCAGCGTTAGTGAAGCGCCACCGGGCCCATTATTTAGTCCCGGATGCCGCCACCACGGCCGTTGCGTAGGGGGTGAGCCGGACAGGCCCTACCAAGCCGTTGGGTTGGACCAAGCCCCGGGCCGCCACTTCTTCATCGATCTTGGCCAGCCTGTTATTCAAAGTGGTGGCGACGCGCACGGTGATCGTGTTCCTCCCCGGTTTCAGGTTGGCACCGATATCTCCTTCCGCGCTCAGTTGGTCGAGCGCCACGAACTGTCCGTTTACCGTCACGGTAAAGGTATCGAAGACCTCGCCGAGGCTGAGGATCGCCCCGTTGTTGGCGTTCCACGTAGCGGGGAGGTCGAAGGACGTGGTGTAGGTCCCGACGCCCGAAGCATTCTGCAGCGCCGGAATGTCGGGCCACGCCTTCAGGCCGTCGAGGTCCACTTCGACGCGTTCCTTGCGGGTTTGCGAAGCGGCGGGTCCGAACGTCGTGGCGTAGGGGTTGGCTGGCTGCCAATCCTCGGCGGAGAGGTGCCATTTGGCGGTGGTGAGGTTGAGGGCGGCGGGCACGGCGGCAATCGTGCTGCTGACGGTTCGACCGTTGCTGAGCGTGGTCGAGTACGTTCCGGTCGCGGAAGCGCGGATCACAACCGATCCGGCGCGCAGGCCGGCACCGTCAGCGGTTGTCTTGGCGACATGGACGGCGGGCGCGGCGGTGCCGAAACGGTTCGGCTGGTCGCTGATCGCCAAGAGAAGACCATTGTCACGTGACAGGTGGATCTTCACATTTGTCCGGCCCGCAGCGGCCGTGTAGTTCAGGATCGGAGTAATCTTGCCGGACCAAGCATCCATCAGATACGGCTGGCCGCTGCCTTCGAGGCTGAATTCACGCTCGACGGGTTCGCCTGTGGCGGGTTCGAACAGGGTTCGGGGCTGGTCGGGCGGGCTGACGATGCCCTGATTGTAGAAGAAGTAGTAGTTGGTGCGGGTGGCGGCGTCATTGCGACGGATGCTGAGAATCGACGACCGCATGGCCGGTTCCGCAGCAGGGCGGATGCCAAGGGCGTGCAGCTTGGCGGGCACGTCGGACTCGTGCGCGACCCGCGAAACGGATTTCTCGCGCAGAAGTTCCGCGATCACGGAGCGGAGGGCCGGGTCCTGGTCGGGCGTGTTGCCTGGAGTGCGGTCGGGGGGCGTGCCGACAACGATCACGGGCAGTCCGGCGCGGGCGTAGCCGAGGATCTTGCGGGCGACGTCAACGGGCATGGAGGTCTTGACGGGATCGGTCGGGGGACCCTGTTCGCTGTCGATGATGAACGCCTTGTAGGCCGGACCGTTGGGGGCGAGACGGTTGCCCGCCACGGTGGCGTTGGGTAGGGCCAGCATCGAGGGGTTGAGGAAATCGTGGGTGTAGCCGGCCTCGAAGAGCTTCAGGTCGCCCCATGCGCGGTACTTGTAGCCCTGCGACGGCGGATAGAGGTAGTTCTGCATGTAGACGGCGACATCGGTCTTGGCGTCGCCCTGGGTGAGGGCCTGTTGGTGGCGACCGATGTAGTCGTTATAGGCGCGGGTGTCGATCCAGAAGGGATTGCGGATGCCCCAGGCGTTGGAGAATCCGGCCTGGCCGAAGTTGTTGTAGCCGGGCCACTTGGCGGTGGGTGCGTCGCGGTAGGGGTAGACGTGGTAGACGAGCTTGGTGATACCGCCGATGAAACTGCGGTGCATGCGGATGACAGCGTCCTGGTAGGTCTCGGCGTAGGCTTGGCCAAGGGCGGCGCAGCACTCGGTGGAGTACCACGGGTTGCCGGTCACATGGTTGGCCGAAGCCATGGGGAGGTAGTTGTCGATCTCGTCGCCGACGAACAAGTTCTCGTGTTCGGGGCGGTCAACGGCGGCGGTCGCGAGGAC
Source organism: uncultured Acidobacteriia bacterium (assembly GCA_903907865.1). Lineage (GTDB taxonomy): Bacteria > Acidobacteriota > Terriglobia > Bryobacterales > Bryobacteraceae > BOG-234. The sequence continues at coordinate 8,400 of CAIVPR010000135.1, forward strand.
CATGTCGGTGATGGGCGTGGTCATGCTCGCCTCGCCTTCCACTTGGACGCGGAGGACGTTGTTGTATTTGCGGACCCATTCGCGGAGGGGGGCGAGTTGTTTTTCGATCCAGATGTCGCCGCGGACGGCGTAGAGGTCGTTGCGGACGCGGGGCGCGCTGCCGTCGTTGAAGCTGAAGATGTCCTGGAAGAGCGCGGGGAGGTTGGGGATGAGGGGGTATTGGCGGCGGGCGCGGAACTCCTCGGCCAGTTTGTTGGTCCAGAGTTCGTCGGGACTGCCGCGGTCGACGGAGTGGGAGTCGTAGAAGATGTCGCCGCCGTTGGCCTTGAGGAGTTCCTTGACTTCGGGGCTGAGGCCGGTTTCCATGCTGCGGATGAGTTGGGTGTAGCCCTCGTCGCTGAAGGGGTCGGGCTGCGGGAAGACGCCGCGGGCCCAGAAGGCGATCAGTTGCCATTGGGCTCCGGCGGGGGAGGCCGGGGCGGTCCAGCGGATGTCGCCGGCGCTTGTGCCGCCGAGGATTCCGGCGTTGTTCTTGCCGGTGACGGTGGCGGTGAGGTCGACCAGAGAGGCGCGGTCGAGTTCGGCGGGTCCCGTGGCGGGGCAAGGGGTTTGGGTGCAGCGGTAGGCGAGAAGGGCGATCAGGGTTGCGCGCGTAGCTTGGGGACCGCCGCGTCCACCACCGCGACCGCCACCGGGTCCACCGGGCGCACCGCCCGGTCCGCCGGGTCCACGACCGCCCGGGGCGGCACCGCGTCCGGGTTGGGGCAGTCCACCAAAGCCGCTGCGTCCGGCGGCGGTGAGTGTCGGGGCCGGGAGGTGGCCGTCGAAGGACTCGCCCGCGTTCACGACCGCCTTGCCGACCACCAAGGTCTTGCGGGCGTGGTCGTCATCAATGGAATAGCCGACCGGGTTTTGGGTGGGGCCATGGCTGAGGCTGACCTTGACGCCGACCTCGTTGGCGGTCTTGAGGATGGCGACCAGTTGTTCGTTGTTGGGAAACGCGCCCTGGCCGATTTCGAGACCGGCGATACCGTAACTGGGCATGGCGCGGACTTCGGCGGCGAGTTCGGCGGGGTCGGCTGTGGCCGGCATATTCATGCGCACCCAGGGAAGGTCGGCGGCTGGCGGGTGGGCAAAGGTCTCGGCGGTCAATGAAGTGACGGGGTTGAACTTGATCCAGTCGGCGCGGCGGATCGGGGGACCCGGGCGGTTCTGGGCGGTCGCGAGGGCTGCGAGCAGGGCAGCGGAAAGGGTCAGGGTGGCAAATGCGGCCGACTTCTTCATGGGAGTCTCCAGGAAACAGCACACGGGTAGCTGCATGAGCGGCTTGTGTGCTGTGTTGATTGTCCGTCCCTGTGGCGGCAAAGGCAAGCGGATGGCCGCAAAGGTATGTAAAGCTCTTGAAGAACGCCCCGATGCCGACCGGGGCCGCGCGGTATATACTGGGCCACTATGAAGACATTGATTGCGTGTTTCGGACTCGCCGCAACCCTTTGCGCCCAGGCTCCGACTCCCGCCGAAAGCATCGACGCGGCCCGGAAGGGGCCCGACAGCCCCGCCATGAAACAGCGCGTGGCAAAGATGACAGCGCCCGCACAGGTTACGGTGTGGGGCCAAGACTACCTTTTCCTCGCGACCTCGCCATCCGCAGTCACCGTGTCGATCGACCTCCAGCCCCCCAAGGCCCTCGCGCAGGTGGACCCTACCCACTGGATGCTGCTCACCAAGATGCGCACCGGGGTCCTGCACCAATACCAGTTCTACGCGGCGGGCAAGCCTCTCGGTAACCGCGGCGACGCGGTCGGCTACAATCCCGACTCCTATCCCCAGCCCGGCGTGCCGCACGGCAAGCTCAGCGAGAAGCACACGCTGACCAGCAAGATTTACGACGGCATGAAGTACGACTACTGGGTCTACGCCTCGGCCGGTGTCGACCCCAACGTGCCCGCGCCCCTCATGGTCTGGCAGGACGGCCAAGGCCTCATCGGCGAATTCAGCGGCCTCCGCCTCACAACCGTCACCGACAACCTCGTCCACCAGGGCCTCCTGCCCCCGATGGTGCACGTCATGATCGCGCCCGGCACGTCGGCGGAAGGCCGTCCCATGCGTTCCATCGAGTACGACACCGTCAGCGACCACTATCCCCGTTTCCTGATGGAGGAGGTATTGCCCGACGTCGAAAAGACGTGGAAGCTCCGCCAGGACGGCTATAGCCGCGCCATCGCGGGCGAATCTTCCGGTGGCATTTGCGCCTTCGACGCCGCCTGGTTCATGCAGGACAAGTTCTCGCGCGTGCACTCGGCGGTGGGCAGTTTCACGTCGATCCAATGGCGGTCCAAAGAGAATGTCGACGGCGGCAACGTCTTCCCGTTCATGGTCCGCAAAGACCCGAAACGCAACATCCGCATGTGGATGAGCGACGGCGCGGACGACCTCGAGAACACGCACGGATCGTGGCCGATGCAGAACATCCAGATGGCGAACTCCCTGAAGTCCCGCGAGTACGACTTCCACTTCCGCTTCGGCACGGCGGCGCACGGTGGTGCCCAGGCGGCGCTCGACCTGCCGGAGTCGCTGACGTGGCTTTGGCGCGACTACGACCCCAAAAAGACGTCGCAGGAATTCACCATGGATCCGGCTGAAAAGGACAAGCCGTACTTCCGCGTGAACACCTTGAATCGCGACGCCTGGTAGACGGCGGCAATGAAATCGCGGCTCGGTAGAGTACTCATTCTGCCGAGCCGCGCGTCCGGCCCCTTGGTCAACATACACTCTTAAGTTAGGTCCACATGAATCTCCGTCGCACTCACCTGCTCCCCGCCGTCCTCGTCGCCGCCAGCGCGGTCGTCCACGCCCAAGCCCCGGCCAATCTAACGGTCGACCTCAGCCATCCCAAAGCCGCCGTCAGTCCGATGCTCTACGGCCTCATGACGGAGGAAATCAACTATGCCTACGACGGTGGCCTCTACGCCGAACTGATCCGCAACCGGACGTTCCGCTCTGACTGGACCGGTATCCTGAACTGGTTCGTCGTCGAAAAAGGCCCGGCCACCGCCAAGATCACCCTCGATTCCAAGACGGGCCCATCCTCGGCACTCACCAACAGCCTCAAGCTCGAAATCACCCGCGCCGACGCGGCCAACCCCGCGGGCCTGCTGAACGAAGGCTACTGGGGCATGGCCGTCAGGCCGAACAACACCTTCGTCGGCTCCTTCTTCGCCAAGGCCGACAAGGATTCGCCCCTCCCTGTGCGCATCCAGCTCGTTGCCGACCAGTCCGGCAAGGTGCTCGCCGACACCTCCGTTTCCGTCGCTGGAACCGCTTGGACGCAGTACAAATTCACCCTCCATGCGGGCACCGCCGCCGCGTCGGCCCAGAACCATTTGGAGATGACCCTGGACCGCCCAGCCACTCTCTGGCTCCAACTCGTTTCCCTCTTCCCCCCGACCTACCACGACCGCGCCAATGGCAACCGCGCCGACCTCATGGAAAAGCTCGCCGCCATGCGCCCTTCGTTCCTCCGCTTCCCCGGCGGCAACTACCTCGAAGGCAACACCATCGCCACACGCTTCGATTGGAAGAAGATGATCGGCCCCTTGGTCGACCGCCCGACTCACCCCGGCACCTGGACCTACCACTCCACCGACGGCATGGGCCTCCTCGAATTCCTCAACTGGTGCGAAGACCTCAAGATGCAGCCGCTACTGGCCGTCTACGGCGGCTACTCGCTCGGCGGAGAAGTGGTGAAGCCCGGCCCCGACCTCGTCCCCTACGTGCAGGAAGCCTTGGACGAAATCGAATACGTCACCGGCCCGGCGGACAGCAAGTGGGGCGCGGTGCGCGCCAAGGACGGCCATCCCGCCCCGTTTCCGCTCCATTACGTGGAGGTCGGCAACGAGGACAACTTCGACAAGGCCAAGACCTACGACGGTCGTTACGCCCAGTTCTACAAGGCCATCAAGGCCAAGTACCCGAACCTCGAAATCATCGCCACCATGCCCATATCCGGCATGAAGCCCGACGTCCTCGACGACCATTACTACAAGCGCGAACAGGGCATGTTCGATCTGGCCAAGCACTACGATACGGTGGACCGCAACGGTCCAAAGATCTTCGTGGGCGAATGGGCAACGCGTGAAGGTTCCCCGACCCCGAACTTCGGCTCGGCTCTCGGCGATGCCGCCTTCCTCACCGGCCTCGAGCGGAACAGCGATCTGGTGGTGATGTCGGCCTACGCCCCGCTGCTCGTGAACGTGAACCCCGGCGGCATGCAGTGGACCAGCGACTTGATCGGCTACGACGCCCTCAGCAGCTACGGTTCGCCGTCCTACTACACACAGGTGATGTTCGCCAGCTGCCTCGGGGACCACATCGCAGACGCCAGCCTGACTGGAGGCGGCGAGAGATTCTTCTACTCCGCGACCTCGACCGCTGGATCGAAGGCCTGCCTGAAGCTGGTCAACGCGTCTTCGACCCCGCAGACCGTGTCGCTCCAACTGAAGGGTCTCGGCGCGGGAGCGCACACGGCGCAGGTGCAGACGCTGCGGGCGAATACGACCTGGGCGACGAATTCGATCACCGACCCGACCCGCATTGTGCCGGTCCGCTCAAAGCTGACGGTGAACGGCGAGGCGTTGCAGCACACGCTCCCGCCCTACACGGTGGAAGTCGTGGAAATCCCCTTGCGATAGCCTCGCGGCGCGCGCAATCCTGTCGACGCCTGTTCTTCGTGAGATTGGATGTTGCGTGGCGGTGGCGGCTCTGCGGAATCAGCATGTTGCCGAGCCACGACCGCAAGGGAGTGTTCTCCGCGGAAGCCCAGGCAACTGCCGTCTCTAGGATCAGGCAGCCGTGAACGATCCGCCCGGTGCTAACGAACAACTCTGGCTGCGGCTCCGTTGCTGTGTAGGGCAGCCATTCTTGGCTGCGCCAGGCTTTCAGCTTGGCATAACCGGACTGCCGAGGCCGGGTGATCATGCTCGGCCGGACATTCGGTGATCGCGACCAAAAAGGTCGCTGTCAACACCGCCACGCGCGCTCAAGGCGCAAGTCTGGCGGCGGTTCCGTAGCTGTGTGGGGCAGTCATTCTTGGCTTGACCGGGGCGCAGAACGGTGCCCCGACTTAGCCAGGATAAGCGGAGCCTCCGGGAACCCGGAATGAACAATTCTGTGACAGAGGGGCAAGTTGGGAGGTAAGCTGCGAGAGAGCCATGCGGCAGTCACAACCCTTTCGACAATGGTGCGGATGCCCCAGGATAAGCATGGTTCCG
>CAIVPR010000136.1 GCA_903907865.1 uncultured Acidobacteriia bacterium
CCCCGCTGCTGGCAGTTGGCGCACCCCAAACATCCAGGTTGCCAGGTTCCGCGGCAAAAGTCCAGGTCCGAAGCGAAGTTTTTTCAGACTTTTTTCACCCCGCACCTTCGGCTGCCAATCCATGGGGCTGAACTGTTACGTGTTTCCGATGAGGCCGACGGCAAACGCTGCTACCATCGGACCCAGAAGAACATCGCTGGGGTTTACTATTCCCTCTGTCAAAACAGCTACACGTGTAAACTTGAGTCCGTGGCCTCTTGAGGAACTGATGTTTCGACCCTGTGGAATCAAATATTTAGAAGGATGCCGTTTGATGGCCGATGACTTGGTCGGGGAAGACGACCACCTTTCCGCGCCTCCTTGCCTGGCGCTCGAGTGCGGCGTCGATGCGCTGCTCGCGGCACGCGTCGCGCTGGGCCCAGAGCGTCGCGTCGTATTCCACTTGGTTCTTGACCATGGTGTAGAAGATGACTGCGATCTTGTGCGCGGTAGCCGTGGTGGCTCCGGCAGGGCCCAATTTACCCTCATTCTCCTCAGGTACCCGCCCAGCGGCGACGGATCGTTGTGCAGCGAATGCGCGGCCAACCGGAACAACTGCCCGGCACGGTTCTTGACCTTGCGGCGGCCCCGCCAAAGTACCTGCCCCCCGCTGATGTCGTTGTCGGGACAAAGTCCCAGCCACGAGACGAAATGGGCTGCGGTGGGCCATCTCGACATGTCGCGGCCCACCTCGGAGAACAGGGTCAGCACCATCGCCATCAACCCTGCGATCTGCGTCAGGTCCACCCCGAAAAGCTTGTACGACTCCATCCGGTAGTCGAACCAGCCAGCCTCCCCGTCCGTTTCGGCAACCTTGCCGACTCCCTTTGCCTTGCCTTTGCCGGACAGCCCCCTGCCGCCTTTGTTCCTGCTTTTGCCTTTCGGTCCGGTGGCGGGGGTTTCACGCCGGGATCCACCCGCGGCGGGAAGCCGGTGACCAGCCTCTCAATCTCGGCCTCGCAGGCGGCGACCTGTTCGCGGTACAGTCCGAACATCCGCCGCGACTGCCCCAGCGTGAAAAGATGTTCGGGCCTCCAGTTGCCCTCCAGCGACTTGCGGATGGTTTCCACGCTGGCCTTGATGTGCGGGTTCCGCAGTTCGGCCAGCTTCGCCGGATCCCGCTGCCCTTCCAGAATGGCGTCGACGATGGCCAGTCCGGTCTGGCCGGTGATGTCGCTGATGACGTTGTGCAGTTGCACGTTCATCTGCGTCATGGCCTTCTGCATGTGCTGGACATGTTGGCTGGCCATCGCCACGAGTTCGTCGCGATGCCGCGCCACCGTCCGGACCGCGCGCACGGCGGCCTCGGGACGGAACGCCGCGCGGAGCAGGCCGACCGAGTGCAGATACTGGATCCACTGGCATTCGTGCCAGTCCGTCCGCTTGCCGGGCACATTCCTCATACCCCGCGCGTCAACCAGGCAGACCCTGATTCCGGCGGCCTCCAAGGCGTCGTAAACCGGAATCCAGTAGACGCCGGTGGACTCCAGCGCGGCGGTGGTGATGCCGCTGCCGAGCAGCCACTTGGCCATCTCCGCCAAATCGCCGGTGAATGTGGCGTAAGACCTCACAGGCTCGTCGTCCCGGTCCGCCGGAACAGCCACGTAGATCTCCCGCGCCCCGACGTCGATGCCCGCCGCGTTTTCTTCCAGCACCGGCTTGTCGCGCGCACCGGCCGGCTTCCCTTTCTGTTTGCGGACCTTCCGGTCCGCGCCTTCGACCTTGCCGCCAACCGGTTCAACCGGCGGCCGATTGTTTTTCGGCACTCCGCACCATCCCTTTCACGGGGCGGTGGCCAGGTCGCGCAAAATGGGCACTCTCTTGAAGGGAATCAGCCACGGCATGGCCGTGCTGTAACCAATGTTTGGCGCGCGAAACCTGGGACCAGGCTTTCCATCGGGCTCTGGACACCACTGGCTATACGGTCTACTTCCGCCACCCACGCATCCACCAGTCTGCTCCATCCGCGCCTCAACCGCAACCTGTCAGGTTCAGGCCCAGTTCCTCGCCCGTTTGGCCCCGCCGTACGGGTACATTGCTTTCCAGAAGGCTATTTTGGTGTGCTGGTGGCGGACTTGGACTTCATCGGCATAAACGATTTCGTGATGGCCCACATCGTTTACAGCGGCCCCAAGGATCCCAAGCGGGTCAGAAGAGTGGAACAGAACCTCCACGCATTGGCGCGGGAGTGGAACGTAGACAAGGCTCCCGAGCAGTTTCTCGCCAATGAGTTGTCCGCCTGCACGCTGGATAAGCCCTGCGTGCCCGAAGGTGGGGCCGGATGGCTCGGGTACGGGGAGGCGAAAACCGAGCCCTGCGGGGAGGAAATCTCGTTTACGGTGCAGGGCAAAGCTTCGGAAGGCAATGGTACCTCGCTCGATTTGGACGCTGCGGACCTAAAAAGCGAGTGTTCCAACGTCGAGTTCAAGTGGAGCTTCGGGGACGGCAAGAGCGCGATCACAACAAAGCCGACCGTCACCCACGAGTATGATGCCGGGGGCAAGCTCTACGCCGTGTCCGCGACGGCAAGATGCCGCCGCCAGTTCACTGTCTGCGAAGGTCCAACCGCCTCCGCCAGATTCCCCCTCAAACCTTGAACCGCAAAGGAGGATTCATGCCCCAAGACTTCATGCACAAAGACTTTGCCTCGTTGAACTTGGACGATACCGACGCGCTGATCGCCGCCGTCCGTAACGGGGACATGGTCGCTAGGAACGAGTTGATGGAGCGCATCTACCCCGAGCTCCGCAACTTGGCCAAAGGGCTTATGGCCAATGAGCGTCGCGACCACACGCTCGGTATGACCGGCAGTGCGCTTGTGAACCTGCTTTGGCTGCGACTCCTAGCCCCCCAGGACGCGGAGTCGCCCGACAAGCCGCGGGAGGATCTGGGGATCCTCCAAAGCCGCCAGCACCTGATGGGCATCGCCGTCCGCAACATGCGCAAGATCTTGGTGGACTACTCCCGGATGTCGAGGGCAAAGAAGCGGCCCAAGAAGCACGACAAGGTGGATGTCGCGCGGCTCAACTCCCTCGGCGAATCCATGGCCTCCGCCGACGCCGACGCGCTGGACATAAGCGAGGCTCTCAAGCTGTTGGAGCCGATTCAGCCCGAATCCGCGCGCGCGCTGGAGCTCAAGTACTTCGCCGGCCTGACCAACGAGGAAGGCGCTTTGGCAATGGGTATTCCCTTGATCCGCTTCCGGCGGCGCTGCGAGGCTGGCCTCGACTTCTTGCGCAACGAACTGGGCAAAAATGAAGGGAGGAGACTGCGCTGACGTCGGAAGCCAATACCGACACCGTGCCCCCAATTTGGCTCGATTTGGATGCCGCCGAGTCGGATTTAGTCGCTGGAACGCCTCTCGAATCCAAGTCTTTTCTCCAAATCGACGAGGTGGAGTTCAGGGTTCGAACAATAGCTTCAGAACCGCCTGGTGAACTTTCTTCGGAACCGGAGATCCGGATTGAACGGGAACCGTTCCAGCGGCCCCCGCTCTCACTCCTGGGTCACAATCCGCCCGCAGGTTTGCTGAGTGATGTGGTGCGCTTGGTTTGCCACGTTCTCCAAGCCTTCGCCAGCGGCCGCGTGGTCGTCATTGCCGCGGAACCAGGGGAATTCGGTGCCGGAGCCACCATCTTCACCCAAGTTGAATGCGCGCGACGGTGCTTGCCTCTCACCTTTCGCCGGACTTGCATCGCCAAGGTCTTCACGCGCACCCCAATTCGTTATCTCGAAGCCGGGGCAAATCTGCTCGCCGTTCCGAGTGATACCGTGGAGTCCTTGGTCCGTTCAGGCACGGACATGGTGGTCCTCGACTTCCTTTTGGAACGGGTCGACGGGCAGGCAGTGGCATCGGCAGCGGAAAAGTATGGAAGGTTCGTTCGCGACTGCCTGGCCAAGTACCAAACGATCGGGGAGCAATGGCTGGATCGCGCAGACCACATCTTCCTCCACCGCAGGCTTCCCTCGGACGTCGAGATCGAGCTCGCCTGCGACCTGTCGGATGCGCCCTTGGGTTCCGAACTCCATCTCCGCTCCGAATGGCGCGGGCTGCCCCTCAAATGGAGCTCGCTGATTGGCCCTCCGGATTTGCGGCGGATGCATCCCTCCACGCTCGTGGAACTCGCTTTGAACCGGAACTGGTCGCCGGGCTGGGACACGCTCCGCCCGCTTGCTGTCGACGAACTGGTCCGCAGTACGTGCGGGTGGTCCAAGTTGAAGGCGTTCGGCTTCGATCACTATCTGCGAGAGGACGCGCCGGCGACGGTGAATCTGCTCCTGGTAACTGGGTCTTGGGGCGGATGGAGAGATGAAACCGGCTGTTCGCCGCAGGAATTGCGGGAGGCGGCCATAGCGTGGATGGAAAGTCCGCACTGGGATACAAGCGAGCCATTTCTCGAGGATTGGATTTGCTGCGCCCGTGATTATCTCCAAGACGCAGCGCTGGTCGGGGGGGCGGGCTCGGATCAGGGCAGGCCGGGACCCGTGATTGAATGGATCGAATCGCGACAAGCGCGGGCATGGAGCGACCTGCTCAAGGGAAATCCTGAGCCGACTGAACCCGTACCTGAGGGGCAACTAATCCACGGGCCCCAAGCTCGAATCTTGCCGGCAGTCCAAGACGCTGATATCGGCGTTGCCGATGGGAGTAAGGATGTCGGCGCTGACGACGATGCCGGGATGGCTGCACGAGAACTACACTCGACGCTCTCGGAGGACCCGAGTCCCGAAGGCGAGACCGCAGGTCCGTTCCACCCTGGCTGGGTGCGGATGGCCATCGCTGCGCTGATTGGGTTCATCGCCGGAGTGCTCGCGACACTACTATGGAAACGCCACTGACCATTGACATAACGAATATCAACAACGGTTCGCCGGGCCTCCTCCACTTGGAACTGCCGACCGCCATGAACATCCAGTCCCTTCCCGGCGCCGGCGGCCTGCAACTCGTCTTCCGCTCGGAGGGCGAGATCCGGCTTGTCGCCGAAATCGTGACTGCCGATCAGGAGATACTGCGCGTGGCGGTGTCCGAAACCCAAGGTGGACAACTGCGGGTTGAAAGCACTGGCCGATCGGCCCAGTACTCCGGCGTCCAAGTCCGCCCCGCGCCGTCGATCCTGGCGAGCGGGGCCAACATGTTGGACGTGTACTTCCTGATCGACGCCACAACCCGCCAAACAGCCCCGGAACGCGTAGGGCTCACCAGCCTGGTCGGAGACCCCGCGTGGCCCGCGCTGGCCGAAAAGCTTGCCGCTATTCCGGGTGCAATGGCGTCGGCACCCGTCGATCCGGCGTCCGGCACCCCCACGTCAGGCACTCCCCCGTCAAGCACAGACATCCGCTGCGGAATCGCTGCGTTTGCCGATTTCGACAGTTGGACGCTCCACCCCGCGGCTCCCGACGCCCGCATGTTGCGCCCTTTCCGAGCCGCTGACATCACTACCACTCTCAGCTCCATTCCGGTGCCCAACGTCGGTGACTATGTGGACGCCCTCGCCGAGGGACTGGATGCCGCATTGCATGTCGGCTGGCGTGAGGACGCACGCAAGCTTCTCGTGGTGCTGGGCGACTCCCCCGGGCACTCGGTTCTCGCGGCGGTTCCGCGACACGCAAGCCGCAACGCGCACCTACGGCAAGCCGTTGCTGGAGGCAGCCTGCGTTTGGCGGATTCGCGGATCCGGCGTCGCGACGTGCATGAGTGCGCCGAACAGCTCCACGCCCATGGAATCGAAATCGCCACGCTATTCTTTGAGGATGGCGCACGAAGTATCGAGATGTCCAGCGCCGCCGGCCAGCAACTGGTGGACCATACCCGTCGGCAATACCGGGAATTGGCATCGCTGCCGCAATGGGCTTTTCGGATCGACGGGTCCAGCGACTTGGCCGAACTTGGAGCCGTCCTCAAAGCCCGCCCGAGTGTGATCGGCCGCGGTTTCTGTCCCGGATTCGCTATTTGACCCAGATCTCCGCCCGGCGGTTTTCCTGCCGGGCCGCCTCGCTGTTGGCGGTGTTAATCTGCAGCGCTTCCGCGAAACCCTCCACGTAGACCGGCTTGACTAGAACCTGCTCCAACTGCCGTGCCACCGCCTGTGCCCGAGCCAGCGAAAGCTCGTAGTTGCTCTTGGACCTCACGTTGTCCGCGAAGCCTAACACCAGAAATTGGGTTCCCGGGTTCTTGATGGCATAGTTGCGCACCCGGTCGATGTTGTCCTGGGCGAAGTTGTCCAGAACCAACGCGTCCCTGCCGCTCCCGAAGTGGAAACTCAGATCCAGTTGCTTGGCCCCTTCGACCGCGCGCCTGAGGGCTGTCGGCTCCGTATCGGTAACCCCGAATTCGTGCGCGCTCGCGATCAGGGGGACGAACCCCTTGGTTTCAGCCGCGTGCTGGCCTGCCTCGCTGGCCGCGAATTCGTAGAGTTCGCGTGCGTCGGCGGACACGTTGGCGTTGTTGCAGAGGTACAGGCGCCGCGTAATGGGGTAGCGCTCCGTCGTGATCGCGCTTTCGTTTGGGACCACGGGGGGCACGTCGCTGGTCGGTGCCAGAGGGACCACCCGCACACCAGTTGTCAGGGTGGAACTCACAAATCCGATGGAGCTAGGCGTCGCCGCAACTTTGCGGACGAGGTCCAGACTACCCTCCAAGGCGAACCCGGCGGGCACGTTCGCCAACTCCACCTTCTTGTGGTCCGCGTCGGTACCGCAGACCTTCTCAATAAAGAAATCCCTCGTGCCGGACGGGCTTTTCCGTACCACAGGCAGGATGGGACCGGCCAACGGCACGCCCAGCGCCGACCAATACGCCGTCCGGGGGCTGACCGCGCAGAAGTTATGACGCACCTGGTCCAATTGTCATGGAGAAACCGGGTGCCGACTCTGGAACTACGATGGCGATGCCGTCGAGCCCGATGACGTGTTCGGACGACCGCGAGGACAGATCCTCAAGACCGGGGTATGTCTTGCCCTCGTCCAACTTGACCCGCCGACTGGCCATGCCGATATCGCACGTTTTGGCCGCGAGGCATTCGAACGCCACGCCGGTTGAGGGCGGATAGATCTGGATCATGCGCCGACGGTGGAACAAAGAGAAATCTCCGGCGCACTCCTTCATCTTCTCGGTGGGCTTCTCCTGCATCTTCCCGTCCTTATCCTTGTATGAATAAGGCCGCACAACATCGACGCACGTAACATGCGACAGGCCCTTCGATTCGAGGAAAGCGAGGGACACGGCCGGGGCAAGATCGTCGCCCACCGACGATGATCCATATACACGGGTCGTAACCGGGGTCAGGTACAACCAAAGCGCCGCCGCCAAGGCTGCGACAAGCGCGGAATCGGCGAATCCCAACAGGAACTGCCAACTCCGGTTCGGGCGGGTACCGCCAGTGGCCGCCGCGGACGCGTCCTGCTTCCGCTCCGTGTATTGCGGGCGTTCGGTCTGCGGCATGCGTTCCGTCAGCGGCCAAGTTGGTTGGGGCGGTGTGTAAGGAGGTTGAGTCGGAATGGGAATGGTCGGCGGCAAAGGCCGGGGCTGGGTTTCGGCCGGCCCAGTCGCCGCAGTGTGCGGCTGGGTTTTGCCAACCGCTTGCAGCAAGGCTTCCATCACCTCCGCGCAGGAAGAATACCGCGCTTCCGGATCTTTTGCCAAGCACGTCATCACGACCCGGTCCAGTCCCTTGGGCGCAAGCGGATTGAGTTTGGTCGGCGTCTTCGGAACCAGTTCCAGATGGGCTCGGGACGGGTCCGGTTCCCTTTGGAACGGCGTGGCCCCGCTGATCATCTCGTACAGGACGCAGCCGAAGCTGTAGATGTCGGCGCGACCGTCGATCAGCCCGTGGGAGAGTTGCTCCGGGCTGACGTACTGCAGGGTCAGGTATTGGACCCCCAGTGTCAGGCGCTCCTTGCCCTCAACTAGCGCTATGCCGAAGTCGATCAGGATCGGCCTGCCTGTCCCCTGTTCGATCAAGATGTTCTGCGGCTTCACGTCCCGGTGGTACACGCCAGCATCATGGGCCGCCTGGAGTGCCGACAGCACCCCCCTGCTGATCTCCAAGATACGCTCGACCGTGAGGGACGCGCGCTCGGACGCCATGACTTCCGCCAGATTGCGTCCCTCGACATACTTCATCACCAGCCCGGGCGGGTCGTTGAACGAGTCAATTGCGGGAACGATATTCTCGTGGTCCAATTTCGCGACATGCACTTCGCACTCGCGGACAAACCGCGTCCGCAGGTCGTTGTCCGCCATCGAGTCCTTGCGTAGAAATTTGATCGCAAAGCGCGGCGCGTCGTCGCCAACGTGTCGGGCCCTCCAAACTTCCGACATCCCTCCGCCGACAATTTCCTCGACTAGGACATAGCCTTGGACCTTTTCACCTTTTTACATAGAGCCACCCCGGTAAGGATTCCATTCTAGCGCGTGGTGTAGGTTCAAAAGTTACAACGCGCCTTCGGAACAATGACGAAACGTTTAACGCCATGTCGGTTGGAGCGACGGCACGCTCGGAGGTGACCTGGGTGGGGACTTCGTTCGGGGGGAGTCGAGCAGCGACACGCGGTTGCCGCTCGGGGATTCCGAGTTGGTTCCAAAGATGGCCAGCGCTATCCCGTGGTCGGTAATGCGAAAATTGGGAGCGCGCCCGTCAGGACTTGGTTAATCGTTGATCGGCTTGCCGCACTACACTAACTGCGGCCTACCGGCTTTCTGTCGCAACAGTGGGCCCAATTCCTCATTGCGGAATTCCAGCTGGGCGCGGTGCCACCTACGCGATATCGGTCAGACCCGTGGTGCGGTAGAGTAGCGGCTGTATTGATCGGTCAAGTGACCGTAAGCAGCCCGCTGGGCTCTAATAATGCTCGTCCTCAAGAAGTCCCGTTGGTCGTCGATGAATTCACGGTCTTCGGCGGTTTTCTCCAACAGGGCACTTTCATAGCGCTGGATGTTGATGATTCCCTCCAGGCGCGGTATGAACTCGTCATGGAAGTACTGCTCCGCCAACGCTCTCAGACTCCGCTGCTTGTCGGGATCGAGGGCGTCGAAGCCGGGCAATTCCTCGGCTATCTCAGCAATCGCCTGATGCAGGAATTCTGCGTGGGTCATGAACAGACTCGCGTCCGGCGGCGTTGAAAACAGGTCGGATTGAGCTCTTGAAGGAAAATCATGGCGGTGAGGGTGAGATTCGAACTCACGGAACCCGTGAAGGTTCAACAGTTTTCGAGACTGCCGCAATCGACCACTCTGCCACCTCACCGCGCTCGATCTCTTCCAGTTTCCCACACCTGCCATGCGTTTGTCACGTCCGGATGAGCGTTTGCAGCCGTTGAAAAGCATCTTCCAGCCGCTGGGGCTTCTTCAGTACCCCCGCGAACAGGTCCCCCACCTTGTCGAACCGCGCCGGAGCCGTCTTGATCGTGAACTGCGACGGCCGCAGCCCCGGTTTCACCTCGTCCCAGGCCAGCGGCGTCGACACCGGTGCCCCCGGATGCGCCCGCACCACGTACGGGGCCGAGATCGTCTTGATGCTCGCAATCTGCATCCAGTCGAAGTAGACCCGGTCCTTCTCCCGCTTCTCCACCGCGCGGGGAGTCGTGAACAACTTCGGATGCTCTGCGGCCAGCAGGCGCGCGATCACCTCCGCGAATGACCGCGCCATTTCAAACGTGTAGACAGGCTCGATCGGCACGTAGACGTGCATGCCGTCGCCACCGGTCGTCTTGGGATACCCCGCGAGGCCGATCGCGTCCAGCTTCCGTTTGACCAGCAGCGCAGCCTCCACCACCTTGTCGTAGTCGCACTGGTACGGATCGATATCCATCAGGATGAAGTCCGGCGATTCGATCGACCCGATCCGGCTCATCATCGGGTTTTGGTCGATGCAGCCGAGGTTGGCGAGGTACAGCAGGGTCGCCTTGTCGTTGCAGATGATGTAGCGGGTGTTGTCGACGATCTCGGTCCGCAGCCACGACGGGTAGTTGTCCGGCGTATTCTTCTGGAAGAAATATTCCCCGTGGATGCCGTTGGGATACCGCTTCAACGACAGTGGCCGGTCTTTCAAGTGCGGTATTATCAGCGGTGCCAAAGTGTCGTAGTACTGGATCAGGTCGCCCTTGGTGTAACCGTCCTCGGGGAAATAGATCTTGTCGAGGTTGGTGAGTTTCGACGACGTGGCCACCGGCGGGGGCGGGGAAGCCTCCCTCACCACCTCCGCCGTCGGCTTGTCATTGCGCAGCCCGAGGTACACGGGAGCGCGCAACTTCCCGTCGCCTGTCCAATTGGCGAACTTCAGTTGCGCGGTCAGCACCGGTTCCACCCAAATGGTGCCCTTGGGGATCTTGTCCCCGCGCGCGAACGGCTTCTTGTCTGTCACCAGCGGCTGCAGCTTGGCCCAGAGTTCGGCCAATGTCTTCTCCGTGAAGCCTGTCCCGACGTTGCCCGCATAGACCAGTGCCCCTTGGTCGTCGTAATAGCCCACTGCGAGCGACCCGAACGTGTCCCGCTCGCCCGGCGTACAGCCCGCGATCACAAATTCCTGCTCGGTGACCAGCTTCAGCTTCAGCCAATCGGCGCTGCGCTTGGATTCGTAGGTGCTGGCGAGTCGCTTGGCCACCAAGCCCTCCAGGCCGGTCGCGCGCGCGGCCTCCAGCAATTCGTCGCCCTCCGCTGGAAACGTCTCGGAAAGCCGCAGCAGGGGGAACGGCTTCAGGATGGCTGCCAGCTTCGCGCGCCTTTCCGACATGGGCAACTTGCGCAAGTCGTGGCCGTCGAGGTGCACCAGGTCGAACGCGTAAAACAGCGCGGGACGGCGCTCAGCCATACGCGCGATCGAGTGGCCGTCCGACGTATGGATTCGAGGCTGGATCAGCTCGAACTTCGACACGCCCTTTTCGTCCAGCACGACGATTTCGCCGTCCAGCACCGCCTGCCGCGCTTCCACGTAGTGGGGTAGCACTTGGAGTTCCGGGTACTGGCGTTCGCAGCGGTTGTTATTGCGCGTCAAGATCGAAAGGTTGCCGTGGTCGATGTAAACCAGCGCCCGGACGCCGTCCCACTTGATCTCGTAAACCCAGTCGGGCCCCTTCGGAAGCTTGTCGGTGATGTTCGCGCCCATGGGGGCGAAGAACGGCGGGAGCGGGTCCTTGCCGAGCTTCGAAGGTGCCTTGGCCTTGCTGACCGGTGCCGCGTTCGCCGCAATCTGGTCTTGAGTCCGACCGGTCAAGATGCTGGTGGCGTGTTGCTCGGGGTCCCATCCTGCGACCGAGGCCTCGTCCTTCTTCTTGATCAGCAGCCACTCGGTCCCCTTGCCCCCCTTCGTCTTCATCCGCACGATGGCCCAGGTGCCGCCGAGCCGCTCGCCGTGCAGCCGAAACTTCAGGTCTCCGCGTTCCAATTGCGCGGGGGCGTCGTCCTCCCCGATCAGCTCGAAATGGCCCCGGTCCCACAGCATCACGCTGCCACCACCGTAGTTGCCCGCCGGAATATTGCCTTCGAAATTGCCGTACTCGAGGGGATGGTCCTCCACCAGAGCCGCAAACGGCTTGGCTGTCGGATCGAGTGTCGGTCCCTTCGGCACGGCCCAGGACTTGAGTACCCCGCCAATTTCAAGGCGGAAATCGTAGTGCAGGTGGGATGCGTTGTGGCGCTGAACGAAGAATCGACCTACTCTCAGCGGGCGGTCGTCGACCTCGCCCGGTGCGGGTTCGGGAGTCTTGGAGAAGTCGCGTTTTCGGCGGTATTCGTCCAAGTGCATGGCGGCAAGGGAACCGTGCGGTCTAGCAGGCGAAGTCGGGACGGGTGATCTTCAAGCCCTTCAGGTTGCCGAGGATCGTCAGTGCAATCAAATCGGGCTGGAAGAAGATGCGGGCGACGCGCTGCACGTCCTCCGCCGTCACCTTTTCGATGCTGTCAACGAGTTCGTCCAGCGAGAAGAAGCGCCCGAAATGCATCTGCTGGCGCGCCAAGTTCGACATGCGGCTGGAGGTCGATTCGAGCCCGAGCATGAGGGACCCCTTCAGGTGGTCCTTGGCGCGGCGCAATTCCTCTACGGGCACGATGTTCTGCTTCAAGTCGCGGAACTCCTGCATCACCGAATCCACCACCCGGCGGGCCGATTCGACCGACGTGCCGGCATAAACCGCCAGACAGCCGGTATCGGTGTAGGGGTTCAATTCCGATCCCACGGAATACGCCAGTCCCTGCCGTTCCCGGATGTTCTGGAACAGGCGCGAACTCATCCCTCCGCCGAGCACCGTATTCAGGATGTAGCAGGTGAAGCGGTCTTCGTGCGGAATCGGGAAGCAGGGCACCCCGAGGCAGACGTGAACCTGCTCCAAGTCCTTCTTGTTCTTGAGGGTGATCTTGGCGTGGGTGGTCGGCGGCTCTTCCACCGGCACAAGCTTGGAGGCGGGCAGCTTTTCGAAGCGCTTGGCCACCAAGTCCACCAGCCGTTCGTGGGACAGGTTTCCGGCGGCGGTGACGAGCAGGTTTTCCGGCGTGTAGACGTCGCGGTAGTATTCCGAGATCAGATCCCGGCTCAAACCCTTGACGGTTTCGGGAGAGCCCAGGATCGGACGGCCCAGTGCGTGTCCCTTCCAGAAATTCGAGGTGAAGGTCTCGTGGACGAGGTAGTCCGGATTGTCGGCGTCCATCTTGATCTCCTCAAGAACGACGCCTTTTTCCTTTTCGATGTCCTCGTCGCGGAAGAGCGGATTCAGCACCAGGTCGCCAAGGATGTCGATCGCGATGTGCAGGTGCTCGTCGAGCGCCTTCGTGTTGAAGCAGACCATCTCCTTGCCGGTGAAGGCGTCGAGATTGCCGCCGATGGAGTCGACAGAGCGGGCGATGTCTTCCGCCGAGCGCGTCGTGGTCCCCTTGAACAGCATGTGTTCAATGAAGTGGGAAACCCCGTTGTTCTCCGGCGTCTCGCGTCTGGAGCCTGTGCCGATCCAAGCGCCGACGGACACCGAGCGCACGTGCGGCATGGTTTCGGTAACAACTTTCAACCCGTTCGGCAACGGCGTGGTGCGGATATCGCGGTGGGCTAGGCTGCCCTTTTCGGAAGATGGCAAAATGGACCTTACTTCGTTTGTACCATTTTGCCCCGTATGGCGGGCGGAGCTGGCAACCTATCCAGCGTTTTCAAGCGCTTGAACTTTACGCAGGCGCCTTTGGTGCCGCTCCGCGCCGGAAAATTTCGCGCCCAAATAGGAGCGGATCAGTTCCGGCACCAGCAGCGGGCCGATGATGCGCGCACCCAGGCACAGCACGTTCATGTCATCGTCTTCGACGCCCTGGTGGGCCGAGAACGTGTCGTGACAAGTCCCCGCACGCACGCCGTGCAGTTTGTTGGCCGCCACGCAGGCACCGATTCCACTGCCGCAGAGGAGGATCGCCCGGTCGGCCTCTCCGGACCGCACCGCTTTGCCAGCGGCTTCCGCGTAATCCGGGTAGTCGACTGGCTCCGTCGAGTAGGTCCCTAAATCGATCACTTCATGCCCCAGCTCCCGGACGACTTCCATCGCCTTTTGCTTCAAGGGAAACCCGGCGTGATCCGCCGCGACCGCGATTACCATAAATGCCAGTGTACCGAATCAGGCGCGGTCATTGGACGGATGCTATTCTCTTTTCGTGTCGGCATCAAGCAGGGCGGCGTTGTTGGATTTGTTGGGACGGCGCCCGTCGTCCATTGAACTGGACCGCGCGGCGCTCGAAATCGCCAAATTGGAATACCCCGATCTCGACGCCGACCACTGGGTGGCCGAACTCGACAGGCACGCCTTCACCATCGCCGAAAGGGCTTGGGACCTCTCGGACGGCCGCCATTTCGTCGAAACCGCGAACCGCTACCTCTTCGGGGAACTCGGGCTGAGTGGCAACGACGCAGACTATTACCACGCCGACAATAGCTTCCTGAACCGGGTCTTGGAAACCAAGCTTGGATTGCCGATTTCGCTGGCCGTGGTCTACATGGAAGTCGGACGCCGCTTGGCGAAGAAGGTCTACGGAATCGGCCTGCCGGGCCACTTCGTGGCGAAATTCGACGACGGCGAGTACTCGACCTACATCGATACCTTCAATGGTGGAATGTTGATCGACGAGGAGGACTGTTGTCGGCTCGCGCGCATGGAGTCGCTAACTCCGGCGATGCTGGCACCGGTGGACCGCCGTTCCATCGCGATGCGCATGGTCAACAACCTCCGGCAGGTCTACTTTACGCAGAAGGAGCCCGCCAAGGCGTTGAAGCTGGTGGACCTGCTGCTTGAGGCGGATCCGAATCTGGCCGAGGAACACAAGCAGCGGGGGGTGGCACTGCTTCAGTTGGAACGGATGGCGGAGTCCATGGCGGCCTTCCGGCGGTACTTGGAGATCTTTCCGAAGGCCCCGGACCGCGACCGGATCAACGAACAGATCAAGCACTTGGCTTTCTGGTTAGCCGCCCGCAATTAGTTCAAGCAAGCCTTCTAACACCGGGCGAGTCCCTTAAGAAGGGCTACCGCCTCGGATTCAATGCGGTCGGCAAGACGGCCGAACCCGTAATCGTCCCTTGGATTCCCATCCTGGCTTGTTGCACAAGGATTCGAACCAGCTTGACGGGACCGCGAAGTCGCCAGTCCGGGGGCCTGGGTTGTTCCAAACGTTCGCTGACTACCTGGAAAGTCACGGCGGCCATCCCGGCGAAGTGCCCGACCGGCAACAACATCGGGAACAGCATGAGCGCCCAGCAGGAGCCGACGCACCAGACGCCGTGCTTCATCCCAAAGCGGAAGACATCCAAGTCCGCGTCCAACCCAAACGCCGCGAGAGCATAGTGGTTGTGTCCGCGATTGAGACACCGCTGCTTTGCCGGTGCGCACTGCCACACGAACGCAACAACGCCGACCATGATCGCAGGCAGCAAAGACCGCGGGGCGAGCAAGCTCAGCAGCAGCTCGGTGGATAGCAGCACGGCACCCGCCACCATCCAGACCGCGCCGTAGCCGATGAAGAACAATGCGACCGAGCGTGCACGACGCCGTTTGAAGCTGCGCTCCAGAATATACCGGACCGGTGCTGTCAACGTCGGTGCCATCATCGCGACCAGCATGAGCGCCCACCCTTCCGCCAAGGACGATAGGGGGTTCATCTCAACCAGCATCTTGAATGACATTGGTGACGCCCAGGACGTGGTCACGGGGCAATGAATCAACGCGATCATGCTCCCGGGGTTCACCAGGAGCATCATCCACGCGATGGCGCTGATGAAGAGTATCGGGGCGCGCACCCCGATGCTCCTCCGCGCGTTGCCCGGCATTTAGAAGCTCTGCCGGTAGATGCTGACGCGCCCGACGGTTAGACTCGTCCCGGCGGCGATCGCATGATTGGGGACAATCCTCACATCGAGGGAGTCGACGTCGAGGCCGTTAGCAAGGTGCAGGGCGTCGATGATCGGCGTGATGTCCAACTCGAAGGTCAGACCCTCGCCGCCATGCGGACCGTCCTGCAGGCTCGCCGTGCGGAGACCGAACAGGCCAACGGTCCCAGCCAGATGTTCGTTGATGTACACCGAGAGCTTGTGGGCATCCTGCGTGCCGCGAACGTTTTCCAGTTGGAGGTAGGCGTGGTCCGGCGGATGGGCTACCGAAGCTGCCGTCAGACTTGCCGCCACCTTCTTGCGGACAACGCCATCAAGCTTCACGGTGGCTCGGGCACCGGAGCTGGTGATACTGAGCGCGCCTTGGTGGGCACCCACCAATTCTGAGTTGTCGCCGCTATCCATGGGAACTCCTGCCGGTGCCGGTGCTGCCAGTGCCGCTCCCAGTCGCGTCAACCTCTGGGTGAGGAGGTTTGCGGCGGGAGTCGCCTTAACTGCTGGCACCAAGTTGTCATAAGTATAGTTCAGCTTGCTGAGACTGTTGACGTCGGAGGGCGTGTACACCCAAGGGTTCGGGAAGGCCGCGCCTACTGCCATCGGCATGATGAATTTACGCCCTCCGGATGCCGCCGGCCCGTTTAGCCACTTTGGGTCGGTCGGGTTGGCGTGTCCCGCCGCGTTCCATGCCGCCCACATGCGGTCGATGTTGGCATGGTGAATGTAGAAGATCGGATCGAGGGCCGCGATGCCCGGGTCGCTCATCAGGCCGTAATCGGAGCCGGTGGGAGCGTTGCCGCCGACGTCCACGTGGACTTGGTTGTGGGGGTTGCTTTCCAAGTTGCCTGAAGTTCGGCCGCCATGCGAGAAGCCGGTCTTCGGACCGCCGAATCCGGGCCTCGGCGTGGCCGCGTCGGTGCCGGTGTACAAGTCGTTGTTCATGCAGGCTTGGGAGACGGGCGGGATGGGGATGAAGATGTTTCCGTCACTGTTGGGACCGTAGCGGGCGGTGACGAACAGCGGATTGGGTGTGCCGTCCGGCAGAGTCCGAACGGTAAAGGCTGGCGGGATTTGGTACTGGTTGTTTGGACCGAAATAGTTCCAATACGGCAACGCCCAAGTGGCCGGCCCGCCAGCCTTGATGACCGCGGCTCGGATTTCGCTCTCCAGGGCGATCAGATACCCGCGATGCCACGGCGGAAAGTACCAGCTCTGATGTTGGCATTGATTCCAATACGTGGTCTTGACGTTCTGGGCCGGAAGCGGCGTGGTGGGAACCGCCGGTGGCGAAGGAAGGAATCCCCAGCCGGGAAATGCGGTCAGAGCGATCTCCTCGCCATGAATCGCGGCGAAAAACCACCAGCTGTTCGGGTTGTCAAGCGGTAGCGCCATCATTGCGGCAACGCCCTTGGCGTACCAGAGCAGGTCATGATTGTCAAAAGTTCCGCCGTTGTTCCAAGCATTGTTTCGTGTATATGTGGCCATCATCTCTCCCCAAATCCGCCTGGACGTGGCGGGTTGTACCAAGATGAGTATAGTGCAGGTTCCAATTCCACACAATAGTTTTTTTGAGGGATTGGACGGAAATCTTGACCCCGCTGGGGCTGCCACCCGCGGTCGTTGGCAAGACTGTAAGCTGGTCTGATGGCCACGCCTGAAGCCACCCGACTTGCCTGGGCGCAGAGAATCGCCGCCCTAATTCTCTGCGTCTACTGGATCGCGTTCTGGCAAGACCACTCCGACCTCACGGCCCAGGCTGCCGACATCGAGTGGTCTTTCCTTCTGCCCGACATCCTCTTTATCGCGCTGGCTTTCGTCCTCGCAAGCCAGTGGCTCCTCAAAGCCGACCGCCGCGCAGACGCCCTGACCGCGATCGCAGGCGGCGCGCTCTTCTATCTCGGCTTTCTGGACACCATGATGAACATCCGGGAAGGGAACTACACTGCGGTGCCGTCGCGCGGAGCCCTGAACGCCTTGGTCAACGTGCTGTGCCTCGGTTTCGGGGCCGTGAACATGCGTTTCGCGCTGAAACGGGCGGCTGGCAAGTGATCATCCTGGTCACTGGGGCTTCTTCCGGAATTGGGGCGGCGTGTGTCGAACGGCTGCGTAAGGCCGGGCATACCGTCATCGGGGCCTCGCGGTCGGGAACGGCCGGCTGCGTCCTTGACATCCGCGATCCTGCTGCCATTGACCGGGCGCTGCGGGAGATTGTCGGCCAGCATGGACGCTTGGATGCCGTCGTAAACTCAGCTGGCGTCGCGGTTGGGGGACCGCTGGAAGAAACGCCCTTGGACCTCGTCCATGCCCAGCTCGAAACCAATCTGATGGGGGCCGTGTACCTCGCCCGCGCGTCAGCCCCCTACCTGCGGCAGTCGGCCCCGAGCCGCTTCGTCCATATTTCCTCGCTGGCGGCACATGTGGCGCTGCCCTACCAAGCCCTGTACTCGGCGGCGCACTTTGGGATGTCTGGATTCTGTCAGGCGTTGCGCTACGAAATGGCTCCCCACGGCGTGCGCGTGCTACTGGTGGAACCCGGCAGCGTCCGTACCGGCCTGACGGGGAACCGCCGCGGACTGATGAATTCCGATGCCTATCCTGCAGCCGAAGTTGCGCTCAGGATCAACGATCAAGATGAACTCGGCGGTGTGGATGCGGACCGGATCGCGCAGACGGTCGAACGCATGCTCACCGACCCCTCGCCCCCGGACCGCATCTCCGTCGGTCACTGGCACGAACGCATCGGACTGCTTGCGAAGCGCTTCCTCCCCGCCAAGCTTTTCCGATGGATCATCGGCTCCCACTATTCCTCATAGGGGAGCCGGTGCCGGTGTAGTGATTGAAGGACTACTTCCAAGCCGGGGAATACTGCGTGCTGTTCTCCCAGGACAGGAACGCCAAGTCGATGGTTGGAATCGCCACCGGAGTGGTGGACAGGCCCCGCAACTCGAAGAATCCGAAGGAAGTGCCCGTGCTTCCCAGGTTCCCGAGAACCGTATTCGGGATCGTGAACTGACCGGTCCCAGCGGGGGCCGTGCAGACGAAGGTCGCGATCCCGTTGCTACCGGTCCCATTGCCGAAGCCCGTTGAACCCGAAATCCGAACGTAACCGTTGGGGTCCCCTCCAGTCCACTTGACTAGGTAGCTCTGGGTCCGATCAATCGAAGCCGCCTTGTTGCTCCAGGCAACCGGCTGCGCGAGTTGGAACGCGACAGAGAACGGCGCGATATCTGCCCCGCCCTTTCCGTTCGCCGCCTGCCACGCGCCTCCTGACAGCGCCGACGTCGGCGTTGCTCCGTAGAATCCTTTCACCAGGGGGGTTCCCGTGGCCGTCAATGCAGGCCCTGAAGGGGCGGTAAAGACAATGCTGGCACCCGCGTCCAACTGGGTCGCGTTGGGTAAGGAATCCCCTCCTCCGCCGCCGGGATTGCCCGCAACGAGGGCTACTTGGCAACTCCCCAACGAGGGGTCGGTGTTGTTGATCAGCTTTGGCAACTGCGAAGCCAGCTGCTGCTGGGTGAAGCTGAGGAAGATGGCGTTAATCGAGGCGCTGAATGTCGGAGCCGAGATGGTGTTGTCCTGCTGGAACTGCAGTGCAGCCAGCCTGGCCGTCGGCTTCGCCAACAACCCGCTGATGGTCGCTGGAGTGATTCCGGTCAACCCCGGATCCGAGCACGTGCCACCGCCGGGCATGATAGGAATGTTTGTGGTGTTGCTCAGGACGAGTGATTGGGCCCCACCCGTCTGGATTACCAGGGATACGCTGCACCCGGGCGATACGCCGTCCGGTACCACCACGTTGATTTGGTCCAATCCCGGTCCCGCCGAGCGCCCGCGGTATTGCAGCGGAGCCGCAACACCCCCGATCCATACCGTGATGTTGGTTTTCAGATCTCCGTTCGTGGCGATGTTGGCGTCGCTGTTCGCCGCGCCCAAACCTGTTCCCCAAATCACCAGCGTATCGCCGGGCTTGGCAGAATGGGTGCTGTCGACCAATTGGTAGCTGGGGAACGTCACCACGGCGGCACCCGTGCCGCTTCCGTCGACGGTCGAGATGCCGAAGTTGCTCCCGACCACCCGGATCGGTGTGCTTCCGCTGGCCCCGTTGTATGTTACCGTCAGGGTTCCAGCTCCGAGCGGAGTCGTGGACGGCAGTACCGCCGCAACCTGCGACTTCAACGTGTACACCATCGGACAGTCCACGCTGACGCTTCCTACAGTGACCTTGATCGAGGTGCCGGAAAGCGTGGTCCCGAGCGGCAGCGACGGTGCCGTGACAATCGTTGCTGGCCCGAGGCTTCCGCCCACAATCTTGCCCGTCTGGTCGAACGCCGGGTAAACAACGAAGATGGAGCCTTGCGCAATCCCCCAATTGAAATGGCCGACCGGAATGTTGCTGGCCGGGTTCAAGACTGCGGCGGGTGCCGGGTTCTGGGCTTGCAGGGACGAGGCGACCAGCAGGGTCTCAAGTGCCAGCAGGGTTGCAAGTGGAAGTTTCGTGGTGCGGGTCATGGGGTCTCCGTTTACTTAGGAAGAGTGTACACCACTCACGGGAGTCGAACCGAGCCGCAAGGCAGCAGAGCGTCCTTTTCGGTCTTCAACGAAGGATGCGTGCAGGCGGAGTCCACGTGCGACGATGGTTTTCATGGCCATCGCCCTGGAGCCCAAGACCTTCCGCAGTGCCCGCACCGCTGACTTCACCGAATCCGTCATCCGCGAAATGAGCCGCCTGGCCATCGCGCACGGGGCGGTCAATCTGGCCCAGGGTTTCCCCGATTTCGCCGCCCCGGTCGACCTTAAAAAGGCCGCGTGCGACGCAATCGAGGCCAACCACAATCAGTACCCTATTACTTGGGGCACTAAGCCCTTCCGCCAAGCCATTGCCGATAAGTACCGGCGCACCTACGCCCTCGATTTCGACCCCGAGCGCCACATCACGGTCTGCTGCGGTGCCACCGAGGGCATGGTCGCCTCGCTGCTGGCGGTCGCCGACCCGGGCGACGAAGTCGTGGTGTTCGAGCCGTTCTACGAAAACTATCATCCCGACACGCTGCTGGTCGGTGCCACCCGCAAGCTCGTCAAGCTGCACGCGCCAGACTGGAGCATCGATCCCGCCGAACTTCGCGCCGCCTTCAGCCCGCGCACCAAGGCCATCATTATCAATACGCCGAACAACCCGACCGGCAAGGTGTTCTCGCGTGCCGAACTCACATTGATCTCGGAACTCTGCCAGGAGTTCGACGCGCTCGCCATCACCGACGAGATTTACGAGCACATCGTCTATGGCGGCTTGGAACACGTCCCGATGATCTCGCTGCCCGGCATGGCCGACCGCACGATCATGATCAACAGCATGAGCAAGACCTTTTCGGTGACCGGGTGGCGCGTGGGCTGGGTGATCGCGAGCGAGGGCCTGACGGCGTCGATCCGCAAGGTGCACGATTTCCTGACCGTCGGCGCGGCAACTCCGCTGCAGCAGGCGGGCGTGATGGCGTTGAATCTGCCGGACTCGTATTTCAACGGGTTGGCGGCGGAGTACGACGGTCGAAGGCAGGCGGCGCTGAAGATGCTGCGGGCTGCGGGTTTCCATTGCCACGTCCCGAACGGCGCCTACTACGTGATGACCGACATTTCGGTGTTCGGCTTCCCGAATGATGTGGAGTTCGCGATGCATTTGGTGAAGGAGATTGGAGTGGCTGCGGTGCCGGGGTCGAGCTTCTACCACTCGAACGGCGAGGGGTCGCAGAAACTGCGGTTCTGCTTCTGCAAGAAGTACGAGACGCTGGAAGCTGCGGGAGAGCGGTTGTTGAAGCTGGGGCGGGGTTGATGCGACGATTGGCTGCGTTCGTGTTGGCCGTTGCGCCGCTGGTGGCGAAACAGCCGTTGGTGGTCGTGTCGGTGGACGGCCTCGACAACCGCTACCTGGCCGACGCCGACAGATTGGGGCTAAAGATTCCCAACTTGCGGCGCCTGATGCGGGATGGGCAGTGGTCGGCGGGGGTGGTCGGGGCGGTGCCGACGATTACTTGGCCGTCCCACACATCAATCCTGACGGGTGCCGACCCGGTGCGGCACGGGATCCTTGCCAACTGGCGGCCACCGGGCGAGAAGTACCTGGACTATTCGCAGATCAAGGTCCCGACACTGCTGGGCGCTGCGCGCGCGGCCGGGCTGAAAACGGCGTCGGTCAATTGGCCGGTGACCGTGAACGCACCGGTGGACTGGAATCTTCCCGAGGTGTTCGCCAAGCGCCGGGGCGGGGCCATGGACACCCGGTCGATCGCGGCGAAGGCGAATCCGCCTGATCTAGTCGAACGGATCGCCAAGGATTTCCCGTCGTTCCCGCAGGAGTGGATGGACGACCGCACGCGCACGCAGGCCGTCGTTTGGATTCTGGGGCACGGACATCCGGACCTGCTGGTAGTGCATCTGGTGGACCTGGATTCGGAAGAGCATGAGACGGGTCCATTCTCTGCGGAGTCGAAGGCGATTGTGGAGCGCACGGACGAGTTGATCGGGGAGATTGTCCGCGCCATGCCTGCGGGTGGGGCGATTGCGGTTGTTTCCGACCATGGCTTCGAGCGGGTGGACAGGTTAGTCAACTTGGCGAAGGTGGTGCCGGGGGTGGTGCAGTCGGGCGGGTTCGTGGTGGCTCCGGATGCCGCGACAGCGGAGAAGTTGCGGGAGTTGAAGGCGTTGGGGGCTGATCCTGACTACGGGATCGGGCGCGAGATACCGTCGGCGGAGTACGGGCGGTTCCCGTCAACGCTGCCGCAGAATCCGGCCGCGGTGTTCGAGGCTGCGGAAGGTGTGATGTTCGGGATCGGCCCTGAGCTGTTCGCGAAACCGGAGGAGGTCGGCAACCACGGGCACTGGCCTATGCGGTACCGGTCCGTGTTTGTGCTGAGCGGGGCTGGTGTTCGGCACGAGGTGCTGCCGGAGTTCTCGATCAAGGATATTGCGGGGCGGTTGGCGGGGGTGCTGGGAGTCCCCTTCCAAGCACCCTAGTTACGCACGCCCGGCGCTTCCGTGCGTCCCGCCAGCGGCGTCACCGCCGGACCGCCGCAAACAGCGACCCCCGTCTTCGTCAGCGCCTGCAGAAAGTTGTTGAACATCATGTAGAAGACGTTTTCCGTGAGCGCTTGGCGTCCGGGCAACCGGAAAGACGCGGGAAGCTCCTTCGCGATGCGCACCCGCAAGCCGTTCCCCATGTTGCGTCCCGACCGGTCGCGCTTGTTCCCAACCTGGATCGGCGTCTGCATCACCATGCCCGTGCGTCCGTCCACGTAGAACTGGCAGCGCGAGAACCAGCCCAGGTTGGCGGGGTCGGCGGCGTCGAAAAGGAGCACCGGAACGTCCTTGCCGGCCAGCAGTTCCACCACCATGGTGCGCGGCGCATCCTTGATGCGAGCTTCGAAGCCCGCCTGCTGCGCTACAGCCGAAATCGTCGCGGGGTCGATCTCCAACAAAATCAATTTGAAACGACCCGCCTGCAAAACCTGCATGGAATCAGGATACTAGACGCGGACGGCCACGGCCGGAACCGTCTCCGGAATTGTGTCGCCTTCGCCTGGCGCGAGGAACAGATTTTCGTCCAGTTCGTGCTGCCTGGTGTACATCTCCCAGTAACGTCCCTGTAACGCGAAGAGCTCGGGATGCGTGCCGCGCTCCACGATTTCGCCTGCTTCCACGACCAAAATTTGGTCGGCGCGGCGGATGGTGGAGAGCCTGTGGGCGATGACGAAGGTTGTCCGGCCCTGCATCAGGTGCGAGAGGCCTGCCTGGATCATGGCCTCGGATTCGGAGTCGAGGCTGGATGTTGCTTCGTCCAAAATCAGGATGCGCGGGTCGGCCAGGATCGCTCGAGCGATCGAGAGCCGCTGGCGCTGGCCGCCCGAGAGCTTGACGCCGCGTTCGCCCACGATGGTGTCGTAGCCGTTCTCCTGGCGCACAGCAAACTCTTCGACGCGGGCGATGCGGCACGCTTCGAGGAACTGCTCCTCCGTCGCGTCGGGGCGCGAGAACATGACGTTGTCCCGGATGGAGCCGTCGAAGAGGAAGGTTTCCTGCAGCACGACGCCCAATTGCGACCGGTAGCTGGAGAGTTTCAACTCGCTCAGATTCTGGCCGTCGACCAGCACTTTGCCCGAGGTGGGCTTGTAGAAGGCCGAGATCAGGCCGATGGCGGTCGATTTGCCGGAACCCGACGGGCCCACGAAAGCTGTGACCGTCCCCGGCTTGGCCTCGAACGAGATGCCCTTGAGGACGATCTTGCCGGTTTCGTAGGAGAATTCCACATGGTCGAACATTACGTCGCCCACAATCGGGCCGATGTCGCGGACGCGCTCGGGGTCCTCATCCTCGGGACGCTCGCGGAGAACTTCGCGGGTGCGCTCCATGCCTGCCAACGCTTCGGTGAGCTGGGTGCCGATGTTGACGATGCCGATGACGGGGGCGACGAGGAGGGCCAGGAAGGCCACGAACATCGTGTAGCCGCCAAGGGTCAGGGTGCCGGCGAAGATCTGCTTGGTGCCCATGTACATCACCAACGCGCCGACGATCCCCATCAGCACGGTGGCCGAAAGCGACATGGCCGACATCGCGGTCAAACTCTTCCGGACGTTTTCGAAGAGGCGCTGCACACCGGCGGCGAAGGTTGCGGCCTCGCGGTCCTCGGCGTGGTAGCCCTTGATGACGCGCACGCCGCCGAGGGATTCGGTCAAGCGGCCGGTCACCTCGGCTTGGATCTTGCCGCGCTCGCGGAAAATGGGGCGAATGGTGGAAAACGCCTTGCTCATCACTGCGCCGAAGCATACGACGATGGTGCCGGCGAGCAATGTCATCGTGGTGCTGATGCGCAGGAGGATGAACAGGGAGATGGTTGCGGTGAAGAGGCCACCGCAGAATTCAATCAAGCCAGTGCCGAGCAGATTGCGGATGCCTTCCACGTCGGCCATGATGCGGGAGACGAGTTGGCCTGTCTTGTTGGCGTCGTAGTAGGTGATCGGGAGGCGCCCGATGTGTTGTTGGACCTTGCGGCGCAGCTGGGCGATGACCTTCTGGCCTTCGATCGACAGCAGTTGCGACAGCGTGAAGGACGTGACGCCCTGCAGGACGGTGGCACCGATGACCGCGAAGACGAGCTTCATCAGCATCGCGTCGTTGTGTTTGCCGATCACGTCGTCAATCAGGAAACGCGTCGAAAGCGGGAGCACCAACCCGCAGAGCCGACTGAGGAGGATAAGCAGGAAACCAGTGATCAGCAGCTTGCGGCGCGGCATCACCAGTTCGCGGATGTCCGGCCACAGCGCCTTGAAGCGCTCGGAGGGCGGGGCTTTCTTGACGTCTTTCCCTGTTTTGGGGTCTTTCCCTGGCTGGGCAGCTGGGTGCATGTATGTATTTCGATGCGTCCGGCCTTCACCGCGACTCATGCCGCCGGTCATGCGCATGTATCAATGATAGTGGTAGCGAGCCGACAGGTTAAGGCCCACGGCTGAAAGGTCGATGTCAGCCCTTTTCAAGGCCAAACTCCCGCCGCAAGTCGTCCGGAGACGAAGCAGTTAAGCCTCCCGTGCGAGCCTCCTGAAGGGCACTCATCAATCTTGACAGGTACCGTACAAACCCGGCGTGTTCCTCCGATTTGGTTCCCTCTTCCACAGCTTGGCGCAAGGAGCGGCCAGTGTCCCACAGTGCAGCGGGATCGAGCCAGAGGCCGGGAAATACGCGCGACCGCAGGTACCCGTCCGGCCCCACCGTTATTTCTTTGTAGGAACCGTTCACCAATTCGCGCCAGACCACCCTTCTCGACTGGAGAAGTACGGTCACGTACTCTCGGACGCCCACCCGCCGGTACAGTTCCAGCTTTGTGCTCAGGTCGCGCGCAGAACTGGACCCGCTGACCTCAACGACTAATTCCGGTGCCCCGCCGGTGTAGTCCCCGGTGTCGTGGGATTGCCCGCCGAACGCCGGGAGGATTCGCAACGAGGCGTCGGGTTGCGGCACATCGTCCGGTCCCATGACCCATGTGCCCTCGACGCCCATTTCGCAGCCGGGAGTCATGTCCGCATAGAACCAGAGCCAAGCACCGAGTGCCCCGTGGAATTTGCTATGGTTTTTGCTTACGGGAGAGGGCATCAGGACTGTTCCGTCGATCAATTCGGCATGCTTCAGGTCCGGCATCGCCTCCCAGCGATGGAGAAACTGCCGCGCGTTCAGGCGGTCGCCCTCAATGAGCGGCGGCGGAAGCGAGATGGCTGCCGAAGACATCTGTATGCTTCAGACTAGCATCTTTTGGATTCCGTCAGAACGGCCTTCTCGGCAACGCCCGAAGTAGCTTGATCCCCGAGAAGCCCACCATCGCGAAGAACAACAGGAAGCTGACGCAAATCACCACCAGGCGCTGGCGCGAGTTCAGTTCCTTCGCCACCACGTCTGCGTTCGGCTCCAATTCCGTCGCAATGTCCAGTGTCACCTTGACCGGGCCAGCCCCGGCGCGGTTCTTGACCACCACCGCGTACTGTCCCTTTTCGCCGATGATGCGGCGGAAATCCCCCTTTGTGGAATCGGGGGATACCGCGAGGGTCTTGTGGTCGCGGTCCCGGCTGAACCTGCGGAATTCCTCCATAGGCAGCAATTCCACATGGACCGTCGGCCCGCCCTCCAGTACCCGGAAGCTGCACTGCACCTCTGTGGGAACATGCCGGACGGTGAACGGGATCCAACGGTAGTCGCCCGGGGCCAAGCGGAACGCCTGCGGGGCCGGGGCGGGAGCGGGAGGGGACTGCGCGAGCAGAAGTGCCGCGAGGAGCAACTTCATCGCGAATAGGCCACCTTGCCTCCAACCACTGTCAACGTCACGCGCGCCTTCCAGATGTCTGCTTCCGGCATCGTCATCGGGTCCTGGTCGAGCATGATGAAATCGGCCAGCTTGCCCACCTCGAGCGACCCCTTCTTCGATTCCTCGAACGCCGCGTACGCCCCGTCCAACGTCCAACTGCGGAGGGCCTCGGCGCGGGACAGGCGCTGGTCGGGGAACCAGCCCGCCGGCGGCTTCCCGGCGTGGTCGCGGCGGGTGATGGCAGAATACAGGCCCCAAATCGGATTCGGGTCCTCCACCGGGAAATCCGATCCGTTCGCGATGCGGATGCCCATCTTTAGGAAGGTCTGCCAAGCGTAGGCACCCTTGATCCGCTCCGGCCCGATCCGGTCCGCGGCCCAGGGCATGTCGCTGGTGGCGTGCGTGGCCTGGACGGACGCGATCACCGAATACTGCTTGAACTTGGCGAAGTCTGACGGCGCGACGATCTGGGCGTGCTCGATGCGGAACCGCTTGTCGTTGGTGCCCTTCAGCGCCTCGCCATAGGCTTCGAGCGCGGCGCGGTTGGCGGCATCCCCGATAGCGTGGGTGTTGACCTGGAAGCCCTTCGCCACGGCCTTTTCAGCCACCGCCCGGATCGTGGAGCGGTCCAACCGCAGCAACCCGTGGTTGGCCGGATCGTCCGAATACGGGTCGATCATGGCCGCCCCGCGCGAGCCCAGTGCGCCATCGGCCACCAGCTTGATACTGCGAACAGTCAGGAAATCGCCGACCTCGGGGCCTTTGGCGAGCCATTCGTCGAGATACGGCCCGGGGCCCGCCAGCATGGCGTAGACCCGGATCGGCAGTTGCCCCTTCTTCACCAGCGACCGGTAAGCGGCGATGTCGTCGGCACCGACGCCCGCATCGTGCACCGAGGTCATGCCCAAATCCGCGCACGCCATGAGGGCTTTCAGGATTCGACGTTCCACCTGCTCGGGCGTGGCTGCGGGGATCTTGCGTTCCACCAGTTGGCGCGCATTGTCGACCAGCACCCCGGTCGGCTTCCCCGCAGCGTCCTTGATGATCTTCCCGCCCGCAGGCTCCTTGGTCGCGGCATTCAGATCGGCCATCTCGATAGCCTTCTTGTTGACCCAGACCGCGTGCCCGTCCACCCGCACCAGCGCGACCGGGTTGTTCGGGGCGGCGTTCGAGATGCTGTCGGCGGTTGGGAATTGCTTCGAAGGGAAGAGATTCTGGTCCCAGGCGCGGCCCTGAATCCACTCGCCGGGCTTGGCCTGCGCCGCTGCCGCCCGAACCTTGTCCGCAATCTCGGCTTCCGACCGGATCCCCCGCAAGTCCAATGTTTCGAGTGCCGTACCCAGCCCCCGGACGTGCCCGTGGGAGTCGATCAACCCAGGCAGGACCGCCGCTCCATGCGCGTCGATCACCTTGGTCGCGGGCCCGATCCACTTCTTGACGTCATCTCCGACGGCCGCAATGACGCCAGCCTTCACCGCCATCGCGGAAGCCTCGGGATGGGCCGCGTTCACGGTGTGGATCTTGGCGTTTATGATCGCCAAGTCGGCAGTCTGCCCTAAAGCGGCGGATACAAAACAAACCCAGATGAGGTGGGGCGTGATCGATGCCATGGCGGTTGGTCCTTGTAGGGTATTATCGCGTGTTGGTGGTTCCGGCAAAGAATGAAGATACTGGTTACGGGCGCGCAAGGTTGCATTGGTTCCTGGGTGGTGAAGCGGCTGGTGGAACAGGGCCGCGAGGTGGTCACCCTCGACGTGAATGATTCGCTGGCGAGGCTGGAGATGATCTCCGGCCCCGGCTTCGTGGCGAAATTGGACCGCCGGGTCGGGCGGATCGAGGACACGGCCATGGTCAAGACCCTGGTGAAGGACCAAGGGATCACCCGCATCGTCCATTTGGCCGCAGTCTTGATGCCGTTCTGCCAGAAGAATCCGGTCGAAGGCGGTCTGATCGACGTCATCGGGACTCTCAATGTCTTCGAAGCCGCCCGCGACGCCGGTCGCGAGGTTCGCGTCGTCTACGCCAGCTCCTCCGCCGTCTGGGGCCCCACCGACGAGTACGGCGACGGCCTCCTCACCGAGGACATGCCCGTCAAACCCGCCACCCACTACGGCGTTTTCAAGGCCGCAAACGAGGGCAACGCGCGCAACTTCTTCACCTCCGACGGCATTTCGAGCATCGGCCTCCGTCCTTGGACCGTCTTCGGTCCCGGCCGCGACTTCGGCCTCACCGCCGACCCCACACTCGCCATGCGCGCTGTCGCCAACCGCGAGAAGTTCCAGATCCGGCTCAGTGGCTTCATGGACCTGCAGTATGTCCGCGACGTGGCCGACATCTTCATCCAGTGCCTGTTGAGCCCGGTAGCCGGGGCGCATGTGTTCAACCTGCGGGGCGAAGTGGTCGGGATGGAGGAACTGCGCGGCATGCTGGACGAGATCCGGCCGGGCGCGGCGGCGCTAATTTCGGTGCAGGGCCCGCAGGTGCCCGTGGCGTACCGGATGAGCGACGCGGCACTAGTCGAGACGATTGGCGAAATCCCGCGCACGCCGCTCCGCGAGGCCATCGTGGAAACGATTGAGAAATTTGAAAGCTTGAGGTAGGTGCCATGTCGTTCCAGCTTGCAGATTCCCTGTTGGCGGCGTTCGCGACCAACAACCGCATCAACGAATACCTGATCCGCAACCTGCCGCCCGAGGCTTGGCGCGCCGCGACCCCGGACGGCAAGGGTCGCAACCCCGCCGCGATCATCGCCCACATGCACAACGTGCGCCTGATGTGGTTGAAGGCGGTGGACAAGGCTGCGGAGCTTCCGGCCAAGCTGGAGGGCGATGCGTTCGGCCCGGACGACGCGATTGCCGCATTGGACTCCAGTTGGCGGGCGTTGGAGGCGGTGCTGCGGCGGTCATTGGCGACGGACGGCAAGATCAAGGGCTTTAAGCCGGACGTGGCGAGCTTCGTCGCCTACCTGCAGGCCCACGACGCGCACCACCGTGGGCAGGTCACGCTGCTGGCACGGTTGGCGGGACATCCGGTTTCCAAGAGCGCCAACTTCGGCATGTGGGAGTGGGGTACGCGATAATCGGGGTACGCGCAATGTCTAGACTCGTATTCCGATTGTTGGTGGCGTTTACGCTGATCGTGATGTTCCTTGTAGGCCGGACCGGCGGGAGGATGGACCCGTTCGCGTTTCTGCCTTTCTATTACTGGTTTCTCGTGTCGGTGGTGGTGTTCGGTGCGTTCGGGGTGTGGGCTGCGGTGCGGGCTTGGCGGGAGCCGGAGAATCGGCGGGCGCTGTTGTTTGATGTTTTGATTGCGGCGGCTTGGGTTCCGTATTGGATGGGGAATTTGCGGTAGGGGTGGGGCCTAACTTCAGCGCAGCGTGACGCCATCCATTACACAATTCAGTTGCTCAGCAGTGCCTCGATCGACGTTGCAGTATTGAGCCGCGGACCCAAACTGACTTCGCGAACGCCAGTATTTTCCGTCCGTCGTATGGCCCCAAGCATCGATCATGCCACTTTCGTACATGATCTCGGCATACTCGATTGAAGTCTATACATTGGAACTACTCGGCGCGCCCCATGAGTACGACGGTCCACTCCCGCTGAGAACGCCTTTGGGCCCAAGCTTCGTCTCAATGTAAAACCACGTTGCAGAATAATCCGCATCGCCTGCCTGCCTAGTTTTAATTTTTGGTGGTGGAGACTGCTTGCACTGCGTTTCGCCAGTTGACCGCTGCAAACGGACCTGTATCTGGGCATCCCCTGTGACGAGAATCCGCCTGCTCATATACCCAGGCTTCCGCACTACGAACGCGGGCACAGCTGTAGTAACGGTGAACCGACCATCACTATCCGTGCGCACCTCATCAGCCGATGGCCCGACCAGTAGACTGACGATCACCTGTTTTCCTGTGTGGTCAACGCGTGCATCTTTGATCGGATTGCCTGACACATCGGTCACTGTTCCAGAGACCGTCGCTGCTAGCGCCGGCCCCGTCGCCCAGCCAACAATCAGAATGAAAATGAGCGCAGGTAGACACACATTTCTTGTAATACCACAGGGTCGCTTGCCTCTAGCGCTAACGTTCTTCCAGTACGCCGATGCGGAACGCCAATTCCGCCTACTCCAAGCTGAACAACTCCGCCACCGGAAGCGTAACCAGCCCATCTGTCGTCCGAAGCACCCCGTCCCGCACCGGTTTCCGGCCCGACGGGGTCACTTGCCAAGCGTCGCGGGTCTCGGGGTCGAGAACCCAGACATTCCTCACCCCCATGTCCAAGTAATCGTCGAAGCGTTCCTGCATCGCTCGAAAATTGTCGTCCGGGGACATGACCTCGATGCAGATGTAAGGCGGCGCGGTGAAGATCTGCTCGTCGGGGACGGGCAGTTGCACCACGCAGACGTCCGGAATCCGGTAGCGACCCGGCGCGACCCGGATGCGCTGCTCGGGAAAGGCTGCGAGGCGAAGCGCGCGGCGGCGTTCGCGGAACCAGGCGAAAACCTCGCCCTGGAGCCGGCTGTGGTCTTTTTGGCCCGCGTTTCGATCTTCCAGCACGCCGTCGGCGTAGTCGCAGTCGGGGTGGTACGTGGTCCCGAGGTATTCCAGCTGGCTGACGAGCGTCGCGGTGCCCATACCAGAAGTTTAGCCGATTCCGCGCTGGGAATGTGCCCCCGATGCATAATGGTCTCAGGAGTTTCTTGCATGACGGCGACATTGTCCATGTCCGGACTGGAGTTCGACGCCCTCCCTTACGAGGAAGGACGCCGCTGGGAGCTTCTTGAGGGGGAATTGATCGCCGTGTCCAGCGCAACTCCATTGCACCAGGATATTGTCTTCGCAATCCTGACTGCGCTCCGCGCGTACCTTGCCGCGCGAGGCGGCAGGGCCTACCCCGACGTGGAATTCGCCATGTCCGACTCCGCCCGCCTTAGACCCGACGTGGCGGTGCTTCTCCCGGTTAAGGCCCGCGTTCTGGACCGGAGCCGCATCTCCATACCAGGCGCGCCCGACATTGCAATCGAAGTGATTTCCCCCACCGGGCGCCCGTCCGAAAGCCTCGGGAAGGTCCGTTCCTACCTCCGGAACGGAGTGGCCGAGGTGTGGGAAGTATATCCCAGATCTCGTACGGTGGAGATCCACACTGGCGCGGGCATTCGCGCGCTGGACACTGCGGATTCCTTATCGACGCCCCTCCTGCCCGGCTTCACGGTCCCGGTCGCGGGATTCTTCGAATAGGCAATAGGGTTAGGTCAGCAGATCTTCGGGGGCGTTGACGGCCAGGACGCGAAGATCTGGGGCGTC
Source organism: uncultured Acidobacteriia bacterium (assembly GCA_903907865.1). Taxonomy (GTDB): domain Bacteria; phylum Acidobacteriota; class Terriglobia; order Bryobacterales; family Bryobacteraceae; genus BOG-234. Next base: position 31,517 of record CAIVPR010000136.1, read on the forward strand.
CAGTTCGGGCGGTTTGAGTCCGGCAAGGTGCTGCTGGACAGCTTCGGGGACAGAGCCGGATTTTTGTGTCCACGAGCCTCGTGGTAAGAAACAGGGCAGCTTTGCGCCGGCCATTGTTCATGGCCTCGTTCCAACCTTTCCAGCCCTCTTTCCAGCCCTGCCTTCACGATTCGTGGTGCTTCCGTGCGATCATCTCCCCGAGTCTGGGCCCGAAACAGTCGTGCTCCAGATAATCTTCCAGTACGAACATCCGTTTTCCCTACTGCTCCACCAACTCGCCCAGGTGGCGCAGACAGGCCAGCCGCCTGAGCTGCTGGTAGGCGTGACGTCGGAGGGCATCCCGCAGGTCGGCGATTCGACCGAGGATCAGGTGCAGAGCCGGTCCCGATGGCCCCGCCGCATCAGCACGGAAAAAACACGATCCCGCATATCCGGCCTGTCCGCCACCATCTCGCAACAGCGGCTGAATCGCAGCCAGCCCAAACCATGTATAATGGCAACTCAAACCCTAGCGGGCAAAGGAACGAATCAATGTCTTTTCAACTCGACCCATCGAAAGACAAGTGGCTACCCACGAATAAACTGGTAAGGTTGGCCGCCACGGCACCATCACAGACGGATGCTGACGGAACCGAGCACTATCGCGTCACCTTGCGCCCCATCACCCACACCTTTCACCCGCGGCTCGAAGACATTCCGATGTGGAGTTTCGGGCCAAAGTCGCCCGGCGAACTCATAGTGGCCAAACCAGGCGTCCCCGTCGAAATCACTTGGTTCAACGCGCTTGGAAGCGACAACCTAAAGGAACTTCTCCTCCTCGGCGTTCGCCAAGGTATGGAGGAGGATCACATGATGACCAAGAGTCACAATCAGGTGCACATGCACGGAGCCCGTGTTCCCTGGACATCGGACGGCTTTCCGGAAAGTGTGTTTCACCCGGGCGAAGGCAGGATCTTTCACTACCCGAACAATCAACCGGCCGCCACGCTCTGGTACCACGACCACACCATGGACGTGACCCGCCTCAACGTCTATGCCGGTCTCTTCGGAGCCTATATTCTTCGAGACCCGGCCGAAGACACCGTGCTGCCTGCTGGTGAACTGGAGATTCCCCTGATCCTTCAGGACAAGAGCTTCCACAAGGATAAAAAGCGGAAACTTAGGTTGTACTACGAGCAAACCGTGAGCGTAACGCCGGCGCACCAGGACAAGAACGAGCCGTCAACCGTCGCAGCGCAACCTGAATTCGTTGGTGACCACCCAGTTGTCAACGGTCAGATCTGGCCTCTATTGGAACTCGCGCCGAGGATCTACCGTTTGCGCCTGCTCAATGGGGCCAACACGCGTTTCTTCAACTTGACGTTATCCTCCGAATCGGACCACACGGCTTGCATCCCCTTCTGGGTAATTGGGACGGAAGGCGGGTTTCTCGATCAGCCGTCGGAAGTGACGCCCCTCCTGCTGGCGCCGGGCGAACGCGTGGATCTCTTGGTGGACCTTCGCGGACTGCACAAAAACGACAGTCTGCTGCTCCGGAACGACGCCCCCGCTCCCTATTCGGGAGATCCGAGGGACCATCACTTCGCCAGCCGGGACTATAAGCCCCTCAACATCCATGACCCGAAGAACTTCTGTTGCGAGCTTCTGAAGATCGTCATCACGGGTCATCCGGACGCAACGGACAGCAAGTTTGATCCAAAGACGATTCAATTGCCCCCGCGTGTCGACCCGCTGTCAGATGTCAAGCCGCATTTTCCACTGCCCTCCACCTTCGCCGCGATCAACAGAGCGATTGACGAGGTGAAGCTCCACGTGATGGACCCGCAGACGTTGAAGGCCGGCGATGTCACCTTCAAGCTCCGGCGGTTCAAGCTCGAGGAATACCAGATGCCAATGGATACCTTGGCGGGGATGCGCGTCCCCTCCGTCCAAATCAACGGCCAGTCGTGGAAGGACGCCCCGGCCGTCTCGACGACCCAGAATGCCCTCGAGGTCTGGGAGTTCTTGAATGTGACTCCCGACACCCATCCCATGCACATTCACTTGGTTCAGTTTCGGGTCCTGAGCCGAACCTGGTTGACCGTGGTGGATGATCATTCCCGAGCGACCGCCGAGCTCACCGAGCCGAAGGATGCCCGTAACTATACCGTGCTTTCGGGCGGCGACATCGAACGGGCGGAGGTGGAAGACTTCGAAAAGGGCTGGAAGGACACGGTGCGATGTAATCCAAAACAATCCACGCGCGTCCTCATCCGATTCGATGGTTTCGCCGGCGACTATGTCTACCACTGCCACATCCTCGAACACGAGGACATGGGGATGATGTACCGCCTGAAGGTCGAACCGTAGCGGCTGGCTTCACCGGCCACTCCCACCCTCCCTGAACCCGACGCCTTCCTCGCCGAACTTTCGTCCGACGCCTACAGTCAAGGATGGCCGCTGCGGCCCCCCCCACGAAAGCATCATCCCCCCACCCTTACTCCATCCCCCCTACTCCATCCCCAAAGCCCGCCGCAAATACCAAACCAAAGACCCCGTCGGGTGCGCTGCCCGGTCCAACCGCTTCCGCATCGCCGCCAGCAAGGCAATCTGGTCATCCACCGGAACCAAGGCCCCCAACTCGTTGACCCGATATCCCCCCAAAGCCTCCGCAAAATCCGCCATCAACGCGGTATCAGCAGTTGAATTGGTGCCAATCAGTACGGTCCAGATTCTTGCGGTGTTGTCCGACGAAGCGGTGACGACGCGCTGGCCGTCCGGGCTGAACGCCGCCGAATGGACCGAGTTGTTGTGGGTGAGCGGGCTGCCCAGAGGTTTGCCGGTCTCCGCATCCCATACCCGCGCGGTCTTGTCATATGAAGCGGTAACGACGCGCCGGCCGTCCGGGCTGAACGCCGCCGAATGGACCGAGTTGTTGTGGGTGAGCGGGCTGCCCAGAGGTTTGCCGGTCTCCGCATCCCATACCCGCGCGGTGTTGTCATACGAAGCGGTGACGACG